>JAMORY010000025.1 GCA_027063305.1 Sulfurovum sp. | reverse complement strand
GTCCTGAAGAAACGCCGTTAGAAGCACTGGATGATCACATTTTGATGCTTACCGAGATCAGTAACTCGGACAACATCGGTGCCATTGCAAGAAGTGCCGCCGCACTGGGAGTAAAGAGCTACCTCGTTCCCAAACAGGGACCGCATCCCTACAGCCGCCGTGCCGTACGGGTAAGCATGGGGCACATCAGCAAACTGCACTACCACTGCTATGGGGATATTAAAGAGACGATAACCGCACTCAAAACCCAGGGCTACCGCATCTTCGCTGCCGAGGTCACCCCCGACTCCACTCCACTCTCACAAGTAAAAGTACCGCAAAAATGGGTACTGCTGATGGGGCACGAGCAACTCGGTATCAGCGATGATATCTTGGCACTGTGTGATGAAGTGGTGACCATTGAGATGGAAGAGGGAATTAAGAGTTTCAATGTGGCGGTGGCTGCGTCTATTATGATGTACCAGTTTCAAGTGAGGAGTGAGGAGTGAGGAGTGAGGAGTGAGGAGTGAGGAGTGAGGAGTGAGGAAATTTCATATAAGTTACATTAACTCATCCTTAAAATAAAAGCTTTTCGACAGAAAAGCATACCCACACTATTCACTATTTGTTATTCACTCTTCACTCACTAAAAGCAAACAGCTTTTAGTGCAGGAAGTGTCTTACCGTCGTAAAATAAAGCGAGATTCCGTGCTCATTCGCTGCTTCGATCACTTCGTCGTCACGGATGCTTCCACCCGGTTCGATAATAGCACTAACACCTGCTTGGGCTGCTGCATCAACCGAGTCACGGAACGGGAAGAAGGCTTCAGAAGCCATAGCAGCACCGGTAACATCCAGTCCCATCTCTTTTGCTTTTTTAAGCGCACACTGTGCTGCATCGACACGGCTGGTCATTCCCATACCTACGGCAACCATCGCAGAGTCTTTGACGTAAACGACACAGTTTGATTTCGTAAGCCCAGCAACCTTCCAAGCGATCTCAAGGTCTTTCATCTCTTGTGCAGTTGCTTGGTTTTCAGACTTGCACTCAGCATTGTGCACTTCGTTGTCACAGATGCAGTCTGAGTTTTGGAAGACAAATCCACCGTCAACGTGTTTGAAGTCGTACTTGTCTTTGCTCATCACAAGTTTCTCTCCACCTTGTGCAAAGAGTTTGAGGCGTTTTTTCTTCTCAAATACTTCAAGCGCTTCAGGAGTAAAGTCTGCTGCCATCACCACTTCAAGGAAGATCTCGTTCATCTTCTTGGCAAGCTCGGCATCGACCACACCATTGACTGCCACTACACCACCAAAGGCAGAAACAGGGTCACACTTAAGTGCCTCTACGTAACTTTCAAGGAGTGTATCTTTAATGGCAAATCCACACGGGTTCCCATGCTTGACGATACATACGGCATTTTCATCCCCGAAGCTTGAAGCGATCTTCAGCGCACCGTTGACATCGTTAATGTTGTTGAAGCTTGCTTCACCTTTGACCTGCTTGAAGTTCTCGCTAAAGTGGTTGTTAAACTCATAAAGCGCACCGTCTTGATGCGGGTTTTCTCCGTAACGTGTCTGAAACACTTTCTTGCCGGTAATAAACTGGTACGCACCAAACCCGTCATTGAAACGCCCGTTCATATAGTTGGCGATCATACTGTCATAGGCTGCGGTATGCTCGAACGCTTTGATCATCAGGTTGCGTCTGAACTCAAGAGAGTCCTCTTTGTTCTCAAGTGCAGCAAGAACCGCACTGTAGTCGTTGACATCGGTTACAATAAGCACATCGTTAAAGTTCTTTGCCGCACTTCTGACCATGGTTGGTCCACCGATATCGATGTTCTCGATGATCTCACCAAAGTTATCGGTTCTCTCAATGGTCTCTTTGAACGGGTAGAGGTTCACACATACAAGGTCGATACCCTCTACACCAAGCTCTTTTGCCTGAGCCACATGCGCTTCATCACCACGCTTGTGCAAGATACCGCCATGCACATAAGGGTTGAGTGTCTTCACACGCCCCTCAAAACACTCAGGGAACTTCGTCACCTCATCGATCTCAATGACCTTCACACCCGCTTCGGAAAGCTTCTTATACGTTCCACCTGTAGAGATGATCTCCCATCCAAGCTTCTCCAATCCTTGCGCGAACGCAACGATACCCGCTTTGTCACTTACACTTAGTAATGCTCTCATTTAATTAATCTCTCTTTTTCTTCATAATATTCTTTGTTGTAGTCGCACTTTTTGTGCAGATGCGTATGCGCCCATATTTGCGAAGCAAGGCGCATCAAGCATCGCCCGCACAATTGCGACTACAACGCTTTTGGCTCCACCTTTTTTAAAAAGGTGGAAAGAAAACCCTAATACACTAAAAAGGTTTATTAGTATTTAGACGTTAGAAAGGTAGGCAATTGCACCCCAAGGGCATTTCCTGTGAGCACCTACCCTACACTCTTTTAAAATTCCCAATACCCGAAGGAAATACCCTTGGGGTGCAAGTTGGGAATGACATGATACTTTTACAGATCCTGCTCAATCGTTCTGGCAAACGTATTGAAATAGACATCCTTCACTTTCTCAAGCGGCAGCTGCACCTCATTAACACGTACTTCATCCCCACCGACAGTACCGATCACTTCAGCTTTGAGTCCAAGCTTCTGAACCATCTCCATCAGTTTGTCAAGCTTCTCTACACTCTCAACTTCAAGCAGTGCGCGGCTTTGGGACTCATCGAAGATATCACGGCTGTCTATGACACTTACATCCGCACGTACACCATGGTTGCCTACTGCTGCCATCTTGCTCAGTGCGATCGCTACACCGCCAAGGTTGACATCTTTGGCAGAGAGAAGCAGGTCTGCTTTGTTCGCTTCGATCACAAGATCCCAGAGCTTCAACTCGTTCTCATAGTCAAAACTTGGCAGTTTTCCAACCGTTTCACCGTAAAGCTCTTTAATGTAGAGCGATCCGCCAAACTCACCTCTGGTCTCTCCTACCAATACGATGTGAGATCCTGCTTTCTGGAATGCAGAAGGAAGGACTTTGTTCTCATCGTCATTGAGTCCTACCATTGCAATGGCAGGGGTTGGGAAGACGGAGACACCGTTGGTTTCGTTGTAAAGCGATACGTTTCCGGAAACTACCGGTGTATTAAGCTCGCTGCACGCCTCTTTGATCCCCTCGCACCCTTGGGCGAACTGCCACATCACTTCAGGGTTCTCAGGGTTCCCGTAGTTCAAACAGTCGGTAATGGAGAGTGGTCTCGCACCACTCATCGCTACGTTACGTCCAGACTCGACCACCGCCAATGCCGCACCGCCTTTAGGGTCGATGTAGCAGTAGCGAGGATTACAATCCGAGCTCATCGCAAGCGCTTTACCGTTCTCTTTAACACGGATACTTGATGCGTCAAGGCTTCCGGGATGTTTGGTCGTGTTGGTCTGTACCATGGAGTCGTATTGGTTGTAGACCCATGCTTTGTCCACGACTTCAAGTGATGCCAAAAGCTTCTCATACGCTTCTTGGTCAGCTACAGGGGCAAAGTCATCGACTGTTTTGGCATTGACTTCATCGAGGTATGCCGGACGTGCTGTCGGTCGCTCAAGGATCGGTGCTTCTTCACTTACCGGAGCGATCGGCATATCACACACTTTCTCACCATGCCAGAAGAGCTCCATACGCTCTGTGTCAGTTACTTCACCGATAACGGCAACATCAAGTTCCCACTTCTCGAAGATATCGATGATCTCCTGCTCTCTACCCTTCTTCGCACAAATAAGCATACGCTCCTGAGACTCTGAAAGCATGAAATCATACGGGGTCATTCCCTCTTCACGTGCGGGTACTTTGTCAAGATCCATTCTAAGCCCAGCACCTGTCTTTCCTGCCATCTCGAATGAGCTTGAGGTCAGTCCTGCCGCACCCATATCCTGAATACCGACGATCGCATCGGTCTGGAAGAGCTCAAGACACGCTTCAAGAAGCAGTTTTTCAGTAAACGGGTCACCTACCTGAACAGTCGGTCTGAGTGATTTTGACTCTTCGGTAAAGGAGTCTGAACTCATTACCGCACCGCCAAGACCGTCACGTCCTGTTTTAGAACCGACATACATCACAGGGTTACCCACACCCGATGCCACACCAAGGAAGATCTCATCGGACCTCACAAGCCCCAAAGAGAAGGCGTTGACAAGGATATTACCATTGTAGCTCTCATCGAAGCTCACTTCACCACCGATGGTAGGAATACCCATACAGTTCCCGTAGCTTCCGATACCGTCAACCACACCGCGAACTAGGTGTCTTTGGTACTTGGCTGTCTCATCGTTGCCTCTGACCTTACCAAAACGCAAAGCATTGAGGTTGGCTACAGGACGTGCTCCCATGGTAAAGATATCTCTAAGGATCCCACCAACACCTGTCGCCGCACCTTGGAACGGCTCAATGAACGATGGGTGGTTGTGGCTCTCCATCTTAAAGACTGCCGCCATACCGTCACCGATATCGATGACACCGGCATTCTCACCCGGTCCTTGGATGACCCATGGTGCTTTGGTCGGGAAACCGTTCAGATATTTTTTACTTGACTTGTATGAGCAGTGCTCTGACCACATTGCGGAGAAGATACCGATCTCTACAATGTTCGGATGGCGACCGTCAAGGATACGAAGGATATCTTCATACTCCTCTTTAGAGAGTTTATGACTCTTTAGAACTTCATCTAAGTTTTCTACTGGCTGTGACATAAAGTGTGTCCTTTATAAAGGGTGAAATAAGGGCTATATTATAGTCAAAATGTGATAAATATGCGATTACATCCACATGTTTTTCATCTTTAAGGTGCTATAATCGCCTCAAAATTTACGGGCGAAGGAGGGGGCATAAATGCGCATTCTATCTATTGGAAAAAAGGTGGAACACCCTGCATTATCGATCGATTCTGTTCGAATACTCGATGAGATAAACGATTGGGACGGGTTTTGCTATGACTATGTGATCATCCATGGCGGTGACGGTACTATCAGACGTGTTGTACACAGACTCCACCGTCTTGATAACCTCCCTACTTTTATTGTAAACCCCGTAGGTTCCTTCAATGTCGTTGCCAAGATACATCGTGCCCCCAAGATAGAAGATATCCTCCAGATGCTGGCAGAGGGGAAGAGACCAGTATCCCAAAAACACCATCTCTTTTTACTCAATGACGAATGCTTCCTCTTCTCTGCGGGAAACATGGGGGATCTGCAACATATTTTTATCTCTGAGACCTTACGCTTCGGTCTGCTTAAGCACGGTATGGCAAAATATCTACTTGCCGCACTACTGCTCCTGCCTGCACACCTATTGATGACCCCTTTCATGCTTATGAGTAAAAGACGCTTTTTTATCTTCACCCCGCTTAGAGCGCTAGGAAGGATCGGCAGCTTCTATGGGGAGGTACCAAGATCGCTTACGATCGATCTTGATAATGAATATAATTTCATTGAACTTGACGGTGATGTCACGTTGATAAAAGAGCGTCTTTTACATATTAGAGAGGGGGGATCTGTAAAAATAGTTACAGGTAAAGGAAAATAATTCCATCTTAAGATAGTTAAGATATATTTTTAGACTATAATTATAGAAAGCTCATCCTATAGAAGATGAACCTTTAAAAATATAAAAGTAAAGTATAGAAGAGACCGTGCATATTCATTTTTCAAGAAAACAGAAACTTTTTATTCCAATCTCTATTTTGGCGGCGATCCTTATTTTTCTAGGTAGCCTTATTCTCTATAACAGTTATCAGAAGATCCATACACTTCAACTACTCAAAGACAAGATTGCATTCAGTACGAAACTGGCCGATACGATCCATAACCTACAAAAAGAGCGTGGACTCTCATGCGGGTTCGTACTCGATAAGAACTCCTCTTTCCGTACAAGGCTTATACAGCAGAAAAAAATGACCGATCTTGCCATCATCAATCTGGAGAACTTTGCAAAAAGCCACATGGATACGCTCTATGATGCCAAACACTTCATTACCGAAGTGATCGATCCTTTACACAATATCAGAAACTCTATTACTCAAGACGATCTGACATATAATGAGATCATTCAATCCTACACCTATCTGACCGATACGTTCTTGCAAAAGATCTCCAAGCTGGCGATCGATTCACATGTACCGGTGATCACATCTCATATTCTTGCCTACAGTAACCTTCTTTATATAAAAGAGTACCGCGGTATCGAACGTGCATTGGGAGTGACGATCACTTCTCAAAAGGTCACAAGTCTCAGACCACGTATTCTCTTTACTAGTATTCTCTCTATGGAAAAAGAGAAAGAGAAGTCTTTTTTGATCTATGCATCGCCAAAAGCCATTGCACTCTATAAGGAACAGCTTCAAAAGCCGTTCTTCAAAAAGATAGAGATGATGCGAAAATATATGATCTATCAGAACATGGACCATACAAAGGTCGATCCCGTTATATGGTATGAGACGATCAGTAAAGCACTCAACTCCCTCAATATCGTAGGAGCGTTCATTCAAGAAGAGAGCAACAGATATATTCATAAGGAACTCCGTGATGTACGAAGTATCTTTATTATTGTCAACCTTTTGACCGCATTGAGTATAATGATATTTATCCTGATGTTGATCGCCCTTGCCAAACTGATCGAAGATGAGCGTAGACTTCGTATTGTATCGGATAAATACATCATCAGTTCCATTACCGATCTAAAAGGAAAGATCATCGATGTATCACAGGCGTTCAGTGAGATATCCGGATACAGCAAAGAGGAGCTGATAGGACAATCCCACAATATCGTCCGTCACCCCGATATGCCGAAAGAGGTATTCAAAGAACTTTGGGAGAAGATCGCTCACGGTCATGGATGGAGCGGAAAGATCAAGAACAGAACAAAAGATGGCGGTTTCTATTGGGTCTATGCCCATGTCGAGCCACTCTATAATGCCAATGGTATCGTTGACTCCTACATCTCTATCCGTCTTGATATCACCCAAAGTGAACTTCTGCAAGAAAAGGTCAAGGAAGAAGAGGAAAAAAACCGTATTACACAAGAGTTGATGCAACAACAGTCACGTTTGGCACAGATGGGAGAGATGATCAATATGATCGCACACCAGTGGAGACAACCGCTCAATGCCATTACTACGACCGCTGTTACGCTACAGATAAGTGCACAAAGAGAGAAGTTGACCCATGAAAAGGCTATTGAGCTTGCGAAGAAGATCAACGGTTTCGCACAACACCTAAGCACAACCATCAATGACTTTAGGAACTTCTTTAAATCGACTAAAGACAAAGTTGAGAGTAATCTTGAATCCATCCTTGAGAGTGTGCTCGGGATCATTGAAAGTACACTGGAGAACAACAATATCAAACTCAATATTATCCAGAAAGCCGAGAGTGTGAACTTTGAGACCTATGAGAATGAACTTAGACAAGTGATATTGAACCTCATCAAGAATGCCGAAGACGCACTTTTGGAAAAAGAGGTGAAAGATCCGCATATTACGGTGATCATCGAAGGTAAAAAACTGATCGTCAAAGATAATGCCGGAGGTATCCCTGATGATATCCTGCCAAAGGTCTTCGATCCGTACTTCTCGACCAAACTCAAAAAGGACGGTACGGGATTGGGGCTTTACATGAGTAAGATCATTGTAGAGGAGCACTGCGGCGGCATGCTAGAAGTACATAACGATGATGAAGGTGCCGTCTTTACCGTAACCCTTTAAGCAGTGAGGTTTCGGTAGTATTCACGCACTCTCTCATCGACATGGATCACACGCTGTAGATAGCGTGTCAGGTCCCCACGAGAAAAATCAATCTTCAAAAAATTCGGATCGACCGCACGGGATATCGCCACATAGAACTGGCTCGGAGCAAAGATATGGTCGACATTACAGACCAGATTATCGATGCTCATCCCCTGTGATTTATGAATGGTCACGGCATATGCGAGCTTTAGCGGAAACTGCGAAAGGGTAGCCTGTGTCATCGTCTCTATCGTGCCGTCATCTTTAACGACCATATCCAGAAGATCGAAATCATGACGCTCCACACGCACATACTCATTCTCTTTTTCAACGATAAGGTAGTCATCTTCGATCGTACGCAAGATACCGCGCTCTCCATTAACGAACTTGCCCCATTTGTTAACGGTAAAAAGAACAGGCACCCCCTCTTTCAAGGTAAGCTGTTCGGAGACGGGAAGCAACTTTTTCCACCCCTCAAGCTTCTTCTCATTGACACTGCCGAACATCTCTATATTGGCAAAGAGAATCGTCTCTTCGCTATCGAGTTCGTTCAGCCTTGCACGGTTGGTCTGCTCCACCTCTACATTACGCCCAAAAAGTGCGGTCGGATCTCTTTTCAGTCCATTATTGTTCCAGAGTCTGTGCATATAGTACAGTACTTCCTCATCGCACACACCTTGCCGTACTTTGGAGAGAATGTAAGTAAACTCCGCATCCTGAGTGCGCTTCATCTCTTTTAACTCGATGACCGTCAGATCAAACCGCTCCCACGCCAAAGACTCGAAAGCATAGAGCTTGTGTCCAAAAATATCATGCGGGTTACGTTGCTGTTTTTGTACCGGAGGCAACTGAAAGAAATCTCCAACGAACATCACTTTACCAAGGTATCCGTAGGCGTTCAAACGATAGGCGATCATATCGAGCAGGTCGGCACTTACCATGGATACTTCATCAATAATGATAAGGTCGGTCGCTTTAAGTACTTTCTTCAGCTCACCCAAGCGCTTCTTGGCGCGTTTGTCATGTTGAGCGAGCTCTTCGAAGTTCGAAGCGATACCGAAAATAAAGAAACTGTGTACGGTAAAACCGCCTATGTTCACCGCACTCACCCCTGTCGAACCTAAAGAGACGACCTGTTTACCCGTTTTACGGTAATGCGCTATCACCTCGTTGGTGATGTAGCTCTTTCCCGTTCCTGCGCCGCCTGTCAAAAAGAGGTTGCTATGTTTGAGTGCCTCAAGCACATCCTGTTTGTCTGCCATCGACTATCCTCTTATTTTCATGCCGTTACTTTTGGAACCCTACTCTGTCGACAATACCCGTTTGACACCTGCTGTAGACCTTCTTACCTTTATGAAGAAGTTCGGAGAGTCTGTGTGACGTGCCACCAAGGTGAAGCCATAGTTCAGAGATCATACCCCGCTGACAGCGAAGCTCCACATGCGACCCTGCACCTCTTCCGAAACTCTCGTCAAAAAGTTCACGAATACGCTTAAGCGTTACACGTTTTCCAGTGTGTGCCTGTAAGTACCTCCCTACTTTTGAACGTGATACCTCTTGCGTAAGTGCGATAGCATCTTGAAAATAGGCTTCCGCATCCGTTCCGTAGCATGTACCGTGCTTGATCCACTCATGGCGGTGAAGGTTCGAGACCACACCCGGCATCACCTCTTGAAGCGCTTTTTTGGTCAATGGCGTTATTGCCGGTTCGGGGAGTTTATCCCATGCTCCATGTTTATCGGCGATCACCCATCGTCTGGGTACGTCACAATAGATATTACTTCTAGGTTGTGGCCAAAGCCCATGAAGGGTCAGCTTGTCATCCATTCTCTTTTTACTATAAAAGAAACGCTCTTTGATACTACGTTGACACTCCGGCTTATGACGGTGTGTCTCACAAAAAGCGTTCTGCCATGAAAGGGCAAGCAGATTGCGTGACGATACCGCCTGTAGTTGCTTCTTTTCAGTCGTTCCTACAGTAGCAGAAGCACCCTCCTTTGGTGACAGACACGCTTCATCTACCCAGCGTTGAGAGGGTGTTTCCCCCTCGATCACGATCAGGTATTGACCTTTATGGTGCTGTTTAACGCGATAAGTTCGCCCTTTTTTCAAAACAACATAATGTGTGTTCTTCGTATGTTTGAGATTGTTGAACGCTTGACACTCACTGATAGAGTAGTGTATTTGATCTTGTGCTAGAAGTGTGAGGGGAATCAATAGAGAGAACCACACGATACGCATCTTACCACCTTCGGTTTTTGATGCTATTATATCGTGTTGTACTAAAGTTAATAGGGTAACTTATGAAAATGTAACAGTAGAGAGTGTGTTACATACAACACCCCTACACTAATCCATCCGTAAACCAACATTTTTGATAGAGAAGCATACATAACACGATTCCTTTTAATTCATTCTATTCGTGCAGTATAGCTTAAGATCATTACCCAAATATTACTTTTTTGATAAAATCCATGATATCAGCGACCTTTCCATCCGTGCCATCGCTCTGTTGAGTGCCAGCACGAACCCTTTGGCATCTATGGTTGGGGTCGTTTCCTTGTAGCTGAAACGTTTACTCTTGATCACCTCTCCCGTTTGTGTATCGATAAGGGTAAAACGTATGGAGAGTACCGCATAGGAGGTATCACCCCGAATATGGTGTGAAAAATCGTATATCACACTCTCAAGACGCATATCCGCATTGGCGCTTGAGCTATAGGGGATCACCGCCTTAAAGAGTTTTGCAGCGCTCAATCTCTCTATCAACCTCCCTTGTACCATCTGTCCTACGGCCGATGCCCAGTACGCATTCTCATACTTTCCTCTCTCCATCGGCCCGTAGGAGTAGTATATACGAACTCCCATAGGTAAAGAGAGACTTTGCGGGTAGGCCACTTGTAAGACCTTATGGGCATAAGGGCTATGCGACACAGAAGAGATACCGGTCGATACCAATGTATACTGGGTGATCGGCGGCAGACTCTCTTGCATACATCCTGTCAGTAAGAGTGTGCTTAGTGCGGCTACGGCTATCTCTCTCATCATTACTCTCCGGGGGCGTGTGTTCGTTTATGCGATCTAAAAAGAATATCGCTGGGATTGGCTTCGAGCTCTCGTGCGATATCACCTATCTGTGCCGAAAGGATCTCAATATCGACCAGTACCGGTTCAAGTATCTTCTTGACATTATAGTCCCCTCTATCAAGCGTGCGTTCGACCTTTAACGTCACACGGTTGAAGTTGCGGCTTGTCTCTTTGAGCTTCTTGATCGCAGGGATGCTCTCATCACTCACTCGGACAAAGGCATCGGTCATACGTTCAAGATCACGGTTAAAACCGCCTACCGCTTCACGGTAGGCATATACGGTCGCATTGATCTCATCGACTAGCAAGATGCTCTTTTTGCTCAACGCTTCCGTATGCGCCAATATCTTGCCTACTGCTTGGATATTTTGATCGTTCAAGAGCTTCTCTGTCTGCGCAACAAGGCTATTGAGACGTTCAGCCAGTGAGATCACCTGCGTTTTAGTACGCTCAAACCATGAGGGCTCCGAAGGGATCACGGGAATATGTTGGGAATCGGCTCTTAAGGTCTTTGCACCATTGGTACCGCCGTTGATCTCGATGGCTAAAAGTCCCGTAACACCGAGCATGGTCGTATGTGCGACCATATCCTCTTTAATAGGGGTTCCCTCTTTTACTGCCAGAACGACCTCCACCCGCTCGATGTCCGAAGGGTCTATACGTATACTCTTGACCCGTCCTATATCGACCCCGTGCAGCTTGACCACAGAGTCCTTGGAGAGTCCGGCAACAGATTCGCGCATATAGACCTTATAGAGGTCGTACTTCTGCTCCAGACCGTATTTCGCCAGCCAAAAAGAGAAGGCCACCATTCCTATTCCGAACAGAAGTACGAACAATCCGACGATCGTATAGTTGACTCTGCTGTACATCTACTTCTCCTCTTTGAGTTTATCGGCGAACTTCTCTTTGGTATATTCGTTCTTGAAAAAGGCTTCGACGAACGGATGCTCCACCTGCAACACCTCTTTGATCGACCCTTCGGCGACCACATGCTTATCGGCAAGTACCGCCATACGATCGACGATATTGAAGATGCTGTCAAGGTCATGGGTGATCATCACCACCGTAATACCAAGCATATCCCGTAATTCTACAATAAGTTTATCAAAATTACGCGCACCTACGGGGTCGAGCCCTGATGTGGGTTCATCCAAAAAGAGTAGTCGAGGCTCCATGGCAAGTGCCCGTGCCAGTGCCGCACGCTTGATCATACCGCCGCTCAGCTCACTGGGATAGAGCGCTCCGACACTCGCATCGAGCCCGACAAGTGCGATCTTCGATCGTACGAGCTTTTGTCGCATATTCGCACTCAAGGAGGTGTACTCCTTCAGCTGTACCTCAATATTCTCCGCAACGGTCATGGAGGAGTAGAGCGCCCCGAACTGAAAGAGCACACCCCACTTACTGCGAAGCTCCTGCGCTTCATGGTAACTGATACTTCCTAGCTCCTTCCCCAGAACCGTAATGCGTCCTGCTTGCGGTCTTAAGAGCATGATCATCTCTTTCATCAGTACCGATTTTCCCGAACCGCTCTCCCCTAGGATACCGTAGATCTCTTTTTCATCAATATGCAAATCAACCTCGTCATGGATCGTCCGTTTTCCAAACCGTGTCACGATCCCTTTTGCCTCTATGACACAACTCATAATCCAAGCTCCGTATAGATCACTGAGAAGAGCGCATCGAACGCAATGACCAAAAAGATGGAGTTGACCACCGATGCGGTCGTATGTAAACCGATACTTTCGGTATTGTCAGAGACCTGAAACCCCCTAAAACAGCCTATAGCTGCAATGACAAAAGCAAAGACAGGCCCTTTGATCATCCCTAGGATATAGTGCTCTACACCCAGCACTTCGTTCAGACGGCTGATGAATTGATCGAACGAGATCCCCGTTTGCATCTGGGAAGCGACCATACCACCGAAGATACCGACAACATCGGAGAAGAAGATCAGCAGTGGCAGAGAGATCACCAGTGCAAAAATACGCGGTAAGACCAAAAAGTTATAAGGATCGAACCCCATCGTACGCATCGCTGCGATCTCTTCGGTGATCTTCATTGCACCTATCTCCGCAGTGTAGGCCGAACCGCTACGGCCGGCAATGACAATGGCGGTGATCATCGGGCCGAGTTCCCGTACGATGGAGATCCCCACCGTATCAACGATGAAGATATCCGCACCGAACTTCTCCAACTGCACCACCCCTTGGTAGGCGATAACCATACCGACTAAAAAAGATGTCATGGCGATGATCACAAGGGCATTGAAGCCCGACTGATGGATATGGTAGACAGTCTCTTTAATGCGTATCTTACCTGGATGCCACAAGACATAGAGGAACGTAGAGAAGAGCTCTCCTAGAAAAGTGATGAAGTCCCGTATGTCACGGAGGCGGGAGAGTGTTGCCTTTCCCAGATTCTCAAGAAAGCTCTCACCTCTTGGAGGGATATCAGAGGCCATATGAGAAAGCAGCATCTCATACATCTCTTTTTGTGCAGTACTGTAACCTGAGACCTTCACCTCTCCCCACTGCTTCAATCGATCGAGCGTAGCGATAAAAAGCAGTACTCCCGAACTATCAAAATCCTTAATGCCTGAGAGATCCAACACTATCTGCTTTGCATGGGGCAGTTTGCTAAGTGCTTTTTCGATCTGCGGCACGGTGTGAAGTGTCCAATCACCTCTAGCGTAGAGCCGCAGCTTATCATGGTCTTGTTCCCATCGGATGAATTGCTGCTTCATACGATAGATTATAGGTAAGATTAGATTAAGTTTTGGTATAATCGGCAGAATATTAGATTTTGGGGCTAGCCATGAAACATTTCGGACTCTCCATCTGGGGAGATGACAACTTCATCATTGATAACGATACGATCAAGATCAACCATGCATCCAAACCCTCCTTGCTACAACTGACACAAGAGATACGCGAAAAAGGCTACAAAGGCCCGCTTCTGCTTCGCTTCCCTCACCTGATCGAAAAACAGATATCCACCCTTTTCAAGACCTTCCGTAAAGCCAAACGCGAATTTAACTATCAAGGTGACTTTCATGCCGTTTTCCCGCTCAAGGTCAACCAGTTCCCCAACTTCGTCAACAGCCTCATGGATGTCTCCGCAGACTACAACTACGGACTTGAAGCAGGAAGCAAAGCGGAGTTGATCATTGCAATGAGTAAAACCCCGTTGGGCGCGCCTATTACCGTAAACGGCTTCAAAGATAAAGAGATGATCGCACTCTGCTTCATCGCCGCGAAGATGGGACACAACATCACCGTGACCATTGAAGGGATCGGCGAGCTTGAGACCATTGTGGAGGTCAATGACGAATTTAACAAAGAGACTGCAAACCCCGTTGCACCGAAGATAGGTATGCGTATCAGACTACACAGTTCGGGCATAGGCATCTGGGCAAAAAGCGGCGGATACTCCTCCAAGTTCGGGCTGACATCTACCGAACTGCTTGAAGCCTATGAGATCCTCAAAGAGCATACACTACTCAAAAATCTCTGGATGATCCATTTTCATATCGGTTCGCAAATGGGTGATATCGCACCCTTGAAAAAAGCGTTGCGTGAAGCAGGGAACATCTATGCCGACCTCAAAAACCGCGGGGCTACGGCTCTTAGTGCCATCAATATAGGTGGAGGTCTTGCCGTAGAGTACTCCCAGCACGGTAGTGCACAGGAGCGCAACTACTCGCTAAGCGAGTTCGCCAACGATGTGGTCTACCTCATGCAGGAGATCGCCAAACGCAAAGGGGTCGACGAACCCGATATCTTTACCGAGTCAGGACGATACATTGCCGCATCACACTCCGTACTTGTCGCTCCTGTACTGGAGCTCTTCTCACAAGAATACAACGAAAAATGCCTCAGGCTCAAAGAGAAGAACCCACCACTTATCCAAGAGCTTTTTGACCTCTACAACACCATTAAACGCACCAATGCCAGAGAGTACCTGCATGATGCGCTCGACCATATGGAGAGCCTCTTAACACTCTTCGATCTAGGATACATCGACCTTGAGGACCGCTCCAATACCGAGATATTGGTGAACCTCATCATCAAAAAAGCGATCGCTTTGCTTAAGAACGAGAGTACCGATGAGCTAAAAAAGCTTCAAGACCGTATTCAGGAGAAGTATCTGGTCAACTTCTCCGCATTCCAGTCGCTTCCGGACTTCTGGGGTCTGGCTCAGCACTTCCCCATCATGCCGCTAAGTCACCTCGATAGCAAACCAAGCAACCCCGCAAGCATCTGGGATATTACCTGTGACTCCGACGGCGAGATCGGTTTCAACAGAGAGCTTCCGCTCTACCTGCACGATATCGACCTAAGCAAAGAGGAGTACTTCATCGGGTTCTTCCTTACGGGTGCCTATCAGGAGGTATTGGGAATGAAGCACAACCTCTTTACCCACCCTACCGAAGCGGTTATCCGTTTTGACGAGGAGGGATCGTATCACATCGAACATATCATCGAGGCGCAGAACCTCATGGATGTGCTTGATGACCTTGATTACGATACAGGTATCATAGACAAAGCGCTCAAACAGAAGATCGAGGAGTCCCACCTTATCAGTGACGAGGAAAAAAGAGAGATTTTAGGCAAAATTTACCTCTATTTAAGTGAAAATAGCTATCTTAAGACCATTCAAGCCCTGCGTGACAAGCGCATGCACGTCTAAGGAGTTATCACGGTGAATGTTTTTAAGCTGATCAAAGAGGATTTTACCAATGTCAAACGCAACGACCCCGCACTACACTCGACATTTGAGCTCTTCTTTAACTACCCCGGTCTCTGGGCGCTCTTCTTTCACCGCATTGCACACTGGTTCTACCAAAAAGGACTGCGGTTCCTGCCGCGCCTCATCTCCGCACTGGGGATGTTCCTGACCATGATAGACATTCACCCCGCCGCAAAGTTCGGACGGCGTGTGTTCATCGATCACGGGGTCGGTGTGGTCATTGGTGAGACCGCGGTCATCGGAGATGACGTACTCATATACCAGCAGGTCACTCTCGGAGGGGTCAGCACCAACAAAGGAAAGCGCCACCCCACCATCGGGAACAATGTCGTCATCGGTGCGGGTTCCAAAGTGTTGGGGAACATCACCATCGGGGACAACTCCAAGGTCGGTGCCAACTCCGTGGTCATCAAGGATGTACCGCCTGACTCCACCGCCATCGGCATCCCTGCGCGTGTACTCAAACGCGGATATGATAAAAGCCCGCTCAGTCACGACAAGATACCCGATGTCAATAAAGAGATATTCCAGTACCTTCTTAGACGTATCGAGGTACTTGAAGATGCACTGCCAGAGACCAAAAAGCAGAAGATCAAAGAGAAGGATCACGAACTGGACGAACTCTACGACAGCTTTATCCACTCCATGGATTAGGCTTCTGCCTCCTTACCTCCTGAAAAATAATATTTTATCTATATTATTATCCTATAATTCTTCCCTTTAAAACTATATTACGAATGGAGACACTATGATCAGACCATCACTCTTGCTTACGGGACTCTGTCTAAGTACAAGCCTACTCTCTGCCGATGAGGTCAAACTTACCGATGTCAAGGCAAAATACAGTACCGAGACCAAGGTAGAAGCGCAGAAGAAGCTTAAACAGCATATCGCACTGGGATTTGCCAACACGACAGGAAATACCGAAACGCTCAACTTCAACGCAGCCTATAACTTCACCTATGCGACTGTCGGGCTCAACGATCAAGATCTCAAGATCGCATTTGACAGTAGCATCTATATTTCGGAAAACGATGATGTACGCGACAATGAGGAGTATAAAGCTTGGCTACGCTTCGAGCAGATGATCCATGACGGGTGGTTCGGATACTTCTCGCTTCGATGGCTCAGAAACGAGTTTAGGAACTTCGACAGTAAAACAGGGATCGGACTGGGTACAGGGAAGGAGCTTCTCAAGGACAAGCTACAATCACTGAAGGTCACACTCGGGCTCTCGTACAATTTCGAGAACTACACCGATGCGACACCAAGTGATGATTTCGGGGCATTGACACAGTATATCGAGTATAACCGTACGCTCAACGAAATAAGTTCACTCTACTTCAAAGTGGGTGCATTGGAGAACTTCGATGACTTCTCGAACGATTACGAGCTCTCAAGCATCATTGGGGTGAAGTTCGCCGTAGCTGAAAAGCTCAATCTTTCTCTTGAAGCGGAAGTGACCTACGATGCCATGCCTTCGGAGGGATTTGAAAAAACCGATACGAAAACACTCATTAAACTGGGGTATGACTTCTAAAGTCAGTCCCTTTAGTCCCTTATCAAGCACTTTTAGCTATAATTGCGATAATTTTGATCTAACTTAAGGGAACTTTATGGAACTGAAACTCTCAGACCGCATACAGACACTATCACCTTCGTTGACCATCGCGATCTCTTCTTTGGCAAGAGATCTCAAGGCTGAAGGGAAAGACATTCTCTCCTTCTCTGCCGGAGAGCCGGACTTTGGTACACCAAGACGTATCAAAGATGAAGCGATCAAGGCGATCGAAGAGGGCTTTACGCAATATACCGCCGTGCCGGGCATCCCTGCCCTGCTTGATGCTGTTGCTACCAAACTTGAGCGTGACAACAACCTCACATACACACCATCGGACATCATTGTCAGTAACGGTGCGAAACAGTCGCTCTTCAACCTTTTTCAAGCGGTTCTCAACCCTGATGATGAAGTGATCATCCCCGCACCCTACTGGGTGACATACCCTGAACTGGTTAAGTATGCCGGTGCAAACCCCGTAACGATCATGACCGACGATATCAGCGGGTTCAAGATCACCCCCAAGCAGTTAAAAGATGCCATCACACCTAAAACGAAGATGCTTATTCTCACCTCGCCGTCCAACCCAACAGGATCGGTTTACAGCAAAGAGGAGCTCGAAGCGTTGGCAGAAGTACTCAAAGGTACCGATATCCTTGTTGCATCTGACGAGATGTATGAGAAGCTTGTTTACGGTATCGACTTCACCGCAACCGCAAGCATTAGTGAAGATATGTACCAAAGAACCGTTACGATCAACGGTCTAAGTAAATCCGTAGCGATGACAGGATGGCGTTTCGGATATCTTGCAAGCCCGAACAAAGCGCTTATTGCCGCGATGAACAAGCTTCAGAGCCAAAGTACCTCCAACATCAATTCCATTACACAAAAAGCTGCTATTCCGGCACTCTTGGGTGAAGTGGACGATGAGATAGAGCAGATGAGACAAGCCTTCGAAGCAAGAGCCAAAGAGGCGGTCAAACTCTTCAATGAGATCGACGGACTTTCCGTGATCGAACCGCAAGGTGCGTTCTACCTCTTCGTCAACATCAAAGATGTAGCCGACAAGTCCATCGACTTCTGTAAAGAACTGCTTCAAGAGACCGGTGTTGCCGTTGTTCCGGGTATCGGATTTGGAGCGGAAGGCTACTTCAGATTCTCCTTTGCAACGGATATTACGACCATTCGTGAAGGTATCAGACGTATCGAAAAGTTCGTACAGAGCAAAAGATAGGTAAGTTAGGTAGGTTTTGCGTAGCAAAGCTTACCTGTTACTTACTCTCTACTCTTCCCCTCATTCACTTCTTCTTTGTCATCTTATTCAATAATAACCATACTCCCCCCAATATCGTTACCATTGCCAACGGTGCCAACCACGGTTTTTCCTGTATCACCGTAAAGAATGCAATGATCGATTCACTTGCATAGTAGGCACTGAGCCCAATAACGAGTACAAAGAGGATCGAAGCGAATATATTGAAAAATATGAACTTCTTGAAATCATACTTCGCCAACGCCATAGAGAGAGGTACAAGGGTTTTGACACCGTAGATGAATTTCTGGATAAATATCGCCCATACGCCGTATTTACGCATGATAAGTGTTGCCAGTGCCAATTTGCGTTTATGTTTGGCAAAATAGGGTTGTATCTCTTTTTTCTGATAGCGTCCCAGATAGAAGAGGAAGTTATCTCCCATAAAATTGGCGAATGCGGCAATGGCAAGTGCCAGTGTCAGATCCATATGCCCCATATAGGAGAATACCCCCGCCGCTGCAACAATGAAGAACGAGCCTCCGAAGGAGAAAAAGGCGACAGCCAGATATCCCCATGTCTCTAAGGTTGAAAAGTCCATGAACACTCCTGTAAAAATGTGAGGCACATCATACCAGAACTATGTTAATCGAACAGCTTAGCATAACGGCAAAACCGTTATAATACGACCCATGATAGATACACTACTCTCCATACTCTTTATCTATGTCTTTATTGTGCTCGGCTATATGGCAAAACGTATCTTTAAAGAGCAGATGCACCCTAAGACCCTTACCTTGATGTCGGTCTATTTTCTTCAGCCTTTTGTCACGGTATGGGGGTTCAGTACCGCAAGACTGCATACCGAACACATATATGTCCCGTTGCTCTATTTGGGTATTATTGCCCTGCTCCTGATTCCGACCCTCTTTATCGGGAAGATCATATTTTCAGATATGAAAGAGCGTGCCATCTTTACGATCGCCGGATTCGTAGGCAATACGGGCAATATCGGTATACCGCTTGGTATCGCACTCTTTGGACAAGAGAGCGTCATCTACACCACACTCATCAATATCGCCAATGTCTTTGTGGTCTATATTATCGGCGTCTATATCTACTCACGCGGAAGTTTCAGTATTCAAGACTCACTGTTTAATATCGTCAAGATCCCTATCATTCCCGCCTCCGCTATTGCAATATTACTAAATATCAACCATATCTCTTTCCCTCCTCAAATCGAGGAGTTCTTTAAAATGGGCGCATATGCGGGGATCGTACTGCAACTCTTTTTACTGGGTACGTTCCTTGAGGGGATCAAGATACATCACCTCTCTTTTAGACTCTTTCTTGGAACGATAAGCCAGAAGTTCCTCTTTGTTCCATTGGCAACACTGCTTATTTTACACTTTACAGACCTTGATACCCTGACAAAAGGCGTACTCTTCATGGAGATGATGACACCCCTTGCCGTTGCGAACATCAACCTCGCATCGCTCTATGACTGCCGTCCAAAGGATGTTACGACCCTGATACTCCTTAGTACACTCCTCTTCATTCCGGTTCTTTTCCTCTTAAGCTGGATCGTTGAGCATCAAAATATAATTTTTATATGATTTTTTTCCGCTATAATGATTGTCTTTAAATATATTTTGGTGGCTTAGAAGATGCAAACGATCGAATGGAGATCAGAACTCAATACCGGTATCGATAAGGTAGATGAAGATCACCGTCAATTGATCACATTGACCAACCGTCTGATCAATGCTATTGAGAATGATGTTCCCAAATCGGAGATATTGAAGATCTTTGATGAACTTGAAGCCTATACCGTCTATCACTTTGAGCGGGAAGAGTCCTACATGAAGGACCATACGGCACTAAAAGAGACGGCAAAATATATCAAACACCATAAAGCACAGCACAAATATTTTATCGATGAACTCCCTAAGCTCAGGGAGAAACTCATTGCAACAAATGAAAGATCGGTCACTTACGATACAGTCGAGTTCCTGCTACACTGGCTTCTAGACCATATCATTAAAGAGGACCTTCGACTAAGACAGTTCATTCAGCTTGATGAAGAGGCTCGAAAAAATCCCTCTTTATGGTCACGTATCGGAAGTGCGATCAAATCACATACGAACCTTCAACACCGTTTTCTTCTGATCTTCTCGATCCCCTTGATATTTCTGGTCATCCAGTCCACTTTTGTCAGTATAAAAGCCTACACCAAATATCAGGAGCGAGAGAAGATACAGCAGATCACCAACAGTATCATCAGTATGAACAGCAGTATCACCCAGCTTCAAAAAGAGCGTGGGCTTAGCAGTGCCTACATCTCATCTAACTACACACACTTCTATGATGCGCTGCAAGAACAGCGCCAAAGAACATCAGAGGTGATCAAGCGGAACTTCTCCTCCAAAACGATCATCGAACAATATATAGATGTCTCTAAGGCGATCAAAACACTACAGCAACTCCCAAAAGTGAGAAAAATGATCGATACGCACCGCTTCAGTAAAACAGAGAGTATCGACTACTATACCCACTTCATCGATATATTAATCAATATGATCAAAGAGATCAGCTACCTTCCGTTCAATACGATCGACAAACATACCTACGGTCCTATTCTACTGCTTCTAAACCTTAACGAAATACATGGGCTGATCCGTAACGAGGGGATAAGCTGTCTTGAGACACAGGAGCCTGAATGTCCATACCTCGAACAGCTCTATGCGAAGAAGCTTGTGTATGAGACCGCACTCAAACGTATAGCGACAGATGCGATGGCAAAAGCGTTGAACGATATAGAGAGCCAGCCTGTTTCAGAGCAGATCCGTGATCTTAAAGAGCATATTTTACAAAAAGATATCTCAGGACATGATGCGGCACGATCATGGTTCGCACTTACATCACGCTGGATCGACGGGTACAATACGATTATCGAAAAGACCCTTCAACAGATCAATCAAGATGCACTGAAAGAAAAAGAGTCGTTCACAACGATCATACAGCGTATCTGGATCAGCTTTTTGTTCATGGTCATCTTCATCATTATCAGTATCTACCTGCTCAAGCGCAGTATTATCCTTCCGATAGAGAATATCACTAAAGCGCTTCACAAACTTTCGGTTGGAGATAAGAGCATCTTTTTTACCACTATGACCTATAAAGATGCGATCAGCCGTATGGAGCGTGCCTACAATCAACTTAGGAACTCTCTTATCAAAGCGGATTATGCCAGCATCCTGATGTATCTTCAGGAGATGAAGACACAAAAATATGCCAAACTTTCCGATGAGGATGCCCTTACCGGTATCTATAACCGTCGTGCTTTCTTACGGATAATGGCAGAGCAGATGCATCTTTCACAAAAGGAGCATACTCCGTTAAGTCTTGCCGTTCTTGACATAGACCACTTCAAGAAGATCAACGACACCTATGGGCATGATAGTGGGGATATTGTCTTAGAGCGTTTTACCGAAGCGGTCAAAAAGATGTTGCGAAATGAGGATATCTTTGCAAGGGTCGGCGGGGAGGAGTTTGCACTCTTACTGCCTAAAACAGCGAAAGCAGAAGCATGTAAGATCGCAGAACGTATCCGTAAAGAGGTATCGGGTATTACGTTCGAAGAGATCGATCCTGCCCTTCTGCTAACTGTCAGTATCGGTGTTGCGGACTACCAAGAGAACATCGATATGAAAACACTCTTCCAATATGCTGACAAAAAACTCTACAATGCAAAACATACAGGACGTAACAAGGTCTGCTGCTAAGCAGTATTTTACCCCGAACCTATGCCAAACCTTTGAAAATATGGTAAAATAACCCACTATTTTTCAAGGAGTCCTCATGTCAACCAAAACCCTCATTATCGGTGCGGGCGGTGTCGGTAACGTTGTTGCCTTCAAATGCGCCATGAATGCCCAAACCTTCGGAGAGATCACCCTCGCAAGCCGTACCAAAAGCAAGTGTGACAATATTGCCGCCAATGTCAAGGCAAAAACGGGCGTGGAGATCAAAACTACACAGGTCGATGCCGACTCGGTCGATGAACTGGTCGAACTGATCAAGCGAATAGGTGCCAATATCGTCATTAATGTCGCCCTTCCCTACCAAGACCTTACCATTATGGATGCATGTACCCAATGCGGTGTCGACTACCTCGATACAGCCAACTACGAGCATCCTGACGAAGCGAAGTTCGAGTACAAAGAGCAGTGGGCAAGAGACGGTGCCTTCAAAGAAGCAGGTATTATGGGACTGCTCGGTTCGGGCTTCGATCCGGGTGTGACCAATGTCTTTTGTGCCTATGCGCAAAAACACTACTTCGATGAGATCCACACCATCGACATTCTCGACTGTAACGCAGGAGATCACGGTTACGCCTTTGCCACCAACTTCAACCCCGAGATCAACCTGCGTGAGGTCAGCGCCAAAGGGCGTTACTGGGAGAACGGCGAGTGGATCGAGACGGAGCCGATGGAGATCAAGCAGGTATGGAACTACCCCGAAGTAGGTCCAAAAGACAGCTACCTGCTCTACCATGAGGAGATGGAGTCGCTGGTCAAGCACATCAAAGGGCTTAAACGTATCCGTTTCTTCATGACATTTGGAGAGAGCTACTTGACACACATGAGAGTGCTGGAGAATGTGGGTATGCTCGGTATCGAACCTGTTGAGCATCAAGGGCAGAAGATCGTACCTATCGAATTTTTGAAAACCTTGCTGCCCGATCCTGCAAGTCTGGGCCCTCGTACCAAAGGAAAGACCAACATCGGTATCTTCGCCAAAGGGATCAAAGACGGAGAGCCTAGAACCGTCTACATCTATCAAGTCAGCGACCATGAGAAGTGTTACGAAGAGGTCATGAGCCAAGCGGTCAGCTACACCACCGGCGTACCGGCGATGATCGGTGCGAAACTGATGCTTGAGAAGAAGTGGTACGAAACGGGCGTACACAATATGGAGGAGTTCGATCCCGATCCGTTCATGGAGGAGCTGAACAAACAGGAGCTTCCTTGGAAAGTCTTGGAGCTCGATGCCGATGCGACATGTGAAGTCAAAGATGCTTAAAGAGCATGGGCTTTGCACTTAAAAAACTCATAGCCTCTTTGCTCATGCCGCTGCCTATTGGCATGTTCGCCCTGCTTGCAGGGCTCTTTTACCTCTTGCGTTCTCGTACACAAAGAGCCAAAAGATGGCTTTGGTTCGCATTTGTCTGGCTTTTTCTTCTTAGCTATGATCCCTTCGCCAATATGATCCTCTATCCGCTCGAATACCGCATTCCGGCACTGTTGCATATATCTAAAAAAATAGACTATATCTATGTTCTTGGGTATGGGCATCATACCGATCCTTCACTCTCTATTACCTCCCAACTTGATACCGAGGCGATCGCTAGACTCAATGAAGGCATACGGCTCTACCGCAAAATAGACCCCCACCCTAAGCTCATTCTCTCAGGTTACAGAGGAAAGTTCGATCCTACCCCGCATGCCTTCATGCAACAAACACTTGCTACCGCACTCGGTGTGGATGAAAAAGACATCATCTGTGTTCCAGAAGCAAAAGATACACAAGAAGAGGCGGAAGCGGCACGACGTATTGTGGGGGATAGAGCGCTCATTCTTGTCACTTCCGCCTACCATATGCCCCGTTCGCTAAGCTGGTTTATGCAGACGGGGCTTACACCTCTGACCGCACCGACCTATCATCAAAGCAGACTCTCCCATCTTAACTGGACGGGCTTTTTCTCCGCAACGGCACTCAAACGCTCAACTATTGCATTCCATGAATATCTGGGAATAGTATGGCAGTATCTTAAATCGCTTCTCTAAGATTAGGTTCGATTAGATCTCATACCCCATCTCATCCCTTGCCCAGCGTATCACATTCTGTGCGTTGACACGAAGACGATCCTCTTCGTCAAACGTAATAGCATCACTCAGCTTACAGAATACAACAATGGCAATGACACACGCTTCGACATCCTCTTCGGTATAGAAAGCCAGTTCGATACAGTAGTCTCTCCCCTCCAAAGACTCAGGCTCTATTCCCCACGCTTTCAAGTCCTCTGGATCGTTCTTGGCAATAAAAAGCTCGAACCCCGCTTCTACACCATGCAGAGTTCCCGGCCAATAACCGCTCATGTCAACCAGCTGTTTTACTTCAGGCTCTTCCAGCTGCAAACCCATTGCCGCTGCTTTTCGCATCAATGCCTCAGGGGTAGGCAACTTCTCTTTTTTTACAAACGCCAACATACTATCTGACATATCTTCTTCCTTCACTATCAAGATAGACCATTTTAACGAAGCAACATGTAGCAATTATTATAAGAAGATAACAATGATTTCTCAAAATAGAAAAAAGAAAAAATCTACAAGTAAAAAGAGGATAAAATAACCACTATTGCTTATTGAGAGAGGTAGACCATGGCATTTAACGGATTCCCAAAAGAGGGATTAGCGTTTTTAGAAAAGATCATTATCAACAACTCCAAAGAGTGGCTCGATGCACACCGCGATGAGTATGAACGCTATATCGTCTCACCCAACAAAGCCTACATCGAAGAGATGGGAGAGCATTTGCAGATCCTTGTACCCACCATCCATGCCGTCCCAAAGACCAATAAATCACTCTTTCGTATCTATCGTGACGCACGGTTTCACCTGAGTGACCCCATCAAGACACGTATCGGTATCATTATGTGGCAAGGCAGCGGTCACCGAATGCAAAGCAGCAGCTTCTACATGCACTACGACCCTTACGAAATCTTTGTCGCTACAGGCATTCGCAACTTCAAACCCACACTGCTTAAAACCTACCGAGAGTACATCCAAAATGACGAAAGACGTACGGAACTTCACAATATATTAGAGTATATGAAGTCAAAAGGCTATCTGCTCCCAGAACCCAAATACAAAAAGATGCCAAGAGGATGCGATGCGGACGATACGCACAGCTACCTCTACAAAATGGGTGCTATCTATGCCTATACCACCTTCGCACCGGACAGCACTTTCCACTCCAAAAAGATCATTGACAGGAATTTTAAAATCTATGAAGATATGCTTCCGTTACAACAATGGGTCTATGAACTGACACTCCATTGCGATACGGAAGCGGATGTGTGTAGATGGGAGCGCCGTTAAGAGGCTTGAGAACGACACCCTATTTATTCCAGTTTTTCCATAAGATATTTACTTTGACTCCCTTCTTCAACCACAGGATAAGGGTACACTATCTCTTTAGAGAGATATTCTACCAGTATGATCACGCCCAAAAGTCCCTCTTTTTTAGAGAATATACCTTCAAGCGAACGACCCTTTTTCTCCCACAGTGAAGCATTGATCAGCACACTACAATAATCCTTATGGATCAACTTCTCCTCAAAAAGCGCTTCGTTCGAGACCATATCGACACGATAGCCATGGCTCTGAAGTACTTTAGCATAAACATTCCTTACTAGTGAGACAGGATGATAGAAGAGAATATCCGCATCATAACCGATAGCGGTCGCCTCTTCCTCTAAACACATACTCTCTTTATTCTCTTCAAGCTGAGCAGAAGGTGCATCATCCGCGGTTGGATGAAGTATGTTACCTAGCACCTTGTTTGTCAACCGCGGAGTTAAATTAGGCAGTTTTTCGTGAGAAATTTTCACGAAATGTAACCTCAAGCAACACTTATTTTTCAGTCCTATTTTTTGGTTTTTTGAGGGTTGAATTCATATAGATCCAACCCATTAATTTTGTCCTCCTTTTTCTCTTTTAATCGATACGAATCCCCAAGAATGTTGATCACGTGAGAGTGATGTAATAATCTGTCAAGAATAGCCGTAGTAACCACCTTGTCATTGGCAAAGATACTGCTCCATTGCGAGAAGACAAGATTGGATGTCACGATGGTCGAACCTCTCTCATATCTACGGGAGATGACTTGAAAGAAGTGATGGGCATCCTCTTTGCTCATAGGGAAGTAGCCTATCTCATCGATCACCAGCAGTGAAGGTGCCATCACGACTCAGTCAGTTCTGCTTCACATCAAACTGTAGACAATGAAAACGGATCATACTATTTAACATTTGTTCCACCTACCATTTCCAATACAACAGACGGCGAAAAAGACAAGTTGGGCGAATGCACAATTGAATATTTTTATGAATAATCTCTCGTTCCCACTAAAATGTGGGAACATCTTCAAAATCTACAAAACTGCTGTTTTTTTCTAGAAGCAATTGCAGGCGGTATCTATACCTCCAGAAAACTTGATGTGTTTGAGCAATAGTTTTTTACCTCTATCGAAAGAGAAAATGTACTGCTCATTGACGGCGGTATGCTCACCCCGTATCCATTACCCCTACATTTCATGATAAAACAGATCATATAAAAGGTCAAGGCTTTACAGCAAAGATTAAACACTTCGCATCCGATTTTGTTTAAATCCTCTACCTCAGCGTTACCCCGCTCTCTATAAAGTGGTCAAGATCATGAATGACGTACCCTGAAAAAGCGCTGGCATTCAATTTTGTCTCTAGTATCGGTGCGATATCTTCGGGATGGGTGTAAAATGAGATATTCTCATCACTGTTCTCCACCATCTCTAACGCAACTTTAACCTTTTTCCCTACTTCCGAAGCATAGTGCAAGGAGGCATGCGTATAGGGTTCGATACGTTCGGCAAAAACGGTGTAGGTCATCAAGAGCGTCTCATCGGCAATATCGATCACTTCATAGTCCAGCGGTCTGCCTGTCGGAGAAGCTTCGGTTTGTAACCCGATCCAGAACGGTATGGAGATCGAAATGCTCAAATTGTTCTCATGCAACATCTCTTTGGCTGTCTCCATAAAGTCCAAATAGGCTTGCCACGACTCCTGGTTCTCACTGCTGTTTTGATCTTCAAACGCTATCCACGGCTCCATATCAAAACTCATACCTTCAACTTTTTCTGCATGATCACTGTTATATGCAACGATCATATCGATCTGATCTTGAATGAAATCAAACGAGGGATCACCCGATATCAGATACCACACCTTCGCACCGTTAGCCTGTACCGCTTCGGTATTTTCGACAAAGCGGTTCTCTCCCGCATCGACAGGGTTCAAGTAAAGCGTTACCGACACTGTTTCATCCATGCGTTCAAGCAGTCTCTCATACCCCTCCACACCATCCCATACATAGAATGAAATCACCATCTGTTCGGACTCCGGTGCTGGTGTCGGAGTCAGCGTCGGTGTTGGCTCGGGTGTTTCCGTCGGTTCGACGGTAGGCATAGGCGTAGGTGCAGGGGTTTGAGCGGGTGTATTGGATGGGGTATTGCTTTCTTGACAAGCACTTAAGAGCATACCTGCACAACAAAGAGCGATCATAGAACGATATGCAATATTTTTCATTGAAACAGTCTCCCCAGATCGAACTTCGGCACAATATCGCCATAAGGAGCATCATCGGTCTCATCTTCGGCGGAACTCTTGATAGCACCTAAGTGGTACTCGTTGTTCAAAAAGAACTGGTACCCACCGTAATCGTGTTTCGGATCGTCGAAAAGTTCCATTAAACTGAAACCAAAAAGGTGATTGTCTCTAAGCGATGTGTGATCCATACGGGCATAGACTGAGGCAGCTTGGGCTTCAAATCCGTTAGGGTCGACCTCGTCATCGTCGATCTTTCCATTCCCGTTCATATCCTGCCAAGAGGCCGTTGCAATGGTTATGTAGGGTAAATAGACCGGTTTTTGGTAGCGTTCGTAGAGAAATGCCGAGAGGTTCTCTATGCGCTGAGGCAGATAGTCGATACCGATCTGCTCGTTCGTATAGGCTTTGGGGTTGGGGTTATCCCAGCTTCCCGGATCGGCAGGGTCGCGGCTGAACTGTCCTACCATCTCCTGAAACGATATAAAGTCAAGTTTATCAAGCAGTGCATCGTAAATAGGCGCGCTCAAACCCCACTCATACCTATCACCCAAGGCACAATTCTCATAGCCGCACTTCTCATAGGTCTTATCCGCCCCTCTGTTGCCCGTATCGGTCATACATAGCGACACCAATGTTCTCTCATCTTTTAAAATATCAATCGCATCAGAGATGATGGCACTGAAAGCTTCAGGGTTTGCAAGCACTGCCGCTTTGTTGAACTCAGGCTCCATGATCAGCAGCTTCTCTCCGTCGATACGCTCAAGTAGCGATCTTAACACTCGGTTATTCTCATGATAACGTGTTACCGCCTCTTCCGTAGGCATACCACCTATAAGTTCATCACCAAAGTACCAGTAGACAAATACCGGTACCTTCCCCGCTTCTATCGCATGGTTGATCGCATCAACATCGACCCATGAGCTATCCCACGATTTTGTAAGCCATATCGTAAGGTAGCGTGCTTTCTCAAGATGGCGTTGCAAGGTAGTGAAGGCTTCACCATCAAAGGCTTTGATCTGCAGATAGTCGCTTTGTTGTGCGATCTCTCTATCAAGCATCAGATCGACCGCGCTCACCCATACGTCACTGCCGTCTTCCCCTACGAACTTAAACGACGCACCACCGCCAAAACCGGTCTTGAATCCGTTGATGATACGGTCTTTCTCATCACAGCTGTAGCGAAAGCTGTTATCGAGCATGAGCGGTAGCACCAGTGTCTGTAGACCCAATGCGTTCGCTTCGTTACAGAGTGCGGGAGAAGCTTCGTTGTCTCCGATGAACCGGCTCTCATACTCGGCATTGAAAACCGGCTTGCCGTGTTCGATGAACGGAAGCAGTAACGCACACTCATCGTAGGCATGGCACTCCTCATTGAGCGCAAAGTCAAAATCACTTTCTAGTTCGGCAACTTGGGCAAGATCGTTCTTAAGCCCTACCGCCAATCCGCGTGCGTGTGCCTCTTGTGCCAAAAAACGGTTATATTGCAGTTGATCTTCACTACTGAGTGCAAACCCCGTGTCATTACTGTAGCCGTCTACATTGTCCGGTTCCACCCCGTCACACCCTTTGGCTTTGGCAAGGTCGAGTCTTGCGCGCATCAGCGGTGCCAAGAGGTCCATACGGCGTATGTCAAGCCACCGCTCCCCCTTCCAGCCCTCAAGCGTATTTCCCAAAACGGTATCGGGAAAATCCGAAGCATCCTCACGCCACGGCTCATAGCTTCCGGCACTGAAGTAGCAGATGACCTTTCTGCCCTCTTCATGGAGTCTATCGATAATAGCTTGCGGGGTATCGAAAAGATCAACATCATAAAGATCAACCCTATATGAAGTGTCAACCTCTCCACTTAGCTGCCACTGCCATGTGGTATTAAGATCGGGCGCGTACCATGCTTTTGGCATATTATCTACCGGCTGCGTCATATTCTCATCAGATGACGTACCGTTACCTCCTCCGCCACAGTTGTTCAAAACACTTAGCAGTGCCAATAGCACCAAATATGACAAACGCATCACTCCTCCCCTTCACATTATCGTGATATGTTCGTCATTGTATCATAAATCCATTACTTCCGTATTAGCGCAATACCCGTCTTTGACCATCTCGGTACTCCGCCTTATACTGTAGCCTGCCGTCTTTGTACCAAACCTTCTCTATCCCCTCTCTTATGCCGTTCTTAAACGTGTGTTCGATCTTCTTCTGCCCGTTGTCATACCACGCTTCATGCAAACCGTCAAGCTGATCGTTCTTGTAAGCACCCTTCTCCAAATAGCGCCCCTCTTTGCTAAAGTAACTGTGAGCCCCCTCTTTTTTACCCATTTTATAGTGAGTGCGTTCTCGTACCTGACCGTTTTTGTACCAACTGATGTTCTCACCGTCATACTTTCCGTTCGCAAAGTGATACTCCAGCATCTTTTCTCCACTTTTATACCAAAAACGTTCCGTACCGTGACGCTTTCCCTCTTTGTAGGGGATCTCGCACTTTAACTGTCCGTTGCTGTACCACTTACGCTCTATTCCCTCTTTTTTCCCATGTACGAACTTCACTTCCGATTTCAGTCGGCCGTTCTTGTGCCACTGTTGCGCAAGCCCTTCTTTTACACCGTCAATGTAGCTTTGTTTCATCTTCAGGTGTCCGTTCTTATAGTAACGCTGTTTAAGACCGCTAAAGTGTTCGCTCTTCTGTACCGTGGTCTGTTGCAGATAGTGTTGTGTCGATGAGATGAGCGTATGTAACGGATCGTTCGTCGACTCTGCCTTAAGCAAAGAGAGAAGAAGCACACCCAAAAGATAATGATGTTTCATCAAGACATCTCCTTCATATTATTTAGTATTGTCTTTCAAAGAACTGCCCTCTGACCAATCTTCCATAGAGCATTTCAAAAAGTACCGAGATCGCAATGAAGCTTACAAATACGATGATCGCACGCGGATTGGTGCTATAGGTATGGTAGAGCAGTGTCACCAGCGCCAAGGCGCTCAGCCCGATCCCGCTTAGAAGCACTATGCCGTTGGCATGAATGAAGTGTCGCATCTTATACGCTGCGATGTTCACCACAAAGAAGATCAGTAAAAAACCCGCACTTCCGATGATCGCGATCTCCGTTAGTGAGATACTGTTCGCCAGTAGAATACTCAGTAGTGATGTGATCACCACACCCGTTCCGGGGATATGACGATTCTCATGTGCCAGTGAGCGAGGAAGCCTTCCCTCTTTCGCCAAATTGTAGCCCAGTCTGGCGTTACCGTAGATGGTTGCATTAATAGCGGAGAAGGTCGAAAGCAGTGCCGCAACGGCAACCAACGTAAAGCCGATCTGTCCCAATGCAGGCTCGGCAGCGATGGCAAGCGCGTAATCTTTTGCTTCCATAAGTTTTGCCTCAGGCACGACACCCACTGTAACGATGGAGATAGTCACATACAAAAAGATAACAAATAACACTGAAGCGTAAAATGCACGCGGCAGGTTCTTGGCAGGCTCTTTGATATCCTCAGCAGCATTGGCGATCAGCTCGAAGCCTTCATATGCGACAAAGATGATCATCCCCGCAGTCACAATGGCGATCGGAGATTCCCAATGTGCGGGAGAGAGCCTCTGGGTATCGACATAGAAGAGCCCCGAGACGATAATGAGCAGAAGCAGGCTCACTTTGATAAAGACAAAAAGCGTCTCGGACTTACTGACAAAGGAGGCACTGACAAGATTGATGAGCATCGGTAAGAGTATCGCAACGGTAATAAGCCCGTGTTCTATATAGAAGCGCTCCCCGCCATGAAAAAACGTTCCTCCGTACGAAGCGAACGCCGTGGCATAAAGAGAGATCGTCACCAGATAACTCAGCCACAGCATTAGGTTGACACTTCCCGAGAGCAGGTTCTTCTGGAAAGCACGGTCGACAAAAACGACCGTACCGCCACGGTTTGGCAATGCGACAGAGAGCTTAGCGTAGGCATAGGCGGTAAGAAGTGCTACGATCCCTGCAAAAAAGAACGCTACAAAGGTCGCTCCATGTGCCAAAGAGACCGCCTCTCCCAATACGGCAAATATCCCGCCACCTACCATACCGCCAATCCCTATGGCTATGGCACCCCATACGCCGACACTTCGAATATGCTGATGTTCCAAAAAAAGCTCCTACGGTTCATTTGGGGTATTGTACTACAAAAAGGGTAACAAATCTCTCTGCCAAGATCTGTAAACGATTGCTATTGTTAATCAAAAAGTGCTATGATCGTAAAAAGAAACCATAACGACAAAGGAGTGACCATGACACCACAAGAAAAAGAGATAGAGAAGATGCGCTCAAGCATCAAAACGGAAATGAAACTCATTTTTAAAGCCAATATGAAGATATTCGACTGGGATATTCCCGAAAATGACGACCGCACATCCGCACAGATGATCGCCAATGTCATGCAAGAGGCACTTGATGAGCTCAAAGCGGAGATCGCCGAAGGCAAATACGACAACTACTAAGAAGGAGTAAAGATGAGCCAAAGCAACCTAAAGCATTTGGAGCGTATCAAAGAGAATATCGACAGATCCAATGAACTGAGCGAAGAGGAAAAAAGCAACTCCTTCAAGCATATTGAGGAGTGGTACGCCGAAGACAAGGCATGGGGCACGTTCATTAACGAACTCGCACAGATCTCACCCAAGATAGAGGCGATCCTCGCGGAGCTGGGGCTTATCTAAGCCCTAGTGTGTCAACTGTTCCAGATACTCCCGCATCTGGAAATAGGCGATAACGGTCTCGAACATCATACGCCACATCAACTCCATCATCAAAAAACTCCCGACAAGAAGCAGACCCGCATAGATACGGTTTCTTAAGGTCATAGAGGCATAAAGGCTGCGTACTTTTACATCAAGCCGTGCCAAGGTCTCAAAGCGTTTTATAAGCGCACCCCTTCCCCACCACAACGCCACCGGTACAACTAAAGCACCTACATAGTAGACTGTAATGAGTACATCTACGGCTATAAAGTGTTTGAAGCGGAGTATATCAAGCACCTTCACCCTCTTCTGCTTTTGTTTTCTCTTCCGATTTAGGCTTCTCTTTGGACTTTTGTGTCTTGGTGACATTACGGCGGCGAATATCAAAATAGAGATTGGAGAGGTACTCGACCAGCACAACACTGATGCCTGTTGCAATGACCACATTATAATCAAAGGTCGTCTCCATTGCCAATATAACCGCAGTAAGCGGCAGTTTCATCAACACTCCCATAAAGACCGCCGCTCCGATAGCGGCAAAATAGAACGGTTCGACATTGAAGTAGACCATACTGAAAGCTTCGGCAAAACCGTACCCTATCAGTGCACCGATGCTCATCAGGGGAAGGAATATCCCCCCTACGGCATTGGCATAGATAGATACGGTCGTACCGATAATACGCAGTATGATAATACCCAAGATAAAATAGAGCGGAATATGCTGCTCTACGTTAATGAGGTTATTGACCACAGCTTTACCCGAAAATGCCGCATGCGGTTCTATGAGCAGGATCGTCCCGACAATACCGCCGCCGATCAGGGCGAAGATGTAGTTACGGTACTTGGAGAACTTCTTGAATATCTCCAGATCGATCATGTGAAGCAATCGCTGTTTCAAGTAGAGATAGAAGTAAACGAATGCCGTAATGAAGGGTACGAAAAGCAGTGTAGCGATCACATAGTCCAGATCGAGCCTTCTTCCTGTCGAGTGCTGGAAGACGATCGGTTCAAGGTAGTTGATGCTTACGGCAAAAGCGATGACCGAAGCGAGAATGAGATAGGTGACATACTGCTTGATAAACTGATAGGCAATATTCTCGATCGCGAACGCCATACCGGTAATTGGAGAGACGAATATCGCGGCGATACCCGCACTCGCTCCTACACTGATGATCATCTTCACCAGCATCTGGGGCAGTCTGAAAAGACGGTGTATCTGGTAAGCGATCATCGCTCCGATACCCGCGCTCGGTCCCTCCGTTCCTACCGCAAAGCCCGTTGAGAGGGAGAGTGCCGATGCGATGATCTTCAAAAAGAGTGTCTTGACCTTCAAGATCATCTCGTTCTGAGCGATCGAATCGGCGATCTCACTGACACCATATTCGCGAATATGTTTGTCTTTGCTAATAATGTAGTTAACCACGAATATCGCGACTGTCGGTAAGGCATAAAGGTACCATGTAGGCAGTGTCGGTATGGTCTTGTAGGGGTCGCCCATAAAGAAGAAGTAGGTCAGAAAGGTAATGAGCAATTCATAAAAGGTAATGAAAAATCCACTGATCAGTCCCGTGAGTATGGCAGCACTGATCAGTTTCAAGATCATCTTTTCCCCTTTAGCTCTCTAGGCGTTTCTGTTTGAGGTAGTAGAACATTGCAATCAGCCCGAAGAACGGCCCGAAAATATTCAATACCGGTACGAAATTGAACAGTACGGTCACGAAACTGATAAACCAGATCGCAGCGTGATAACGGCTTCTTAACGTACTGTCAACATGTTCATGCGTCAATGATAATGCATTATAACCGATGGTATCTTTAGTCAGCCACAGCCACAATGCGATCTGAATGAAAATATTCAAAACAGGGATAAAAAGTAATGGCATCGCGATCAAAGAGAGCGCCAAGAATATCAAACTGTCCTTGATCGTATAGCGGATCGTTCTAAAGATGTTATCGCGCACCACATCATCTTCGGAGAACTCTCTGATCTCGATATCTTCAATGATCGGTTCGCTAAAAACTCCCATAAGAAAGAGCATACTTACAACGATACCGTTATAAAGAATGTAAAAACCGATCAAAAATGCGATCCCCTTCTCTACCGTCTCAAACGGCAACCATGTCATCAGTTTGAGAAACTCGTCATAGATGTAGTCCCCTTTCAAGAACCACACTACACCCCAAAAGAGTGCTGCACCAAGCAGTGTTAGAATGGAGAATACGGAGTACTTCTCCTTGGATACCTTACGCAAGATAAGATTACCGAAGAAAGCGAAGATCAGCGCGAACGTGATAAGCGTCAACTGGAACCATAGGAATGTCGAAAGCATCCATGCCCCGTTCGAGCGCACCATCGAGAAAGGAACAAGCTCCAGTATCTTCGCACTTATCGCTATTAGCTGATCCCAAATAAGGAAGCCGATCCCCATCCATAGCAGTGTAACGATCACACCGCTGAAGATAATATATTTCATCGTATGCCATGTCAGGATCTCTTTGAACCCGAATATGACCGCTTTACTTAACTCTTTCATCATACGCTCCTTTTTCCTATTTTAACATATTCATTTTAGATATCACCCAACCTGACCTGTTTCAGGATGGTTCTTTTTGTCAAAAGGCGTAAAAGTATCTCGATGGCAAATGCCAGAACGAATGCACCCATGACGTAAAAGCCCAGAAGAGGCATGCTCTGACTCGTATGGTAGAGTGTCACACCCGCGATTAAGAACATACTCAGTGCCGCACCAAGTACCATATAGAGGTTCGCACCCGTTTGCTTAATACGGAAAAGGTGCCCGACATGGGTGATCCCTTGGATGATCAACACCACCAGTGCGGCGATCGTCGTAACTTCAGAAGGATCCAGAAAGAGGATCATCGGGACGATCAACACACCACTGATGATCAACCCCTCGAAGGATTGGTGGACATTATAGGTATAGACCTTCGGAAGGTTCCCCTCTTTTGCAAGGGTATATCCGATCTCCGTTGCCGCATAGAGCGCAGCATTGATCGCAGAAGCGGTTGCCAACAATGCCGTTGCCGCCATGACCTTGAAACCTATCTCCCCGAAGATCGGTTGGGCTGCCTGTGCCAAAGCGTAATCTTTTGCTTTGATCACCTCATTAAGCGGCAAGTTTCCCAGGACCGCGATACTGGTCAGGATATAGAGTGTTCCCACCAGCAGTATCGTAACGACCATCGCCTTGAGCATAGTGTGTGCTGGATCCTGCATATCTTCGACCGTGTTTGTGATGACACTGAAGCCCTGATAGGCAAAAAAGGTTAAACCTACGGCAAAGAACATGCTCTTTAGCGGCGGCATATCGCTACTGCTTAGAAGTTTAGGATCGATATAGAAGAGTGCCACTCCGGCAAAGAGTACCAGAACACTCAACTTGATGACCACGATCACACTCTCGGAGCGGGCGACAAGGGATGCTCCCACCATATTAATAAGTATGAATGTTGCCACCACGCCCAATGCGAAGAGGTTGTCCATACCGCTGCCAACTGGCAGAAACGTACCTGCATACGTACCAAAAGACTTTGCGACCGCCGCTATGGCAATGAGTTGAGAGAAGTAAAAAAGAACCCCCGCACTTCCGGAAAAGACACCTTCGCCGAAACTCTGTACCAAATACTCGACGATCCCACCTCTTGAGGGATAGGCGATCGCCAAACGTGCAAGGGAATAACCGCTTAAAAGTGCGGCAAAACCGCCAAAGACAAAAGAGAGCCACACAAGGTTCCCCGCAATGGTACCGGCTTGTCCTATGACGATGAAGATCCCTGCACCGACCATAGAACCAACTCCGAGAAAGACCGCAGACCAGAGCCCGAAGGCTTTTGTTCCACTACTTTCCATAGCTGTTCATATTATCAAATATTTTCGTACCCATGACCAGTGCGAGCCCATCGAAAAAGAGGCTAAAACCGACCAACAGCCCTACCAATATCACCGAGATATGAGGCCATCCAACTACAAAGACCGTTGCCATGACCAAAGAGAGGATGGCATTAATCGTCCATATTCCCCATCCTTGGTTCGGGTAACGTGCCGCAGCAACGGTGAAGCCGCTGAAGGCATCCATGAAAAAATAGATCGCAAAGAGCAATCCGAGTGTTGCAATACCGCCTAAGGGTGATACAAGCATATAGAGCGCCACTCCGATAAAAATAAGCACTTTTAGCCATCCTCTCCAATCCTGAGCATCGCTCTTATAGGTAAAATACCCGACAAGCAGTCCACTTAAAAGCAGCATCCATGCAACGAAAAGCACTGTCGTCATCGAGGCTGCCACAGGGAACATCGCCCCAAGAAAACCAATGACCATCAATACAATACCTGTGGTCTTGGCATATTTCTTTACATGTTCAAACTCTTCTAAAACGCTAGGGTGTCTCCACATATCGTACTCCTTCATATTCGTACATATTATTTTATGATCTATCACTCAGGCTTATTATACGCCTTATATATTAACCGTATATGGAGTCTACCGCAAAGCGTATGATAAAAACTGTTCATTGACTGACACAACGGCTATGTTTGATGAAAAAGATCGCACTTTTTCATCAGTTTTTCCAAATTCTCCACTGCCATATGTCTGCGTTTACTAATAACGATCCCATCCTCTTTAAGCTTCTGCATCTGTGTACTGACCACCGAACGTACCGAACCGATCATCTCGGCAAGGGATTCATGTGAAAGCGTATTGATCAACTTGACAGGATAGTGCTCTTGTGCGGTATCGCAAGTATCGGTATGTTTAAGGATCAGGTTTGCCAGACGGGTCGTAGTATCATGAAAGACCAACGACTGCCCGAACGACTCCAAATGTCGCATCTGTTCCCCAAGATAGGGTAAGAATGCACGGTTGAACTCAGGATGCTCCTCTATCCACTCACGGGCATGCGGTAAAGGAATGCTCAGTAAAAAAAAGATGATCGAGCGGAACAGGAAAGACAATATGCTCTTCTCCGTCAAGCAAAGAGAATACATCGAATATATCACCCTCTTTCAGCAAAAAAAGCGCCAAACTCCTACTGCTCTCCGGATCGACCTTGTGATCTTCAGCCTCCCTTTGATGATGACATACATCTCTCTCATGCCGATCTCAGGGTCAATGGTCTCTCCCCGCTTCCAGTGTACCTCTTTACACTCATCCAATATCCCTTTGATGGTATCGTCATCAAGGTCTTTAAAGAGCAAAGCCTCCTTTAAAGTACCGTACGCTTCCTCATACTGTGGTGTGTGCTGTTCCATTCATCTTCCTTACGTATGGTCAATATGCAGATTATACTTCATTTCTCTTACGCTTTTCGCATATTTTCCATCATTTGATGCAGATGCTCTTCGAAGAGAGTATAGTGATGCTCCTTGGCATACTCTTTAAGGATCTCGAAAGAGGCTTGAAGGTGTAACTGCTGTGTCTGCCTCACCTCCTCCAAAGTACGGCATACCAGTGTCCGATCACCCGTTGAAGCAGCTTCTCTTCCTTAAGGAGACGCGGTTGCAGTGTACGTATCTCTTCACTGATCGCTTGACGATAGGACATCGGTACCTCCCTTTCAATATAAGATAGCTCTATTGTAAAACAATTTTTACTGCGGGTCTGTCAGCTGACTGACACAACTTTGTTAGAAGCTTCGCTATACTTAAGGGTCATGATATATAAAACAGAAAGGAGACATGATGATGAACTTTTTGAAAAAAGCGATGGATTGGGTATTGGAGAAAGAAGCAGAGGCGGCAAAAGGCTGCCATGCAGACCCCAAAGATATCCAAAAACAGATCGATATGATCGAAGAGAAGAAGGCTGCTTTGGAAAAACGATACAAAGAGGAGATCGCAGAACTTGATCATATCTTGGCAAAACTGCACAACATCAAGGCACAAAGCCTTCAGTGTCAACGTGATTGATACAATCGGGGGCAAAAAATTCCCCGATCTATTAGCCAGCTGACAGAAGCGGTAACCTTCACATCCTATACTGTGGATGAAATTTAACCACAAAGGATTGAAAATGAAAAAGACTATCTTACTCTCCGCACTCACTTGCGGATTACTCTTTACTACATCACTACAGGCAAAAAGCGATACAAAAAGCATGATGCAAACACAGGTACAGACCCCAAAAGAGGTTACAGAAGCAATCCGTGATACCTTCGTAGCACTTCATACGATCGAACAGAACAAACTTGATGAAGCAAAAAAAGCACTGAAAGCAGCAGATGAGAAGTTTGCTGCCGTACTGAAAAAACATCCGGAGTTTGATCTTCTTCCACTCGAAGAGACACTCACTGCATATACTTACACAGGATCGTCCAAAGATATCGAAGCGGCACTCAAGGTCTCTATTGAGCTGATCAAAGCACACGATACGCAAGTTGCACGTGCATTGATGATGACACTCAAAAATGATACGCATCATGAAACCCACCGTATGCAAAAGCGTGCCGACGGTCTCCATGACAGCGTAGCGCTTGAAGCAGAAAACCCAAAAGCGATCAAAGGGCACAGCAAAGCCCAAGAGCGTGTTGAGGAGGCGACCATCAAGATGGAAGCGCAGGCACGTAAGAAAGAGGATCTCTTCAACAAAGAGGTCGCACAAGATATGAAAGATACCGTCAAGTAACGGCAATCCAGCCTTTGAGGGCGGACAATGGCTTCTATTTTCCCTCTTTTTTACAAAAATTATGACAATTTGACATATTTTCCCCACCATGCACAAGGCTTTGCTACTATATACCCTATACGATATAGAAAAATGGAGTGATAAAATGGACGGAACCATGGAAATAGACTATACCATCATGTGTAAGAACGATGTCGCCATTGAAGTGAGCCTTGCACAACTACTACAGAATGAGAAGATCGCACGTGCCATTAAAGGAGAGTTCGCCAAAGGATTGCGAAACATCGCTCTTAGTAGCAAAGAGAACCCCACCGTACACTTAAGGACCGACAAAGAGATATACACCTTTACCGCTAGCAAGAACGACTTTGCTGACCTGCTTGAACTGGCCGAAGAGGATGCCAAGAAACACAAACGGATCAAAAAGGATTGCGAGGGGATCGAACTGGTCGATATCCGTACTATCGATTAAAAAAAGCATACCAAAATGCTACCTTAGATATAGACTTGTTACAGTAGATTGGCTATACTGCTATCATGGCTAAGAAAAAGAAAAAATATTTAATTAAACTCAATAACAAAATACGTAACTACTTTAACGGTCTCCCGTTCGAAGAGGGGATCACGACACTCGATGATGAGAAGCTCATGGAGCTTTTAATGCTCTTGGAGGTACAACTGCCCTCTTTTGAGCGTGATGAGATGATACGCGCACTACGCCGTATCTGGAGTGAAGAGGGAGCGGGAACAAGGGAGATGATCGTCTCCTATCTGACCCAGCCCTATAAGGCTCTACCAAAAGGCAGCAATAAACCCAAGGATACCGATAAGGTCGGTAAGATACTGAGCATCCTCTCAAAAGCGGAACACACACGAGAAGAGGAGAACCTCATTCTTGAGGCGTTCATCGATAAGAAGCACAGTAAGATCACACCGGAGAAGATATTCAACAAACTCCACTATCTAAGGATGAAAGAGCGACTGGAGCAGTTCGAAGATGCCATAGATGTCCGCTTTAACACCCTCAACGAGATGGAGTTCACACACAGCTTCACCTTTGCACTGCAAATGCACGATTTTACCAAATATCTGCTCTGTATCAGTGACCCTGTTGACCTAGATGCACTCTGGCACCTTGAGAAAGATGCCGCGATAGAGACGCTCAAGAAGATCAAAGAGGAGAGTATCGCTAAGCGTCAGGAAGAGGTAGAGAGCTTTATCGAGACGATCTACCGACATCCGCACCCCTATCTGAGCGAACCGGAGATCGTTGTATCGCTTAAAAGGATGCCACCCGAAGAGATACTCTACCATGCACCTATCTCTTTCGAGACCACCGAGCGTATCTTCAGGCAGATCAGCGACAAGTATGAACTCTTTGAGAGTACCGATCATATTATTGTCGAGAAAGAGAAGTACTACGACCTTTTTGGGACACCACTGCACTACCGCACCTCCGTCTCTTACGAAAAACCATTCCTCTACAGCCTGATATGGCGTGGAGAGGAGCTACCGGTCAAAGAGGATATCAACCGTGTCAACGATGACTTGATCGCACACTTCCGTGTCGGGATAGACGACCTGTTGGCACAGATGCAGCAGATGAGTGAGAAGCTCTCGCTCGAACCGTCCGAACTCGAATCGTTCATTGTCCGTTTCGTCGTACCTCAGATCCAAAGTTCACAAACACTCAAACTCAAAGAGAAGACCAAACGGCGTATTCTTTTCCACTTTGGAGAGCATATCAAACCGCTTCTGGAGAAACAAAAACGCGAAGAGCTACTTGCAAAGACCATTCGTGACTTCAAGAACCTTTTCCCGTTGGCACGCTCACTCAAACGGCAGATCGTCTTTCATGTAGGACCTACAAACTCAGGAAAGACCTATATGGCACTCAAGGCGCTCAAAGAGGCAACGACGGGCTACTACCTTGCACCGCTTCGTCTTTTGGCTTTGGAGGGGTATGAGAACCTTAAAGCAGACGGCATCAAAGCTTCGCTGATAACAGGAGAAGAGGAGATCATCGACGAAGAATCCACCCATATCTCCTCGACCATCGAAATGATGAACGCTGCTGTCGATGTCGATGTCTGTGTTATCGATGAGATACAGATGATCGCCGACCGTGACCGTGGATGGGCATGGGCGAACGCCCTTATGGGCGCACCTGCAAGAAAGGTCATTCTTACGGGATCGTCAGATGCGCTCTTGGCGGTCGAAGAGCTTTGTGCATACCTTCAAGAGCCTCTTGAAGTGGTACACTTCGAACGAAAGAACCCATTGGAGATGATGAAGCACGCCACTCCGATGAAGCAGATAGAACCGCAAACCGCAGTGGTCGCGTTCAGTAGACGCGATGTACTCTCGTTAAAACAGCAACTAAGCGAGAAGTACAATGTCTCTGTCGTCTACGGGAACCTCTCTCCCGAAGTACGCCGTGAAGAGGCTAGACGTTTTAGAGAAGGAGAGAGTGAGATACTTGTTGCAACGGATGCCATTGCGATGGGGCTGAACCTGCCTATCAAGACCATTCTCTTTGCCAAGGACAACAAGTTCGACGGTCTGAGAAGACGAGAACTACTCCCAACCGAAGTGTTGCAGATCGCAGGACGTGCGGGACGGTACGGTATTGAAGAGAAGGGGTTTGTCGGAGCACTTGACGAGAGTGCACTCAAGACCATAGACAAAGCGTTCCACACCCCTCTTCCCGATATCGAACTGCCTGTCTCGGTCATGGCAAGTTTAGAGCATGTAATGCTTATCGGGGAGATACTGGAGACGGAGAACATTACGACCATCCTCGGCTTCTTTGCCAACAATATGGAGTTTGACGGACCGTTCGTTGCCGCCAATATCGAAAGTATGCTGGAGATCGCGGCTATCGTCGATGAGTACGATCTTGACCTTAAGACCCGCTACTTCCTCAGCTGTGCGCCGGCAAGTATCTCCTCTCCGTACATCGAGTCGGTCTTCCACCGCTATATCAGACAGATCGAAGCGGGGCAGAAGGTCCTCTACATCCCGCCACGAGACCTGCCTGCATTCGCACAAACGAACGATATGCTGCTCAATGCCGAAGATAGAGTACGGGAGATATCCCTTTATCTATGGCTCAGCTTCAAGTTCCCAGATCTCTTCCAAGATACCCAAAAGGCACTTGAAGCACGGGCGAAGCTCAATGCCTATATCGAGAATTCACTCAGACAGGGGCACTTTACGAAAAAGTGTCGTCGTTGCGGCAAAGTGCTGGACTTCTCATACCGCTTCTCCATCTGTGATACCTGTCATGCAAAAGGAAAAAGGGGAAACAGCAGCGGTTACAAGCGCCCCATCTCTTCTAGGAACGGAAGAAGGAACAGACGGTAGTGGGCGCTACTGTATCTTACGTGTGATCTCCTGATACTTCTGTTTGACTTCTATATTCTCGAACGGTACGATCTGCGGGACCTGAATGCGGCTTACCTTCTCAAAGACCGTTCGACTCTCCGACAAAAGCCTGTAGAGATCACTGCTAAGCATAACAGTATGGTAGGTGTTCTGAGAAACCTTCAAGTTCGCTTTGGCAACCTTTTGTGCCTCTTTGACCCTCTCTTGTGCCATACGCAGATCTTTACCATAGGCTTTTGCAATATGCAATGTCTCCCTTAGCGCTTCAAGGTTCTTCGCATAGATCACTTTACGCTGAGGGTCGGACTCTTGTGCATAGAGATGCTGTGTACGCTCGATCATCTGTGATGCTTGCTGTACGATATGTTCGACCTTAGGCATATAGACACGTTGAGACTTCTCAATATAGCCTTGCTGAATATAGACGACCATCTCCATCAATACTGCATGCATCCCATAGTAACGCTTTGCCGCTTCGAACCCATGCTCTTGATGCATGAGTCTCTCAAGTTGAGCCATCACCCCTTTCAGGCTCTCCATCGTCATGGTCATGCCAATAATATCTTTTCCGTCGACCCGGGTAAGCAGTACATCCATCTGTTGTGGGCTCAAGGTCACACCGATCTTGGCAAAACGCTCACTGAAGGTACGTTTCAGTACATTTACCTCTTCTTTTAGGTGGATATTTTGCTCTTGCAGACGGGTGATCTTCTCTTCATACCCTTTTTGTGTGGTATGTATCAGACTCTCTACGGGTGCGCCTATCTTCGCCTCTTTCAAGCGCATGATCTCTTTTTCGTTCTGCGCTATTTGAGACTGGAGCGATTGGAGTTTCTGCTGATCTTCATACCAGCTTTGCGAAAGCAGCACCTCTCCCATCTCATCAAAGAGTGCTTTCATCTTTGCCTGAATATCGGACTTATCCTCACCGATCCATGCAGACTCGGGAGCTTTCTCCCTTGCTTGCAGATAGGAGAGCCCCTCATCGAGCTTCGGAGAGATATTGCGCCACAGGGTACGATCTCTATCTTCTTGGGTCTGAGGCTTCTCATCACTGAAGGTCTTGAATGTCTGATTGTAGATCTCTATGGTCTTGTCACGGGTCTCGTCGTAAAGCTCCGTTCCTTTGGCAAAGATATCGAAATCCCACCCTGCATGTAGCGTTGACAATACCAGCAGTCCCAATGGAAGATATCGCATCGTGCTCCTTTATCGCTTATATTAGGAGTATTATACTGTAGAAAATTAAATCGAGGTTAAATAAAGGAGAGGAAGAATATAAGTGCGGCACGCTATAGCGTACCGCTTATGGCTAGGCGACTTTACCCAGTTTTCTGTTACGTGCTGCAAGCAGTGTCAAGACAAAGAGCCCTGCAACGGCATAATAGACCCACATCGGGATCGGTACAGGATCACCCGCTGCATAGGAGTGAAGACCGGAGAGATAGTAGTTCACCCCGAAGTATGTCATCAGTACGGTCGAGTATGCCCATGTCGAAGCGACATTGTAAAGGAATGTATCGTTGAGCTTCGGAATAAAGCGCATATGGATGACCGCCGCATAGATCAGGATGGTCACTGCCGCCCATGTCTCTTTGGAGTCCCAACCCCAGTAACGCCCCCAGCTCTCGTTTGCCCAGACACCGCCGAGAAAGTTCCCCACGGTCATAAGCATTAATCCGATAATAAGCCCCATCTCGGAGAGATTGGTTAACTCTTTGATCGCACGGTCAATGTTGGCATTCCCCTCTTTCCCACGGATAATGAACAAGATCAATACCATCAACGAAAGCATCGAACCAAGTCCTAGGAACCCGTCACCGGAGATAATGGTCGCAACATGGATCATAAGCCAATACGATTTGAGTACCGGAACGAGATTGGTGATCTCAGGGTTGATGAAACTCATATGCGCAACAAGCATCGTAAAGCCTGCCAGCAATGCCGTACCTGCCAATGCGAACGGTGAACGGCGTGCAAGGATGATACCTGCTAGAACCGTAGCCGCGGCGATAAATACAATGGATTCATACGCATTAGACCATGGAGCATGCCCTGCGATATACCAACGGATACCCATACCGATAAGATGTAGTGTAAAGGCGACGATCAAGATACCCCAAGAGATACGCATGACCCATTTCAAGCTGAAACTTGGCTTCATCACCTGTACGAACGCAAAGATAAGCAGTACCATCCCCAGTATCAAATAGACAGGGAAAAGCTTACTGAAGAGCCCCAGTTTGTTATACCATATCTCCATCTCGATATGTTTCTCGCTCGGCATGACATCCGCCCCGTACTTCTTCTGATAGACCTTGATCGCCTTGATCGCAAGGTTGGCATTGTCCCACTTACCGGTACGTACTCCCTGCCCGACGGTAGCGAAATATGCAGAGATGGTCATCTGCACCTCTTGCTTCTGTACTTCAGGGAAGGTCTTGAGCGCCTCAAGCGGTGCGACCCATTTATGATTGGCATCGTTGGGCTTAGGGTAGATACGCATCAATGATCCCTGATAGGTCATATAGGCGACATTGACACGCTCATCGATCTTAAGAAGCTCTTTATCGTACTGCGACTTCTCAAGCGGTTTTTTACGGCTTGCTTTGGTCACGGCATCGAAGATCTTGTAGCTGTTGTCCTTTTGACTGAAGAAGTCGGTGAACTTTGCATACTTCGTATCTTCCGGCAGACCAAGTTCAAGCGCGATCTTTTTGTGTCCGATCTTGATCATCGGCACATTCTGGTAAAGCTCGGGCTGCATGATCATCCCAAGGAAGATCTGTGTCGGCTCTAGCCCGAAGAATGTGGTCTTTCCGGTGATCTTAGCGATAACATCGTGTGCTACCGTATCCATAGGCTTCATACGTCCACGGGTATCCTGAACGGCCAACGTACCGAAGTTCTTTGCATGTTCGGCATTGTACGCCTGCATCGCTTTGAGTGTTTCGGGTGCGACCTCAGGAGAGGCTGCGTGTATGTTTTGAGGAGAGAAGGCAAAGAGCGCGACCATAAAGGCAACAGCCATTCCCTCTTGAAGCTTTCTTGCCCCACGTAAAAGCTTCTGGAAACGTCCGTTAGGAATGAAAAGACTCCAGATCATACCGATACCCAGAAGAAGATACCCCAGATAGGTCGGCAGTGTTCCCGGATCGTGGTTGACCGAAAGAACCGTTCCCTTCTCATCCGGATCGTAAGAGGATTGGAAGAAACGGTAGTTGCGATGGTCAAGAATATGGTTCATATAGATATGGTACGGCATTTCGATCCCTTGTTCTTTGTCAATAAGCACAACGCGGCTTGAGTATGATGCCGGCGTCATAGAACCCGGATAGCGCTCAAGTTCAAAGTCGACCAGCTTAATGCTAAATGGCAACTTGATCATCTTCGATCCGATACGCATCTGAATATCCACACCATCAAGCGTAAACTCCCTAAGCTCACCCATTTGCCCTTTTCTTGGCTCGAAGATCACCTCTTTGCTCTTATCACCCACACTCACCTTGAGCTTGATATACTCCGGTTTACCCGATTTGGTCTTGAGCGAATACGACACGGTTCTTACCTTCGCCTTCTCATGGATCTCTTTCAATACCACCGCATTGCTTCTGAAACGGTAGAGCTTACGACGTGTAAGCGGATTCTCACCCGGCTCCATCGTACCGCTTTGACGTGTCTCCATATTGAGCGTTTGAATAGAGAACGGGAAGCTCACGTGTAGATTGTCGGGCTCTCCACTGATCTTGAACACAGGCTTGTTTGAAGGGACATCTTTGGCATCATATGCTACATAGAAGGTACCGAAATCCCGATAACTTCCCTTTGCAATGTAGTAGATCTTCCCTTGACCGCTTGCTGAGACCTTCATCTCAAGCAGTGTCGTACCCTTAGGATCTTTGACCACCTCCTGCTCCGCAGTTGGCAGGTACTTCTCAAGTTCGATACGTACCTCTTTATTTCCCACTTTCAATGTTTCAGAGAGATGATTCTGGGTCATGGTCGAGAAGAAAAGCTCCTTCTCAAGAGAAGCATTGCCATCCTTGCTCTTTGCATACACTTCCATGATCTTCACATCGGAGACCATCATATTGGTCTGATCCCCTTCACGAATATGCATGATCCCCTCATAACCGACATAACGGGTAATCAATGCACCCAATGCAATGATAATGAAAGCAAAGTGGAATAAAAAGACAGGAAACTTGGTCTTGTAGGTCTTGTATTTAATGATCTGATAGGTCAAGATCGCAATGAAGTATGCCAAGAATACCTCGAACCATTTAGCTTTATAGATAAGCGCGCGTGCCGTCTGTGTTCCATAGTCGTTCTCAATGAAAGTAGCGACACCGGCGATCACTCCGAAGAGGAAAAGCATCAGTACCGCCATCTTCATTGATAATAGTTTTTTCAACATCGTTATCGTCCCTTATTGATGGCTATGCCGTAATAAGTAGCGATTATAGCCGATGTTTACTAACGAGATGTTAATTAGCCCTCCAAAGCAGCAAGACGATCTGTGATGAAACGGCTCTCATATTTCGTCTTTACGATACAGACATAGGTCTCAAGTGCCTTCTCTTTCTCTCCAGTCAACTCATACGCCATCCCCAGCAAAAGACGATAAAACTGCCGTTCAGGTCTTAACTCCAACGCCTTTACCAAATAGAATACCAATGTCTTGTAACACCCTTTTTCATACAGACTCTCTCCTATGATATAGTAGATCTGCGCCTCATCTCTCTTTGGACCGGTCAGTGTCATGACACGATCAAACACTTCAGCGGCCGAACCATGTATCTTCATTAATTGAATGACCATCTCCTTCATACTCTTCATACCTAAACTCCTCCAATATGAACCTAAAACCTATCGATAGGCTCTACAGTGAAGAGCGTGAGGTCATCTCCTACTATGGTACCATTGAGAGTGTCCTGCTCAATGAAACCGTTATTCAAATGCTCTTTAAAAAGATGTGTCCGGAAGAGTAAATACCTATCAAGGACACTTCGCCAAAGGAAAGCGTATCATAAAACAGGCACCATGGTCACGATTTTCCACACTGATCGTCCCTGACATATGCTTTTCGATAATGATCTTACTCATGTATAACCCAAGCCCCGTTCCGTTCTTTTCTGTTTTGGTCGAGAAGTAGGGATCGAAGATCGACTCTATGATCGCACTATCGACCCCTCCGGCATGATCTTGCACACAGATACAGACCTCATTCTCTTCCCTTGCTACGTTAAGTACTATTTCCCGTGGAATGGCAGGGTCACATGTTTGAATACGCTCAAGTATGACATCTTTGGCATTATGCATTAAATTGATCAACACCTGGATCAGCTCATTGGCATAGCCTGTGACACGAAACTCCTGCGTACATCTCTCCAACTTGATCGTGATCCCCTCTTTACGATAGAGTGGTTCTATCATCATAACCGCTTTTTCAAGGATCTCACAAGGGTCAAAGTCCCCTACTTTACTTTGCGGCTTGAAGAAGTTCCTAAAGTCACTGATCGTTGTAGACATATGGTTGATCTGTCTTTGCGCCTCCTCTCTGAACTGCTCGACAAAAGCATCATCGATCTTTTTGAGCTGATACTTCATATAGAGATTGTTCATCACTAAGGCCAGTGTGTTCAACGGCTGCTTCCACTGATGTGCGATCATACTGATCATCTCTCCCATCTGTGCCTGCCGCGAACGGAGCATAAGCATCTTCTCGTTCTCCTGACGCTTAAGCACCTCCTCTTTGACACGACGTTCAAGATCGAGATTCAAGGACTTTAACCGACGAAGCACCCTCTCTTTCTCTTCAAAGAGTATGCCATAAACATAAATAACGAATAGATGCGCAAAAATATAGAAGTTGATATTGACCATATTATCGATCTCCTCTCCCATTGCGAAAATACCCGTTTGAAAATGCATAGATATAAGTGCCCCCAAGGCAAGAAGCACCACACCGAACATAGCATAGATCAAACCGACATAGGTAAGTACCAACATGATCAAAGGAATGGACAGACTTGAAAGGAGCGCATAGTTATAGATCGGGTAGAAATAAAAGATCACACCATAGACCATCGTAAAGAAAGAGAGCACCCATAATAGAGTTGTCCCTCTGATCTTACGGCGTTCTCTATAAAGAAGTAGAAGCAGAGGGGTAAGCAGCATCTGCCCCATACTGTTCCCGAACCACCATGCAAAAAGGTTCTGCCACCACTCATCGATACGGTTATCGGTAAAGAGGATCAGGCAGAGGTTTCCCCAGAATGCACTAAAAGGCTGTAGGAGAAGCAAGATCACACCAAAAAGCGTATAGAGATCGCTTATCGAACGAAGCTTAGGATCGAACTTAAGTAACGAGAAGATACGATATGCGATCCATACCTCCAGACTGTTCACTACTGATATACCCAATGCAGGAAAGAGAAAAAGACCGGAGGTCAATGCCAATAGAAGCTGTCCTAGAAACACCCCTACCCATACACGTATTCCATAGATCAAAACTGCGGCCAAAGAGACACCTTCGGCAAAAAAGATCGCCAGTGTCACAATGGTATTCTCCACTGACAGATAGAGACTCAGCTTTCCACTGAGAAAATATAAAAATGCGACCATTGCAATGACCGTAAAATGTTCATACCTGCTCCCCAGCTTCCTCATAAACCTCTTCCTTTTATTCATATGATGCATTTTTACGCAATTACTTCAATGCACCCCAACTCTCCCCGATACTGACCGAACACTCAAGCGGTACGTTCAACGCATAGATTTGTGCCATGATATCGGCAAAACGTTCGGCAGTATCCTCCACCATATCCTCCTTGATCTCAAAGATCAACTCATCATGTATCTGAAGAAGCAGTGCCGTATCGAGTGACTCATGCTGGATAATATGATCGATCTTATTCATCGAAAGCTTGATCAGATCAGCCGCCGAACCTTGGAAAACCGTATTGACCGATTCACGCATAAATGCCGCTTTTTGCATACCGTTGGCATTCTCATAATCAAAGAATCGGCGTCTACCCAAGATGGTCTCAACGAATCCGTCTACCTTTACCTGCTCCTGAATCGACTCTAAAAAGCGCTTGACCGTCGGGAAGGAATCGAAGTAGTTGGCGATGATCTCTTTGGCTTCTGCCTGTGAGATACCAAGTTCGGCAGAGAGTTTTTTCGGTCCCATACCGTACAGTAATCCGAAGTTGACCGACTTGGCAAAGTTACGCTTCTGCTTCGCTTCTGCTTCACCAAAAAGTTTCACCGCTGTTGCCATATGGATATCTACTCCTTGTTTAAAGGCATCAAGCAGTGCCGCATCTTCAGAGAAGTGCGCCAGTAAACGAAGTTCGATCTGAGAGTAGTCGATACTGACCAGTTTGTAGCCCTCTTTGGCAACGAATGCATCGCGTACCCTACGACCAAGAGATGAGCGTACAGGAATGTTCTGAAGGTTCGGATCTTTGGAGCTTAATCGACCCGTTGCCGTTCCTGTTTGCAGAAAAGATGTATAGATACGGCTCTTCTGATCCTTCTTTGCCAGCTTCAATAACGGATCGACATAGGTCGAGAGCATCTTCTGATACTCACGGTAGACTAGGATCTTCTCAATGATAGGGTGTGTATCTTTGAGTGATTGCAATACCGCTTCATTGGTGCTGTAACCGGTCTTTGTCTTTTTCCCGCCTTGAAGTCCCAGCTGTTGGAAGAGCACCACACCCAGCTGTTGTGTCGAACGGATATTGAACTCCGTTCCTGCCAAAGCGTATATCTCTTCTGTCAGTGCTGCCAATTCTCGGCTCAACTCCTCTTGAAGCGCATGCAGACGGGACTGATCGACCTTGATCCCCAGACTCTCCATACGAATGAGTACATTGATGAACGGATACTCTACCTCTTTTGCCTCTTTTAGCAAATGGGTCAATGACCCCAGCTCCATACGCTTCTTAATGACCCCATAAAGCAAGAAGGTCATCCATGCATCCTCTGCCGCATAGAATGTCGCCTCTTCAATGGATACTGCCGAGAAGTTCTCCCCTTTCTTCACTAAGGATTTAAAAGGTTTCATCTCATATTTGAAATATCGTTGCGCCAAAGCATCCAGACCGACCTTGCTTCCCGGATCGCTCAACCATGCCATGATCATCGTATCGGCAAAGGGTGTGACCTCTTTTTGACCATAACGGCGATAGAGTAGTGAAAGGTCATACTTCAGGTTCTGCCCGATCACGCGCGCCTCCATCAAACGGGCGATCGCCGCTTTTGCATCCGCTATGTCAACCTGCGATTCTACTCCCAGATAGCTGTGCGCAATAGGGACATAGTAGGCTTTGGCATCATTCAAGCAAAAAGAGAAACCGACCATATCTGCCACTTTCGTATCCAGTCCCGTTGTCTCCGTATCAAACGCAACGAGTGTCTCTTTATCGACCGTTTCGATAACGGCATCGAGCTTCTCTTTGGTATCAAGGGTGATCGCTTCAAAGTTCAAAGATGCTTCTTTAGGTGCTTTTGCCGTCCCTTTCGTAGCCGTTCTCATCGTATCACATCCCGCTTCACCTGCTCTAGGCTGTGCTTTTTTGATCGCCTGTTTCATCTCATATCTCTCAAACTCATCCAGAAGACAGTTCAGATAGTTCTTATCTTCAAAGACAAAATCACTTAGATCAAGCGCATCATAGACATCATCACGCATACGTACCAGTTCCCGTGAGAGGAACGCACTCTCTTTCCCCTCCAGCAACAACTTCTGGATACGCGGTGTACCCGCATTCTCAATATCATCATAGATCTCTTCTAGCGTATGGTACTTATTGATGAGCTTCGCTGCTCCTTTGACCCCGATACCTTTGATACCGGGTACATTATCGGAGCTATCTCCCACAATGGCTTGAAAATCGACAAAATCATGAGGATGCACACCGAACTTAGCGATACATGCCTCCTCATCGACCTCCTGACGCTTTACAGAATCATACATAACAACCTGTGCATCATCGATGAGCTGATAGAGGTCCTTATCATGTGAAACAATACGCACTTTGAGGTTCTGTTCTCTTGCGAACTTGGTTACGGTCGTAATGATATCATCGGCTTCAAAGCCCTCTTTGGAGAGGTTGGCAAACCCCATCTGTTCGATCCATTTAATGGCAATAGGTAACTGCTTGGTCAGATCTTCAGGCGGAGATTCACGGTTGGCCTTGTATTCAGGGTAGATCTCATTTCTAAAGGTCGGTCCTTTACTATCAAGAGCAAATACCAAATAGTCGGTTGCATGGTCACGGTGCAGTGAATCCACCAAATTGACAAAACCGGTCAATAATCCGGTAGGGAACCCTTCGGAATTACGTAACGGAGGAAGTGCGAAATAAGCACGAAAAAAGAAACCGAATGTATCGATAATAGTGATTGTTTTCAAAAGAAGTTTCCTGTTATATTGGAATCATTGTAAGGTACGAAGTGCATCTGTTTAAGAAGAATAGAAAGAAGCGGTCAACGTCTACGACGCTTCTGTCCTGTCTTACGTGAAGGACGGGAAGAAACACTTCTACTGTTCTTGATACTGAACATGATCGCATTTTTGATGATAAGAACGACCGCAAGACCTGCCAGTATCTCATAACCGACCGTCCATACAAGGAAAAAGTTAGAATCAGTACTCACTGCACTAAATATAGATGCTTTACCTTCCGCTACTATGAAAAAAAGAAATAACATACCTGTAATATAAGGAAGGGCCACAAAATATATTCCCAAGAAAAGAAACTCTTTACCCGGAGGGAAAAAGAGAAACGGCGTTTTATTGAGCTCCACCTCTTTTTTTAAATAGTTGTCCGCTTGTTTAGGCTGTTTAAATGTCTGCTTCTTCTCTTTTTTACCATAGTCTATACTACCAAGCTCTTCAATCGCATCCATGATATACTATCTCTCCCATGTGGTCTTTTATGCATAAAATTTTTAATTTCTACACAATACTTGAAAGTCTTATCATAATATAATATGACTTAATGCCGAGTGAAGTAGTATTTATTCTTATCCTATTTTTAATAAAAGCTTATCCAACATCGATGTAGAGAGCATACGCTTCAAGAATGCAAGCAGTACCGTGGCTTTGGTAATGTAGTAACGAGGTTTGGGCTTTTTCGCCATAACGATCCCATAGACCACTTTGGCAACGGCTTCAGCCCCTTCGTTAAAAGGGACACTGCTCTTTTTCGCATGAAGGGTCTCTTCATACTTTTGTGCAAAGACAGAATGCTTTATATCGACATTCTCACACAGTTTCGCCATGGCATTCTCACGGAACTTACTGGTGATCGGTCCGGTATTGAGCAGTACAGGATAGATCTTGGTATCTGACAGTTCCAAACGCAGTGTATCGGTCAACCCCTCTATGGCATATTTGCTTGCATTGTACGCCCCTCGTCCAAAAAGTGAGATGAGCCCCAGTACCGAAGAGTGCTGAATGATCTTGCCATAGCCTTGCTTTCGCATCACGGGGATGATCTGTCTGGTACATGCATGTAAGCCAAACACATTGGTCTCGAACTGTTCACGTAGTACTTCGGTGCATATATCTTCCAACGCTCCGGGCTGACCATAACCGGCATTGTTGAACCATACATCTATCTTGCCCTCTTTTGACAACACCCGTTCAATGACCGATGCGATCTCATCTTCAACAGTCACATCCAGCTTCATCACATCCTCGAATCCCATGGAGATAAGTGCTTGCACATCCTCCTCTTTTCTTGCCGTAGGATAGACCTTGATACCCCTTGCTTTTAAATAGTATGCCGTCTCCAATCCGATACCACTGCTACACCCGGTGATCACCACAACCTGCATACCCTGCTCCTTAGCGAATTTATGCACGATTATACCATCTTATCATTTTTGAATCGGTATAATATCCACTATCCAAACATAAGAGGTTACAATGGCGATACAGACACAACAGGTAGGGTTCGGGATCTTGGTCATGGCAGGGGTTGTCATTATCCTTGCAGGGATAAAGTCGGCCTCCGTGATCATCGTGCCATTCCTGCTAGCACTCTTCATTGCGATCATTCTCTCCCCTCTTTTTCTATGGTTCAAATGCAAAGGGCTGCCGCAAGGGATCTCTCTTTTACTCATAGTCCTGCTTCTTTTCGGGCTTATCAGTACATTGGTCATGCTCATCGGTACCTCCGTACAGGACTTTTCACATAATGTTCCTCTCTATGAAGAGAAGTTGAGGACCGACTTCAACCACTTTCTCTCCACCCTTGAAGGCTGGGGTGTGAACATCCCCAAAGAGGATATCAGGGCAATGTTCGCTACGGACAGTATTCTTGAGTATATCGCCACAACACTCAAATCACTCGGCGGTCTGCTGACAAACTCCTTTATGATCATCGTAACGGTCATCTTTATGCTTATGGAGATCTCACAATTTACCAAAAAGATCGAAAAGAGCGATTCAAGCAGTCTTCGCTCGCTCATGGATGTCAGCGACAACGTCAAACGTTTCATTCTGCTCAAATCCATGACCTCCGCAGCAACAGGCGTTATTATCACCATCGGTTTGGAACTTTTTGATATTCACTACGCCGTATTGTGGGGTGTGGTCGCTTTCTTGCTTAACTTCATTCCCAATATCGGCTCTATCATTGCCGCCGTACCGGCTGTACTCATGGCACTGGTACAATATGACCTTACTACAGCGCTTGGGGTTACAGGGCTCTATCTTGCCGTTAATATCACCATCGGCTCCATCCTCGAACCGCGTATCATGGGGAAAGGACTGGGGCTTTCTACACTGGTGGTCTTTCTGTCACTCATCTTCTGGGGCTGGCTGCTCGGACCTGTAGGCATGCTACTCTCCGTACCGCTGACCATCATGGTCAAGATCGTCCTCAATGCCAAAGAAGATACCAAGTGGATCGCAACACTCTTAGGGAATTAAATTCTGAGCGCCCCCTTGTGCTTATCCTTCATACAGCCATACCTTTTTAGCAAAGGGAAACCACAAGCGATCCACCCCTTATACCTTAACGGTTCTCTCTCATCAGCACCGAGATATCCACCTTTTTCCCTGCAATATACGTTTTGGCAAACTCCACGATCTTCCCGTGAAAACGGGCATAAAGTGTGGAGAGCGGTATCTCATAGCCATAGAGATTGTAGCAGTCATTCAGGCGTGCTTCAATACCCTCATGCATCCATGATTGTATGGACATATAGTCCTCGAAGGTGTAGCCTAGAGCGGTAAGCAGGCGGTTGGTGTAGCTGTCAACTACCATAACGGGGCGATAGCAGGCATAACAGAGGATGGCGTCGGCACTCTCCATACCGATACCTTTTTGAGCAAGCAGCCATGCTCTGTCGGTCTCTTGTTGAAAGAAGGCAAAGTCCCCGTAAGTTTGTAGAATATTTAAAGCAAGGAGTTTGAGACGTTGGGCTTTTGTGTTGTAGAAGCCACTGGGTTTGATGCACGCTTTGATCTGCTCAATATCTGCATCTGCAAGCGCTTCGAGCGAACAGATACTCTCTGCTTCCAAAAGTACCAAGGACTCCTCTACCCGCTCCCACTTGGTCTGCTGTGTCAGCAGTGCACCTATGACCATCTTCTGCGTACCGCTATACGGCCACCAGAGCGGGTCTCTTGTCGTTTGAAGATAGCCGGCATTTTTAAGCGCTTGAAGCAGTGCAAAACTATCCGCAACGAGAGGCAACTTCTCTCCTTTTTTGCAAATAGTCTCTAAGTATCTGTGCATGGTCGAAGACTAACCTCTCGAAAGGAATGGCATCAAGTGCATACACCTTCGCCTCTTTGGCATCATCCTCCCCTTTGGGTTCTCCTTGTGCCGTTACCACATACACCGCACTTGCCGTATGAAAACGCGGATCACGCTTGGAGTCGGAGTAGATACCAAGCAGGTAGGAGATGCGCACATCCAGCGTCGTCTCCTCTTTCATCTCCCGCACCAGCGCATCCTCTACACGTTCACCCACATCGACGAACCCACCGGGGATCGCCAAACCCAAGGGGGCGTTCTTCCGCTCTATCAGTACAATACCTCGAAAATCCGAACCGTCATAGAGTTCGATGATCCCGTCTGTTGTCAGGTAGGGTGTTTTAGGTGTGAATGGCATATCAGCTCCTTAAAAGATGCCCCGCATCTTTAATAAAATAGGTTACCGTACACTTAGAAAAGAACGCATACGCCGCGTCAACATCAATGATCTTGTCTTTACCGCCCAGGAAAACCTCTACCACTGTACCGCGTGCTTGTACTTGTTGTAGTTTTTCCGCATCCCACACATAGCTCAAAAGGGCTTCAAGTTCCTCTCTGCTTCCGATACAAAGATGTTCATCAAGTATAGTATTGGACGGATAGGCGACATTTTTTAAAAATTGGGAGACATAGGCATCCCTGCCTGTATCGAAGTAGCGCAGCTGCGCTCTGATGAATGAGGCTTTCTGTGTCTGGAAAAATGCCGGAGAGAGTAAAATAAGCCTCTCAATGCGGGTATCGGTATGCAGTGCATACTCCAGTGCCTTCTGCGCGCCGTAGCTGAATCCTGCAACCGTATGTTCTCCCTTTATCAACCACGCATGAAAAAGTGCCTCTTCGCCTTGGAGAGAGAAACCGTTAAAATAGGTCAAGAAGTACCCTCCTGCATCTCTCCCGTTCTATATTCTCCGACACCAAAAGATATGCCGCCACCTCTTCAACTGCCGGCTCCAACTGCTTAAGTAGTGTTTTAAGCTCCACAATCGCCGTTTGAAGCAAAGACTCCTCTTCTGCGGGAGAGATGCTGAAGTTCTCACTCATGGCGTACTCATATATCGCTTTATGCGCCAATGCTTTTGCCTGATGGATATCCTCTCCGGCATTGGTGAACTGCTCATGATAGTGCATCTGCGTAGCGATACTTCCTGCCAAATAGACCTTAATACGATTCATCAGTGCCGAACGGGAGAGTATCTCATGTTCTTGGGTCACGAAACGGGTGGTAACGATACCTATCTTCTCAAACTCCACATCAAGCCACGTTGCCACCACCGCTTTTGCCGCTTGGTAACGTGCCTGTATCTGTCGCTCTTCATCACTAAAACTGAGTATCTTACGCTTTCCCAATAGTACCTTCTCTTTAACCGCTTCAAAGTCGGAGGTCTCCACAACCTTTCTTCCTTCGCGCATTGCATGGATCGCCGCTTCGTTCGTCAGGGTGTCGAGTGCTGCGGAGTTGAACCCCACTGTCATACGTGCCACATGCTCGATATCCACATTATGAGGCTTATGGGCAAGGTAAAGCTCAAGCGTCTTGATACGATCTTCCAGATCAGGCAGGGAGATGTGAATACGTCTATCGAAACGCCCTGCTCTTAACAATGCTTCATCAAGTACGTCTATCTTATTGGTCGCACCGATAACGATGACCCCTGAGCTCTCTTCGAAGCCGTCCATCTCGGTCAATAGCTGATTGAGCGTCGCTTCACGCTCATCGTTACGAAACTCTCCACGGCTTTTCCCGACCGCATCGATCTCATCGATAAAGATGATACTCGGAGCCATCTGCTTGGCTTTGGCAAAGAGCTCACTCACACGTTTTGCCCCCATACCCACATAGATATGCACGAACGATGCACCGCTTTGGTAGAAGAACGGTACACCTGCTTCTCCGGCAACCGCTTTGGAGATGAGCGTTTTCCCGACACCCGGAGGGCCTACAAGCAACACCCCCTTTGGCAGACGGATATCGAGTTCACGGTATTTTTGCGGATCACGAAGAAAATCGATGATCTCCTCAAGCTCCTCTTTGACATCCTTGATACCCGCAACATCATCAAAGGTCACGTTAGAACGGATCGCCTGTATCGGAGAGTGCCGGGTCTGGGAGGTATTGCTTTGCAGTGCTTCCACCTGTTGAAGTTGCTGGGTACGGCTCTCTTTAAGAAAACGGAACAGATAGAAGATCGCACCGGCGAACAGTAGAAGTGAAAGAAGGTCATACCAAACAAGAGGGTCTTCTTTGACCTCGACGGGATATTTGGAGAAGAAAGCATTTTGGTTGATGGCATCCTTGTAGACCTTATAGGTGCCGTCTTTGGTGATCAGATAGAAATATTCCCCATCAAGGACAAGCTTTTTAATACGATCTTTCGTATAAAGTACATTCGCCTCTTTATGTCCAATGAGCTTTGCAGTATCACGCATAAAAGCAAATGCCAGAAGCAATACCAATACACCTGCCAACACAATGATGATACGTATCGGTTTTTCGAGAATAAACCTCTTTTTCATACTAGAGCGTTGCGTAGTTGCCATCTTCTTTGACCTCCACATCATTCAAGAGTACCCAGTTTGAACTCAACTCCTCGCTACTTGTCACCTCAACACGGTTGAAGTATTGATCGAAGCCGTAAAAGACTCCGTCCTTCCCATTCTCAAGCAGCACTTCAAGGTTGCTGTTGTGACTTCTTCTAAAGGCGTAGTTCTTCGCTTTGACCAGTGTGGTCAACTCTCTATGCCTTACTTTTGCAATATCACCGCGGACAATCTCTTTCATTTGTGCCGATGCAGTATTGTCACGCTTAGAGTAGGAGAAGGCATGCACATGGGTCAAAGGCAGCATCCTAACACGCTCTATCGCCTCTTGCCATGCAGCTTCATCCTCACCCGGATGCCCGACGATAAAATCCGTTCCAAGCGCATAGCCGTGCGATGCGATCTTCTCAAACAGCGCAAGATCACTCTCAAAACGGTTCCGTCTGTTCATCCGTTCAAGCATCTTGTCCGATGTGTGTTGCAGTGCGATATGCAGATGTTTTGCCATCCATGGCTCATCAAGAAGCTCCATAAAGGCATCATCGATCTGAATAGGCTCCAAACTCCCGATACGGATACGTCTGACCCCTCGGATCATACTGATCTTCTTAAGCAGTTCCGCCATGGAGGTGTTGTGATCCTTCCCGTAACTTCCGACATTGGTACCCGTTAAGATAAACTCCCCAAATCCATTCGCAGCAAGCTTCCTGATCTGCTCTAAGACAGTCTCTTCACGGTGAGAACGCGCCCCTCCGCGAACCGCAGGAATGATGCAGTAAGAGCAGGCGAAATCACACCCCTCTTGCACCTTGATGAACGCACGACTTTTACCTACGAACTCCTCGACAATGGTCGAATCGACATGTGCAAGGTCTCCTATCTCATAAAAGCGCTCTTCTCTTTTTAGTATCTCGTTGATCTTCTCTTTTTCAGAATGCCCCATGACCCCAAAGACCTTCTTGCTTTCAAAGAGCGACTCCCCTTTGGAGTGAGAACCGCAACCTGCCAAGATAACCCGTACTTGAGGGTTCTTACGCTTAATGGAAGAGATGTAGTTACGCACCGATGAATCCGCACCGTTGGTTACGGTACAGGAGTTGACAACGACCACTTCTGCATCAAGCTCATCTTGTGTCAGCTGGTGGTCTTTGAGCTTGGACATCATCACTTGCGTATCGAACTGGTTGGTACGACATCCGAATGTTTTGAAAAAGACCTTTTTCATGCCTGTTCCCCTTCAAGTCCTTCAGGCATTTGCGGCTTACGCACATCCTTATCGATATAGATAGATTGTGTCGGATAAGCCAGCCGAATATCCTCTTCGGCCTGAATACGCTCAATGATCTCCGTAGAGATCGTACTTCTCAGTGTCAATGTCGCATAGGCATTGGTATGGTACCACGCCGAGATACGCATCCCGTTCGTATCGATAAAGGCGAAGATACGCGGTTCGACATTGGTGTTCTTCATACTGTACTGACTTCTTAGCTTATTGAGCTGTTTTCGCGTAATATCGGTATATCCCTTAGAGTACTTCTTTGTCACCTCTTTGGCGATCGAGGTCGCTTTGTTGATGTTCGAATCGAACGTTACGACAAAATCTATCCCATCCCACACGGTCTTAAGCCCTGCATGGGAGTAGTTGGCGATCATATCGGTAAAGACGAAATTGTTCGGTACAAAGATGATACGCCCTGCCCTACGGTTCTTCATGTAGGTCGTCAGTGTCACATCCTCCTGAATGGTCATACGAAGCAGTGAGATATCGACGATATCCCCCACATACTCCATACCGTTACGCACGAACTTCACCCTGTCTCCGACATGGATCGCCCCACCGATGATAATGACGAACCACCCCATGATAGACATGAACCAATCCTTCATTGCAATGGCGATACCTGCAGAGGCGAACCCAAGGATGGTAACAAGGTAACTGACATTCTCGATGTAGGCAAAGAGGAGTGTCAGCAACAAAAGTGTGAAAAAGGTGAAGTTGAGGAACTTGTTGATGGTATAGAAGCGCTCATTATCGGACATATAGCGTCGCACCAGATATTTGATCAAAAATACCAGTACAAGGAATATCAGGATGATAATACCGATCGTCGTCGCTTTTTCGATCTCTTTTTTGATCTCCGCTTGCAAATTAAGCTTGATCTCATCGATCTTTTTGGTATAAACACTTTGGGTCGTCTCGAATATCTCGATCACAGGCGTAAAGGTCTTGATCTGATCTTTGACCGTCTCCAGCTCCGTTTGGTACGCTTTATTCTTAGGATCGAGTGCGATCAGCTGTTTTAGCAGTTTCTCCTTGGCATGAAGCTGCTGCATTACACTTTTAATAGACTCATAACGGCTGTTATACTCTTTTTGATCGTTCTTGAGCTTCTCTTGAAAAGAGAGTGCGGAGATCACGGCAAAAGGGTTGCCTACCGAAGGAACCGTCCCTATCTTAGGTGGGGTCAGGAACTTCTTGAAAGGGTCTTTCTCATACTCTTTAAGGAGTTGCAGTTTTCCTTGAAGTACCTTCTTCTTGTTCTCCAACGACTCAAGCACCTCTTTTTGTGCCTTGTTCAAACGGCGGCGTTTGGAGAGTTTATGGAGTTGAGCGATCTTTTTATCGATCGCCTCCTCTTCATGCTTAAGCTCTTTGTAAATATGGTAGTTACTGTAGATCTTCGACCAGATATTGTTCTCTTTGAGGTCGATATCGAGCTGTTTCTTCTCTTCGAGAAGGTAGTGCGGTATCTTGGGCGCACTCTTCTTTTTGGTCGTATTGGACTCAACCGTAGCAGGTGCGACACTTGTATTCTGCACACCCGGTTGCGCAAGCAGTGACACCGTGACAAAAAGAAGAGGCAGAAGTAGACGCCGCATTATCTCTCTCCGAACATGCCAAGCACTTTTTTCACGACCGCTTCATCGATATCCTGTACGATCTCATGTCCGCCGATCCCTCTTGGAAGAATGAACTTGATGCGATTGTTTGCACTCTTCTTATCTAGGAAAAAGTGCTCATAGAAAGCATCGACATCCTCAATACGGTAATCGGTAGGAAGATCGGCCCCGTCAAGCACCGCTTTGACCTCGTCTGCCTCAGCCTGTGTCATCATACCAAGTTCCACGGCCAAAGTGTTTGCCATCACCATTCCGATAGCCACCGCCTCACCATGCAGGTAGGTCGTATAGTTGGTCTCATTCTCCACCACATGACCAAAAGTATGCCCGTAGTTCAACACGGCACGGATACCCGCCTCTTTCTCATCCTGATTGACGACCCAGGCTTTAAGCTCGACACTGCGCTTGATCGCCTCTTTGAGTTGCGCTTCATCGCTTAACTCAGCGTTTTTAAGGAAATCGAAGTAGTCTCTGTCGAACATCACCGCCATCTTCACGATCTCAGCGAAACCTGCGGCAAATTCACGTTTTGGCAGTGTTTCGAGGAATGCAGGATCGATATAGACCGCTTTGGGCTGGTAGAACGCACCAATGAGGTTCTTACCGTACTTGTTGTTCACTCCCGTCTTCCCACCGACACTCGCATCCACCTGCGAAAGAAGTGTCGTAGGGATCTGAACAAAGTCGATACCACGCTGATAGAGGCTTGCGGTAAAGCCCGTCATATCACCGATCACACCTCCGCCAAATGCGATAAGGAGTGATTTTCTATCCAACTTATGCTCAAAGCATTCATTGAGTATCTGCTCTACGGTCTCAAGCGTTTTATACTGCTCGCCGTCAGGAATGCTTACCACATGCAACTGCGGTGCATTGACCTTTTCAAGTAACGTATCAAGGTGATACCCTGCAACGGTCGGGTTCGTTACGATCACCACTTTGGTGTCAAATTTCAAAGGGGGAAGTGCATCGATGGTAATGTCATATTTCACCGGTTTTGGCGGTAGAAGTTCAATAGGGACGATCATAGGGAAAGCCTCGGATATATTAAGATATAGTTGTTTCTATTTTATCTTATAAGCACTTAAAATCCGATGCGTATGGCGTTACAGACCTCAGAGTTCCGATGATGCGTCACCATCTCGGTAAAGCACGATACGGAAGACCGCACCCTCTTGTGTGTTCTCTACCGAAAGTATCCCGCCACAATGTTTCTCTACGATCACTTTTGACATGTAAAGTCCAAGTCCTGTACCGTTCTTCTCCCCTTTGGTCGAAAAATAGGGATCGAATATTTTATCCATGATCTCCTCGGGTATCCCTCCTGCATTATCGGAGACCTCCAGAATGATACGATCCTCTTCATCATAGGTGCGTACCGTAATGGTCGGATCGGGAATATTATTCTCAAGTAATGCATCTTCCGCATTCTTGATCAAATTCAATACCACCTGCTTGAGTTTGCTCGTATAGGTTCTAAAGTGCTGTTTGGCATGGAGTTCATAGCAAAGTGCGATCTCTTTATAGGCCAATGCCGGTTCAATCATATTCCTTACCGATATCAAGATCGAATTATAGTCACTTACCTCTTTCTCTTTATTGGGCTTGAAGAAATCCCTGAAATCATCGATCGTTTTACTAAGATGCTGTGCCAAAGAGGATATCTCCTGTGACTTTTTACGTACAAGATCCGCATCGACATCACCCCATCTTGATTTAAGCTCCAGTAAAATACTCGATGTCGATATGGCAGAGAGCGGTTGTCGCCACTGATGTGCGATCATACTGATGATCTCACCCATCTGTGCCAATCTCGACTGCTGTATCAACTGCCCCTCTTTTAGCCGATTACTCTCGACCTCCTGCTGTACACGCTCTTCCAGACTGGCATTTAGCTGTTTCAGCGCCAATGTCTTCTCTTCAACCTTCTGTTTCAAAAACCGTTGTTGACGGATGAAAGCTTCGGAAGACTCCTCCTTGATACGCTCATACCATGTAATAATATAGAGCACCGATATCATATTGAACAGAAGTACCAGTAGCTCATACCCGCTCAAGCCCAAAAGCGTATCGTCATACAGGAACAAAACAGCAATAATGGTTGCGATCACACTGAACCAACGCCACCCCTCTTTCGCATCAAAGACATAAAATATCAAATAGATCGCCGTACTTATCCAAGCAAACAAAGAGATTGTCTCATGGGTGTGTACCATCAAGATAAAAAGGGTTATAAAAGCAACAAAAAAGACTTTCCGTGCCAATGGGTAGAATACCTCTTTGGTTGATCTTGTCGCTCTTTTCGATGTATAGATCAAGAAGATCCCCAGTATCATATCACTGGCACTTTGTAGATAGTTCCCCTCATAAAAACGAAAGATCGCCATAGGCATAATCAGTAAGAAGAGGATAAATGTGATCTTGCTTAATATCTTCTGCTTATATCGTAATAGTTTCCGATGCTGTTCTTCCTGTAGCATACAAAATACCTTTACTGGATATCACTGATCGCATACGGCACAAGCAATTTGGGATGCTTATGTGTATCAAGCAGGAAATCCTTGAGTTTCATGGAGAGATACTTCAAAGGATTGTCTTTTTTAAGAGACTTCTCGAACGGAGCGATCTGAAGGACCTTCTCCATACCGCTTAGCTCACGAACGGGATTAGAGACACGTTGTGTGATCGTGATCTCCATATCAAAGATGTGCCCCAGTGTCTCATAGTGTTCATAGACTGTTTTACGATGGTCAAACTCCCCTTCAGGATCGAAATCACAAAGACACAACTTCATCGATAATGATTCGGCAATATCGAATGCCGTTGCAGAGATAGACTCCATCTTTTCACGTTCATCCATCAGTATCACACACTCTTTAATATCGACAAGTCTCTGATCACCAAAAAGGTAGACCAGCTTTCGCAATGCGTAGACCGTACTCTGTACCTCTTCTGACGCAAAGGTCTCGATACTGTTCAAGACCAGACCGATGTCATACTCTTGAATATCGAACTCCATCAACTGCATAAGATCCTGATCTTCATAACAGACCATGATCGTCACACGGTCAGACTCGAACGTACGAAGTTTCTCTATTAAAGCAAAATCGTTTGGATTGATGATCCGTACATAGAGGGACTTCTCTTCAAGATTATCCAGCAAATAGATAGACTCTTCAAGATATCGGATAGAATGCGTTCCATCACGCTGACCATCGAGAAGAAGATAGAGATCCTTCCCGAACGGCTCAGGGAAAAGTCCGATACGTTTATTGATCATACGGTAAACCCCGTCAAGTACCATCGGTTTTCCCAAAAGAAGCAACATATCATTCGGTCTGATCATCGTCGCACTTGTCGGAATGATCTGCTTCTCATCACGATAGATCGCAGCGACCTTCCACTTTCGCTGCAAAATAGAACCGACATGACGGAATGCGAAGGTACTTCCAAACGGAACATAAACCTCCATGATCTCCCCCTTTCCAAGTCCTACGTTCTGTGCAATGACAGGGACATTGGGAAGCTGATCGTAAAGATGTGCGGCCATCAACTCATCAACATTGAGTACTGTAAGGTTCTGCTCATCCTTTCCTACTTGCGGATCATCCCAGCTATTTAACAGAACGATCCTGATCTTGGAGTCGACAAGGCGGATATTCTTCAATGTATAGACCGCATCCTCTTTCCGCTCCATTACAATGAATACGTCCGAGAACTTGACACTCTCCATGATCTCTTTGATACGGGCATAACTGGTCGGGTCCGCCTTGATCAAGGTAATGTTCTTCCCCATCTTTTCAGGCGTTGCCCCTTCGTTGAAACAAGTGACATAATAGCGGTTCTCCGCCACTCTTTTCCGTCCTATCCACGATACGAAATGTTTAGCGACACTACCGTCTGCAAGTATGAGTATGTTCTTCATTTATGCCCTAATTGGATATAATCCGTTACGATTTTAAGAGGATATTATAACACAATGGAATTTCAGATAGATAAAACCGACGGCAAAGCCCGTGCGTGTACCATCAAAACCGCACACTCGACCGTACAGACCCCTGTTTTCATGCCTGTAGGCACGGTCGGTGCGGTAAAAGCACTCGATGCGACCGACCTACAAACCTTTCTCAAGCCGCAGATCATTCTTGCCAACACCTACCATATGTATATCCGTCCCGGAGACGATGTCGTGGCAAAAATGGGTAAACTTCACGGCTTTACAAAGTTCCCCAAAAGCTTCCTGACCGACAGCGGCGGCTTTCAGGCTTTCTCACTCAGTGACAATGTCAAGATCGATGAAGGAGGGATCACCTTCCAAAGCCACCTTGACGGCAGTAAGCACTACTTCACCCCCAAAAAGGTCATCGACATCCAGCACAATCTCGGTTCGGATATCATGATGATCCTTGACGATCTTGTCGCCCTGCCTGCGACACAGGAGCGAATTGCCGCGAGTATCAACCGTACTACCCGCTGGGCCAAAGAATCCATTGACTACTTCAGAGAGAAGCAGAAAGAGGGTATCGGGGTCGATCAGAACATCTTTGCCATCATTCAGGGCGGTACGGACAAAGCATTCAGGGAAAAGTCGGCAAAAGAGCTCTGTGCCCTTGATTTTGACGGGTTCGCCATCGGTGGATTGAGTGTCGGAGAGAGCAACAAAGATATGTATGAGACCGTCGCATGGACCACCCCTTTCATGCCGGAGAACAAACCACGCTATCTCATGGGTGTGGGAACGCCTGAAGACCTTGTAGAAAATGTCTACAGAGGGGTTGATATGTTCGACTGTGTCATGCCTACACGTAATGCAAGGAACGGTACACTCTTTACATCGTTCGGTAAAGTGAACATCAAAAAAGCATGCTTCACCACCGATGAGGCACCGCTTGATCCCGAATGCGGCTGTATGGTCTGCCAGACCTACTCTCGTGCATATTTGCGTCACCTCTTTAGAGCCAGAGAGATCACCTATTTCCGTCTGGCGACCATCCACAACCTATACTACTATCTTGACTTGATGAAACAGATGAGAGAGGCTATTTTAGAGGAGCGTTTTGAAGCGTTCAGAAAAACGTTCTATCAGAAGCGTGGGGTAGATACACCTTCCTAAAATATAGGGGACTTCCATCCCCTATACGAAATACCATTAGCTCTGGCAGACACCTTCTGCTTCATAGTTTGATTCAAACTCACTCTCTGAATCATAATGATCGGTATGAACATCATTCAAGTAAACATCGACATCACCCTCTTCACTAAAGATAATACGTAGCTCTGAATCATTCCCACTAAAGGTTACTTCTCCACTTACAATATCTTCATCCCAATAGTTGAATGTAATATCTTCATCCACTTTGATCCATGCATTCAAACATGACGTACGAACATATCCATGAACTGTCTCATGTACATAGTCTTCATCACTTATATTTTCTGTTACACGATAATCTGCAAAGTCGATCTTGGTACTTTCATCCTCGTATGAACCATTCAATGCATATTCGATAGTACGAATATAACCTTCATCGTCATACGTGATCGTCTCATCCAAACTATCGATCGTATAGCTCTGATACTCAGACTGATATGTAAATTCACTTACGTTGATGTGCAGTTCATTGTCTGTATGGCTTACATTCTCTTTTCCACTCATGACACCTGCACCATCATCACAACGATTAAAGGTAATAGCATAGTCTCCATCATCATACAATACATAGTCGATAGTACCGGAAACCGAACACTCATATGTACCAACTTCATTGTTCAATTTCTCAATACCATACGGAACAGATATACTTTTACTGTTCAGCCCGACATACGTTACCATTTTTTCATCTGCGGTACTCTTTGCGGATTTCGCGACCGATGTTCCGGTGAGTGCATCGGAATTATATTGACTGGTGACCAAACTACTGATCACTGTCTCTTTGTTAGAGTCATCGATCGTCACCATATCTTCCTGTGCGATTACACTATCCGATACAGAACTGCTGCTTCCTCCGCCACATCCTGTAAGTGCCAATCCAAGTAGACATCCGCCTACCCATACTTTTAATTCGTTTCTTCCTTTCATTGAAAAGCTTCCCTGTATTGTTTAAGTTACCTAAAAAATATACCATAGAGATTCTTAATAGTTATTATGCCTTTTTTAAAAAAGCATTGGATATACTCCTCTTATCCACTTTTAATAAATCAAGGGAGACCAATATGAAAAAGATAATACTCAGTAGTGTAGCACTTTTTGTTCTTAGCGGACAGGCATATGCCATGCAACTTAAGGGAGAGACCCTTGCCGAGACAAAGGTCTATAAGACAACCGCATCAGCGGTAGAGAAGACCATGAAAAAAATGGGATACGACTATACTATCGATAAAGATGGGGATATTCAGTTCAAAATCAATAATGGAAAATGGGATGCGTATGTCATCTTCAACCGTTTAAGCAGCTCCAAAAAGATCTGGAACCTTCAAGTCGTTGCACAGTTCAGTACCAAACGCAGCCACTATGATGAGCTTATCACTTTTGCCAACAAATGGAATGCAGATAAAAAGTTCCCAAAAGTGACCATGATAGACAGAGACAGTCTTCGTCTGGTTATGAACTACCCTGTAGAGTATGGCTTCAACCCTGATGAGTTTGAAACGAACATTATCGAAATATTCGAATCAACGGTTAAACAGGTCATGGACAAGACCGATGCTATGCGTCAGTGATACTCTATGCCGTAAAATGCGACTTTAGTTACATTCATATCGGCATAATGTGTGATACCATACGCCAAATCATAAAAAAGGAAACATAATGAGCCACAAACATAAAGCAAAAATAGAAAAAGTATTCGAACACCCGACATCGGCCAATATCGATGTTAAAAAACTGATCTCAGCACTGGAGCACTACGGCGTAACAGTTGAACTGACTAAAAAACACAAAGCAAAACTCTTCTACGGAGAAAAAGAGTTCGTGCTTCCACTTCCTCATGGGGATCACTTGTCAAAAGATGAAGTGGTCATGCTAAGACATTGGCTCGAAGAGGTTGGGCTTACACCGGATAAGATCGACTAAATCAATGTAGTATCCATGCGCGTGCCTTTCCATGTGCACCGTATGGAAAATGCTTTACTTCTGCATGAACAAAATGAGAAGTAAAGTGCTCCGATATCTCTCCTATGATCGAGTCTGTTACAAATGCCAGACGCTTCACCTTCTTATGATGCCCCTTGATAAACTTCAAATGTGCGATCAATGCAGCCAGATCCTTCCAGTACGGAAACGACTTCGTCTCGATGATCAACCCCTTTAAAGTGCCATGTGCTTGAATGAACGGATCTATCACCTTCACTGCTGTTTCAAAATCCTCTCGCTCTAACGGATAGACAGGCTCTAGTGTAACAATCGCCTCTTCTTTATCAAAAATTATATTTAACATTTTTCATCCTTTATCCTTTTATATTTATAATCATAACATAAATTGCAACTTCACTTTCTCTTTACAAGCATATGATACAATGCGCCAAAAAAAGGATATAGCAATGGAGTCACTCTTTGTCTATGGTACGCTCATGCCGAATGCACCACATGGTGAAGTCTTAGAGAAGATAGGAGGAAAGTTCGTTCCTGCCACGATCAAAGGCAAATTGATCGGTGCTGGGTGGTCCGCTTCCATGGGCTACCCCGGTATCAAACTCTCTCCCAAAGAGGATGTAATACACGGATACCTCTTCTATAGCCACAACCTTTGTGACCACTGGGAGTACCTTGATGATTTTGAAGGAGAGGAGTTCGAACGTCATTCCGTTACCGTAGAGCGTTACGATGAGACGAATGTTGAAACCTTTATCTACGTTCTCAAAGAAGAGATCACTGCCCTGGAAGAGTAAAGTATGACAAATTGTCATATTATGCTTCAGACGTTCACACCTTGGCTATAATACGATGATGTATCAGAAAAAAGAGAAACTTTATATCAGAGACCTTGTACCAGATCCAGCTGTAAGCTATCCGGGGTATTATGTACTCTCCGCTTCCATGGCAAAGAATGAGCTACTCCATACGGCATTGGTCGCCCTGCATACATTGGAGTTCTCCTTCTATCAAAACCCAAAAAGCTTCGATGATATCTTTGCCATGCTTCAAAGCGGACTTTTCCCTATTTACAAAGAGCACTATATTGTAGGGTACTTTGGAGGGAAGATGATGTATCTCGAATCGCATGGATGGAAAGCCCTACCTGCAACCGAAGCTCTCTTTCAACTTGAGAATTGGCTTGTATGCTAATTTTTTCTAAAAGATAAAATTTCTTTCTTTATTTAAGACTAATTTTATCTTAATTAGATATACTTGCACTACATCTTAGGTATCGACAGAAACTTTTTTCATTCTTCCTCCTTTTTAAAAGTTTTTGTTGTATCGACTACCCTCGTACATTTCCATTCTAGATTGTTGGTACCTAAGATCACTTACAACAATATACTTCCCCCATAAAAAAATATAGTAACAAATATACAAATACTTCAAACCCTAGTCAGCTAAAAATATATACATATAATAAAGTACGATAAGAAGAATAAAATGAAGAAATAATAAAAGTGTAAAAAAGAAGTGGTAAAAGAGACTGTCCAAGCCCATATGGACTTGGATAGGAACGGTCTTACTTAAGACCTGCGATATAATCAGCTACAGCTTGAATGTCAGCATCGCTCATAGAAGCAACTTGACCTTTCATCAATGTACCCATACCATGTTGATTAAGTGTACCAGCTTTGTAACCTTTAAGTTGCTCTACAGTTTTAGCAGCATCTTGACCTTGGATCACAGCAGATTTACCAAGTGCAGATTTTTCACCTTTTTGTCCGTGACAACCAGCACATTTAGCATAAAGTGCAGCTCCGTCAGCCATAAGAAGTGTAGAACCAGCGAACAACATTGCGATTGCGATTTTTTTCATAATCATTCCTTTTATTTTGAATTGCGTGAAATTATATCATGTATAATTTAAATGAAAGACCTTGGTCTCAAGCCCAACCTAACCTCAACATATCGCCACAAAGGCGATAGATTAACAAGAAGGAACGTTTCCTGAATCAGAAGCGTACTCATATGCGAAGTCATATACATCGTTCACATATTTTGCTTTCAATTTCGCACCGTTACAAAGTTTTGCTACTTCATCTTGGAATTTTCCTGCACCTTTGATCTGCTCCCACTCATCTTGTGTGTGTTTTGCAGCGAATTTCGCTCCTGAAAATCCACAAGCCGCTTTAAGTTTCTTCATATAGATCTTTTTACCTTTAGCAGGGTTAGCAGATGCTGTTGTAGAAACTACAGCCATTCCAAGAAGTGCAGCAAGTGCAAGTTTAGTCATTTTTGTCATTGTTCATCCTTTGAAGTATTTTTAAGACAGAAGAATAATAACATGAAATTGTGAAAAGATTGTGAAGGGTATGTAGAAAAAGGAAGCAGTCTGCATTAAACTGCTTCAGGAAGTTACAACTCTAGCAAGAAGGGATCGCACCATCTTTCGCATATTCATAAGAGAAGTCGTAAACATGTTTCCACCAACTCTCTTTGATCTTGCTTTCATCAAGTTTAGGGCAGATCCTTTGAGCCTCATCTTTGAACCTACCCTCTTCATAGATCTTCTCCCACTCCGCTTGCGTATGCATTCGTGCGAACTTCACACCTGAAAAACCACAGCTTTTACGAAACTTCTTTTTAAAGACCTTCTGTCCCGCTTTCGCACTAGCCATCACGGATGTCGGCATTGTTGCCGTTACCAAACATGCCAATGCAATTGTCGTCATTACCTTTTTCATTCCGAACCTTTTCCTCTTACTTCATAATAAGTTGCAATGATTATAGCTACTTCAACTTATCAAAAACCTTAAACTTTTCCCAATAGATATCGATCGCTTCATCCAGCTCTTTAGGGGTCAAATGGGTAGGTTTTTTGATCCCGTATGTATCGATAAAAAGATCGGACATCACCGAAAGACTCTTGAACGGATGGCGTAGATAGTGCTTGATTCCTGCCTTAACGAACTTCTCACTGCTATAGACAAGCAGGTAGCTCTTGAACATCTCCCCCAAAGAGGTCGGCAACTCTTGATGACACGGCACACAGTTGCGCTCAAAGATATTCTCAGACTCCCCCCATAAAGAGACGCCATTTAAAAAGACGATCGTTACCAGAACTCCTCTTAGTCGTTTTCCCATCGTATCTCCATTTTTGTTCCCACCTCTTTTTGTGATGTTACATCGATGCTTATCCCATACTCGTCAACGATCTTCTTGACAATGCTCAAACCGATACCGAACCCTCCCTCACTACTATTGAAACGAAGATAACGGTCGAACATAAGCGGTATCTTCTCTTCATCGATACCGATACCGCTATCTTCAATGATCAGACGGTTTGGCTCAAGTGTGATCTTGATCGCTCCTTTGCGTTTATTGTATTTGATCGCATTGGATATCAGATTGTCGATAATACGGGTAAACTTACGGCGGTCCATATAGAGGGTCGCATCATCCAATGCCAAAGAAAAAGTGACCTGTTTGGAACGTGCAAGAATATCGAAGTACTCCACCCTGTCAAGAACGATCTCCTTGACATCCAAATGCTCATCTTCGTTCTTCTTCTCCTGCTCCAAGGTCAAGAAGGTAAGATCCTTATAGAGGGTCGAGACCGTCTTTGCCGCGATATTGATACGCTCAAGCTTCTTACGGTTCTTCTCAACCATCACATCCGTATCCATCATCTCGATATTCGCCAAGATAGCAGAGAGCGGTGTATTGAGCTCATGGGTCGTATCTTTGATAAAGCGGTCAAGTAGCATGATCGAGTCACGCATCGGTTTCAAGAAGAGCTTGGCAAGATAAAGCCCAAAGAGCAAAAAGAGCACAAATGCGATCGTCCCATAGAGTGCAATATCTTTCCAAATAGCCACCTCCCACTTAGCGTCATCTTGTACTTCAATGACCAGATAACGTGTACCCAAATAGTAGGTATCGAGCCCTTTGATAAAATGGACATACCCGTTTGTCAAATAGATCTCCTCATCAAAACGGATACTCTCCACACGGTTAAGTGAAAATATCTTATGAAACTCGATATCGTAGATCGCAGAGGTAAAACGGGGGTCACGAGGGTACTCTCTTCTATCGGGGAAAAAGTGATGGAGTACCTTAAGGCGCTTTGTCTGAATATAGGCATATTGAGCCATCATTACCCGATAGTTCGAGAGTGCCAGCTTCTTTTGACTCTCATAGTAGAATGCCGATAGCAGTGTGATACCGAAGATCACCATCGCTACATAGAGTGCCAAGAATCGGTAGAGTGACTTCTTCTCACTTCGCAGTAATGAATTTGTAGCCCTGTTTTTTGATGCTGACAATACTCTCTTTTCCTATTAGTTTACGTAAATTCTTAATGTAGGTGCGCAGTGCGGAATCACTCGGTTCTTCATTGTAATCCCAAAGATGCTTATAGATACGCTCATGCGAAAGCACCTCCCCTTTATTCTTCATAAAGAGCTGTAGCAGCTTCGATTCCTTGTTACCCAGTGAAACAGGTGTTCCGTCGATCACAAGCTCACTGTTCTTCGTATCATACTCGATCCCTTCCCGTATGGGTATGAGTTGTTTCTGCTCATGGAAAAAGCTTCGCTTTAAAAGGGTCTCCACACGGATCAAAAGCTCTTTGAGTACAAAAGGCTTACGAATATAGTCATCACAGCCACTCTCAAAACCACGCTCCAGATCATCAACACTGTTCATGGAAGTGATGTAGATCGCAGGTGCGACCACTCCCTCTTGGCGACTCTCTTTAAGCAGTTCCAGTCCATCAATTCCGGGGACGTTGATATCAAGTAACAAGAGATCGAACTTCGTTTCATAGAGCTTCTCTTGGGCTTCATACCCATCAAATACGGAGATCACTTCATGTCCCTCATCCTCAAGGAACTCCGTGACCGTATCGTTTAGATTGGCATCATCTTCAAGTAGGAGTATTTTTGCCATGACATTCCTAGGTAGATATTTCTTTGGGGTGGATCATAGAGAGTATTGTAGCATATTTCAAAAGAAAGTAACAAAGCACCCTCTGCAAGATGGAGGGTGCGCATTGTATGGTTTAGAGGTAACGTGCGACCCATTGTCTGATCTGATCGCTGCTGAGTGCACCGCTGACACGATCCACTTCACGTCCTCCTTTAAAGAGTACCATCGTCGGGATACTTCTAATACCGTACTGCCCGCCAAGCTGCGGGTTCTCTTCGGTATTGACCTTCAAGAACTGCGCCTTAAGCGGCAGGGATCTGGCAGCCTCCTCGAATGCAGGTGCCATCATACGGCACGGACCGCACCACGGTGCCCAGAAATCCACTACTACAGGCAGATCGGAATTGGCAATAAAGTTGCCAAAACTACTGCCATTGACCTCTACAGGCTTGGCATCGAGCAAAGAGCTCTTACATGCACCGCAGTTGGCTTTGGCATAGGAGTCCTTTTTCGGGATACGGTTCACTTTTCCACAGTGTGGACATACGACATTGACAGTCATCTTTCATCCTCCATTTTCATTATTTTTAGTCATCTCTTATTTTTCTGGGTTATTATAGCACACAAGCAACGAAGAAAATGTACCTGAGGTTGCATTTTTACTAAACCCTAACATAATAATGGGTCGGCACAAAACCGACCCCAATAAACCTATTTTGCAAGGAAAGAACATGGCAACAAAAGAACTCATCGTAGGCGGCGGATGCTTCTGGTGTACCGAAGCGGTATTTGAAAGGCTCAAAGGGGTTAGCGATGTCGAGAGCGGCTATGCCAACGGCGATATGCCAAACCCGGACTACCGAAGCGTATGTAGTGGTAATACCGGTTATGCAGAGGTGATCAAGATCACTTACGATGATGAGATCATCGATATGGACACCCTTTTGGATGTCTTTTTTGCAACACACAACCCGACCCAGCTCAACCATCAGGGAGCCGATGTGGGTACACAGTACAGAAGCTGTATCTGTTACCAGAATGAAAAGGAATTCGAAGCGGCAAAACGTGCTATAGCACGTGCGCAAAATGATTACAGCGAGCCTATCGTCACCACCCTAGAGCCACTAAAGAACTACTATCCCGCAGAAGACTACCATCAAGACTATTACCGCCAAAACCCGATGCAAGGCTACTGTAATGCCGTCATCCCACCGAAGATCGCGAAGTTGATGGAGAAATTCGGGGATAAGGTGGCGGAGTAGTTAAACTAAAATATGCAACAGGTGACTAAAGTCATGTTCATACGCCAAATGCCCATTTATTTCTATACGCAATATACTATTTTTTAGATCACCATCTATTAACAGTTTGGGCTTGGCATTCTCAAGCGTAACTTGTGGCACTTCTTTAATAATGCTCTTTCCGGTACGGCGATCCGTCACAATAAAACGAAAATCAAATCTATCGGGTACTGTTGCTTTGGAGAAGGTAATGATATAACCGTTATCGACTAAATTCACCTCTTTGACATAGAGCCTGTTCGCATAAAAAAGCCCGTTCGTTCGTACGCGTATTGTATCTGCTATCTTCTCTAAAACATCATCTCTCAAATGATGTATCAATGTCTGCTTCTCAGCTTCCGAACGAACCACTACAAACTTTAAAGCATCCCATATATCCAGCTCATGAGGGAGGAGTACCTCAGCATGCCTACAGTATGTGATATGTGAAGCATTCGGTACACCATAAAGACTACCACGATGATATATATGCTCGAACTCCAATCTCTCAAGATCCTGAATGTCACTATAGATATCGACCCCTGAAGCGGCAATATTGCCGCTACTGAAACGACACTCTTGATAACTTAAAAGCGAGACAAAATCAAAGAGTAAAAAAACCGGTACCGGACAGTGTGCGTTGTTGGTAATTTGGTTTTGCGGCTTAAACCCTTCATTGTGATACTGTGTCGGTGTCAATGCTCCGAAGTAAAAGCGTACATAATCCTTTGCATCCAACGTGGTATGTTCTATAACATCATCATCGGCATTATCATTTTGCATGAGTCCCAATTCGAGTGCTCTGTTTCGACTATAGAGCCTGCCTGAGTTTAAAATGGAAATAACATTGCTTATATCACTAAAGTGAAAAAGGTACTTGTGCCACCACGCCTGATAACCGTCTTGATAGCTCTCAGCCAACTGCCTCTTAAATGCTTTGGCAAATGCTTCTCTGTTCATCACTACGCAACATCACCAAAAAATACTTGCTCAGGCTCTTTAAGCGGCTGTTTATGCGAGAGTAGTCTTACTGCCAGTTCATCTTCGTTGTCTCCTATCTGAGTCAGTACCAGATAGTCCAACTCACTAAGAAAAACCATCACATATTCAGCATGTTTCGCCAGATCGGAAGAGAGCATGGATGCGCGCAATATACCATTCTCTCTGAGTGACTGCCACATACCCGTAAGACTCACTTCATCCAAACAGAGGTGGATCGTATCATTTTCCAGACAGAATAGTTCTTGCTCTCCTATCTGTTCTATGCTGATCTCCATACCGATATGCATTTTATTGACTGTATTGATCAAGCCTGCGTAATGGCGTCTTAGATCACCGATGAACTCAACAGCGGAGAGATAGTCGGGTTCACTGTGCAACCACCGGTCGATCTGAGCTTGATCATGATGTTCCGGTTTATAAGCATCTTGTTTGGCAATGTGAATGTAGATCTCTATGGGGAGATCAGCCAAATACTTCTCCATAAGCGGTTTGACCTCATCTTCCCATGAGAGACCGCCATTTCCGCATCCGAGCATCGGAAAAGCAATGGAGGTAATGCCAAGCCTTGCATAATTGTCTACGAATTTTTGTAGACCCTGCTCAATATATTCCAGTTTAGATGGATGTCTCCAGTTGGCTTTGGTAGGGAAATTCAGTATCCACTTGTTAGGTGTTTTATAGAGCTGTAATTTACCGACGGTCAACTGACCCTGTTCGCAGAATTTCTGATACTGTTTAAACATCTCCGGATAGAGACGTTTGAACTCTTTGGCAAGTCCTTTGCCCATGACCCCTACGGTATTGACGGTATTAACAAGCACTTGAGCATTAGACTCAAAGATATTGGTACGGACATAGGTGATCATTCTGCATTCTCCATAGTGCTATTATACCCCATTTCATCCTCCGGTTCAAACTCCCTGCCTTCTACAATGGCAATCTCCTCCTCATTCAAACCGTACAGTTCATACACCATTTGGTCTATCTGAGCTTCAAGTTCGGTAGTATCTTGGTTTTGTTTTTTAATGTCAATAATTTTATCTACAACTTGACCAAACTTTTCACTATTTTCAGGGACATAAAGTGGTATTTTCATAAACTGATTTTTATCAATTTGTAACAAATCACCCGTATGTTTGAGTCTCTCCTGCATATAAAAGTACATCAAAGAGGAGTTGAGCAGGGCTACTATATATTTAAGATCTACTCTATTTGACTTGATAAAGAAAAGATTTCTTGAACCATAAAATACTTTATCGGTATAAGTAAAGTTTTTACCTAATGTACGAGATGCAAAAATAAGTTTAGCTCCTTCTTTAAAAAAAGATTCATCTCGCGCCCACCAAAGATGATACCACTCAATACTACCTTTAAGAACCTCTCTTCTATGTGCCAATCCTTTTTCTTTTCCTTTTTCATCTATGTATGATTTGTAAGGCAACAACATATTGTTTATATTTGGATAATCTTCAATATCTTTATCTTTAAAATTATGTTTGGCAATATAACAAATATATTTGTCCGTATCTTCTGTATAGTATCTATCGGTATGGGTATGAAGCATTTTGAAGTAGATTTTTTCTTTCTCCTCAAAACTATTCAACGCTTCTTTGGGAATGATAAAGGCTTTATCTGGTCCACCGATGATACCCTGTATCATCTCCTCTTTTTCGTCAAAAATGAAGTTTTTCCGTTTCTCTATTTTATACAAAATAGCTTCCGCTTCAGGAGAAGAAAAACCAATATTCTCCTTCTCATCATACTCTCTTGGAAGTATTTTTTGTCCCATTTTCACAAACTCGGACGGCTCCATATCATGCAAATGTTCCGTAATCTCTTCTAAAGATACTTTGTCCGCATATTTAACATAATCTATATGATGTTCTTTTCCTTCACTACTCTTTTTTAATACAAATATCATTGTCTGTTGTGCAGCATCTTTAAAGACCATATTGGTACCAAAATCTATGATTTTTTCAATAGAAGTATGGTCATAGAGCACTCTACGCATATTTGAAGCACTTGCACTGTCAAGCCATTGGTTTTTGGCAATGAAGCTTATATATCCGTCTTGCTTGGCTATTTCAATCGCTTTGCAGGTAAACAGGTGCCAAATATCTGTTTTTCCTTGATAACACGGCACCTCATGTAACCCGTTAAATGCCGACTTGTTATCATCTTCCATGATATACGGCGGATTGCCGATCACCACATCAAACCCTACAAAGTTCCCCTCATCATCCAGCACTTCGGGAAACTCGAACCGCCACTCAAAAGCATTTTCGTAGATCTTTCCATTGAGTTTTTCATCTATCTGATGGGTGATATCTATCAACTTTTTCAGTAGTTTTTCTCTCTTTTTAGCTTTTGCTTTTGTGATAGTCTCATCATCGTCACCAAAAAGTGTACCTTGCGGTCTATATCCCTCTTTGACCGCCAGAAGCGATAAATCGTCAGAGAGATTATGAAAACCATACTCGCTAACATACTCTTTTAATAACTCTTTTTGCTTTTTGATCTCTTTCCATTCTGCTTTAAGAGAGAGTTTAAACTTCTCTTTAAGGTCATCTATCACACTTCGTATCTCATCTTTAGTAACAGAAAAAATACCTTCTTTGTACTCTTTGACAATACTTTTATACCGTTCAATATCATACTGTATGTTAGGGATATCTATCTCATCATGCAAACTGTAACGGCTTATGAGTGAATTTCCAGCTTTAATATTGATATCAATATTGGGCATCGTAACAAACATACCGTTATCATCATAATAGCTGTGCTTAAGCAGTTCTATCCAAAGCCTCAGTCTAGTGATCTGTGCGGAGTTTGGATTGATATCAACACCGAATAGTTGATTTTCTATGATCTTTTGTTTTTCATGAAAAAGCGCTTTTTGCACCTCTTGTGCTTCTTTATCTATTTTGCCAGATGCACCGAATCTATATTCAAAAAAAACACCCTCTTTGTTTTCTATGTAAAGTTCATCGTTTTCATTTGTCACATTGTAGGCAGCCAAACCTCTTAACACTTTCAATTCACTTTTTACTACAAGCAGTTCATTAAGTGCCGAAACCAAAAAATGTCCACTACCTACCGCAGGATCAACTATGGTGATACTATCTAAAATTTGGTTTGCTCTCTTTTTAAAATCCTCTTTATAAAAATTGGCTTCGCTATAGTTCTTTAATTCACTAAAACTTTCAAATACAATATGATCATCTTTCAATGCTTCATTAAATTTGGATACGACTGCATTTCGTATGGTCTGACGGGTCATATACATCGTAATGAAACTTGGTGTATAGAAACTTCCATCCTTATAACCGTTCAATTTTTCAAAAATCAATCCTAAAACAGAAGCATTGATGAGCGTATGTTCATTTTTAAACTCTGCACTCGAATCTGTCGCGAAGTCATAAGCAGAGAGGAATTTAAGCAGATACTCCAAAGTATTTAATTCCTCATTTCTATGCTGCGTCAAGACAGATTTTGAAAGGACTTTAATCTTGGCGTTATCCTTCAAGTTACTTATACGCAAATAGTCACACTCTTGCTTTGTGGTCTCAAAAAGCACACTGTTCAGATAAGGTATCTCTTTAAATGCATCAATATAAATAGCTTTTCTTTCTGTGATATCTATTGCCAATACTTCAAAGAACAGTGTATTAAGATTATCAAACTCTCTCACTATTTCAAAAGAGAGAAACTTTGGATACTTCCCGTTATGGATCGTTAAAAGCTTTGCTTCAAGTAGCTTCAGAAAAAGTATTCTGTTAAGCCATGTAATATTAAGCCCCAATGCAATTTCAAAGAGCTCCTCTTCGTTCTCTTTACCTCTACACTCCGTCTCAGTTTCAAGTTTGCGTATGGTGTTTTCTATCAGTGAACCGTAACTTCTTTTTGAAGGAGAGATACGCTGAATCAATTTTTTGTTACCCGAAGTCTCTTCCAATCCTAAAATATAGAGCAACTCATCATAGAACTTGGTATTAAGCGTATTGGAATCAGACTCAATATATTGTTTTAACAAATGTCTTGGTGAAAGAAATTTGTATAAGTTTTTGATGTAAGTTTTATTAAAGTCATCTTTGAGATTAAAGCGTACATAGTCCAAGTTTTGTAGTACTTTTTCACTCTCAAGTATCTGTCTAAATGTTTCATATTTATCATGATTGAGCTGAAACAGGCTTCGTTTTTTAATTTCCGTATCGATATAGAATTTTTTTATTTTTTTATTGGAAGCGATCTTATTGAACTCAGCCGCATCAAAAACATACCATTCATACATATTGGTAATAATAACATGACGGATATCGTAGTTATGTTCTTTATTTATCTCTTGTAAAAAATAGAGTAATGCCTCATGAAATGCTTTTTTGTTGAAGTTGTCATGACTGATCATTTCCGATCTATTTTTAGGTGCTTTTGCCTCTATAATGACTTCGGGAATACTCTCTTTATTGTAAATAGCAAGATCTATTCGCCCCTTTGTATTGATTTTATAGTCTCGATAGCCAATAGATTGAAAAAAAGTAGGAAGGAGATTTTTATTGTATTCTTCACTTTCATTCTCATGGATTTCATTTTTCAGATCTTCTATGGCTTTAATAAATTCATCAATCTCTTTTTCTACAGGTTTTTCTTTAAGATATGATTTTTTGAGTACATCTTTTGGTGATTTATTCATAATAAAAACAAGCAACTCCCCTCATTCAAATATAATCATCATTCTATCTAAAATTTTCTTTTTCTATTGCTTGAAACTTACTTTCAGTGTTACCTCTCCCCCAACGGATTATCACTCCGATTTTTCATTTTCTTCTCCTGTTCCTCATCGATCTGAGGCTGGGAGAACTCCACCTGTCCGTAGATGATACACCCTTTGCATCCCGGATCACACGGGTGGTGCAGTTTCATACACCACTCTTTGATATCACCGTTCTTTCCAAGGAACTGACATCCCCATCCGCTTGCCATGTTATATCTCCTTTATCAATAGCGTATCTCAAAACCATCTATATTGATCTCAACATCATCGATGATCTCATACTCTACCTTCTCCACTTCACTCATAGGTGACCCCCTCTTTAAGGATCTTCATTGCACGCGGCAGATCGTTCTCTTCATCTATGATGAACACCACCGTCTCCACCGTACCGTCATCGAGATTTCTGACATACCCATTGAACCCCGCACGCATCATTGCCCCGGAGATGAACTTGCGATAGTAGACATGCTGTACTTTGCCATAAGAAATAAAACGATACCACACCATTTAGACTTGACACTCCTCTTTTAGACTCTCTAGGAACTCGATGATACGTATCTGGAAGAGTCTCTCCTCTTCATCCTCCTCATCCATACACTCATGCAATTGCATCAAAAGGTCGATATCGATCTTTTGACAAAAACGCTTCACCTCTTTGACCTCACGTGCCACCAACTGTATGAGGTGTTCGAAGTCCAACCCATTATTGGTCACGATCTTGGTATGATACTCCATCACCGTATCGATCAACAGATCCGCACGTTCCTCATCCTCTTTGTAGATCGCATGGGCGATCTCTTTGAGCTTGTGCTTCTCACACTCGCTGATCTCTCCGTTACTGGAGACCATGAGTGTCAAAAGTTTGGCACGGAACTCCAGTGAGCTGTTATGATAGACAAGGAACTCCCTAAACATTTTGACAATGCCACGCTTCAGCGTCTTAAACATTTTTATCCTTCGATCGAAATACTTAACGTTATATTAGCAAAATAATAATATAGTTTTACATTAAAACACGAGAAGGACCCATGAACAATATTGACCTTATCATTATCCTAAGTACGGCATTTCTAGGAAGTGTCGGGCACTGTATCGGTATGTGCGGCGGTATTGTCGTTGCATACAGTTCCAGCAAGATCGATCCGAACGCTTCGATACGGGAGCAGACACTCTCGCACCTGGCATACAACTTCGGGCGTGTCACCACCTATACCATTCTCGGAGCGATGTTCGGGCTTATAGGAAAGGCGATCGCCTTTACCCCGACAACCAAAGGTGTACTCTTTGTCCTTACGGGAATACTGATGATCATGGCAGGTGCTTCGCTTCTGGGGAACTTCAAGTTCCTCAACTCTGCGGAGGTCTCCATCTCCAAACAAGGATGGTTCCAGCAGACCTTCCGCTCTCTTATCCAAGACAGATCGCTCTCAAGCTTCTACCTTCTTGGTATGCTCAACGGTATCATTCCCTGTGGACTGGTCTACTCCTTTGCGATCTTCGCCGCCAGTACGGCAAGCCCGCTCTGGGGTGCGATCGTCATGGCAACCTTCGGTTTGGCGACCATCCCCGCACTCTTCTTTCTTGGAACGGTCACCAAGTTCCTACAACGAGGGAACCTGCGCGGTACGATGATGAAACTGGCTGCCATGCTGGTAGTACTCTACGGACTCTTCACTCTATACAAAGGGTACAAGTTCATCGCTCATCCCAAAGAGACACAGCAGATGATCAACAGTATGAGAAGCGGGAGTATCAAAAGTAAACTCGAAGGCAAATGCGGTGCGATGAAGTGCGCACCCGGTAAGTGTGGATAGTCGCTTTTTTGCTATAATGGCAGCATGAATCATATCAAACAATACGCCTACGGGCATAAACCCCTCTCTTTTGACTTTCAACAGACCATAGAGCGCTTCTTCGTTGAAGAGGTGCCGCTTTATGCTTTTACCCAAAACGGGAACTACCTGATCCTCAAGATCAAAAAGACCGACATGAGCACCTCGAAGCTAACGACCGTTCTTGCCAAAGCAACTGAACTGAGTGAACGCGACATCGGCTATGCAGGACTCAAAGATAAAAATGCAACCACCATTCAGTATATCTCCATCCCCAAACAAGCGGAGAAACTTCTGAACAAAAACCTCACTACCGAACGTGTAGAGATACTGGAGCGCACCTACAACAAAGCACCCATCAAAATAGGACACCTCAAAGGCAACCGCTTCTCCATTCTTCTACACCGCATCAACCCCTCCGATGCCAAGTTCTTCAACACCACCGCAAAGATGATGCAGACCAAAGGGATACCCAACTACTACGGCTACCAGCGTTTTGGAGAGGACAGCAAAAGCTACCTTCAGGGTAAAGAGATCGCACACTCGGGGAAACGGCTCAAAGGAAGCCGCGAAAAGCTACTGGTTGCCGCCTACCAAAGCCACCTTTTTAACAAGTGGCTGGGAATGCGTGTAAAGCTCTCCAACACCATCACTTCCCATCCGCCGGCAGTGGCGGCAAAAAAACTTCAATATCCCGAAGCACTGATAAAGGCTTTGGTAAAACAACCGCAGTTCTTTAAACTCTTCCTAGGGGATGTGACCATGCCATACCCGCATGGGAAAACGGGATTTGTCAAAGATATGCTTCTAAGTGCCAAGATGTTCGAAACCAAAAAGCTCTCTCCTACAGGACTGCTCTGCGGTGCCAATGCCATACGTGCCAAAAGCGATGCATACCACCTAGAAGAGCCCTTCGACGATACAGAGTTGACCAGCTTAAGAGGAGATAGACGTTTCGCATGGATATGGCCGCAGGATGTGAAAACGGTATACGATAAAGAGAAAAAAGTGTTAAAGGTGGATTTCTATCTGCCCAAAGGGGCATATGCGACAACTTTCCTTGAAGAGATCGGAAAGTTCCCGCTGAAGTAGTCGAGGCTTACTTCTGCGCCTCATCTTTTTTAGGGAGGAACTTACCACACCCTTTCTCCGGTGTACCACCGAAGGTCTTGACCTCTCTAGCCGTACCGTTTTCATAGATCACTGTTCTTTGACAATTAGCCGACTCTACACAATCCATATTGTTACATCCTACATCTTCTGGTACTTTTGCCATACTATATTCCTTTTATATTAAGTTTTCCGCATCTTATCGAAAAAGGGTTAATCACTTTCTTCCCTTTTTCTTCTCTTTTGCCGCATCGAACTGCTTCCAGCCGTCACGCTTTGTGGTCTTCCGCTTCTTTCCCTTTTTGCTCAAGGCATATGTTCCGCTCCTCTTTGCCGCAGGGGCTTTTCGTTTTCTGCGTTGCGGCGGATGAAGCAGATAGCCTCTAGCCTTCACCTCTTTGGGGGCATACTCAGGAATGATCATCTCTTTGATCTTACTGCCAAGTACCTTTTGAAGGTCGTGAAGCTGCTCGATCTCATCGGGACTGACAAGAGTGATCGCCATCCCTTCTTTTCCTGCACGACCCGTACGTCCGACTCGGTGAATGAAGTCATGCTTGACATGAGGAATATCATAGTTGATGACCACATCCAACTCGCTGATATCCAACCCGCGTGCAGCGATATCGGTCGCAACAAGCATATCATAACGCCCTTCTCTAAAAGCAAGAAGAGACTTCTTCCGTTCACCATGTAAACGTTCTCCATGCAATACGCCTACCTTGTATCCCCATGAGCGTAAACTCTCGGCAACACCATCGGCAAGCTCCTTTTTACGCACGAACACCAACGCACGCTTGATATTGTTTGAAGAGATCAACCATGACAAAAGCGCCTCTTTTTTACTGCGTACGACCGGATAGAGATACTGCGTAATGGTATCGGCGATCTTCCCCGGGGGGGCTAGCTCTACACGCTTAAGCGGCTTAATATAAGATTTAGCAAGCTTGACCACGCGAGGGGTGATGGTCGCTGAGACGATCACCTTTTGAGAACGCTCCGTCATAGCGGTAAATATCTTCTCAAGATAGGAGACAAAGCCCATATCGAACATCATATCCGCTTCATCGATCACAAGGTGTTTGATCCCCTTGATATCGATACGTCGTGCCTCGATATGCTCCAAAGCACGTTGTGGTGTTGCTACGATAATATCGATCCCTCTATCCAGACGCTTCACCTCTTCACTACGCTTTCCCCCTCCTTGAAGCAGTACCGTATGCAAGCCTACGGCAAATGCGAACTTCGTTGTCACTTCATATATCTGCTGTGCCAATTCTTTTGTCGGAGAGAGGATGAAAACTTTAGGATAGCGGTGTGGGTTGGGTGATGTAGGACGTACCTGCTCAAGAATAGGGAGTAGATAGGCAAGGGTCTTACCGCTTCCAGTTTGTGCTGAAGCGATCGCATTCGAACCTTGCAGAAGAATAGGCATCAATACCTTTTGAATAGGGGTTGGCTCACGGAAGCCTGCATCCTGCAAAGCCTCCTGTAGTCTGGGTGAGAGAGAGGATGGAAACGGCATCAGTCTAGGTTCAGATCTTTGTTCTGACGTCTCTGTAAACGCATCTTCAATTTTGCCAGCTCACGCATATCGACATGCGCATCACTCTCATCAACGATCTCGACACCCAAAATAGTCTCGACACAATCTTCAAGCGTAACGATCCCCTCTACCTGATCATACTTGTCAAGTACAAGGAACATATGCTCTTTCTTTTCAATAAAGAGATCCAGTGCCCATGAAACAGGTACCTGTTCATTGATACGGTAGATATCTTTTTGAATATCTTTAAGCAGTACGCTGTCATCTTTTAACGCCTGCCCAAAAAGCTGCTTGGTCAAGACCATTCCCGTGATATTCTCAATATTACCGTCATAGACAGGGATACGTGAGTATTTGAAGATGTCCGCTTCGTTCTTGACGATATCGGCGATAGTACGGTTTCCTTCCAATGCAAAAACGACCGTTCTTGGTGTAAGGATATCATGTACTTTGATATCGTCAAGCTTTAGGATATTCTCGATAATATCGGATTCCTGCTCATCGAGCACACCTTCATCTTCACTCAAAAGCGCACTTTCTAAAAGCTCCTCTTTGGTCAAGCTCATTCCCTCGTCACCTTTCTTGATACGGTTGGTCACGAATAGTGTCAAGAGAATGATCGGATAAGTGAACCAGATAAAGAAACGGATAATATAACCCGCTGCCGGTGCGATCTGTTTCCAGTATGTTGCCCCGATCGTCTTAGGGATGATCTCTCCAAAGAACAAAATAGCAAAGGTCAAGATAGCCGAGACCCAAAAGAGCGCTCCCGAACCAAAGACCTTTTCGGCCTGTGCTCCGACTGCCGCCGCACCAACGGTATTGGCAACGGTATTTAAAATAAGGATCGAAGCGATCGATTTATTGATATGCTCTTTATGACCGCGAAGCAGTTTTCCTGCACTCGGACGCTCCTTTTCCATGACTGAAATATAAGGCATCGTAACCGAAAGAAGTACCGATTCGAGTACCGAACAGACAAAAGAGACAACAACCGCCGCCATAAAATATAAGATCAACAAGTCCATAGTGTGTAAAGTATCCTTTTATAGTAATATAAGGGTTGCAAGCCCAAGAAAGCTAAAGAATCCGACAATATCAGTCACCGTGGTCAATATCACGGTACTTCCGATCGCAGGATCGACATTGAGTTTCTTTAAAACAAGCGGTACGACCGCACCGAAAAAACCGGCACTTAAAAGGTTGATGACCATTGAGAGTGCGATCACCACACCAAGCAGTGGTTTACTGAACCATATCCATGCGATCACTCCGATGACCACGGCAAAGAGCAATCCGTTCCCTAGTGAGAGAAGTACCTCTTTTTTAATGGTACGCATCGCATCGTGTTTGGCGATCTCCCCTAGTGCTAACTGCCGTACAACGACCGTAAGCGACTGTGTTCCGGCATTTCCACCCATAGAGGCAACGATCGGCATCAGCACCGCCAATGCCACATAACTTTGCAAGGTACTCTCAAAGAGTCCGATCACCAAAGAGGCGGCAATTGCCGTAAGCAGGTTGATCCCAAGCCAGATAGCTCTGGACTTTCCGGCTTTGAGCAGATCATCATCCTCTTCGGCCTCATCATCGACCCCTGCAAGATGGTACATTTGATCAGTTGCATGTTCACTGATGACATCGTAGATATCATCCGAGGTAATACGCCCGAGCAATTTACCATATTCATCGACAATAGGCATGGAGTTTAGGTCATACTCTTGGAACTTCTGTACGATATCCTTGATATCGTCATGGTCATGCCCGATGATCGGCTTGTACTTCTCAGGGTTTTGTTGAATATTCTCACGCAGTGTCTTTTGAAAATCGAACAAGATCAGGTCATCAAGTCCGACACCATAACGCAAATGCCCCTCCTCATCGGTGACAAAGAGGTAATTGATGTTCTCAAGTTCATCATTACGCTTAAGCTCGGCAAACACTTTGATGACATCTTCAACCTTCTGGTCGAGTTTAGCAGCATAGACCTCCACCTGCATGTAGGCACCCGCTTCATCCTCATCATACTGCTTTAGTTGAAGAATGTCCTTCTGATCCTCTTTATCGAGCTGATCGAAGACCTCTTTGGCTTTGGAGTCATCCAGCTCTTCAAGCTCTTTGATAAAGTCCGTCTGGTCATCCGACTCCATTTCAGAAAGCGACTCCGCGATCTCTTCAGGGGTGAAGTTCTCGACGATCTCCCCAAAATAACGATCGGGAAGCTCCAGTGCGACATCGGCGATCAACTCTTTTGGAATGGCATGGATCGCCTCTTCAAATTCGGTCTCATTGAGATCTTTAAGCAAATTTGCGATCTCAGAGGGGTGTAGTTCGTCAATAGGATGGGTATTGAGGTAGTGTGTCAATTTATCCATAGAAGCCTCCCTTATCAAAAATCGCAGCATTATACATCATGGTAGGAGAGATAAGACGGGACAAAAGTAGCATTTGCCCCCTATTGTGCAGTTTAGTTTTCAGGTAGATCACACTTTTTTGTGATGATACAAAGCGGACAGAAGTTCGCAATACCTGCGATCAACGGTACAACACCAAGGAAGAACCACTTATTACCTGTGACAATCCCTGTTGCGATCAATGCCGATCCGATCACAATTCTTACCGGTCTACAAATTTTTCTGATTTTATTTACATCCATCACCACATTCCTTTAATTTGTAATTTAATGTGAAACTATACTATAGAAATCTTAGAATAATATAAGATAATAAATCTCTTAATTCAATAATGTTTTTTAAAAAAACAATTGTAAAGATTTTTGGTTAGTTTGTGCTAGTTTGGGTTTGAGGGGAGGTTTGGAATAAAGGAGCTTACACGCTAGTAAGTGACTGAACGGATGAGAAGCGTTAAGTAGATAACAACTGCTTATCATTCATAGCTTTGGAACCGGAATGGTCGTAACGAAGTGGAGCCATGAAGGCGAAACCACTTCAAGATGCTGCAAAATAAGTAAAAAGCTTACAATTGTGGTCCGGCAGAGGCAAAATCGAACTCACCCCCCTTATCATCATAACGATGGAAGTTCTCAATGAACATACCGGCTAACTTCGCAAGCATCGCATCATATTCCGCTTTATCTGCCCAAGTGTTTCTTGGGTTGAGTACGGTATTGTCCTCCACACCATCTAGCGATTTAGGGATCTGCAGGTTGAACGTCGGTAGTGTTTCAAACGCCGCATTGTTAATAGAACCGTTCAAGATACCGTCGATACACGCTCTGGTATCTTTGATGCTCATACGTTTTCCTACACCGTAAGGACCGCCTGTCCAACCTGTGTTGACAAGGTAGACGTTTACATTATGCTCATCGATCTTCTTACCGAGAAGTTCTGCATAGACTGTTGGATGAAGCGGCAAGAACGCTTCACCAAAACATGCGGAAAAGGTTGCGACCGGCTCAGTGATCCCACGCTCTGTTCCAGCGACTTTAGCCGTATATCCACTAAGGAAGTAGTACATCGCCTGCTCTTTGGTAAGCTTACTTACCGGAGGCAATACACCGAACGCATCTGCTGTGAGGAAAATGATGTTGTTCGGATGTCCCGCTTGAAGGTCATGCTTATGGTTCTCGATATGCTCGATCGGATAAGAGACACGGGTATTTTCCGTTTTTGAACCGTCAGAGTAGTCAACGTTCCCGTTCTCATCAGCTACAACATTCTCCAAGAGTGCATCTTTGACGATCGCACCGTAGATCTCAGGCTCAGATTTAGGATCGAGGTTGATTACCTTCGCATAACATCCGCCCTCGAAGTTAAATACACCGTTCTCATCCCATCCATGCTCGTCATCACCGATAAGCGCACGGTTAGGATCTGTAGAGAGTGTGGTCTTCCCTGTTCCTGAGAGTCCGAAGAAGAGACATACATCCCCCTCTTTGCCAACGTTGGCAGAACAGTGCATAGAGAGTTTACCCTCAAGCGGCAGCCAGTAGTTCATCATAGAGAAGATACCCTTCTTCATCTCACCGCCGTACCATGTACCACCGATAATAGAGATGTTATCCTCGATATTGAACACAACGAACACGTCAGAGTTCAGCCCGTGCTCTTTATACTTCTCATCTACGACCTTACATGCATTATAAACGGTAAAGTCAGGCTCGAAGTTCTCCAGCTCCTCCTCTGTGGGACGGATGAACATATTTTTTACAAAGTGTGCCTGCCACGCCACTTCCGTAACGAAACGGATAGAGCGTTTACTCGCTTCACTCGCCCCGGCAAATACATCCATAACATAAATATTCTTCCCTGAAAGCTGTGTGAGTGTCAGATCAAGCAGCTCTTCATAGATCTCTTTTTTGATCGGTCTGTTCACATCTCCCCATGCAATATTTTCATTTGAAGGCGGCTGATCGACGAAGTATTTGTCTTTAGGACTTCTACCGGTAAAAATACCGGTATCACACATCGCTGTTCCGGAGGTAGAGATCTTACATTCTCCTCTGTTGATCTCATGCGCTTGCAACTCATCATAACTCAAATTGTAATAGACCTCTTTAATGTCTTTCAATCCCAGTTTGTCAAGTCCGTTGGGCGTTTTGGTACTCATAGTATCCTCTTTATAGTTTCATTTGAATGTATGCCAAAGCATAAAGAAAGAAAAAGATAAATTTTTTCCTTCTTTATACTTTTCAAGCGGAATGATAGAGTAAGAAGCCTTACTCTATCTTGAAATTATTTAAAAATCGACAAGAGTACACCGGCAGCAACTGCTGAACCGATAACACCCGCAACGTTTGGTCCCATTGCGTGCATCAAAAGGATATTACCCGGTTTCTCTTCGGAACCGACTTTACTCGATACACGTGCCGCCATAGGTACAGCAGATACACCTGCCGAACCGATAAGCGGATTGATAGGCTCATCAGAGAACTTGTTCATGATCTTTGCCATGATCACACCTGCTGCTGTACCTGCCGAAAATGCCAAAAGACCGATCACCATGATCCCCAATGTTTCAGGTACAAGGAACTTGTCCGCCTGAAGTGTCATACCGACACCGAACCCCAGGAAGATGGTTACGATATTGATCAATGAGTTCTGCATCTCGTTGGAGAGTCTGTCTACAACACCTGATTCTTTAGCGAAGTTACCAAATGCAAATGCTCCCATCAACGGTGCCGCATCAGGAAGTACCAGTGCGATCATCATAATAACGACGATAGGGAAAACAAGCTTTTCAAGTCTATTGACCTTTCTACTTGTCTTCATCACGATCTGACGCTCCTCTTTGGTTGTCAACGCTCTCATGATCGGAGGCTGAATGACCGGTACAAGTGCCATGTACGAATATGCCGCAACTGCAATAGCCCCAAGCATCTCAGGTGCCAATGCGGATGCAATAAAGATCGATGTCGGACCATCGGCACCACCGATAATAGAGATCGCTGCCGATTGCTGGAGCGTAAAGTCGACCATTCCCGTATATTGAGAAAGCGCCGCAGCACCTACGAGTGAACCGAAGATCCCGAACTGCGCCGCACCGCCAAGGAGCGCTGTTTTAGGGTTTGCCAAGAGAGGACCAAAGTCTGTCATCGCCCCTACCCCCATAAAGATAAGGAGTGGGAAGAACTCGTTGGCAATACCCATATTGTAGATAATACCCAGCATACCATGTGGCCCGGTCATATTCGCGATAGGAATATTCGCCAGCAAACCACCAAACGCGATCGGAAGAAGCAGCAACGGCTCGAACCCTTTGGCGATCGCAAGGTAGAAAAGGATAAAGACGATGATGAACATGATCACACGTCCCCAGCTTTGAGCAAAGAGACTCATCTCTTTGCCTTGACCGTTCTTCACGCCCTCTTTGGGGTTGATGATCGCATCAAGTCCTGTTGTATGGAAAAAGCTTGTAATAAGCTCCCCTACACTCTTAGGATGATAGTTCGCTTTCTCTTCAGCAATAAGCTGTTCTTGTGTTTTAAATTCATGTGCGCCTGCCGCCGCTTCACTAGCACTGACGTGGCTAGTGAAAAAAGCAAAGGCAAAAAGCACAGAGAGTAACAGATGTTTAATCTTCATGATTACTCCATTGTTGCTAGAAGTTGTCCGTCGGCTACCGCATCATTGACGTTTACATTGATCGATTTGATCGTACCGGCTTGCGGTGCTGCGATATCGATCTCCATTTTCATCGCTTCAAGGATCATGATCACATCACCCTCTGCAACACTGTCACCCGGATTTTTAAGGATCTTCCAGACGTTACCCGGAGTTTGAGAGTGGATCTCGATACTTCCGGCTCCACCTGCTGCCGGTGCCGGCGCCGCTGCAGCTTCTGTAGCCGGAGCTGTATTTGCCGCAGGAGCGATCTGAACATCACCGCTACCCTCTGCTACTTGAACACTGTACTGTTTACCATCTACTACTACCGTATAATTTCCTGCCATATTTCCTTCTCCACAATCGTTTTCTTTACCTTTTCTTACCATCAACGGTGATTCACCCTTGAGGAACGCAATACCTTTTTGATCACATGCCGCTGCAATGAAGATGTTCTCTTCTGTTGTCTCAAGACCTTCATTTTCAAGCACTTTCTTCCAGTGTGCGATAGACTTGTTCTCGTCTCTATCTGCAATATCAAGTGGGTTCTCCGTTGTCGGATCGAGCTTTAGCTTCTGACTTGCAAGCTCTACGATCTCACGATCTGGTTCGACAGGTGTTTTACCGAAGTAACCAAGAACCATTTTCCCGTAACCCGGAGCAATCTGCTTCCATGGACCGAACATCACGTTCGCATACGCTTGCTGCCAGTAGAACTGACTGACCGGTGTAACCGACGTTCCGTAACCGCCACGCTCTACCACCTCTTTCATCGCTTTAATAACCTCGTCGAACTTGTCAAGGTCACCGTTATCTCTCATCATCTGTGTATTGGCAGTAAGCGCACCACCAGGCATTGGAGAGAACGGAATAAGCGGGCTTACCTGTGTCGCTTCAGGCGGGATCATATATTCGGCAAGACACTCTTTGAGTCTCTCTTCGTACTTAAGGATCTTATCGAGTTTCAAGTCACCGAGATTATAGTTGGTTCCTTTTGTCGCATGAAGCATAGTAAGGATGTCAGGCTGTGACGTACCACCGCTTACAGGAGATGCCGCCATATCGATACCGTTAGCTCCCGCTTCAAGCGCTGCAAGGTAAGAAGCTACGGAAACACCTGCTGTCTCATGTGTATGGAGTCTGAGGTGTACGCTGTCACCAAGAAGTTTTCTTGCCATCGCGATGGTCTCATAAACCTTATGCGGGTTAGCCGTACCTGATGCATCTTTGAAACAGACAGAATCGAACTCGATACCGCTATCGAGTATGTTTCTGAGTGTTTTCTCATAGAAAGGTACATCGTGTGCCCCTTTACATCCCGGAGGAAGATCCATCATCGTTACGACCACTTCGTGGTTCATACCGTGCTTCTTGATACATTGCGCAGAGTACTCAAGGTTATTGACATCATTGAGTGCATCGAAGTTACGTACGGTCGTCGTACCGTGCTTTGCGAACATCTTAGCGAAGAGATCGATCATCTCACGACTTCCCGTATCAAGCATGACCGTATTGATACCGCGTGAGAGTACTTGAAGATTCGCATCAGGCCCAACGATCTGACGGAACTGATCCATCATCTCGAACGCATTCTCCTGAAGGTAGAAGAAGAGTGACTGGAAGCGTGCACCGCCACCAAACTCGAAGTGGGTGATCCCCGCTTCTTTTGCCGCTTCAACCGCCGGGAAAAAGTCCTCCATCAATACACGACCACCGAAGACAGACTGGAAGCCGTCTCTGAAGGTCGTATCCATTACATCAATATATTTTTTTGCCATTTAGAAACCTTGTTTACGATTTGTTTTTACGAAATTCTGCGATAGCCGCTACAATTGCCGCCACATGATGAGCATCTTGTGTTGCGTTATCTTGAGGAGTAGAAGTTGGCACCTCAGGTGCTTTTTCCGGGAAGTATTTATTGATCAGATATGCCTGAAGCTTCATCACCTGTACAAGTACGATGAGGAAGACAAAGACGATCAACATTCCCAGTACCATAAACTTGAGGGCTTCGCCTACGAGTGTGTATTCCATACTGTCACCTTATAATTTGGTTTACAAATTTTAAACCCGTTTTGCTTTGGGTTAGTTAAAAAGCGTCGATTATCGGCGCTTTTTTCTTCGATTGTTATTTCGGGTAGCTTTTTGCTCATTTGTATAGTTTTCCATCATCTCATCGACATCGCTCTGATCGAACCCTATTTGAGAGCCGATATGGTGGTGCTCTCCTTCTATCACGTTAGAGAGAAGCTTCTCCAAGAGCAGTGTTCTATCTATATCATTCAAAGCTTCAAGCAGACGGGAGGCCTCGGGATGTACGGAAAGGTCTCTGATCTTATCGATAAGATAGTCGATACTCTCATTATCGAGCATCTCTCCGCCTTGAATGGTCGCCAGACGCATCTGTGCTCCTACCTCTTTTTGAATACGCTGAAGCTCTCTGAACTCCTCTGTGGTCACCAGTGTGATCGCCTGACCGCTCTTGCCTGCACGTCCCGTACGTCCGATACGGTGAACATAACTTTGCGGATCGAACGGGATATGGTAGTTGAATACATGGGTGACATCCTTCACGTCCAGACCACGTGCCGCTACATCGGTAGCGACCATGATCTTGGTCTCCCCTCTTCTGTAGGCTTTGATGATCACTTCACGATCCTGTTGTTCAAGATCACCATGCAATCCTGCCGCATTGAATCCAAGCGCTTGCAGATGTTCGGTCAACCTGTCGACTTCACGTTTCATACGGCAGAAGATAATACACTTATTGGTATCTTCCGTCTCCAAAAGCTTTACGATCGCCTCATCTCTTTGGTTCTCGTTAATAACGTAATAGCGCTGATCGATGACATTGTTGGTCGTCTCTTCGTCTCCGACAACTGAAATGAACTCAGGCTGATAGAGGATGTGGTTCGCCAACTCTTTAATGGGTTCTGGCATCGTTGCCGAAAAGAGCAGTGTCTGACGGTTCTGCGGGATATACTCGAAGATCTCTTTGATCTCTTCCAAAAAACCCATATCAAGCATCTCATCAGCTTCATCAAGCACCACGATCTCAGGGTTGAACACATCGATCTTCCCTTTACGGTAGAGGTCTTTCAATCGCCCCGGGGTCGCTACGACAATCTGCACTCCTTTGTGGATGAGTGCGATCTGACGACCATACCCTACACCGCCATAAACGGTCAGCGTACGGATACCAGCAAAACGCCCCAAGTGGTAAAGCTCATCGCTTACTTGTGTTGCAAGCTCACGTGTAGGCGTAATGACCAAAGCACGTTCGATCTCCCCTTTTGCCAATTTATCAAGCATCGGAAGCCCGAACGCTGCGGTCTTTCCTGTTCCCGTATGTGCCTGAGCGACAAGGTCTCGACCTTCTTCAATGATCGGGATCGCCATCTCCTGAATGGGGCTTGGCTCTTTGAACCCTGCTATCTTCACCCCTTTAGCAAGGTCTTTGTGGAAATTAAATTCATGAAATTTCATTGTCTTCCTTTGAGCAGTATAAAATCTGCCCTACATAAAATTTGTCCAAAATATCTTTTTGAACTTAATGGAGCCTCCCGAAAGAGACTCTTTAAATTCAATACCGTAGGGGTGATCCTGTGTGTTTACCCTATAAAAGGGCAGACACACAGGTCTGCCCCTACAACAATACCAACAAGATCACTCCAAACATAATTCGGTAAATACCAAACACCACAAACGTGAACCGCTGAATGAATACCAAAAAGAGCTTGATGGTCGCATAGGCAACCACAAAAGCGACAATGAAGCCGACAAGAAATGCACCCCAGTTGGCATCGGCAAACTCCTGATAGTGTTTAAGCAGGTCATACCCGCTTACTGCCGCCATGACGGGGATGGCAAGCAAGAAGCTGAACTCTGCCGAAGCTTTTCTGTCAAGCCCTGCTAAAAGTCCACCAATGATCGTCGCACCTGCCCTGCTTGTCCCCGGAACCAGTGAAAAAATTTGTGCCACACCGATCGCCAGTGCCTGCTTATAGCTTGTACACTCCACATCTTTCACATGACTCTCTTTTTCTTTGTAGAAGTATTCCACGACCAAAAAAACGATACCGCCAATGATAAACATCCACGCTACGGTCTCTACGTTAAAGAGTGTCTTGATGTAGTCTTTGAAGATAAAGCCGACAATAGCAAGAGGAAGAAAAGCAACAAAGAGTTTCATCCACAGATCGATCTTCTTGAATGTGATCTTCTCTTTATAGATGAGCATCACTGCCAAAATAGCGGCAAACTGTATGATCACTTCGTACGCTTTTGTAAGATCGTTCTCCGCCACGCCCAGAAATTTGGAAGCGACGATCATATGCCCTGTCGAGGAGATGGGCAAAAACTCTGTAAAACCTTCGATGATCCCGATGATCACCGCTTGAATCATATCCATTAAATCAATTCCTTTGGAATTGAAGTGAAGAGTGAAGAGTGAAGAGTGAAGAGTGGATAAATATTTCCTCTCAACGCTCAACGCTCAGCGCTCAACGCTTCACTTATATCATCCTGCTAAAGTAGCTTTCATCCTTCTCCAGCAGTTCCTGCGGCGTACCGCTATCAACCAGTCTGCCCTCTTCAAGCACATAGATGAACTCTGCGCTTTTGATGGTACTGAGTCTGTGGGCTATGGTAATGACGGTCTTCTCTTTGAGAAAGTCGTGCAGTGCCTCGAAAAGTTTTGCCTCGGTATGCACATCGAGTGCCGAGGTCGATTCGTCAAATATCACTACTTTAGGATCTGCCAATACCATACGGGCGATCGCAACACGCTGCCGCTGCCCGCCGCTAAGCTTGATCCCGTCTTTTCCGACAAGGGTATCAAGCCTGTGTTCCAATCTTTCGATGACCTCCCCAAGCTGCGCGATCTCGATAGCCCTCGCCATCTCCTCGTCACTGTGGTCGTTGCCAAGCGTAAGATTAAAACGCATTGTATCATTAAAGAGTTTAGGGTGTTGCAAGATAAGGTAAATATTTTCCCGTATCGTTGAGAGCTGCAACTGTCGGTTACTCACACCGCCGTAATATATCTCACCCTCTTTAAGCGGATAGAAGCCGTTAAGGATGTTCGCCAATGTTGTCTTTCCGCTCCCGCTGGCACCGACGATCGCCACTTTGCTTCCCGCATCGATTCGCATATTGATATTTTTTAGTATGTAGTCTTTCTCTCTGTAGGCGAAAGAGAGTGATCTCACTTCAATATCAACCGTACTACCATGCTTGAAAGGGTTGCTATGTTCTGTTACGACAGGCTCCTGCTCCATCTCAAAGATCGTATTGATCCGTTTGCATGCTGCCTTTGCCGTAGCAAGCACATACTGGAAATTAATGATATCCTGTGTCGGTGAGACCATCACCCAGAGGTAGGAGAAGATAGCCAACATCAAACCGACACTTAGATCGGAGTAGGCAACCGCCAAAATGCTTACTGCACGAAATACTTCATACCCTGCCAGAAAGACAAGGTAGGAGAGTTTCATCGCTGCATCACTCTTATAGCCATAGTTGACAGAGTGTTCTTTGAGCTCTTTGGCTTTTTCCTCACTATGAGAGAAAAAGTACTCCTCTTTATTGGCAGCACGGATCTGGTGAAAGAGTTCCAGCGTCTCGTTCAGACTTGACTGGAACAGCTCCACCGCTTTGTTCTCCTCTTTTTTCAGCTTCCCGATGTTGCGTGAAAGTTTGACGGTAAAAAGTACCACAACAGGATTGGTCAGCAAAATAAAAAGCGCCAGCTGCCAGTGTATCCAGAGCAGTACGACCGAAGAGAAGATGAGAACCAGAGAAGAGACGATCAGTTTGGAGATGGTCGTACTGACAAATCCGTCGATGGTCTCCACATCAGTTACTAATTTGGAAGTCACCGCCCCTACCCGCATCATCTCATACTCTTTGAGCGATACATGCTTCAGATGTTCAAGCAGTTTTTGTCTCATTTGGTATGTAATATTTTTTGATATGGAAACAAATATCTTTGTCTGAAAGATCGACAGTACCGTACTGAGCAGACGAAGCAGAAGAATGAATGCCAAGATCCCAAGCACATACCCTTTGGTATCGCTCTGCCAGATATGGGTTGAGATCCATGCAATGAAGCCATGGTCTTTCCCCAAAAGCAGTTCATCGACAATAATAGGAATAAAAAGGGGGATCACCACCACCAGAAGCGTGGCGGCTATGGCAATAATATTACCTAATATGAGTTCTTTTTTATAGCCAAGAAGCTGTTTGACAATGCTGTTGATGCTGCATTATACTTTCATTAAACGATCTTCAATATCTCGGTCAGGTCTTTGACATCCACACAGTGCGTCGCCGCCTCTTTGAGTACCGGCTTGGCACAGAATGCCACACGGGTATCGGCATGGGCGAACATGCTCAGGTCATTGGCACCGTCACCGACGACCAGCGTATCTTCTCTGCCTATCCCCAACAGTTTTTGCATACGCACGATCATATCACCTTTGGCTTCGGAGTACATCATCTCTCCCCCTACTCTGCCGGTCAAAATACCATTCTCATCATGCAGGAAGTTGGAGAAGTCCGCATCGATACCAAGTCTCTCACAGGCAGGCTTGGTCGCGTTACGGAAACCGCCGGAGAAGCAGACAACGGTATAACCTTTTTCTTTCAACCCCGCTACTACCTCAGCTGCCCCTGGCATCATAGGCAGGTCGGCACAAATGGCATCGACCTTGGCTTTCTCAAGCCCCTCAAGCAGTGCTACACGTGCAACCAGTGACTTGAAAAAGTCCAGTTCTCCCGCCATGGCACGTTCGGTAATGGCAGCCACCTGCGCCTCAAGCCCAAGCGGTTTAGCCAGAAAGTCAATGGTTTCGCCATCCATCAGTGTAGAATCAAAGTCAAATACAGCCAGTTTGGACATTAATAGATACCTCTATGCATAATTTTGGTAGAATTATAGCCAATTTAACACAAAGAGCCTATAGATATGTTCGATAAATTCTGCGATTTTTTATGTAACGAGACAAAAAAGTTCATTACCGTCGAAGTGAACCCGCCGCATGGCGCATCACTGGACAAGATCATACACGACATTCAAAAGCACAAACTGTATAAAAAGGTCAACGGCTTCTCCTGCACCGACAATCCGCTGGCAAAACTCAAAATGAGCGGTGTGCTCTCTGCCATTAAACTTCAACAGACCTTTGGCAAGCCGGTACTGGCGACCATGAGTATGAGAGACAAGAACAAGCTCTCACTCCAGTCCACCCTGCTTGGTGCCAACGACTTTGACCTGCGATGTATCTTGGCACTTACAGGTGATCCGGCAAAGTACTCCGACCAGCCTGAGGTCAAAGGGGTACTGGAGCGTGACTCTACACTGCTTCTAAGCATCATCTACCATCTTAACAACGGTGTGGACTACTCCAACAAGCCGCTCAATCCTGCACCCAAGCCCATCTACCCGTTCGCAGTGAGCAACAGCTATGCCAAAGATATGAAAAAACTGCAAAAGCGTATGGTCAAGAAGCTTAACTACGGGGCACGCGCCATCATCACCCAGCCGGTCTATGACCTTGAAAATGCCAAAGAGTTGTTGGCTCTCTTTGAAGAGGCAAAAGAGATGAGCATCCGTGATACGGCAAAAGAGGCTCAACTTGTTTTAGGACAGTTTCCTATTGTCCGTGCCAGAACTGCCAACTTCATCGATGACAAAGTACCGGGTATCTCCGTCCCCAAAGCGATCATCGATGAGATGAACCTTGCAGCGATGGATGGAGAAGCAAAAGAACAGGAGGTAGGGTTTGCCCTCTCCAAACGTATCTTCGATGAAGTGATGGCAGAACACGGCAAAGTGCATCTGATGACACACAACCGGTTCGATCTTTGTTCGGAATTGATAGGATAACGTTCAAAAACATCACACATTAATGTTGCTAAACACGTAGGTCGGATTCTTGAATCCGACATCACCCTAACACATCACAAATACCATTTTTTAATAATCAACGATATTGGGACACAACACCATTTGTCGTATTGAAACAATACGACCTACTCAAACATGATCGGATAGAGCAACCCGTACAGCGCGATCAGCATCAACGGAACCGCCCAGATCAGCCCGATACCGAATGTCACGAATCCTGCCATAAGTCCAAGGCTTAAAAGTATCATCAATCCAAAGACCTTGAACCAGTGTTGTGTGACCATTTTTCTTGAAAGCTCCATCGCTTCCCAGACACCTATGCCTTTGTCTGCAATGAGCGGCAGTGTAAAGATGTAGGCAACACTCAGGTAGATACCCGGAAGAATGAAGAAGAGAAGTCCCGTTACTGTCATCACATAGATCAGCAGTGCCGCCAGTGCCAAAGTCCAGGTCATGCCGTAGTAGCCGAACACATCCTGAAAGACAATGCTCTCTCCTCTGACATGCCTGATCGCCATCATGATCATGCCCGTTAACAGCGGCATCAGTACAGGGTAGCTTAAAATTGTTACAATGGTCTGATTGGCAAAGTCGGGATTGTCCGCAGGAGAAGGGAAAATAAGGCTCAGTCCAGTTTGAACGATGATCGCAGCAACCACATAGATAGCAAAGGCGCTGACAAATACCCCTTTGACACCCTCGATACGCTGCCATCCCTCTTTAATAAGCTCAATAATATCAAAGTCATACGACTTGATCTCCATATGCCTCTCTTGCATCGTTAAGTTCCTTTTCTGCTTTTATTTACCAGTAGTATAACCTAAAGGGCACATCTAATAACCCTGCATACCCATAACATTACAAGCTTTCGTTCAGGCAAGGCACTCACTTGCAGGACTAGCCGTAGCTAATTCAAAAGTGAGTAACGCCGTATGGGCGGAAGCTTGTATTGCCCGCGGGGTGGGCTTTGCAAACGCGATCTTGCACAAGATGCTTCCTTCATCGTAGCTACGGCTATGACTCAAAAGCCTCTTGCACAACCTCACATTTGCAAAACCCATTATGGGCATGTAGGGTTTTTAGAGGTGCCCCTAATTTAAAAAGGAGTTTGGAAAGAAGCGGGTATTACAGCAGATGCCCCATCTGCTCTTTTTTGGTCTTGAGATAGGCTTGGTTATGCGGATTGGGGTCGATCTTGATAGGAAGTCTCTCTACGATCTCAATATCTTGCAACGATTCGATCTTGGCAGGATTGTTGGTAAGGAGCTTGAGCTTTTCGATACCAAGATGATGAAGCATGAACTCTACCACTTCATAGGTACGCTCATCGGCACGGAAGCCTAGCTGATGGTTCGCCGCGACCGTGTCAAGCCCCTGGTCTTGCAGGGCATAGGCGTTAACCTTGTTCAAAAGTCCGATATTGCGCCCCTCTTGACGGTGGTAGATCACCAGTCCGCCCTCTTTGGCAATAAGGTCCAACGCAAAATCAAGCTGCTCTCCGCAATCACATTTAACAGAGCCGATGGCATCACCGGTCAGACACTCCGAGTGGACACGTACGATAGGAGTATCCAGTGTGGAGAGGTTCTCCGTAAAGATCGCAAGATGCTCTTTTTGGCTCTCTTTCTCTTTGAACGCCTGAATTTTAAAGGTACCATGCTTGGTCGGCAAGGTAGCGATTTGTGATATCTCAATATTTGTCATGAGGGGATTATACTTTAAAAATTAGAAATTAGAAATTAGAAATTAGAAATTTTAGTGTAAAATGATGAAAACTATTTATCCAAGGCTATTTTATGTTTACCAGATTTAGACGAAAAAGAATCAACCCAGTCCTCAGAAACCTACTCCAAGAGACGGCACTGACCGTGAATGATTTTATCTACCCGCTCTTTGCAAGAAGCGGCGAAGGTATTAAAGATGAAGTCGCTTCCATGCCGGGTGTTTACCAGATGAGCATTGACGAGATCGTTAAGGAGTGTGAGGTACTTAAAGCGCTGGGGATCAAGTCCGTTATTCTCTTCGGTATCCCTGATGTCAAAGACTCTGTAGGAAGCGATGCGATGTGTGAACACGGTATCATCGCTCAGACCGTTCGTGCGATCAAAGCGGCACACCCCGACATGTTCGTAGTCACCGACCTCTGTTTTTGCGAATACACCGATCACGGACACTGCGGTGTACTTGACCCCGTACTGGAGACCGTCGACAACGACATCACCCTTGACAACCTTGCCAAACAAGCGGTGGTTCATGCCAAAGCAGGTGCGGATATGATCGCCCCTTCAGGGATGATGGATGGTATGATACAAGCGATCCGCGGCGGACTTGACGGTGCAGGGTTCGAGAACCTTCCTGTTATGAGCTACTCTACCAAATTCGCCTCCGCCTACTACGGCCCTTTCCGTGATGTCGCAGAGTCCAGCCCAAGCTTTGGAGACAGAAGAAGCTACCAGATGAACCCTGCAAACCGCAGAGAAGCCATTGCAGAGAGTGTAGCCGACGAACTCGAAGGTGCGGACATCCTCATGGTCAAGCCCGCCCTTGCCTACATGGATGTCATCAGAGATGTCAGAGAGAACACCACTCTGCCACTGGCAGTCTACAATGTCAGCGGTGAATACTCTATGCTTAAAATGGCAGCCAAAGCCGGTGTCATCGACTACGACAGAGTGATGATGGAGACACTGCTTGGCTTCAAACGTGCGGGTGCGGATATCATCATTACCTACCATGCAAAAGAAGCGGCGGAAATTCTACGAGGATAGGTGCTACTGCCTATCTTCTTTTCTTCTTTATGATGTCAAATAATTTACGCTATAATCGCGCCTATGAAACTCAAGAATAAAACGGCGGCACTCTTTACCATTATTATCATAGGTTTTTTAGGCTACATTCTCTACCAGAGCCTTAAACCTCCCGTATCGGTCATTGTACAGGCAGGGCATGAGGGGCGTACCTGTGGAAATACCGGTGCGGAGTGTAAGGATTTCAGAGAAGAGGATTGGAATGTACAAGTCGCCGATGAAGTTGCAAAACAGCTTCGTATATGGGGGATCGATGTGCTGCGTATCCCCGCAGACAGTACCATGCAACGTGCCAAGATCGCTGTTGCAATCCATTTTGACGGGGCTAACAACATCTGCCACTCAGGCGCTTCGGTAGGCTACCCCGACAATAACGCATCCTACCAGTTCGCTCAGCGATGGAAAGCACTCTATGAGCCCTACTACCCTTTTAACTGGCATGAAGACAACTTCACCGACAATCTACGCGACTACTACGCATACCGCTGGATATTGGCCCCAAAGTTCCTTGTTCTGGAGCTTGGAGAGATCACTTGTCCCAAGCAGACCTATTGGCTTGAGCCTCGTCTTAAGAAGATCGCACACCTGATCGCTTATGCCATTGCTACGGAGCTTGGAAAAACGGTGAAAAAACCAAAGCTTTAAAGATGTCAAGTTCAATTTAGCCATATTTATGGTAGAATATTCTCTTTAAATTTTGCACCTGAAAATAGGTGTATAAGGAAGGTCCAATGAGACACTTTTTAACCCTTGCGGATTTCACTAAGAGCGAACTGCTTGAAATGATCGATCTCGCACGTAAGATCAAAGCACAGACCAAACGTAAAGAGTTCGTTCCTTACATGGAGCAACAAACCCTCGGTATGATCTTCGAGAAAAGCTCTACACGTACACGTGTCAGCTTTGAAACGGGGATCTATCAGCTCGGCGGTGTAGGACTCTTCCTCTCCTCCAGCGATATTCAGCTCGGTCGCGGCGAACCGATGAAAGATACCGCACGCGTTATCAGCCGTATGGTCGATATGGTGATGATCCGTACCTTTGAGCACAGCAAACTCGAAGAGTTTGCACACTACTCTAAAGTTCCTGTCATTAACGGTCTGACCGATGACTACCACCCCGTACAACTGATGACCGACTACCTGACCATGCTGGAGTTCGGCAAAGCAGACAATCCTGTATGTGCCTATGTCGGGGACGGGAACAATATGACACACTCATGGCTGATGCTTGCGGCTAAAATGGGCTTCGAGCTTCGCGTTGCTACCCCGAAAGGGTATGAATGTAACGAAGCCATCGTAAAAAAAGCTCTTGCTTTTGCCAAAGAGAGCGGTGCGAAGATCACATTCGGAAACGATCCTGTCGAAGCGGTCAAAGGGTGTGATGTGGTCACTACTGACACCTGGGTCAGTATGGGACAGGAAGATGAGAAAGAGATCCGCCTCAAAGCCTTTGAAGGGTATATGGTCGATGAGGCACTGATGAGCCATGCCAAAGACGATGCCATCTTCCTCCACTGTCTTCCGGCTTACCGAGGATACGAAGTGAGCGAAGAGACATTTGAAAAACACGCCGATGTCATCTTCACCGAAGCGGAGAACCGCCTCCATGCCCAAAAAGGGATCATGGTATGGCTTGACAATCATCGGAACGATGATTGAGTGAATAATTAATAGTTAATAACGAATAATGATTGTATGTGTTCGTACCGAACACTTTTATTAAAAAATAAAAAGGAGTGAACGGAATAAGTAAACAGTAAATAGTGCTTTTGCAGCGCAAAACCTACCGACACTATTCACTATTCACTATTCACTATTCACTCTCAAAAGGAAATCTTTTGAGCACCATCGACTTAGAAAAATTTAGCAAATACTCCAAACCCGGACCAAGATACACCTCTTACCCGACTGCTTTAGAGTTCAATAACGACTTCAAATATGAGAACTACCTCAAATACCTTGAAGAGGGAGATGAAAAGCTCTCATTGTATGTTCACCTGCCATTTTGCCGAAGTGCCTGTTACTTCTGCGGCTGTAACGTCGTCTTTACCTCTAAAGAAGAGAAACTGAGCCAATACATCGAGTACCTTAAAAAAGAGATCGACATCCTCGCACAGCACCTCGATACAAACCGTGAAGTGATCCAGTTCCACTTCGGGGGTGGAACACCGACATTCTACAAGGCGTTCGAGCTTGATGAGATCGTCTCTTACATCAAAGAGAAGTTCCCCAACTGGAGTGTCGATGCGGAGATCAGCGTAGAGATAGATCCGCGTTTCTTCAATGAAGAGCAGATGAAGGTCTTTAAGAAGCATGGCTTTAACCGTATCAGTTTCGGTGTGCAGGATTTCGACCCGAAGGTACAGCAGGAGATCCACCGTATCCAGCCTTACGACCTGACCAAAGCCGCAGTCGATCTGGCACGTACATACGGCATCAACTCCATTAATGTCGACTTGATCTACGGACTACCCTACCAGACCTTCGAGAGCTTTAAATCAACCCTTGAACAGGCTTTCAGCCTCGATCCGGACAGATTGGCGGTATTCAACTACGCCCACGTACCGTGGATGAAGAAGACCATGCGTAAGTTCGATGAGACCACACTCCCCTCTCCCGATGTGAAGCTACAGATATTCCAGTACACCATTGACTTTTTTGAAAAGAACGGCTATAAGATGGTAGGAATGGATCACTTTGCCAAACCCGAAGATGAGCTATTCGGTGCCATTGCAAAAGGGGAGCTACACCGTAACTTCCAAGGCTACACGACCAAAGGGGGTGCGAACCTTATCGGTATCGGGCTGACCAGCATCGGAGAAGGCAGCCGTTACTATGCACAGAACACCAAAGATATGAAAGCGTATGAGGCGGCGATCGATTCGGGAAGACTACCTTTCGAGCGCGGTGTGGAACTTAGCGATGACGACTACCTGAGAAAAGCGGTCATCATGGAGCTGATGGCGAATTTCGCCATTGATATCAAACGTGTCGAAAAAGAACACGGTATCGACTTTGAAGACTATTTTGCCAATGCACTTGAAGCGCTTCAGGAGTTTGTCGATGCGGACCTTGTGACCATCACCGATGAGAAGATCAGCGTCTCCCCTACAGGAACACTGCTTATCCGTAACATCGCCATGCCGTTCGATGCCTATATGCATCAGTACAGCGGAAGCAAAAAGAGCTTCTCTAAGACGGTATAACCGTCTTGTCAATGAATGATCAATAGTTAATAATGAATAATGAAGGTTTGCATTGTTACACAATGCTCTCTTTTACAAGGATTTTTATGAACACGACCAATAAAAGTTTTGCAAAGCAAAACATACCGACACCATTCACTATTCACCATTCACTATTCACTCAAAACTCCCAAGGAGTTTTCGCATGAAAAAACCCGAAGAGCTTTTCAATTTCACCGAGACCAGTGATGCCTGTATCAAATGCGGAAAGTGTATCCCAGTCTGTACCATTCACCAGATCAACCCCGATGAGACCACCTCACCACGTGGCTTTATCGACCTTTTAGGTGCTTATCAGAGGGGACAACTTCCGCTGGATAAGAATGCCAAAGATATCTTTGAGAGCTGCTTTCTCTGTACTGCCTGTACCGATGTCTGCCCCAACTCTTTGCCTACGGATATGGTCATTGAAGAGGTACGTGCCGATATTGCAGATAAATATGGGATCGCATGGTTTAAAAAAGCGATCTTCTTCCTGCTTGAACACCGTAAAGTGATGGATATCGTCATGAAGTTCGGTTTCATGTTCAAAACCTGTGCCTTGGCAGAAGATAAGAAAGGCAGAGGGCTTAAAGCACGCTTCTCCATCCCGATGATGAAAAAGGGACGTCTCATCCCATCGATGATGAAAACTAGCTTTCTTAACAGCTACCCGGAGCACATCCCCGCACCCAAACCGCAGGAGAAGAAGCTAAAGGTAGCTATCTTCATCGGTTGTTTGGGAAATTACAACTATGAAGGAATTGGAAAGAGCCTTGTAGAGATACTTGAGCACCTCAATATTGAAGTCTTTATTCCCAAAGAGCAGCAGTGCTGTGGGGCACCGGCATACTTTACCGGTGCTGTGGACTCGGTAGAGCGTATGACAAAGAAGAACATCGAATACTTCGAGACCTTCATGGATGAATATGATGCGATGCTCATTCCAGAAGCAACCTGCTCGGCAATGGTCACACACGACTGGCAGGTATTTTTCAAAAATCATCATATGCCCGAGTGGGAAGCACGTGCCAAAAAGGTAGCCCAAAAGATCCATATGGCGACCGAGTGGCTACATAACCATACGGAGCTAAAGAGATTGCTAGAAGAGAAAGGTAAGAAGTTCGACCATATTGTCACCTACCACGACCCGTGCCATGCAAAGAAGGTACAAGGTATCTGGCAAGAGCCTCGTAACCTCCTTAGCCCTAACTATCCGATAGCGGAGATGAGCGATCCAAGCCGCTGTTGCGGATTTGGCGGTGTCACGATGCAAACGGAGAAGTTCCACTTTGCAGAAGCTGCCGGTAAGCCCAAAGCGGCAATGATCGATGAGACCAAAGCGCACTATGTCAGTGCCGAATGTAGTGCCTGTCGTGTACAGATCAGCGAATCACTCAACCGCGCAGGCTCGGAAGTGATCTTCAAAAACCCGCTGGAGTTGATCGCCGAAGCGCTTAGAGAAGCCTAGGTCAGGGTATCCTACCCTGACAAACAATAGATGGAGTCAGGTTCAACAGGACCCGACCTGCATTACCTTACCCCTGCTTCTGCGGAACAAGCATAAAGATATTCTGTCCCTCTTCATAACGATACTCCAAATAGTACCCGATCTTTTTTAAGATCGTATCGACAATATAAAGTCCCAACCCAAAACCGGCACTCCGCTTTTCTGCTTGAGAAAAGGGTTCGGTATAGTAAGAGAGCGGATGCTCCAGCGGTTCACCTTTAGAGACCACTTCGATCACACCGTTACGGGTACGCAGGGTTACACACTTATCTATCCCGTACTTCATACCGTTATCTAAAAGGTTCTTTAGAACAAGCACCATCAGCTTCTTATCGGTTGTCAATGCCATCGGTTCGATATCGATGCTTACACAGCTCCCCTCCGCCATAAGCAGCTCTTTACTCTCCTCGATGATCTCCGAGAGCATCAGGTACTCAAAGTTCGGCTCGAAACTTCTTGTTGTCACCCGTTCGATCTCGGCAAGTTCGGAGATAAGCTCGTTCATACGCTCGAATGCCCGTACCAACACCTGTTTGGTCGCCTCGTCATCCAGCATCTCAACGACAATGCGCCCTTTTGTAATAGGGGTTTTCAACTCATGCATCAAGTTACGCATAAAGAGGTTCTTTGAGGTGCTAAGCTGATTAATATGCTTGATCGCATCATCAAAGCTCTTGGCGATCTTTCCGATCTCATCGTCATGCTCATAGGTGATGGAGACATTCATATCTCCTTGTGCAAAACGCTGTATCTGTCGATGGAGTTTCTTGAGTGGCGAGAGCTTTTTCAAAACGGCAATGTAGAGTACCAAAAGAAGAAGTATCAAGACAACGCCCAGTGTTACCGCGATCTCAAAAAAGAAGTTCTTCGGAACATTATCTTTTAACAATAGATTATAGGACATACGTTGAACATAAATATAACGCTCTCCGTCAACATTGAAAACCCGTACCCTTCCTAGTTGCTGAGATCCACCAGAGAAGAGTGTATCTCCTCTATCGGAGATCGCTTCTTTGAGCTTTTCGACTTTTTTGCGCGGTACAGGCTTGACGTGGAGCTCCTTATAGAGCTTTCGTAGCTCCTCCTCTGAAGGATAGAGCTTTAGATTCGAAAGAAAGGTCAAAGAGATAAGCTGATACCGCTTGAACTCTTCGATCTTCTGCCTATCCTGATCCCAGTAGTGAAAGAGTGTGAATGTAGCGATCAGGATAATGATCGCTACGGAGAAGAGAATATGGATAAAGGTGGTAACGGAGAGATTCTTCATCTTAAACGCGGTCTGTTAGCAAGTACCCTACACCGCGTATAGGCTTGATATAGCTATGGTCCGGATCGATCTTGGCGATCTTCTGGCGGATACGGGAGATGATCACATCAATGTTCTTGACCGAACTGTCATCATCGATATGTTCACTCTCATAGAGCAGTTGCTCACGCGATACCGACCCGTTCTTGTGTTGAATGAGCATAGAGAGGATATCATACTCCGCTGCGGTCAGCTCAAGAAAATGCCCCTTGAAGAGAATGGTCCTTGCAGACGGATCTGCAACAAAAAGTTCTTCTTGCTTCTCCTTTTTCCCTTCACTTCCTTGTGTACGTCTGAGTATCGTCTTAATGCGTGTCACCAGTTCGCGCGGATCGTACGGCTTTGGCATATAGTCATCCGCCCCACGCTCAAGCCCGATGACCTTATCGGTAATATCATCACGTGCGGAAGAGATGATGATCGGAATATCGGTGATCTCTCTGATCTTCGGGATCACCTCCAGACCATCCATCCCCGGAAGGGTCAGATCAAGGATGATCAGGTCAAAATCGTGCTGGGTCAAGAGTGAAAGCCCGATATAGGGATCTTCCGCCCCTATGACCTCCATATCGTACTTGGTTAGGTAGTTGGTCAAGATAAGTGCCAACTCCGGGTCATCTTCTATGATCAATATCTTTATGATGGTATATCCTTTTCATCTATTATATAGGCTAATTGTAAACGATAAATATTAATTGACGGTTAACTTGTCTCCGAATAGTCCAAGTAAACCTTTGTGATCGCGATCAGGAACGATGTGATCGCAGGTCCAAGGATCATTCCCCAGAACCCGTAAGTACTCATCCCCGCCAAAATGGAGAAGAAGATCAAGATCGAGTTGATCTGCAACGTACTCTTAAGGAAATCCCGTTTAATGATCTCAATGATCATCGGTTTGACGAAAGTATCGGCAATAACAGATATAACGATCACCGAGTAGGAGGCGATAACGATCGCTGTTTGGGTATCGATCTTCGTCCAGACATAGAGTGAAACAGGTGCCCATACCACCATACCTCCAATGATCGGTATGAGTGAAGCAAACCCGTAGATAACACCGAAGAAAAGCCCGTTAAAGCCGAAAAAACTCATCAGCATACCGAACAAGAACCCCTCAAAGATCGCTGTAACGATAATGGAATAAAAAACGATCTCCATTGTTGCAGAGACCTCTTTCATCATCTTTTCGCCCTTTTGCGGACTTACAGGTAGCAGTTCGAGGATCGTATCGAAAAAGCGGTTTCCATAGTAATTGATAAAGAAGTAAAAGACCACCACAAAAAGCATATTCTTCACAAAACCAAGTCCCGTACTTCCCGCCAGCGTCAAGTAGGATGTCGATGCTTTAATGTACTCGGCGATCTTCTCATCGCTAAGATACTCTTGCGTCAGATCCTGTAAAAAGGTGATATCATTGATCACGGATCGAAGTGCCGACATCGTATCTGTAACACCTTGCTGATCGATCCCGGAGATATAGTTCACCCCCACCGTCGCCAAATAGATGATCGGTGCAAAAAGCAGCATAGACATCATAAGGGTCGAAATAGCCGCAGAGATCTTAGGTGAGTGTGTAAAATCAACCAGTTTTTTCGTCAAGTTAAAAGTAGCCATACTTAATAATATCGCAACGATTAAGGAGAGTAAAAAAGGCTTATAAACACTGTACGCACCTATGATCGCCAGTACAAAAAGTGCTGTAACCATTAATGATGTCTTATTCATTCAAAAAGCCCCTCTTGCATACCGCCGAGCTTAAAGTGCTCAAAACTCTTCTGTGTCGCCACACGCCCGCGTGCCGTTCGTTCAATGTATCCGTTGGCAATAAGATAAGGCTCAAGCACATCTTCAATGGTCCCTTCATCTTCACTCAGTGCCGCAGCGATGGTACTAAGCCCCATCGGACGTTTCTTGGCACTGACAAGCAGTTCAAGCAGCTGAATATCCTGCTCATCGAAGCCCAGATGGTTCACCCCAAGCTCATCAAGCGCATAACGCGCACGCTCCAGCGTCACTTCCGATTCATCGAAGACCTCCGAGAAGTCACGCACCCTTTTAAGCAGTCGCAGTGCGATACGCGGTGTACCGCGGCTTCGTCTGGCGATCTCAAGCGCCGCATCTTTCTGGGTCGGTTTTTCCAGCTTTTGCGCTGCCTGTCTGACGATATGCGCCAACTCCTCAGGCGTATAGAACTGCATACGAAAATGCATCCCAAAACGCTCACGCAGCGGATTGGAGAGCATCCCCGCACGGGTCGTCGCACCTATGAGCGTAAAACGCGGCAGGTCTATCTTGACCGTCTGTGCCGCAGGACCGCTACCAATGATGATATCGAGCCTGAAATCCTCCATCGCCGGATAGAGGATCTCCTCAATGGCCGGGCTCATACGGTGGATCTCATCGATAAAGAGAATGTCCCCCTCCTCGATGTTGGTCAGCAGTGCTGCCAGATCCCCTGCCTTCTCTATCATCGGTGCAGCGGTGGTCTTGATGTTGGCATCCATCTCAGAGGCGATAATATTCGCCAAAGTGGTCTTTCCCAACCCCGGAGGGCCGAAGAAAAGAATATGATCCAGTGCTTCCTCACGGCGTTTGCTTGCCTCGATAAAGACACGCAGGTTCTTCTTGATCTTCTCCTGACCGATATACTCATCCCACGACGAGGGACGGAGCGTCACTTCATAGGAAGCTTCTCCGTCAAAACGCTCTATTTCGACCATTCTTTCCATCAGCGACCTCCTTGAGGTCTAGTGAGGAGTGAGGAGTGAGGAGTGAGGAGTTCTGGTTCGCATTGCTTTGCAATGCCTTTATTTTGATAGAAAGAATATTTAACGCTTCGGTTACTCATTACTCATTACTCCGTTACTCATTATTAATACGAGTGTTTTTCATCAGGAAAAGCTCTGCTTTTTACTTCTGAAACATACTGCTCCAGCCCTTTGCGCACCTCTTTGGCACCGTTGCAGTACTGCTTGACGAATTTCGGGGTAAAGGCTTCGAAGAAACCGAACATATCCGACCAGACCAGTACCTGACCGTCTGTCTCACTCCCTGCACCGATCCCGATGGTCGGTACTTTGACCGCTTCGGTAATACGTTTTGCCGCTTCAGCCTTGACACCCTCTACCAATACGATCACCGCACCTGCTTCTTCCAATGCAAGCGCGTCCTCTACCAACGCTTCGATATCGGCTTCATCTTTACCGCGTACCTTGTAGCCCCCTTCACTTCTGACATGCTGAGGCATCAGACCGATATGGGCAACTACGGCGATACCGTTCTGTGAAAGTGCTTTGACCACAGCTACCTTCTCTTTGCCCCCTTCGACCTTGACCGCATCCGCACAGGTCTCACGGTAGACACGTGCGGCATTCTCCAGTGCCTGTTGGGGTGTCAGGTAGGAGCCAAAAGGCATATCGAAGACAATACACGCATGTTTAGCTCCGTTACATACCGCCTGTGTATGGTAGATCATCTGATCCATGGTTGCCGAAAGGGTATCTGCTTTGCCGTAAAAGCTCATATTGAGGCTGTCGCCGACTAGTATCATCTCGACCTCACCGTCAAAAAGCTGCGCAAAGAGCGCATCGTATGCCGTTACCATGGTAATAGGTTCAACACCTTTCATCTTCGCGATGGTACTAAGTGTCACTTTTTTCTCTATTCTAGGGGTGTGAATGCTCATTGTAAATCTGTCCCGTCTATATTTTTACTCATTTTATCATATAATGTTGAAACTATAACTCATCTCAGATAAAAAGAGTCCTATTTTGAAACAATTAGTCGCCTATATTACTACCGGTTTCCCTTCAGTGGAGTTCACCATTGATGCTGCATTAGCCCTTGCCGAAGCAGGCGTGGATACCCTTGAGCTTGGTATGCCCTTCTCCGATCCCGTAGCCGACGGTCCCGTGATCGAAGCTGCGAACCTTAAAGCACTACAGAACGGATTCCGTCTGGAACACCTTTTTGACGCTTCAACCAAGATCGCACCCCACATCGATACGCTCTGGATGGGATACTTCAACCCTTTCTACCATAAAGGGGTTGACCACTTCATCGCTAAAGCGAAAGAGACGGGTGTGAACGGTTTCATTATTCCGGATCTGCCTTTTGAAGAGGCAAAACCCTACAAACCCGCCATCGAAGAGGCGGGGCTGAACCTCATCGACTTCATCGCTCCGACCGATCCCAAAGCGCGTATCGAACAGATCGTAGCCGATGCGAAGAAGTTCATCTACCTTGTCGCGTATGCCGGAATCACGGGAGCGGGCAAAAGTGAAGACCTGCAAGAGGTGGTCGCTCAGATCAAAGGGGCGACCGATACACCGGTCTTTGTCGGATTCGGTGTCGACCAGAACACTGCACAAGAGAAGGCCAAAGGTGTCGACGGGGTCATTGTCGGCTCGGCATTCGTCAAGGTACTGCTTGACACTACACTGAGCGATACGCAGAAGATCGCCAAGATCACTGCGATCGCCAAAGAGATCAAGGAGAAGATCAACAATTAAGAGAATTTTTCTCTTTTTTCTCCCAAACCCTATCTTTTTCTCCAAAAATCTGCTATACTTCCGAACTTTTCTGCAAGAGTGTACTAAACTCCCTGTATTTGAGATGGGAACATCTCCTCTATTTTTTCCACGAACATTACGTGTGACATAAAGTTTGGTATCAGTTGTAAGAGAGAGGGTTTTAGCCTCTGAAAGTACTATATGAAACAAAAACTTCTATGTATCGAAAGACATCTATAAACACCGACTATTTTAACACAAAGACTAACTATGACATTTCAAGATTTTAATTTAAAACCAACCATTCTCGCTGCCGTTGAAGAGGCAGGATTCAAAGAGCCTAGCCCCGTACAGAAAGAGGCGATCCCACTTGTTCTTGAGGGACATGACATGATCGCTCAGGCACAAACGGGTACAGGTAAAACAGCCGCGTTCGGTCTACCGATGATGAGCATGATGGAAGCTGACGGTTCTGTAGAGGGACTTGTGATCGTTCCTACCCGTGAGCTTGCCATGCAAGTGAGTGACGAGCTCTACCGTTTCGGTAAACTCTCAGGACTCAAAACCGCTACCGTTTACGGTGGTACGGCTTACGGTAAACAGATCGAGCGTATCAAACAAGCCTCTATCGTTGTAGCGACCCCGGGGCGTCTGCAAGACCTTCTTATGAGTGGAAAGATCAAGCTCAACCCGAAATTCGTCGTTCTCGATGAAGCCGATGAGATGCTTGACATGGGGTTTTTGGATGAGATCAAGAATATCTTCACCTTCCTGCCTAAAGAGCGCCAGACATTGATGTTCTCGGCAACCATGCCTAAAGCCATTAGAAAACTGGCAGAAGAGATCCTTAACGACCCCAAGACCGTTTCCATTACTAAAAGCGAGAGCACCAACTCCAAGATCACACAGTACTACTATGTTGTTCAAGATCGTGAAAGAGACGATGCGCTTGTCAGACTCATCGACTATAAGAACCCTGACAAGTGTATCATCTTCTGTCGTATGAAAAAAGAGGTCGACAGACTCGTTGCACACTTGACTGCACAAGGGTTCAAAGTAAGCGGACTGCATGGTGATATGGAACAGAAACAGCGTGAAGTGACCATCCGTGCATTCAAACAAGGCGGTATCGATATCTTCGTTGCCACCGACGTAGCAGCACGTGGGCTTGATGTCAATGATGTCACACACGTCTTCAACTACCATATTCCCTTCGACTCCGAGAGTTACGTACACCGTATCGGACGTACCGGACGCGGTGGAAAGAGTGGAGAGGCGATCACATTGGTAAGCCCCAATGAACTTCGTACCATTAAACGTATCGAAAAAGATGTCGGTGCCAAGCTGATCACGCAAGTGATCCCTACCCGTATCGAAGTACAAAACAGCCGTCAGGACGAACTCATCGAGAAGATCGCCAATACGCAGATCACCGATAAGGCGATAGAGCTGGTCAAAACACTTCAACACGACCTTGACATTGTCACCATCGCACACCTTTTGGCAAGCATGATCCAAAATGAAAATGCTGTCAAGGGTAAAGATGTGATCGGTCTTGGTCTTGAAGAGGTTGAACTGCTTATTGAACGTGCAATGCAAAATCGTGGGAATGACAGAGGTAGAGGCCGTGGTCACGGCGGATATAGAGGAAATAACCGTAGACGTAACAGTCACGGCGGAGGGAACCGTCACAACAGGAACGGACGCTCCAGCCGTAACGGTGGTGGGAACAGAGGGTAAGCCCTCCCTTCCAATATCCGATACTTAGAGTGTCAGATCCATGATCGTTTGTGTCTTCTCAATGGTCTCATGATCAAGTGCACGGTCGTTACCGTCAATCTCTTTCATGATCTTTGCCATTACAACCAACAATGCACCGGTGATCTCTGGAAGTTTCGCTTCAAGATCCGCTGCATAAGGGTACTTGAGTGGCGGGAAGGTTGTCAATGTATCGAGTACATCTTTAAGATCGATATCCTCTTCAAGCTTTTTAAACGCGATGATCGTCTCTTGCAACCCTTTTGTGATAGGAAGGTCTGATTCCATAATGACATCTCTTCCGTTCATGTTCGTATTACGCTCACCTGCGATCAGAAGGTCTACCAATTTCTTCTCAACGATATCGGTGATCTCTTTTGCATGTCCTTTTTTAATGTCAAGTGACGCTGCTTTTCTAAAAAGTGCTTCTAGTTTTGTAAATCCTACTACTGCCATGTTCTATCCTTTTTTAACGTTTTATTTGATACATAATCTTGATATGTATTGAATGTATCATAACACGTACGCTATCGATAGTGATGCGACATAAGTAGCATATGAGAAAAAATGATTCAAACATTTAAAAATATTTTTTAGATAATATTTATTTTCCTTTAATATTTACTACTGTATAATCCCTCTATCCATTATCGAATAGGAGAACGAATATGAAAGTATTAAAACTTATCGGAGTGTCAGTATTGGCATCTTCACTACTATTGGCATCGACGGATATCGCAACAAAAGCAAAAAATGCAGGTTTGGTAGCTATCCCTACAGATAAAGCCACACTTGCAAAAATGATCGACCCGAACAAGTCCATCACACCTGAGCGTGTAGCACTTGGTAAAAAACTCTATTTTGAACCAAGACTCTCTAAAAGCGGGCTGATCTCTTGTAATACATGTCACAATCTCGGTATGGGCGGTGTTGACGGTATATCGGCAGCTGTAGGTCATAAGTGGACGGCAAACCCGCACCACCTCAACTCACCTACCGTATATAATGCAGTATTCGCCGACAGACAGTTCTGGGACGGAAGAAGCCCTGACCTTGAAGATCAGGCACAAGGACCAATGCAAGCGGCACCTGAAATGGCAGCAGCACCGTCACTTGTCGAAGCACGTGTCAACTCTATGCCTGCGTATGTTTCAGCATTCAAAAAAGCATACGGTAACGATGTGAAGATCGACTTCAAAACGATCACACAAACGATCGGTATCTTTGAAAGAACACTTGTAACACCATCAAGATTCGATGATTTCCTTAATGGAAAGAAAGATGCGTTGAGCAAAGAGGAAAAAGAGGGATTGAACACATTTATCGATATGGGTTGTGCAGCGTGTCACACAGGTGTAGCACTTGGCGGAAGTATGCAGAAATTCCCACTTGTCAAGCCGTATAAATATGCCAATGTTGGTGACTTCAAAGGTGACAAGAACGGTATGGTCAAAACACCGACACTCAGAAACATCACTGAGACTGCACCATACTTCCACAACGGTGCGATCTGGTCACTCAAAGAAGCGGTTCAGGAGATGGGTAAAACACAACTTGGAAAAGAGATCTCTGATGCAGATGCACAAAAGATCGTTACATTCCTTGGTGCACTTAAAGGTAGAAAACCGGCAGTGGAATACCCACAGCTTCCAGAAAGCACAAATAAGACACCTAAACCTGATCTTAAGTAAAATCTGTCTATACTGCTCTTCCTCTTTTGAGGAGCAGTATGATACACTATTGCATAGGCTTCCCGTATTGGTCGGGTCTCCCTTTTCTTCTTCCTAAAGAACTGTCTCCCTCCCCCGGAGATCCCGGTCAATCGGGAAACCTATGCAATAACTTTTCTCATTGATACAGCTCAATCCCTTTTTTAGATGCTTTTGTTATGATACGCCCAAAAAGGCTTCAGTATGCACTTTAACTTTAGTGAAAATGCCCAAGAGAGCTACTTCTTCTCCCAACCCCACCAACCATTTTTTCTTCTTGGTTTTGTCAATGCCATTGTAACCATGCTTATTTTCCTTCTAAGCTATAAAGGTATACTTCATCTGGCGATCTCAGCTACGCTCTTTCACGGATATGCCATGCTCTTTTTACTCTTTACCCCGGCATTTACCGCATTTCTATTTACCACATTCCCCCGTTTTTCATCAACCCCACCTATTAAGAGAACGATCTACATACGTATTTTTAGCCTCTACTATATCGGCTCCATACTTTTTGCACTAGGAAGCATCGTATCTCCACTCATTGCCTATGCAGGTGTTGTGGTACTTCTGGTCGCTCATAGTATGATATTTGGTATCCTTAAAGAGATATACACAATGACAACCATGCCGGATAAACATGACCTCTTCTGGATACTCTCGGCAATGGGTGTTGGCTTCTTTGCACACATTCTCTATCTTCTGGGAATGCTCTTTCTTCCTTTTCTTCTCTTTTTTGCCACACAGATCGGCATCTATCTCTACCTATTTTTACTGACCTTCTCCGTTGCACAGCGTATGGTACCTTTCTTCTCACACTGCATGTATGTACGGAACGATCTTTTTGTCAGGAATGTAGCTGTAATGCTTGCTCTTCATGTAGTGCTAGAGAGTCTTTTTACACATAGCAGTTTCCCTGTCGATCTGGCACTGGCATTCTATATCGGCAAAGAGATCCTACGCTGGGAACTTCCCTTCCCCAACCCTAATCCACTGCTATGGATACTCCACTTGGCACTCTACTGGATCCCTGTTGCCTTTTTGTTCGGGGCAATGTCAAACCTGACCGCACTCATTAGCGGTGCGACCTTCCTGCTTCTTGACATTCATGTACTGATGTTGGGATTTGTCTTTACCATACTCATCGGGTTCGGAACACGTGTAACTATCGGACACTCAGGGAACATGATGCAAGCGACTATGTGGGAGAAGGTACTTTTTAACTGGACTCAGGTCGTAGTGATCATGCGCTTGTTCGTTTCTGTCGCCGCAGCGTTCGGATGGAATTTCATGGTTCTTTTCGACATCTCCGCTACAGTATGGATGCTGATGTTCATTCTTTGGGGTATTCGGTTCTTCACTGTTTTGATCAAAGGGAAAACACTCTCCTGATCACCGTTAAAAGATAATTAATCATCTCTTGCCAAGCTATGGTATAATCACATTTATGAAACGATTATTACTATATGCACTGGCATCGGCATACCTATTTTCCGCCACTCCCGAACAAATAGAGCAATACCTTAGTATCTCTAATGCAGATGAACAGCTGATTGAACTAGAGAACCAGTTCTCCATCATGCAAGAAAACCTCAATAGGCTCAATAGCGATGAAGAGAACACACCTTACGATATGCAACTGCTATCGATACGTTTTAAATCTTATCTTCAGCAGCACCTTAGCGAAGAGGAGATGGATGAGATCCTCAAAGCCTACCGTAACGTTCTACTGCTTCAATATGTCTCTGCGATCGCTCAAAGTCAGGAAGCATCCGACAAAGAGATCGAAGCATACCTCAACTCCTTAGAGGAAGATCCTCAGAACCATGAACGGATCGCAATGGCAAAAAAGATCAGTGACGAGATGTATGACAAAGAGAGTATGGCGATCATGTTCGACAATCTTATAAAACCGCTTATAGAGAATGCTCCCGGAGGCAGTGATATCGATGCAGAAAAACTGAAAGAGCGAAAAGAGGCGTATGTAAAACAGATGATGGAACAATCACGTAAGGGTGTGATCTATGCGACGCGTGATTTTAGCATTGAAGAGCTCGAAGCACTTGAGAAGATCGCAAAAGAACCTGCGATCAAACATGAGAGCAATGCTATTGCTGCCGCTACCGCTTATGCCCTTGAGGAGTTCTTCCTCTCCTTGGCAAAACGCTATGATATCAGTAAACATCAGTAGTCTAACGATGCAGCCCATTTATATTACCGATCTTGACCACACCTTTCTGCGCTCGGACCTGAGCCTAAGCGATTTTAGCATCGATACATGGAACCAGAAGGCACGAAACGCACTGATGGGTGTGGCAACAGCTCGCAGTTTTACCAAATCCAAAGAGCTCCTCAACAAACTCCATATCAATACCCCGATGATCCTACTTGACGGAGCGATTATTGTAACTACTGAACGCAAGATTATCGATATGAAAACTATTAACAAAGCGCTTGGTGACGAGATTGTCCGGATCGGTCTGGAGTACGATATCGATCCTTTCATCATCGGCATTAAAGACAGAGATATCAACGAAGCTTTCCTCTACCCCAGAAGGCTCAACGACTACCAAAAAGATGTTCTCAAAGGCTA
>JAMORY010000024.1 GCA_027063305.1 Sulfurovum sp. | reverse complement strand
CTTCACTCTTTTTGCTCGGAAGTCCCAAAGCAAGGAAGCGTTCGAGTGCCACAACCTTTTCATCCACACCCAAAAGCGCAGCTGCTTCGACAAGGGTTTTGTTTTTGAGTTCACTCAGTCTCATTACACTTCCTCAACGATGCTGTCGTACCCGTGCTCTTCAAGGTGTGCTACCAGTTCAGGGCCGGCAGTCTTGATAATCTTTCCATCCTTGAGGACATGGATATAGTCAGGTTTGATATAGTCCAAAATACGGCTGTAGTGGGTGATGACGAGGAAGCTTCGCTTGCCGTCCTTCATCATGTTGATGCCTTCAGAGACCGCTCTGAGTGCATCGATGTCCAGACCCGAATCGATCTCGTCAAGAATGATCACATCGGGTTCGAGCATCAGCATCTGCAAAATTTCGTTACGTTTCTTCTCTCCGCCTGAGAACCCTTCGTTCAAAGAACGGCTGATCATATCGGCTTTCATACCGAGCATCTCAAGGTGCTTTTTCATCTCTCTGAGGAACTCGGCTGCATTGAGCTCCTCTTTGCCCTCGTGTTTACGCTTGGCGTTGAGTGCGGTTCTGAGAAAATAGGCGTTATTGACCCCCGGGATCTCCACAGGGTGCTGGAAGCTGAGGAAGATCCCCTCTAACGCTCTCTCTTCGGGTTCCATCTCAAGAATGCTTTTGCCTTTGTAGAGAATATCACCCTCACGCACTTCCACATCGTAGTGACCCACAATGGTCTTGCTCAGTGTCGATTTTCCCGCACCGTTTGGTCCCATGATGGCATGTACCTTCCCCGGTTCAAGGTCAAGGTTAAGCCCCTTGAGGATCTCCTTCTCTCCGATCTTTGCGTGAACATCTTTAATTTCCAATACTTTACTCATCCTACACTTCCTTCCAATGTTAATTTCAATAATGCTTTTGCTTCGACCGCATACTCCATAGGCAGCTGGTTGAAGACATCTTTACAAAAACCGTGTACGATCATACTGACCGCACTCTCTTCATCTATCCCGCGTTGACGCAGGTAAAACAGTTGTTCGTCGCTGATCTTGCTGGTGGTCGCCTCATGCTCTACCTGTCCCTGTGTATCCTTGCTCTCAAGGTAGGGGAAGGTGTGCGCGCCACACTGATCACCAATAAGCAGGGAGTCACACTCGGAGTAGTTTCTAGCACCCGTAGCATTCGCACCTATCTTGACCAGACCGCGGTAGGTGTTCTGTCCCTTCATCGCCGAGATACCTTTGGAGATGATGGTGGAACTCGTGTTCTTCCCAAGGTGGATCATCTTCGTTCCCGTGTCCGCCTGCTGTGCCAGGGTGGTGACGGCTACGGAGTAGAATTCTCCGACGGAGTTGTCACCCTTTAAGATACAGCTTGGGTACTTCCAAGTAATGGCAGAACCGGTCTCCACCTGTGTCCAGCTGATCTTGGAGTTCTCACCTTCACAGATACCACGTTTGGTCACGAAGTTGTAGATACCGCCTTTACCATCCTCATCACCGGGGTACCAGTTTTGGATGGTGGAGTATTTGATCTCCGCATCTTTCATAGCAACCAGCTCGACCACGGCAGCGTGCAACTGATTCTCATCACGCATGGGTGCCGAACACCCTTCGTTGTAGCTGACGTAACTGCCCTCATCGGCAACAATGAGGGTTCGTTCGAACTGTCCGGTGTTGAGCGCATTGATACGGAAGTAGGTACTCAGCTCCATTGGACATCGTACTCCTTTTGGAATGTAGACGAACGTCCCGTCGGTAAAGACCGCAGAGTTGAGTGCTGCAAAGAAGTTGTCTGTCATTGGAACGACGGAGAACATATACTTCTTGATCAGTTCAGGGTAGTCTCGGATCGCTTCTGAAATGGAGCAGAAGATCACCCCGTGCTTCTCGAGCTCTGCCTGATAGGTGGTCTTGACCGAAACGGAGTCGACGACCGCATCGACAGCAACCTTCACCCCTGCAAGCTGCTTTTGCTCCTCAAGCGGGATACCCAGCTTGTTGTATGCTTCCAGAATTTTCGGATCAACTTCATCAAGGCTCTCCGGTCCGCCTGTCTTGGGTGCGGCGTAGTAGGAGATGGACTGGTAGTCGATGGGTTCATAGTCTACTTTCCCCCATGTGGGTTCTGTCATCTGCTCCCACTTTTTGAGTGCCTTGAGTCTGAGCTCAAGCATCCACTCGGGCTCTTCTTTCTTTTTGGAAATGAATCTGATGGTATCTTCATTGAGTCCGGGCGGTACCACGTCAGTTTCGATATCGATCTCGAAACCAAGCTCATACTCACCCGAAACGGCTTTGTTTATCTCTTCTTGTGCCATAGGTTTTCCTAATTCGGAGTTGTTTTGTATGATTTATAGCACAAATAGAGTTCTATAGTCAAGAGAAAGTCTTAAAAAGTGATAATTTTTGTGAAAATTGCAAGAAAAGTGGAGCGGGAGACGGGACTCGAACCCGCGACCCTCAGCTTGGAAGGCTGACGCTCTAGCCAACTGAGCTACTCCCGCATGGAGTTTGTTTACATGGTGTAAACAGGCTGTGTAACGTGAATTACGAGAGGAATTATAGCAGAGAAAACTGAAAGAAACTTTATAGAATAAAAAATTGGAAGAAAAAAATATTTTTTTGTATTTTGTTAGATTTGTGATAGAATTCATATAGATAGAGGAGTTGACATGGTACGGGTAAAATCGAAAATCTTACGTAAAATACTTTCTGTAATCATCTTTCTTGTGTCACTCTACACCATCGCTATTGTATTTATTGCACTGCCTCAGATCGATACGACCATACAAAATCTTGAAGAGGAGAATGCTAAAGAAGTATTGGATAAGGTTGTTCTGCTGACAAACAATGTTGCCAAAAGTCTGGATGATTTTAAAAAAGAGTCTCTTGAGCGTCATAAAAAAGAGTTGAAGAACATCATTGAAGTGGTTCATTCCATGATGAAAGAGGCATACATTCAAGCGCGTATCACTCCCCAAGAGCGTGATGATCTCAAAGCTGAACTACTTCGTAGTATCAGCCAGATACGTTATGGGAATAATAACTATCTATTTGCCTTTGATTACAACTGTACAATACTTGCTCACCCCTATATGCGTCCTGGTACAAATATGAAGAATGTTCTTGATATTAAAAATGAACCGATCGTTCCGAAAATTTTGAAGGTAGCCAGAGATAAAGGTGAAGGGTACATACGCTATTGGTGGTATAAAAGCGAGCATGACCCTGTTCCAAAGGAAAAACTCTCTTATGCCAAGAACTGTCCTGAGTGGAAGATGGTCGTTGGAACAGGAATGTATATTGATGATATCCAAGTTGAAGTACAGCGCCGAAAAAAAGAGCTTCTTGAAGAACTTAAACATATCATGCGTAATGCAAAGATTGGAAAGACCGGATATATCTATATATTTGATGATGAGAAGATGTTGATCCATCCTGATGAATATTTGGAGGGTAAGAACTTTAAGAAATATAAAAGTCCGGGTAAAAATAGTTATATCTATGATGATCTTGTCAAAGCTGGACATGGGTCGGGAGTGTTGTATTATAAATGGGATAAACCGACCGATAAGGGACACTATGTCTATGATAAGGTCTCTTGGGTGAAGTATATACCTTCTATGAATCTCTATGTTGCTTCTTCAGCTTATGTCTGTGAACTTAAAGAGGTATCGCAAGAGTTGCATAACAAGATACTTTATGTGGCAGGAGGCATACTACTGCTTTCTTTTTTGGTAAGTATCTATTATATTCAAAAGCTCTTACAGCCGATCGATGATCTGACCCAAAAGGCAAATACGATCGCTGAAGGGAACTATGAGATCAGAGCAGAGGTAAAGACCGATGATGAGATAGGATTGTTGGCAAAGAATTTCAATATAATGGTTGATAGGTTGCAAGACCAGATCGAGAATCTTGACCAGAAGGTGAAGGAGAAGACCGAAGCGTTAGAAACATTGGCGATCACCGACCCTTTGACCTCTCTTTATAACCGTCGCTATTTTTCAGAGATATCCGCTGAGCTCTTTGAATTGGAAAAACGTGAAAAAGAGCCTTTAAGTGTCATGATGCTTGATATTGACAAATTCAAACATATCAATGATACCTATGGTCACCAATCAGGCGACAGGGTGATCGAGAAGTTGGCGTCGATCATGAAATCGATGAAGCGTGAGAGTGATATTGCATGCCGTTATGGCGGAGAGGAGTTTATTCTTCTTTTACCAAAAACATCTAAAGAGGGCGCGTTCAAGTTGGCACAGCGTATCCGTAAAAGAGTGGAAGAGTGTAGCTTGTTGATCGAAGAGGATGGGGTATTGATACACTTTACCGTAAGTATTGGGGTCTCAGAAGTGGATTTTAGTCAAGATAAGAGTATTGAGTCTGCTATTAAACGAGCGGACGATGCAATGTATCAGGCAAAACATGAGGGACGTAATAGAACCTGTATATTATAAAAAAATTGATAAAATCAAGTTAGGAAGTCTAGATAAAGGAGTGGTACCTCGGGTCGGAGTCGAACCGACACGGCCGAAGCCACCAGATTTTGAGTCTAGCGTGTCTACCAATTCCACCACCGAGGCACAATACGTCTTGCAACGTGGATGAAATTCTACACCTTAACAACTTAAAGTAACTTAAAAGTATGAAGAATTTGAAAAAAATGACAATTTGTCGTTTTTTCATAGGTGGCTAATCTTTCTGTGTTATAATTATCTTCATTAATTAATATTAACACAGGACAGCGCGTGAAGATCACGATCATCATTACATCGATACTACTGGTATATGGGGTGTTTTCGACATTTTTCAGAGATACGGTACTTGCCGGAAATATTGGAAAAATGATCGGAGATACCAATATTCACCTTTTTGGTTATTTTGCCTATGCGAATATTTTACTGCTTTTCTATCCGATCTTTAAACTCTATACGGATGCGAAAGCACGTAGGAACATAGATTTCTATCTGGGATGGATACTCTTCTATATCGCAGCGATCATCTTGGAGGCATTATTGCTTGAGCAGAAAGAGGCGGGGTTGATCGGTACGCAGATCGTTGCCTTTTTACAACCTTATATCGGGAAAGTGGGCTTGTGGCTCTTTTGGTTGATGATCGTCTCTCTCCTTCTGGTGTTCGTGATCGATGATTCATTTGAATGGAGGGTGATCGTACCCCAAAAAGAGATAGATGAGCGAAAAGAGAGAGATAGTACTCCACAGCCGGCTACAGAAAGCCTTAAAGATTCGGTACGTTCCATGATGAGCAATCCCTTTGCTTCTCCAAAACTGGAGGATGAGATGATGCCTGCTGTGATCGATGCTGATGAGGAGGTAGAAGATACAGAGCAGAGCGTAGCTAAGACCGATTTGTACGATGAGCATGAAGATGATGAGCTTTCTGCACCTAGGGTTGTTGAGGAGCGTGAGATATCCAAAGAGGAGTTGCGTGCAAGTTTAAACGAGAAACCAAAACGTACAACAAAGGGCAAAAGAACGGAAGAGAAGCCAAAACGTACGCTCAAAGCATCCGTAGCGGAAGAGACGATAGCAGATGACATGTCGTCAAAAACACGCAAGAAAGCGCCAAAGCAAGAGAAGATGTCTTCTGAAGAGGAGGAGCCTGTACGTAAAACGGGTGTTACGATCGTTAGTGAACTGGAAGAGAACTCCAAACTGCTTCAAGCACTCGATAAAGGGAAAACCGAACAGCCGAAGAACTTTAAATTGCCAAAGCTCGACTTCTTACAAAAAGCACCCAAGCAGAAAAAACGGGTTAATGAAGCGGAGATCGACCGCAAATCCGGAAATTTGCTTGAAAAACTGAAGCTCTTTAATATCAACGGAGATGTGGTTCGTACCTACAGCGGTCCTTTGGTCACGACCTTTGAGTTCAAACCGGCACCTAACGTCAAGGTCTCCAAGATCCTTAACTTGCAAGATGATCTTGCTATGGCACTGAGTGCGGAGACGATCCGAATACAAGCACCGATCCCCGGACGTGATGTGGTAGGTATCGAGATACCTAACGATAGCTCCGATATTATCTATCTTAGAGAGATATTGGAGAGTGAGCTTTTCCAGAACTCCAAGTCACCACTGACCATCGCACTTGGAAAAGATATTGTCGGAAAGCCGTTCATTACCGATATCAAGAAACTGCCGCACCTACTCATTGCGGGTACGACCGGATCGGGTAAATCGGTGGGGATCAACGCGATGATCCTCTCATTGCTCTATAAGAACGATCCTGACCATTTGAAATTGATGATGATCGACCCGAAGATGCTGGAGTTCTCCATTTATGATGATATTCCGCATCTGATCACACCGGTGATCACCGAGCCCAAAAAGGCGATAGCGGCACTGGCGAATATGGTTGCGGAGATGGAGAGACGGTATCGCTTGATGGCGGATAAGCGTACGAAGAATATCGATAACTATAACCAGAAGGTCAAAAAAGACGGTTCGGCAGAGCCGATGCCGTTTATTGTGGTGATCATCGATGAGCTTGCTGACTTGATGATGAACGGAGGAAAAGAGGTAGAAACCTCCATTGCGCGTTTGGCGCAGAAGTCAAGAGCATGTGGAATTCATTTGATCGTTGCAACACAACGCCCGAGTGTAGATGTCGTTACGGGTATCATCAAGGCGAACTTCCCTTCACGGCTCAGTTACCGTGTTGGACAGAAGATCGATTCAAAGGTCATTCTCGACACGATGGGAGCTGAGAGTCTACTTGGGCGTGGAGACGGGCTCTTTACGCCTCCGGGTACTACAGGGCTTGTGCGTATTCATGCCCCATGGGCAACCGAGGATGAGATAGAGGAGATCGTAGAGTTCATCAAGGCGCAGCGTGTGCCTGAATACGATGAGAGCTATCTCATTGAAGGAGGTGGCGCATCACTTGACAGCGGAGAGAAATCGATAGATCTCGATCCGCTCTATGAAGAGGCGAAAGCGGTGGTGCTTGCCGATAAAAAAACCTCCATCTCCTACTTGCAGAGAAAGTTACAGATAGGGTACAACCGTTCGGCGAATATCATCGAGCAACTAGAAGCGACCGGTGTACTTTCGGCACCGAATGCAAAAGGGAACAGGGAGATACTCGCCTAACCTTTTTTTCCCAAGATATTTTCTCTAGCATGCCTGACACGCTTGAACGGGTGTGTCAGCTGTAACCATCCGATACATCAAAATTATCTCTTTTATCTCTTTATCTTATAGAAACAGCTTCAAATCAGTTTTTAGCTATTATCTGTGTACAAATTTACACAATAGGAGACCGAATATGGCCTTAGTAGAAGATTACAAAGCACATACGGAAGAGCGTGCGAAACTTGGTGTTCCACCACTTCCTTTGACAGCAGAGCAGACAGCGGAGCTTGTTGAACTATTGAAAGCCGATCCGATCGTAGAAGAGGATTATCTTCTTGATCTTTTGAAGAACCACGTACCAGCAGGTGTGGATGATGCCGCTTACGTGAAAGCAGCATTCCTCAATGCGATCGTTACGGGTGATGCACACTGTAAAGCATTGACACCGGTAGATGCGATCAAGATCCTTGGTAGTATGCTTGGTGGGTTCAACGTAGGGCCATTGGTAGAAGCGTTGAAATCGAACCATGTTGAGATCGCACAAGCAGCAGCGGACGAGTTGAAGAACACGATCCTTGTTTACGATGCGTTCAATACGGTAAAAGACCTTATGGATGAGGGTAACAGCTTCGCAAAAGAGGTGATCGAGTCTTGGGCGAACGCCGAGTGGTTCACCAACAAGCCTGAGCTTGAAAAAGAGATCACGCTTACAGTATATAAAGTACCGGGCGAGACGAATACAGACGACCTCTCTCCTGCATCTGAAGCCTTTACAAGAGCCGATATTCCATTGCATGCGAACGCGTTCTTGGTTGCAAGAATGGAGAAACCGCTTGAGACAATGGCTGAACTTAAGAAAAAAGGGCACCCGCTTGCTTACGTAGGTGACGTTGTAGGGACCGGTTCTTCAAGAAAGTCAGGTATCAACTCTGTTCAGTGGCATATGGGTAGAGATATCCCTGGTATCCCTAACAAGAGAACAGGCGGGGTTGTTATCGGTTCTATTATCGCGCCTATCTTCTTCAATACTGCAGAAGATTCAGGATGTCTTCCTATTCAAGCGCCGGTCGATAACCTCGAAACCGGTGATGTGATCGTTGTCAAGCCGTTTGACGGTGTGATCGAAAAAGACGGTAAAGTGGTTTCCGAGTTCAAGCTTGAGCCAAATACACTTCCCGATGAGATGAGAGCGGGTGGACGTATCCCGCTTATTATCGGTAAAGGATTGACCGCTAAAGCGAGAGAAGCGCTCGGTATGGGGCCGGATAACATTTTCCTCAGACCTGAACAGCCGGCAGATAATGGTAAAGGGTATACCCTTGCACAGAAAATGGTCGGTAAAGCGTGTGGTATGGAAGGTGTGAAACCAGGTGTTTACTGTGAGCCTGTCTGTACGACTGTCGGTTCTCAAGACACCACTGGACCAATGACAAGAGATGAGATCAAAGAGCTTGCGGCATTGAGCTTCGGTGCGGACTTCGTGCTTCAATCGTTCTGTCACACAGCGGCGTACCCGAAACCTGCGGATATCGAGCTTCAGCATACACTGCCTAAGTTCTGGACAGAGAGAAAAGGGTTCATCCTTAGACCGGGTGACGGTGTTATCCACAGCTGGTTGAACAGAATGTGTCTTCCTGATACTGTAGGTACGGGTGGAGACTCTCACACAAGATTCCCTATCGGTATCTCATTCCCGGCAGGTTCTGGTCTTGTAGCGTTCGCTGCGGTAACCGGTATGATGCCACTTACCATGCCTGAGTCTGTTCTTGTGAAGTTCAAAGGTGAATTGCAACCGGGTATTACACTGCGTGACCTTGTCAATGCCATCCCTTACCAGGCGATCAAAGAGGGTCTTTTGACCGTTGAGAAGAAAGGTAAGAAGAACATCTTTGCAGGGCGTATCCTTGAGATCGAAGGACTTGAAGATCTTAAGTGTGAACAGGCGTTCGAACTTTCGGATGCATCAGCAGAGCGTTCGGCGGCGGCATGTACGGTTAAGTTGAACAAAGAGCCTATCATCGAGTATCTTGAGTCTAACATCGTTCTTATCGAAGAGCTTATCGAACAAGGGTATGAAGATAAAGAGACACTAAGAAGACGTGCCGAGAAGATGAAAGAGTGGATCAAAAATCCTGAACTTCTTGAGCGTGACGAAGATGCGGAATATGCAGCGGTCATCGAGATCGATCTTAATGAGATCACTGAGCCTATCTTGGCATGTCCGAACGATCCGGATGATGTTGCAACTCTTTCTGAGATCCTTGCCGATCCGAACCGTCCGAACGAGAAGATCGATGAAGTGTTCGTCGGTTCTTGTATGACTAATATCGGTCTATTCAGAGCGCTTGGTGAAGTACTTAAGGGTGAGGGTGCAGTGAAGTCTAAACTCTGGATCGCACCACCGACCAAAATGGATGAGAAACAGTTGATCGAAGAGGGTTACTTCTCTATCTTCGGTACAGCAGGTGCTAGAACGGAGATCCCTGGATGTTCACTCTGTATGGGTAACCAGGCGCGTGTAGGTGACAATACGATCGTATTCTCCACATCGACAAGAAACTTCGACAACCGTCTTGGTAAAGGCGCGCAAGTCTATCTTGGTTCTGCGGAAGTCGCTGCGGTTGCTGCATTACTTGGACGCCTCCCGACAAAAGAGGAGTACCTTGAGATCATGAACAGAAAGATCACAGACGAGAACAAAGAGAGCGTCTATAAATACCTCAACTTCAACCAAGTCTCTAAAGAAGAACTTGAGGCGATGGTGAAGTAATCTCTGCTTTAGCGGTTGCAGAAGCACTTGATATGTGCTTCTGTCACCACTTTCTTTTTTATCCCTTTTCTTTTTTAAAGTAACGAAACGCTACAATGACCCTACAGTATTCTAAAGGGAGAAGTTATGTTGTTACGTACACTATTTACCGCCTATATACTATTTTCATATGCTATCCATACAGAAGATCGGAGTGGATGTAAAGCTCGATCTCTATGAAGGAATGCCGCACGTCTTTCAAATAGCACTCCCAACTTCTTTCGAGTCATGAACAGCCATTAAGAAGATGGCAAAGTTCAATACGGCTATAAATACCCCTTGATAGGAAAGAGCGAAAGGATATCCGCACCGATGCGTTTCCAGAGGGGTGCTTTGGGTGGGTACTCATAGGTAACACTATTATTCCCCTCAACACTTTCCCATGCCGGACCGCTATAGATGTGTCCATCTTCTTCATCTTTAAACCGTTTCCATGTCACTTTGTAGAGTATTTGAGGTTTGATCAGTGAGATCAAGGCACGTTTCTGAGTGCCGGCGAGTGTGGTGGAACGGATGATCAGGACAAGTTCGGTATTGAGCTTGTCCGAGCGGGGGTCGATATTGGCAGAACCGATAATGAGCCTGTCGTTATCGATAATGACCATTTTGGTATGTAGTGATGCTTTGATGCTCTTTGGCAGTAGCTTTTTTGCCCGTTTGACACGCTGCAGGCTGTTTGGCTTAAGCTCATAGAGGTGAACACCTATGGTAACGAGTGATCGAATGTAGGATTGGTAGCCGCTATAGACGGGAAAGACATCGGTAGAGGCTAAAGAGTTGGTGATGATCGTTATCTCAACACCTTTTTTTCGAAGGAGAGCAAGCTCTTTCATCATGCGCTTGCTGGGAATGAAGTAGGGTGAGAGGATCAAGAGGGAGTGGTGCACATCTTTCAGATTGCTGTCAATCTGCTTCGAGATGTGGAAGCGGTTGTCGTTCTCGTCTGTGATCACTTTGTTTGGGTGGTCATAGAAGAGATGTGTCTCTTTTGCAACACTAAGGCATAGTGTGTGTCGTGATAAGGCTTTGCTAAAGGCCGACTGTGCGATTGCTTTTGCCGTTTTACTTTTTGTGAATCTCTCTAGGTAGTGGGCAAGTTCCATCCGGACTTGACGGTACTTCTCTTCTACTTGCAGATCTCCAAAGATATCTTTGGCATCATGTGACTGTGGACTTTCCCAATAGAGCTTGAATGCCGATGCGATCTCTTTGACAACATGCCCAGTAGCTAGGATGTCGTAGTCTAAAAAGAGAACCTCTTTGTTCGAAGCAAAGTAGACATCGCCGATGTTCCTCCCACCGATGATCGCAGCTTGATCGTCAACGATCAACGCTTTATTGTGCATCCGTTTGCCAAGTCTGTTGACATCGAGCAGTAGTGCCAGATTTCGGAATGTGCGACGGAGTTTATTGGGATTAAAGAGCTTAAGCGTGATATTGGGATGATGGGCAAGGGTCGCGAGTGCTTCATCTTTTCCGGTTGTACTGATATCATCAAGAAGCAGATGTACCTTCACCCCTCTTTGTGCTGCTTGAAGCAGATGTGCGGAGAAGAGTTTTCCTATGTGGTCATTCTCGTAAATATAGTACTGCACGTCGATACGCTTTTGTGCGTGATCGATCAAAAAGAGGCGGGCAGCCAGAGCATCATAGGGGTCTGCCAAGGGGTAGAAAGCGGATCCTCTCGTTCCCAAAGGTTTGTCGGTACAGTGCAGATATGTATGAAGCGGTGTCGTAGCTACCACAGTGTCTTCATTGGGTGTCTTTATGGTAGGGGCAGGGGGGTTGTTCGCAGGGGCACACCCCTCAAGCATTACCAGTAGCGTAGAGACAAGTAGTGTATGGTAGAGGGATTTTGAAAGATTCATGAAAACCTGCTTGATTGATGGGCTATCGTCCGTTTATTATAGTCTAAAAAGTTTAGAGTAGCAATATCTGTAAGAGGATATTGGCTATACTTGTGCATCTGAGCATAAGGAGCAATAGCGATGAAAAAAGTGTTGTTTTTAGGGCTTTTGTCACTCTCTTTGTGGGGAGAAGGGAGGGTACTTTACCGTATGGACTTCTCCACTCTTCCTGACGGTGATGTAAAACAGCGCTTGGCTTCAAAGGGTTTTGAGCTCTTGCTCGATGCCGACAAGCTCCATCCCCGTATTGACCAAGGACGTTTGGAACTCTCAACGGATGGTACCTATGCGGGCATTGTGGGCGTACGCTTTAAAAAACCTTTGGAGAATGTTGCTTCGGTTGTCATAGACTGGGGTGTGGAGAAGTTTCCCAAAGGTGCGGATTGGGAGCATGGCAATAATCGGTTGGCATTAGGTGCACTGATCGCATTGGGAACCAAAAAGTTCTCAAGCGGTATTCCTTTTACCAAAAAAGCACCCTATTTTCTCGGGCCTTTCATCGGTCAAAAGGAGAAGCGTGGGAAGGTATATCTAGGGAAACTTTACCGTCAGTCAGGACGCTACTACTGTGTATCGAACAAAAAGGGGCGGGTAAGGACACGCTTTGATATCGAGGGGACGTTCCAAGAGGCTTTTGGTAAGCCCACCCCGCCGGTGGTCGCGTATGGGTTCCAAATGAATACCAAAGATACCATAGGCGGAGCAAAGGCGTTCATACGCTCCATTACTTTCTATGCCAAACCAAGAACAACCAAGGAGAAGGAACAGTGAGATCGATCATCAAAAGTACACTTGTACTCAGTATGCTTTTAGGCGGTGTGAACGGATGTGTCTCCACCAGTGACATCCATGTGACACAAGAGAGTGATCCCAAAGCGAATCTCTCAGCCTATAAGACCTATCAGTTCATTGAAGAGAGCGGTGTCGTTGCCAAGAGCCACTCACAAGCAGACCGTTATGGGGATCAGAAGGTGGCACAGAGTATTGAGCTTTTGATCAACGAATCGTTGCAAAAACATGGGAAAAAGACGACATCGAAGCATCCGGACTTCTATGTCGCCTATATCGGTGGTAGCAGTGACGAGGCTGCCAAAGCACACTTGAACGCCAAAGGAAAAGAGATGGTAGCCAAGCATGGGAATGCGGCACTGCTCATTTTGCTTATCGATGCCAAGAGTGGAGAGGTACTGCGTGTTGCAACAGCTGAAGCCGAAGCGAAGCATTTGCCACAAAAGCAGATGCAGCAGCGTTTGCGTTTTGCGATCGAGAAGATGCTTAAAGGGGTATCGTGAAGCCAGTGAGCAAGCCTGTGCGTATTTTGCACTTCAGTGATATCCACGTAGGAGCGCTTGTGCGCCATATGCAGTGGAAAAAGTGGTTCAGTAAACGAGCTGTAGGGGCGATCAATCTGCTTAGAGGGCGTGCAAGCTACTTTGATGAAGTAGAAGAGAAGATGGCGGCTATGGTGCGTTTTAAAGAAGAGAATGACATCGATGTGGTGATCAATACGGGTGATTATACCGCATTGGGGCTGGAGCATGAGCTTCGTGTGGCGCGTGAACTGGTCGATCCGATGATGCATCCGCCGCAGCGTTACCTGACGGTTCCGGGGAACCATGATATCTATGTGCATGAAGGTAACAGCCACTACCGTTTTGCCGAGCAGTTCTGTTCGGTACTACAGAACGATCTGCCCGAATATTGCCGGGGAGGGCACTATCCGTTGGTGCGGCTTATTGGTGACGATATTGCCGTTGTGGCACTTAACAGTGCCAAGCCCAACCCCTACCCATGGCGTTCGGATGGGCATATCTCTACCATCCAGCTGGAGGCATTTGAACTCTTGTTGCAAGATGTACGCATTAAAGAGCGTTTTATCTTTGTCATGACACACTATGCGCCGAGGTTGGCGAACGGTATGCCCGATAAGAAACTGCACGGACTTCACAATGCCGATGACTTTTTACGCTGTTGTAGCCCTATTAAAAAGGGGGCGATCCTCTTTGGGCATATCCATCGTACCTATAAAGTCGAAGTGCCTGAGGTCGACATTCCACTCTATTGCGCGGGGAGTGCGACTATGGAAGGGCATGAGGGTGCATGGGTCTATGAGGTCGAAGATGGTATATGCCATGCCCGTGCTTTACGGTGGCACGAGGGTGCTTACCACTTTGTTTAAACGATCTGAGGGGGAGAGATGCGATATAAAAAAGTAACATTGGCACTATTGTTGGCAAGCACGCTTTTGACTGCGAAAACACCACAGCAACCCATAGACTTTTCGATGGTCATCAGTGGTGGTGTGAGTTTGGGAGCATACGAGTCAGGTTATAACTGGGCGATGCTGAAGGCGCTTGCCAAGATCAAGTCACAAAAGAGCCTGCTTCATCCGACTCTACGTTCTGTCTCCGGTGCTTCGGCAGGGTCTATCAATGCATTGCTTACGGCAATGTATTGGTGCCAAAAGCCTACAGTTCCTTATGAGAACGAGGTTGATAATAACCTCTTTTATGAGACATGGGTCAATTTGGGGATCGAAGATCTTATTATTAAAGGAAGGGATCCTCATAATAAAAGTACGCTCTTTAGCAGGCGTGTGCTCAAACAGAAAGCAGCACGTATCATGGATCATATGAGCAAACCTGTCTTTGAGGATGGGTGTGAAGTGCCGATGGGGTTTGCTGTAACGAAAGTCACTCCGATCGTCGAGGATTTTCAGGGTATCAAGATCAAGAACCAGAATTTCTCCGTACCTTTCACCTTCCGTGTCAAAGGAGGAAAGGTGGAGATAGACAACAAAGAGATGCCTAAAGAGAGTACCAATTTCCATATCGCCATTCCGGGTATTGAGAAAGATTACCGTAAGGTGGTTGATGTGCTCTTTGCTTCTTCTGCTTTTCCCGGTGCGTTCCAGCAGGTGAAACTGACCTACCGCTACAAAGGAAAGGTACGCTCACACTATTTCATGGACGGGGGTGCTTACGATAACGTTCCTTTGCAACTGGCAACGGAGTTAAACCCCAAAGCGAGGCTTTTTCTCTTTATGGACCCAAGTAATATGCGTAAAGAAAAGTATACCCAAGAGGATGAGAAAGAGGAACCGCCTATTGGTTTTCTTACTTCCAGTGCCGGACCATTGACCAACTCTTTGGAGATATTTCAGCAGATGAAGCTCTATCAGGCGATCAACCAGCACTTCAGAGGGCACCCTGAACGTAAATTGATCATCTCTTCTCGCTACCATCCGCTTACGGCAGGTTTTTTGGAGCATTTTGGAGCATTTATGGATAAGAACTTCCGCCTCTACGACTATCATGTCGGGGTTTACGATGCGATCTACCACCTTGCCTTGAAGCTTCAGAAACAAGGGCTCTACAAAGACAAGAGTCAAGTAGAAGTGATGGATACGATCATGCATTCACTGGGAATAGATAAAGATAAAGAGGCTTACACGGCATATACCTTCTTCAAACGTACGGAGTTTCACATAGGTATACCCGATAGGAACAATCGTTATGCAGCGATCTATTACGCTTTTGATCTTGAAGAGCCTGATGCGAAGCGTTACAGCAATGATGAGTTCAAAGTATTTATCTCCAAGCTCGATATGCGTTATCTTCCGGTCAAGAAGAACTCTTTTCTGGCCTATGCAAGAAAAGATGTCGACGATTGGGCAAAGCGACCGCTTCGCTATATCGTCAACCGTATTACAACACTGGAGAACGAGAGGGCTGAAGTTTACCCCGATTATGAACCGGTTGCAAAAGGTATCAGCATCGCAGCTTGGGCGGGAAGTACATTCTTGAAAGAGAAGCATGGGTGGGATATCTTGCCTATCAATGCACCGCACGACAAAGAGAACGAGACCATGCGCACACTGTTGCGTTTTCTTCCTACGGAGATATCGACCGATACGGTCAATGGAGGGCTGAGTCTGGCGTATGAAGCCTACTGGTACCGTAAAATGGGATTCCTCAACGGTTTGGAGATCAAGCCTTCTTATAACTTCCACGATGAGGGAGGCGATTTCGTACGGCTTGACCTTAACACCTTTTCGGAGTTCGATGATTTCGTGAAATTCGGTGGCGGTGTAAGTGGTTTTGGAAATATAGAAGGTGCTTTCTATGACCGTGATACGGCACTGGGTATGAACTTCTATATCGACTTGATGGATATTTTACGCTTTACCTATGTGCATCGGTACGGAAATGTCATCGATGATAACTTCTTCTATATCGGTATTGAGAACCTTCCGAGTCTGATCTACTGGCTCAATCGTTAATGAGCAGAGGGGTGAAGAGCGGTATGAACTTCTCAGGAATACGGCTTATACGTCCCTTTGCCATATAGACAAGCTGTACCTTCATCGAAAAAAGTATCTGCGCCTCTTTAAAGACCTCTTGGAGTAAGAGTGCCGAACTTCTCTTCAGTGTGATGACCTTCGTCTGGACGTGAAGGGTATCACCCAACTTTGCACTCCCTTTAAAGTCAGCCTCAATATGCTTGACCACAAATCCACTCTCATCATCTTCTGTGGGCATCATCCCTTTCTGAAAAAAAACCTCCGAGCGCGCCCTCTCACAAAACTTCAGGTAGTTGGCATGGTAAACAATACCGCCCGCGTCGGTATCTTCGTAATAGACCCGTATTTTCATGCTGTTTCCTTTAATATTTGTAACAGTGTTTTTTTGAGATTTTGGTATTCGCTATTTTTCATCACAGCATTTTTGATCCCCTCATAATCAAAAGGATCCTCTTTTTTCGCCTTAATCAAATCGATGATATACTGAGGCTGATAGGTGATGCGATAGTATATGATGGTCTCAATCAGATCCTTGCCGCTAAAGCCACAATTTTTGAGCATATAAACGACATCATAGAGATCCCGGATCTTGTTTCGATCAAGCAGCAGGAGAGATTTGAGTTTGAAGATGCTATCAACTGAAGCGATGCATAGTGTACCCAACTTGGTCAATTTGTCATTTTGGAGTATTTCGCTCTCATAGATGTTACTTGAGGGATTGACGACAAAGTCAACTTTGACCCCGTTGATGATGTATCGCTGCATCACTTTGGTAATATCGCCGCCTTCGTTGATAGCGGTATCAATGATGGCTCTGTCGAATTCCAGAGGAGTGACTTCTTCAAAAGCATCTAAAAAATCGAGTTTCGGCAGTGTATCGGAAAAAGGAAAGCATATATCCAAGTCAAAACTTTCCCGATGTCCCAGGTGATATGCCAAAGCTGTACCACCTATCAAGATTGCTTGATGCTCGGTAAAAAGTTCAATACGAGAAAATACCTCAAGCAGAGCTTTAGTTTGAGGGTTGATCATGCAGCACTCTTGTACGCTTGTAGATAGGTAGTTACTTTCTCTATGAGTCTGTCACTCACACGGTCTTTATATTTGAGCAGTGCAGACAAGATCCGCTCATTGCCAAAAAACGCCGCCAGCTTCTCTACGACAAAATCGTTATACGCTCTCTCAAGCGTGGCGACAATGAAAATATCGACAGGCACCTTCTTTTTGGGGTCGTTGTTCCAAAGGATCGCCTTGGGCAAACCTGCTTCAAGAAGTTCACCGGCACTCACTTGCTCTTTGGCTGAGGGCATGTGTTCAAGCAATTTCATCGCATAGGCGGGAACTTGACCCGACTTTTTCCAGCCGGCAACGGTGTAGTAGGGAATACTGCTATAGGCGGAAAATGCTTTTTTGCTGATGCCTTTTGCTTTGAGCAATGATTCAAAGTGTTTGTGTTGGGTTTTCATAGTTGTCATTTTAACCAATTTATTGCTATTTGTCAATTTGACAAGTTATAATATTGGATTTTCCTCCTTTTTGCTATTCTAAAGTTAATGTATAGCGTTATTCCTCTCTTTCATTCTTTTTGCGATTTTATCTTTTTTATGTGTATCTCCCTTGTGACGCAATAGCTCTTTATGATAGAAATACGCTATAATCGCACATTTATTTTTGGGAGTGTCCGTCATGTTCATAGAGTTGATTTTAGTGGGTATATTTATCGGGACGATGTCCGGTTTCTTTGGGATCGGCGGGGGGATGATCCTTGTGCCGGTACTTTTGGCGATCGGGTTTGATATTAAAGATGCGATCGGGATATCGATCATTCAGATGGTCTTTAGCTCCATTTACGGCTCTTACCTGAACTACCGTAAAGGTTCACTGATCGTAGGTGAGGGGATATTTGTTGGCCTGGGTGGATTTGTCGGTGGTTACATTGGCGGTTTGGTAACAAAAGGCATCCCTGACAGTGTTTTGCAGATGCTCTTTTTGGGCTTGCTTCTTTTTGCACTTTTCAGGCTCTACTTCTCCGCACACCATGAAGATGACTCCCAGACAAAGAGTTTGAACAAAGGGGTGCTCTTTGCCATCGGTTTGATGATCGGTATCTTCTCCATTACCTTAGGGGTTGGAGGCTCTATTATCCTTACGCCTATTTTAGTTGGACTGCTGCACTATCCCATCAAAAAAGCAGTCAGCGCGGGGCTTTTCTTTGTGGTCTTCTCTTCCGTTGCGGGGATGATTAGCCGTTTAAGTACGGGAACGATAGATTTCAACAACGGGCTGATCGTGGCAGTAGCCTCACTCGTCGGTGTCTTTGGCGGTATTTGGCTCAAAGACCATGTAACATCGAAGAACCATAAAACGGCACTGATGGCACTCTATCTGCTTGCGCTTGGCATGCTTGTGAAGAAGATGTTCTTTTAGACCTCTTCTTCTTTTCTCACAATTTCACACTTATTTACTTTCCTCCCCGCATTTATGGTATAATCTGCGATTAATTTTTACAGTAAGGCAAGTGAAAACATGGCAAAAAAACAGGATATGATCCACGTCTACGGTGCGAAAGAGAACAACCTGAAAAATATCGATATCTCCATTCCGAAAAATGAATTGGTGGTTATTACAGGAATTTCAGGTTCTGGTAAATCGACACTGGCATTTTCTACACTTTATGCCGAGGGACAGCGACGCTACATCGAGTCGCTCTCAAGCTATGCGCGTCAGTTCCTCGGGCGTGTTGGAAAGCCCGATGTAGACAAGATCGAGGGGTTGACCCCTGCCATTGCCATCGATCAGAAGACCACTTCTAAAAATCCGCGTTCTACGGTAGGAACGATCACTGAGATCTACGACTATCTGCGTCTGCTCTTTGCCCGTGTAGGTGTACAGCACTGCCATGAGTGCGGTAAGCCTATCTCTTCAATGAGTGCGGCAGATATCATCGAAGAGGTGCTGCGTTTTCCCGAAGGTGCGAAGCTGGTCATTATGGCACCGCTGGTTAAAGAGAAGAAGGGTACCTTTGCCGATATGCTGGAGTCTTTGCGTCACAAGGGGTATGTACGTGCGATGATAGACGGCGTGATGGTCAGGCTCGATGATGAGATAGAACTCTCTAAGACAAAGAAACATACCATCAAAGTGGTCATCGACCGTGTGGTGGTCAAGGAGGAGAGCCGTGACAGGATAGGGCAGGATGTGGAAAAGGCGCTTAAAGAGAGTTACGGAGAGATGGAGATCGAGGTGCTCAACCATGAGGAGTTGGGGCTTGAGCGTAAGGACTACCACTACTCCGAACACCTTGCCTGTTTTGATTGTAAGATCTCATTTGAACCGCTGGAGCCTGTAAGCTTCTCGTTCAACTCGCCCAAAGGGGCGTGCCCTGCCTGTGACGGGCTGGGTATCCGCTATGCGATAGACCTCAAAAAGGTTATTGACCCTGAACTGAGCATCGAGAAGGGTGCGGTGAAGATCATGTACGGCTTCAACAAGAGCTACTACACCAAGTTCCTCAACGCCTTTTGTGAGCAAAACAGCATCGATATCAAAAAGCCCTACGGAGAGCTGGAGAGCCATGAACAAAAAGCCATCCTCTACGGAAACGGTGGCACGGTGGACTTTACATGGAAACGTCACAAGCTCAAGCGTGAGTGGCCCGGAGTCGTAAAGTTCGCGCACGATATGTTTAAAGATGAGAAGGACATGAGCGAATACATGACCGAGAAGGTGTGTGACAAGTGTAACGGACACCGTCTGCGTCCACGCTCACTGGCAGTCAAGATAGAAGGGCATAATATTGCCGACATTATAGATATGCCCATCGAAGAATCCTATGCCTACTTTGCTGACGGAAAGAACTTTTCGCACTTGAGTGACCAGCAGAAGCAGATCGCAGAGTCGATCCTCAAAGAGATCAAAGAGCGGCTTTATTTCCTCTATGATGTGGGACTTGGCTACATCACTCTCAGCCGTGATGCGCGTACCATCTCCGGCGGTGAGGCGCAGCGTATCCGTATTGCATCACAGATTGGTTCGGGCTTGACAGGGGTGATGTATGTGCTTGACGAGCCCAGCATCGGATTGCATGAGCGTGATACGATGAAGCTTATTCGTACACTCAACTCTCTTAAGGAGAAAGGCAACTCCGTCATCGTGGTTGAACATGACAAAGAGACCATTATGGCGGCAGACTACATTGTCGATATCGGTCCGGGCGCGGGTGCGTACGGCGGGGAGGTGGTTTTTGCAGGAGATCAGAAGAAGCTGCTTAAAGCCAAGACCCTAACGGCACAGTACCTTAACGGCAAAAAGGAGATCAGCTATCTGCACGCACGTCAGCAGGAGCACTGGATAGAGATCAAGAATGTCACGCTTAACAACATCAGCAATCTTGACGCGAAAATACCGCTGCACAATTTTGTCTGCATTACCGGCGTAAGCGGAAGCGGGAAAAGCTCACTCATCTTGCAGACGCTTCTTCCTGTAGCGCGTGAACTGCTTAACCATGCCAGGAAGGTCAACAAAGTTGACGGTGTGGAGATCAACGGGCTGGAGAGACTGGATAAGGTGATCTACCTCGACCAAAGCCCCATCGGTCGTACGCCACGTTCCAACCCTGCCACCTATACGGGGATCATGGATGAGATCCGTAAGCTCTTTGCTCAGACCAAAGAGGCGGAGCTAAGAGGCTACAAAATAGGGCGTTTTTCGTTCAACGTCAAAGGCGGACGCTGTGAGAAGTGTCAGGGAGACGGGCAGATCAAGATCGAGATGCACTTCCTGCCTGATGTGCTGGTGGAATGTGATGCGTGTCACGGTACCCGCTACAACGCACAGACGCTTGAAGTGCTCTACAAAGGCAAGTCCATTGCCGATGTGTTGGCAATGAGCGTAGGGGAGGCGCTGGAGTTCTTCAAAGCCATTCCTGCCATTGCTTCCAAGCTCTCTACACTCAAAGCCGTAGGGCTTGACTACATCACCCTTGGGCAGAACGCCACGACCCTCTCAGGGGGAGAAGCACAGCGTATCAAGTTAAGTAAGGAGCTGAGTCGTAAAGATACGGGGCGCACACTTTACATTCTAGACGAGCCTACCACGGGACTGCACTTTGCCGATGTGGACAGACTCACAGGCGTACTGCACCATCTAGTCGACCTTGGCAACTCTGTCGTGGTGATCGAACACAACCTCGATATGATCAAAAATGCCGACTACATTGTCGATATGGGGCCAGAAGGCGGGAACAAAGGCGGATTGATCATTGCCGAAGGAACACCTGAGAGATTGGCAGCGGAGTACAAAGAGACAGGTTCGTATACGGGGGAGTATTTGGCTAAAGAGCTGGGATTGGAGTGAGTAATGACTCAGTCCGCCTTTATATATCAGGAGATATGAAAAAATCTACAGCCTAACGCCCAACCCCACTGCATCACCAAGCGCAATATGACTCTCATCAAACACAATGTCACTGTGTGCAGGATGGGAAGCAAGCAGAGCGACCGCATCGAGGTCGAGCATGGTGATGGTGTTGGCTCTGGCTGAGGCTACATGCACTCCTGCGGCTACGGAGATCGGGCCTTCAAGCATACAGCCTATCATGCACTTGACATCGTAGCTTTTTGCCAAGTCTGCCAATGCCAATGCCTGCGATATGCCGCCTGTCTTTGCCAGTTTGATGTTCAGGTAGTCTACTGCTTCCATCTCCAGCAGGGTTTTGGCATCTTTAAGCGAAAAGACCGACTCGTCTGCCAGTATGGGGGTCTTGACCCGTTGACGGATATATTTGAGTCCCTCCGTATCATCTGCGGGTACAGGCTGTTCGATAAACTCTGCTACGATCCCTTCGGCTTCAAGTTGTTGCAGCAGTAAAACACTCTCTTTTGCCGACCATCCTTGATTGGCATCAAGGCGCAGCGTAATGTGTGAGGGAAGGGCTTTGGCGATGGCAAGGGTACGCTCTGCATCTGCTTTAGGAGATTCTCCGATCTTGATCTTGAGGGTGTCATAGCCCAAGGAGAGTGCTTTTTGAGCATCAGCTATCATCACTTCTGTGGGGTTCATGCTGATGGTGATGTCTGTACAAAACTTCGTTTGTGTACCGCCGAGCATACGATAGAGCGGTTGTTGTGCCGCTTGTGCTTTAAGATCATAAAGCGCGATCTCCAAAGCCGATTTTGCCGTGGTGTTCTTAACGATGGTTTGATGAACGATCCAAATGAGATGTTCAAAATCATCGAGTGATCTATTTAACAGGTGGGGTGTAATGTAGTCGATGGCTGCCTGTATCGAACCGATGGTCTCGCCGGTGATCTGTGGAGTGGGAGCACCTTCTCCGTAGCCGATCATACCGTTGTCACAGGTGATAACGACCACAAGGTCTTCCAGTGCTTCGACACGGCGCAGTGCCGTGACAAAAGGGGTTTTAAGGGGTGCTTTGAGAAGGGTGGTATGAACGGAGACGATCTTCATCTAGGCGAGGGTTTCCCACTCCTCGATCTGGCGCAATTTGGAAGCAAGGGCTTTGATCTTTGTCGCCAGTGCTTCACGCTCTTCTTGGATAAGCCCTTCCTCCATATCGCTCTCGGCTTCTTCAAGTGTGTTCAGAAGTGATTTTCGTTTTTTCACAAGTGTTGCTTTTTCCTGAAGATAGGTCTCTTTTTTTGCGATCTCATCTTGTTGCTCTTGGGTTAAAGCCATCGTAACTCCTTGGAAGTTAGTCGATATACAAAAGGTGTTTCAACCCTTCGCGGTATTCGGAAGGGGAGAGTGGTTTTTTCAAAAAGAGGTCGAAGAAACACTTCTCATCCTCATATTTGCTCGGATAGATGGTCAATGCGGCAATACGGGTGCTTTCACTCTTCTTAAGTGCCGCTTTGGCAATGTCGGTACCTGTACCGTCAGTGAGGTTCATATCGACGATCATTCCATCGTAAGGATCATAGGTAATGATCTTATCTAGTGCCTCTTTGACAGATTGAGCCGTCTCTACAAGGATATTGGTGTTATACTTTTTATTGAGCGACTCTATGATCTCACATGCATAATCAAGGTTGAACTGAACATCATCAACCACTAAAACTCTTTTTGTTCTCATTGTATGTACTTCCTCGAAATGGTGATTATAAAGCATATTATAGCGTAATATATAGTATACCATACAATATTTTTGGCTTAGACACGATCTTCACACGATTTTACTTTATACTACACACATATCATTATGGAGGATAAGAGAATGAGATATACCACACTGAAATTGGGTGCAGTGGCACTCTCTTTGGTGTTTTTTACGGGGTGTACCCCGCAAGAGCAGGCATTTGTGACGGGCATGGGAGTAGGAGCGGTAGGTACGGCATTGGTCTATGATCATCCTTACTACTACGATAGACCATACTACTATGACGGACGCCATTACTATTACGGCGGTCGCTACCATAATGGATACTACTACCATAACAGACATCGATATCATGGTGGGTACTACTATAAAGATGGCTACCGTTACCATAATGGTCGACGCTACCGTGCAAGGTCGGGAGAGTATGGATATTACCGTAATCGAAGTGAGTATGAGCATAGAAACAGAGTGCGTACACGTTCACACGACACTGCCCGAACCCGAGAACGGCCGATCCGCCATACCGGTACCTATAAAGAGAGAAGACCTTACAGTGCCGACAGAGATCGAACCCATGCGCGCACAAGAACGAAAGAGAGAACATACAGGGATGGCAGAGACAGAATCAGTGAGCGTACCCGTACACGAAGAAGATATGAAGAGGAGAACGACCGAAACTATGACGATCGTACTCGCAGAGGGAATCGAACAAGAGAGAGCGGGTATCTTCGTTACGATCGATAAGCATCTAGTTTAAGGCGATCATCTCCAGCACTTTTCCCACCGCTAAGCCTCCGAACGTTCCGATGATGTAGCCCATCATCGCCATCAGTACACCGATGGGGATGAGCGCCTTGGAGTAGGCAGAAGCAAGAATAGGTGCGGATGCCACTCCGCCGATGTTCGCCAAAGAAGCAACTCCTAAAGAGAAGAGATCAAGCTTGAAGAGTTTGGCAAAAACCACCATGATAAGCACATGAATCAGAATGATCACAAATCCGGCCGTAATGTAGAGCGGGGCTTGGGTAAGCTCCGAAAAGTTTGCTCGTGAAGCGATGAGTGCAACGATGATGTAGAGCATGCCCGTTCCAAGCTGTGACGCACCGCCGAGTTTTGCAATCGGTGTCATTGCCCCTGCGATCCCTGCAACGGTCGCGATAATGACAACCCATGTTATGTGGGTTAGAAATGAGGTTGTAGGAAGGAAGCTTGCAAGATATTGAGCGAAGAAAGAGAGTGCAAAAGCAACGGCAAGAAGTATGCTGACAGATTGGAAGTTCATAGTGCTTCGGTCTGCCTCCTTTTTTGCCAGTCTCTCTCCCACTTCATCGATAATGTCGGTATTCGCACCACTCCAACGGTTGAAGCGTTTGGCAAATGGGACGAGTGCGAGCAGTATCATCACCCAGATAGCGTAGTCGATGGAGTCGATAAGCAGGGTATAGCCCATAGCGCTATCAGGCAAGTTCAACGCCCCTTGAATAGCAACCATATTCCCCGTACCGCCCATCCATGAGCCGGAGAGTGCGGCAAAGGCTTTCCATGAATCGGCTCCGAATGTTGTATGAAAGAGCAAGAACATACCAATGAACCCAAGTGCAATGCTAAGTGATGCCAGAAAAAAGGTTAAGAGCATCTTTTTTCCGAGTTTGAATATCTCCCGTATATCCGCTAAGAGCAGCATCAAGAAGATCATCGCAGGAAGCAGGTTGCTTTTGAGTGTTTTGTATACAGCAGTGATCTCCTCACTCTTTTGCCAGAGCCCAAGGGTTGAAAGCAGCATGATCGTAAAGTAGAGAATAACAATGGAAGGAAGATAGCTAAAGAGCGGATGTTTGGTTCGTTTTTCCGTAAAGACGATGAGTGCGGTAATGAAGCTTAGTAGAGCAAGGTAGAGGTATCCGTTCGTGATCATGGTGCACCTTTATAGAATGTAGGGGATGAAGTACTTAGTCTGTTTTTTATATGTGATATAGGTAGGATCGTGTGTTATCCAGAGGTTCTCTTCTCTGTTAGCTTTAAGATAGAGCACGGTAACGAGTGCTCCCCACATAAGAGTGTTTGTAAGATCAGGCTTAAAGAGAAGAACTCCCAGCGCCATCAGCATGACTGATGTATACATCGGGTGGCGGATATAGCGGTAGATACCGGTAGTGACCAGACAGCACCCCTCTTTAAGCTCCGGAACAATGTTGAAGTTGTCCGGTCGGTTGTGTCTGATCGCCCACATGCCAATGACTGCACCCACACTGAAAACAAGTGTACCAAGAAGCGAAAAAGAGCCGCAAAGCAGTGTGTAGAGTGTTATAAACAAGATGAGTCCAAATTGCAGTGTCACAAGCAGTTTTGGGTAGTAGCGTCTCATAGCAGTCCCAATCCTTGTTGGCGTATGCGTTCATATTTATGGAACTGATAGGTGGAGAATTCACTTGTGTCGGGCTCAATGAGCATGATATTTTTTTTGGAGAGCGACAGTGCCGTACGGCTTTGGTTGTAGATGAGCAGTCGCATGGAGCGTTCGAACATCTCCAGTACATTTTGTGTTTTAAAGAAGTTGTTGGGAAGTTCCGCTTCGAACGATCCTCGTCCCAGTACATCGACGGCCAATACCGTATGGTGTTCAGCTTCAAGAAGACCGAGATTCTCACACAAGAAGCCGTCGGCATAGACCTCTTCGTCAATGGTATGCTCTTCAAAGACACCCGGTATCGCCATGGTGGCTAGTACGGCATCTTTGATGAGAATATGGCTGTCTTTAGCGGAAAAAACCCGTTTGTCTCCGCTCTTAAGATGGGTAGCGATGATCTTGAGCGGGATCTTTGTCTCGTTCATCGTACGGTTGCCAAAGAGCTGTTCGAATATTTGAGCGATCTTGTCATTTTCTACAATGGCGTTCCCGCTAAAAGAGAACTTGATCCAGTTGGAAACTTTGACAAAACGCTGTATGTGCTGGTATATCTCACGCTCTTTGAGTCCAATGGCAATGAGCGCACTGATAATACCGCCCATACTTGTGCCGATGATCTCGGAGGGGGTGAGGGCATGCGCCTCCATGTCGTGCAGTACGCCAAGGTGTGCAATGCCGAGTGCACCGCCGCCTGAGAGTACGAGTGAAAAGGGTCGTTTTTGGAGTGTCTCTATCATGAGGGTATTATAGCGAAAAGAGGTTTGAGGATGGTAGGGGAGTATGAAGCGGCGCAAAGCGCGCGCTTTTAGTTTTGTGCTTCGCTGTAGATCTGTGTTGCTTTTTGCACGTGGAAGTTCAGACCGATCTCTTTTTCGGTACATCCAAGCGCCAAAGCTACCATTTGCGGCATATGCAGTACAGGAAGTTCTACGTCACGACCGATGACATGACCGATGTCATCTTGGTAGGTATCCATTTTAAGGTGACAAAGTGGACACGGTGTAACCATCAGGTCGGCATTGTTGTCGATAGCATCGACCATCGCGTTCCCTGCGAGTACTTCTGACGTATGGTTGGCTTGAAGCTCTACGTGGAAACCACAACACTTGTTCTTGTGGTCGTAATCTACCGGATGTCCCTCAAGTGCTTCGATGAGCTGGTCGAGTGAGGTTGGGTTGTACGGGTTCTCTCCACCGTTGACATTGTGGTGAAGCTCGGATGGTCTGATATTGTGACAGCCGTAGAACGGTGCGATGTTGAACTGGCTAAGCGGTACTTTGACCTGATCTTTGATCTTCTCCAATCCGTAATCTTCAATGAGTGCGTAGAGGAAGTGTTTGATCTCGCTTGTCCCTTTGTACTCAAGTCCGACCTCTGCGAGTTTCTCATTGACACGTGCTTTAAGCTCAGGGTCGGTGTCGAGTGCATGTTTGGTCATGGCAGAGTTGAGCTGGCAGGTGTTACAGATGGTGATCATCGTCATGCCAAGCTTCTCTGCATAACAGATGTTACGTGCGTTAAGTACGTGTGCAAGGAACTCGTCAAAGTCTTGAAGGTGGCTTGCACCACAACAGCTTGCCTCTTCTAGGATGGTGATCTCAATACCCAGTTTCTCCGCTACTGCAAGGGTAGATGAGAGAAGCTCTGGCGTTGACTGCTTTGCAGTACATCCGGTAAATAGTGCATATTTTAGGTTACTCATCATGGCTCCTTACAGTTTGTTCGTTTGTGAAATTTCAATGAGTTTCTGGATCTCACTGAGGTTTTTGGATTTTGGTACGTTATCTACGAATGGTAGAGAGTCTTGCCAGTGGATCTTACCGGCTTTGAGCATTTTGACCGCTGTTTTGAGGTGTTTGTACATACCAAGGTAGCCTTCGGAGTAGATGACGATATCCGCTTCGTCAAGGAATCCGTGTCTCTTGATACTTCGTACGAACCCTTCTGCGTGACGTGTAGCGACATTGCTTACTGCCACCTTCTTCTCGAACTGGAGGTTGTGAAGCTTGGTGATCTTCTCGATAGGGTTGATCTCTTTGGGGCACGCTTCGGCACACTCGAAACACTTCACACAGTCCCATACACCCTGACCCATTTGGGCTGTTAGCTCCAGACGCTCTTCGCCCGCCTCATCACGTGTATCGACCGTAAAGCGGTAAGCGGCAACGAACGCCGCAGGTCCGAAGTAGTCTTCGTTCACTTCTACTACCGGACATGCGTAGTGACAGCTACCACACTGAATACAGAGGTCGGCATCGAGGAATTTGTTGAACTCTTCGATGCTTTGCTTGGTCTCATGTTCAGGATGCGGATCGATATCGGCTACGACATACGGTTTGACCGCTGCATGTTTGTCCCAGAAGTCTTTTTTGTCAATGATCATATCTTTAACCGCACGTTTGGTACTTTGCGGCTCGATAAGCAGTTCGTTTCCAAAAAGTTTTACAAGCTCAAGGGCGTTCTGCTTACATGCAAGCGTCGCTTTTCCGTTAACCTTGATACCGCACGCCCCACAAATACCGTGACGGCATGAACGGCGGTAGGAGAACGAACCGTCATGCTCCCACTTGATACGGTTGAGCAGGTCGAGCATCAGCTCATCTTTACCCACTTCCATCTCGTAGTGTTTGTAGTACGGCAGGTAGTCGGTCTCAGCGTTAAATCTAAATGTTTTTAATGTTACGGTTACTGTATCACTCATCACGACCTCCTTAGTATGATCTTTCTTTTGGTTCGAACTTGCCAAGTGTCACTTCACCCCATTCGGTCGTGATGTTGTAGTTCTCATCCATATAGGCGTAGGTGTGCTTGAGGAACTTCTCGTCGTTACGCTCCGGGAAATCCTCTCTGTAGTGTCCGCCACGGCTCTCTTCGCGTACGAGCGCACCCACAACGATGAACTTGCTGAACTCCAACATGTGTCCAAGCTCCAACGCCTCTTGCAGGTCTGTGTTGAATGTGTTGGATTTGTCGTCGATACGGATATTCTTGAATCTCTCAAGCAGTTCATCAATGAGCTTGAGCTGTTTCTCCAAAGACTCTTTGGTTCTAAAGACACCGGCATTGGCGGTCATACCGTTTTGAAGCTCTTCACGTAACCCCGGTACGGTCTCTGTTCCGTTAGATGTCTTGATGCGTGTAAGCTCATCGAGCATACGCTGTGCATCGGCTTTGGTCGCTTTTTTGAATGCTACACCCTCATTGAGTGCTTTTACCATGTTCTCTCCCGCATGACGTCCGAAGAGAAGCGCTTCAAGAACGGAGTTCGCTCCAAGACGGTTGGCACCGTGTACGGAGACACATGAACACTCACCCGCCGCATAGAAACCGTCTACAAGGTCACCTTTGGCGTTCTTCTGTACCTGACAGTCGATGTTGGTCGGGATCCCACCCATGGAGTAGTGTGCCGTTGCGGAGATATGGATAGGCTCTTTGAGCATATCCTGCCCCTGGAAGGCAATGGCAAGTTCACGAAGCTCAGGCAGACGTGTAAGGATAATCTCCGGATCAAGGTGTGTCAGGTCGATGTTAACCGATTGTCCGTCTTTTCCAACACCGCGTCCTTGGCGTACCTCTTCCATAATAGCGCGTGATACGACATCGCGTGATGCAAGTTCCAGTGCATTAGGCGCATACTTTTCCATGAAACGCTCACCAAGAGCGTTGTAAAGGCGACCCCCCTCACCACGTGCCGCTTCTGAGATGAGTACACCCGATCCTCCAAGTCCGCTTGGGTGGAACTGAACGAACTCCATATCTTCCAACGGAAGTCCGTGACGCGCTACGATGGAGAGTGCATCTCCGGTGTTGGCATGTGCATTGGAGTTAAAGCGGTAGGCACGTGCGTGACCACCGGTTGCGAACATGACCACTTTGGCATTGAAGATCGCAGGTTGTGAGTTGCGGATGTCGTATGCTGAGACACCGTAGACTTTTCCATCCTCATAGAGAAGATCAGCACAGTACCACTCGTCAAAGACTTCGATACCTGCGCGGAATGCCTGCTCGTAGATCGCTTGAAGTACCGCCAGTCCGGTTCTGTCCTTTGCGTAACACGCTCTTGGCTTACTCTGCCCGCCAAACGGTCTGATAGCGATGTTTCCCTCTTCATCTCTTGAGAAGACCGCACCCATATGCTCCGCCCACCTGATCGTCTCAGGCGCTTTACTACACATAAGCTCTACCGCATCCTGATCTGCAAGGTAGTCCGAACCTTTGACCGTATCGAACATGTGGAGTTCAACCGAGTCCTCTTTACCGAGAGCTGCGTTGATCCCTCCCTGTGCCGCACCTGAGTGGGATCTGAGTGGATGTAGTTTGGTGATGACCGCTGTTTTCTTGCCCGCTTCGGTCAGCTCTTTGGCAGCAGCCAAACCAGCAAGACCCGCACCGACGATCACAGCATCGTATTCGTAGATTTTAACGTCCATAACGCTTGCGTCCTTTACATGTCAATTTTGCGTCCATTATAGCGTCTGGTTGGTATCAAACGGATTAATAGCGGGGAGAATGTGGGGGTTTTTGGGGAGGATTGTTACCCATTTTCCTTCTTGTTACAAGAAAGAAAACGGGAAGTGATGATATGTATAAGTTTGTCTAAATCGTTTTGGATCAGGCGACTTCCGCTTTGGTTTGCGCCAATGTGTTAAAACGCTCAAGGCTAATGACTGCAAGCGGTATCTCTCTACCGATCTCTTTTTGCAACATCCCTTTATGCTCCGTAAAGAGTGCCAAAGCGGCCTCATCGGCGCAAACAAGTACGTCCGCACCGCTATCAAGCGCATCGAGCAGTGTGGTCGCCGCTTTTTTGTAGGCGATGGTGTTGTTTGCATCAAGCAGTGTCGCACCTGCGCGTTTGGACTCTCTGTCGAAGCGTACGACCTTACCGCCTGCCGCTTCGATCTGTGCAAAGAGCTCTTGTTTGGAGGGGGCATCTTTCGCATCCCCAAGGAAGTAAGCGACATTGGCACCCTCAAGGCTATCCACCTCTTGGGGTTTGTTACGTTTTTGCATACACTTTTGCATGATCTTCTCACACAGTCCGCTTGTCGGCTGTGCGCGTACGAGTTTTTTAAGTGATTCGATATCGACATCGTACGGTGCAGGCTCGAACATATTGTCCTCATACTCACATGACCAGAGTGCATCTTCGTTATCGATCGCCTGCAAGATGGCATCTTTATGCTCGGTATCGTTCTCGATCATACGGAACGCCGTAAGCAAGATGGCATCACCGCAGTAGTCACGGTTGAAGATGCTAGACTCTGAGGCATAGTGAAGCGGGTAGAGCGACTCGTAGTAGGCTTTGTCCTCTTCTGTGGCATAGGGTGCTAGAATTTTCTCGAAGTGTGCGTTGAAGTCGCTGTCGTTGATAATGAGGCAGTGGTCGGAGCGGTAGCTTGTCACAGGGTCGATCTGTAGGGTGTTACCGCACTTTTCAACGATCTTCCCGATCGACTCCTCGCCGGTGACGACAAGGTTGTTGATGCGGAATGCCAACTTCTCTTCAGGGTAGGCGAAGTTCTCGTTGGCTGTTTTGATCTCTTTGAGGATATCGCTCGCTTTCGCTTCAGCGTCAAGTTTCATTTTGAAGTTTTTATAGTAAGGAAGGTAGTCGGTTTTTGCATTGAAAAAGAATGCGCGTACCTGAAGTGTATGTTGCATGGTTCATCCTTGATGATAATCTGAAATTGTATAGATTATAACGACAAATGCTTCTAAAAAAGGTTTTTTTGTTTTTTATATCTGAAGTTGGGGCGGGGTATGTTACAATTTTGCCAATTTTAGCATAATATGACTATCTTTTTTCCGTAGGGTAGGCGCACAACGAAAGTGCCCTTGGGGTACAATTGCCTGCCTTATTAAAAATAGATAAAAATAATAAACCTTATTGCGCAAAATAAGGATGTGCAGGTGGGCAATTGCCCACCCTACAAAAAGTAAAAGCAGAGCAATCATGGACAAAGAAGCCTATCTTATCAGTAAGTTAAATTCGAAGTATGTGGGGGATGATGCCGCGGTGGTGGGGAAGACCCTTTACAGTATGGATGCGTTCTTTGAAGATACGCACTTCAAACGCGAGTGGATGAGTATGGCGCAGATCGGGCGTAAGGCGATGCTGATCAATCTCTCCGATGCCATCGCGATGAACGCACACCCCAGGTATGCGCTTGTAACGGTCTCCATACCGCAAGATATAGGTAGGGCGGAGATAGATGAACTGATGGGGAGTATGCACAAAACCGCAGCAGAGTACGGATGTGAGATCATCGGGGGCGATACCATCGGAAGCGACAAGCTTCACCTGAGCATCACCATCGTCTCCGAGAGTGACAACCCGCTGCTTCGTAAAGGGTTGGAAGAGGGAGACATTCTGGCATACACTGGAACACTGGGAGAGAGCAAGCGTGATCTGGAAGCGCTCTTCAGAGGAGAGAAGATTGCACCTGATTCAAGGTTTTACGAACCGACACTCAGAGCAGATTTTGTCTACAAAGCCCGACCGTTCCTCAAGGTAGGTATGGATATCTCCGACGGACTCTACTGTGATACGAATAAGCTTCTTGATATGAATGAATATGGAGTTTCAATATTAAAAACGATCAACGATAAGCAGGGCTTTAGCGGAGAGGAGTATGAGATGCTTATCGGTTTTAAAGAGTCGCAGAAAGATGCCGTTTTAGCGATCGCAGAAGAGACCGGTACACCGCTTACGATCTTTGCAAAAGTAGCAAAGAACCAAGAGCGGTTCCCTTGCAGGAGTCATCACTTTTAAGGTAAGATAGGTGGATATTGCAAAAGAGTGAAGAGCTACGTATAACAAGGGGGAAGTAGATATCGGTTGCAAATAACCGCCGTCGGCAAAACCAGACGGGGGTAAAACACTTTCCAACTTTTACCTATGTTAGATACATGTCAATATTTCGTAACATTCAGCCCCGCCATCGATGCAGGGTACCCACGCGATGCAGCGATCTGCTCAGCTTTGGACGCGATGTCGGTTTCAGCCAGTGTTTCAATAATGTGGTGGTCTCTACTGTGAATGGTGTTTCCATCGATCCAGCCGCCTTTGGCAAGCTCTTTGGCAATAGCATCGACCATATCGAGCGCCGAAGAGACCTTGACGATCTCACATCGGGCGTAGTTATTGGCAGGGAAGGCAACTTCGGCTACACGTAAGGTAGGGTCGTCTCCTGGGATCTGCTGTGCGCCAAAGAGCGGTTTGGATGCGGTAACGGCACTTTGGAAGTCTGGCATATATTGAGCGATGTGTCTGATCGCACGCTTGGTACGTGTATCGACCTCCGACCACTCCCACTGCTGCTCGATCTTTCGGATGAAGGATGCGTCTAGCTTGGGTTGCGCGCTTAGCGGGGTGGATGCGACCAATCCGTTGGGGTAAAGGGTGATCTCTTCTGTCATACCGTGCAGTTGGAAGTGACCGCCCGGATATGGGGTGAATTGTCCCATTCCCTGTGGTGTGCCGCGCTCTCCGTGAAAGATGATCTCGGGGAAGAGGTGTGTTTTACCCTCTTGCCATCGGCTGACATAGGCGGCTTTGAACTCTACCATACGCTTCTCTTTAACGCCTACCATGTTGTCAATACTGCCAGTGCGGAATCCTGCGGCGTTTATGAGGTAGTCACATACCGTTTCATACCGCTTTTTTGCTTTTTCATACCCAATGTGCCACCGGTTATTTTGGTATGCGATGGAAGTGACGTGTGTTTGCAGGTGCAAGGTGACATTGCCTATCTGCTCCAGTGCCATAGAGACACCCGAGGCAAGCCTAAAGAGGTTGAGCCCATACTCCTGCACTATGATAAGCGGGAACTTTACCTTCTCAAGGTCAACCTCTTTGGCAACGGGGACCATCCACTCATCCAAGCTTTGAGGGTGTGCAAGGCACTCTTTGTCTCTAAGTGCCTCCATTGCCTCTTTAGTGTAGCATTTGTAGTAATCTTGGGGGTCGCCCAGCACTTTGTTACGGCTGTCTTTGGCAATGAGCGCTTCATACTCGCTTACGAGCAGTTGGAGTCTGGGCAGGAGTGCTTCGGGGCTTCCGCTATCTGTTGTCGGAACGGCAATGACCGTAGGGCGGTAGTCGATAATGAAAGGGTAGTAGCGCAAGAAGTCGATGGATTGTTTGAGCAGGGTAACGCACTGTGTATCGCTGATCTCGCGGTAGAGATTCCCGCCTGCATGCAGATGACAGAACGGCGGGCCGGAGATGAGGCTTGGCTCTTGCTCGAAGAGGGTGCAGTGTAGTCCTAACTGCCCGAGGTAGAGGGCGGTGGTAGCGCCTGCTACACCGCCGCCGATGATGGCTATGGTTGGTTGATGGTTGTCCATATCATGTTTCCTTGTATGGAAGTAGGTTCGTTTTTATTGTGTTTATTTTAACGGATTGTTTCTTGGTAAAAGTGCTATTCTTCTCTCTAAGGTTTCATTCCTACTTTTTTTAGAAAAAAGTAGGCAAAAAAGCGTCACTCACACAATTGTGCGGACGGTGCTTAGTGCAACTTGCTTCGCAAATATGGTTGCACACGCACCTGCACAACCAGTGTGTGAGTGACAATAGAGATTTAAAATTACTCAAAAGAATCAAGTATCTCTTCAAATTTTGATACAACAACCGTAGGGTTGTAGGTGTGTATATCCTCTCCGTAGTTGTAGCCGTAACTTACGCCGATACTCTGCATAGCGCAGGCGTTGGCGGCGAGGATGTCGTTTTTGGAGTCGCCTACCATCACGCTCTCTTCGATGCTCACACCCATTCTCTCACACATGGTCACAAGGGGCAGAGGATCGGGCTTTTTCTTTGGCAGGCAGTCCCCGCCGAGGTAGGACTCTATGAGATCACCAAAACCAAGTCCTTCAAGAATGGGCGCAACGAACTGTGCGGGTTTGTTGGTGATGATGCTCAGTCTATAGCCTCTCTTTTTCAGCTCTTGCAGTGTATCCATGACTCCTGCAAAGGCTTTGGTCGATTCACAGAGATGTTTGTCATAGGCTTCAAGAAAGATGCGGTGTGCCTTTTGAAAGAGTACTTCATCTATCTCTTCCTCATCAAACTCTCTTTTTCCGACCAATGCACGTTTGACCAACATCTGCGAACCGTTGCCTACCCAGTAACGGATGGTATCTTCATCAAATGTCTCTCGCCCGAGTGTTTGCAGCATCTCATTGACTGCCAGTGCGAGGTCGGGTACACTGTCGATGAGTGTGCCGTCAAGGTCGAAGTGGATGGCTTTTTTGTTCGTGAATTTCAAGGGAGTACCTTTTGTAAGCAAGGGTGAGCATAAAGGATCACCCTTACATTTTATTTTTGGAGGCGATTATACTTATTTTGAAGGAAATGTCAATGAAAAAAGGTATGGTAATCCTCCCATTTCCCAACCCCACTAAAAGTAGAATTAGGCTACAAGAGCCAACTTCTGGGCAGGAGCCTCACCCGTTGGGTGAAAGTGACAGGTGGGCTTCTGTTGGCTTCTTTTCTCGTATTTTACGCCATCTCCGCTTATCTTATTATTTTTCTATTTCGATTCTTGGGTTTTGGGAGGATTACCACATATTTTTGTTGCTACTAATTATTTTTGTTTTTTGACGTAAATTCATATAGTACGACCAATACAGTAAACACGGTTACGAGTGTAAGAAGTTCTACGATAGAACTTGTTATGATTAGTTTTGGAATTGACCATCCTTCTTCAGGAGGATTTGAAATTCGAATAATAGTTTGTCCCAAATAAGCGGTAAATGCAGCCAAAAAGCTTTTTTTGTATGTAAGTGTTTGTTTAAATATTTTTAAATATATTAAGCCTAACATGATTGTAAACAAAATTTTTATAAAAAAACCGTCTATATAAATCTTATCTGTTTGTAAAAGGTGACCAAGGGTATTATAAGAGATAAAAATTGTAAAACCTAGTAATATTGAAGAAGTTTTGGACATTGTTCTTTCCTCCTTTTAGATAAAATAGCTGTAATATAACGGTCGAAGATAGCCAATACATTGCCGCTAGGTAATTTATTGGTTACTCTGTTTTGTTATCACTTTTTATTAATCTTTGAAATAAAATATCTTCTAAATTTCTACTTGAATCTACTGCAATGAGAACATAAACTTTTTCATCATCAATTTTATAAACTATTCTCCATCTTTTATAGATTATTTCTCTATATTTTGTGATGCCAATTTGATGAAACTCTGGTACTATTCTTTTTCTTTGAGGTAGAGTACGTAGTTTATTAGCCTCTTGTTTTATCTCAAAAAATATTTTTTTTGCTACACTTATATTGTTGATTTTAATATATTCAATAATTAATTCTAAATCAAGTTCAGCATTTTTAGTCCAGATAACTTTAAATTCTTTCATTTAAGTTATCCAAATAATTTTTGTTCTAAATTATTAAACATCTCTTCTTGTTCTATAACTCTATTGTTTTCTATATCATTTTCACTTTGAACTATTAATTTTAATAAATTTAAAGAATTTTGTAAATTTTCATAGCTTTTTATATCTTGTACCACAGCTTTTGCTTCACCATTTTGTGTAATTACGATAGTTCTTTGATTTTCATTTACATCGTTGATAACATTTGCAGTTTTTGCTTTAAGATAGCTAATAGGTTTTATATCTTGACTTAGTAACATTTTGCCAACCTTTTACTCATTTTTCTTATTATACTAAATTTAGTTTTAATTTGGTATTAAGTAAAGGTGCTGCTTGTGACAACGGGGGCGTGGGTGATTGCTCCTCCCGCTTGTTGTCTGGTGCGGAGCTCCAGACGACCAGCGGGTGTTCAAGCCGCGCCCCCGTTGCTCTGGATGCGTAGCGTCCAGAGCAACGACTAAAGTAAGCTATAAATTACCCGCAAGGGTAATTTATTAGCTTCTCTGGTTTGTTGTACTTATAATTATCTAATATTAATCTTATAATGTAAAGTTACTAAAATAACTTTATAAATATTTTATTATTTAATAGGAAGATTCCTAAATAACTCCGATTCCTTATTTGTAGATGTTTTACCCAAAGATCTAGCCATTACAGATTCTGTAGTACCCATACAATTTGATGTACAAGGTTTTACAATACCATTTTCAATAGTAAATACTTTCCAATAAATTCCATCTTCTTGCGGAGAATAAAATGTTTGCTCACTATCTCCATATGAAACTTTTACACTTGCGTCTGAATTTTTAATCTCACCATTTCCGGCATATTTATATACATAATAAACATATTTTGCACTTGCATTTATTTCTTTGATTGTAACTGTTTCAGGACCGTAACCGTCTGTATCATCCCTATCAAGATTATCACCATTTGTCCCAGTAGAATCACCATAATATATATGATACTCTTGATTGCTATTTACATATTTAACTAAATGGCTATCTAAATCACTTGGATTTTCTCCCCAACTAAGTCTTATTCTCATTTCACCTTGAGCTAATGCCGGAGACATAGAAAGGTCATAATTGCTATTGCTATCTTCATCAATTTTCATATTTAAGCTAGTAGAGATAAACCCATCTTTGCTAAACACTGCTGTATATTGACCATACGGCATATCGATTATTTCAAAATAACCATTTTCATCAGTTATACCACTATATGCTATAGACTCATTATTATCATTATCTATGCCATATCTAATTGTTACATTAGCATCTATTATAGATGAACCATCAACTGCATTGATAAGGTGAAGTTTTACATTCTCTTTTGTTTTATAAGGCATTAATGTAACTTCTGCCAAATTCACTGTACTGTCTCCCGGATGAATAGTAATAGTTTGTGTAACAGGCTTATATTTTGTCTCTAGATTTTCACTCATGGCATCTCTTGAAAGTGATTTATTGTATAGACCAGACCAGATTTTCAATCTGGGTGTATAAGTACATTCCAGCTTCAGGGTATAATCAAGTAATTCAGGGACCGGTAGCACATATCCTTGTCCATATTCTGTTACCATTTCTACTTTTTTACCGTTTGCCGGATTGTAAAGAGTTAAAAGATTTTCAAGTTTTGATTCATCCTCCGTATCTTTTAAGTTTACTTTACCTTTTATTTCAGCCATACGATCAGCCATACCTTCCAATCTTATAGCATCAACAACAACCACTCCACCCTCAGCCTTGACTTCCAAAAAGTCATTTCCGGTCAACTCAAACGATGTATTGTCATCCTGACTCTTAAGATAATACCAATTATTAAATGCATCATTCTCAAGTGCTACACCACTGTCATTGGCTATCTGAAGCAATATTGTTTTTCCATCATTATGCAATGTATAAGTAGCGTGTTCTATATCTGATTTTTTCTTTGTAGGCACATTCACTAAAATCGTATGTGAACCTGCTAATGCAAAATGCCATTGAGCTTCTTTTCCTTCTCCCAAAGTCATAAAGTATCCATTGACAGCTTCTACACTACTATATATTTTGCCTGCTTCCAAAGTTGTTGAAGTTCCATACTCTCCTTTATACTCCAAATCATATCCATACTGATTCCAAAATCCTATAGGTTTAGGTTGCATATTTTTCTCATTAGTTGTACCCCAACTTACATAATAATCATCTATAACTATTGGAGAAAATAGGATTTTTTGAAGTTTTGGCGACTTTATATATGGACTTGGATTGAAAAACATATTAAGAGTTGCTATATTATCTTCTGTTTCAAATTTATACAATACATTACCATCAAAGCTCAAAGATTTATTACTGCCCACCAACTTTATAGAACCACTGTTGACTTGTGTTTTAGATCTGAGTTTATCGATAACGTCATCACAGCTTACACTTTTTTCTCTTTGAATAGTACTGTTTCCTCCAAACCCAAGTTCACTTACCAACTCATTTCCATTGGCTAAAACAGCATTGATCCAATCAATATCTCCACTTTTATATGAACTTATGACATCACATACTTCTTCTCTTGTCAAATATTTTGGGCCTCCCTGTAGTCCGTCATAATTGATTTGATATGTCTTGATAGACTTACCTGGTATATTATTCGCTGTCAATACTGAAGTATTATCTTCAGCATATATCTCATACAAAGCATCTTCAGTGTTTTGTATTTTGCCTATACCATTAGTAAAACTTACTCTTAAAGGAGCTACAGGGAGAAGGTCTGGATTATATTTATAGCTATTGTCAACTTGAGTAACACCATCACCTTTTTTTGAAACTAAATAGTAAAGGTATGGTTTTTCTCTAACTTTTATATTTCTTGTACCATAAGAAGTTTTCAAAGAAGTTTTTTCCTCATTAAATATAGTTTTATAATATTTTATATTAGCATCTACTTGTCCACCATTAGATATAAATAAATCTCCCTCTTGTGCATATTGTGGACTTTTTAATATAATATAATCACCTTTCCCTTTATAACTTACATTTATTTTTCCGTTTTTATTAATTGTTAACACATAATTGGTTGCTGTTGATGAATAGCCATTATGAATAAAACCAATTTTGCTTCCATTTCTATTATTACTATTAAAATTTGAATCAAAAAATTTATTATCTTCATATATAACCGCTGTATGTCCTGTGGAACTTATTCCACCTTTTTTTAAGCCTATATTCATACTAATAATATCACCATATTTCCCATTGTTATCAGTTCTAATCCCTAAATGTTGTAATAAATCCCCATATGTTTCACTACTATTTAATAACGCTCTTCCATAAGAAGACAATAAATGTTTTTTTGTTTTTTTGTCTTCATAGTAATAATATTTTTTTAGATCTTCTTCGGTCACCTTATCACTTGTTCTTTTCCCATTAAATAGTTCATAAATTCTTTTTAATATTCTTGTCGCATTACTAGAGCCTGCGAACCTAATATCAATACCTACACTATTATATTGGAAAGGATAAAAGATCATTTTCACAAATTGAACACATTCTCCACCTAAATAATATTTATAATTGGAATTATATTGTGTATATCGAGAATTGAAAGAAAAATTTTTAAAAACTCTATTTGTAATTATTTTATTAACTATTTTTATTCCTTCAGTATTATGATAAACATTAGTCTTATTTCTAGCAGGTATTCCAATCACAAAATTAGGTCCCAAATCCAAAAACTCTTGATTATTTATCTTTTTAATAACCAAATCACTAAAATGATCCACATTCAAATAAATAACTTTATTTGCAGTATCTACACTTACAATATCGGCATCATCATACCCTTCATCTAAACTTCCATATTTCCACTGAACCGCATAAGGGTCATCTATGCCAAAATCAGCATAATTTATTTTTATCGTAATAGGTACTTGAAATTGGGTGCCGTGAGGTTCTAAATCAAGTATTTTTTTACCATCGGCACTTTCGCCTTCAGTTTCTATTTTTTTGATAGTTATCTCTTTTGTTTCATTCAATGCAAAAGGTGGAATTACTACTTTAACATTATCATCACTTCCAAGTGTAGCACCTTCAGTAGGAGTTACAGATCTTTTTGCTACTTCAGTAATAGTTTGAGATTTGATATTAACAGGAACCAATGCAAAAGTTTCATCACTTTTAGATATTTTTAGATATATGGTTTTATCTATATCATTACCATCACCTAAAGTATAGCGACCGTTTCCTTTTGGAGTTACTGCAATATCATCACTTGAAACATTTACATCATCAGGCAAAATAATATCTCCCCCGCTTACAATATTTCTTGCCAATAAAATATTTTTATCATCAGCAATTGTTGCTAACTCAGATTTATTTAAATCTTGTAATGCTTTTTCAAAAATAGCTTTTTTAGTAAGCTGTTCTCCACCATAAAAATAATTTTTTACATCTTCTCTTAAATTTTTTATCATTTTTGCATATTTACTACTATCTTTTATACGACCATTTTGCAATTCGTCATTAAAACTTAATAAAGAACTCGTATCAAAAGCACCTATACTTTCTAAAAACTCTGCATAAGCTTCAGTATCGTTTGTAATATAAACAGTTCCTGTATTGTTTATATCTCTTGATATAGCATTTCTCAAAATCTTACCATCTTTTTTTGCAACTATCAGTAAATCATCTATCGGGGCATCTGCACCTTCAGGAACTTCAGGATTGATTTTTGCTAAGTCTTCATCTGAGAGTTTTATTTCAAATGAACCGTCTGATTTTGTTGTAGCTTTTGTAGATGTTGTTTCATCTCCAAAATCGATATAAACTTCTGCACCTTCAACTGGATCATCAACTACTACTCCACTAATAGTATTTGATGATGAAGTATTAGAACTACCACTTCCACCACCACAACCTATAAACATAAAGATAAATAACATTACCATCATAAAACTAAATCTTTTCATTTTTTCTCCTTGTTTGATTTGAATAGTACTTACATCTTTCATTAAAGTTTGCAATGATAAGTACAACGGGGGCGCGGGTGAGTGACGACGACATTTGAAAGTTTGGTTTCAGATGTTGTTGCTCACTCCTCCCGCTTGTTGCCTGGCGCTGCTGCGCCGGGGAACTAGCGGGTGTTCAGCCCGCGCCCCGTTGCCTCGGTAAGCGAAGCGTCCGAGGCAACTATTTATTCAAGGAACATTATATGTATATTAGCCTTAAAATCCGTGATTAACAGCACACTAAAAATGTCTGTTAAAAACAAAAAATATGACAATATGAAATATTTTTAACCATTTTTCTAAAAAAATCTTACAATAATAAAAACAGCTTATGTCTTTTTAGTCTGAAATATGCCATTAACAGGACACTTTGTCTGTTAATGGGAAAAATAGGGCAATAACGGACATTGTGTCCTTTTAATTTTTGGAGGGTAGTGATGCATCAACCAAAGAAGAAACTGTTAGATATGGTTAGAGATAAGATCCGTTTGAAACACTATAGTTATTCTACGGAACGGACTTATGTGCACTGGATCAAACACTACATCTTTTTTCACAATAAAAAACACCCCATTGAAACGGGAAAAGAAGAGATAGAACAGTTTTTGACATTTCTTGCAGTCAATAAAAAAGTTTCACCTACCACACAAAATCAAGCCTTTGCAGCCATA
>JAMORY010000023.1 GCA_027063305.1 Sulfurovum sp. | reverse complement strand
ATGTTCTTGCATGAGAACGCAATAAAAATGAGGAGTGAAGAGTGAGGAGTGAGGAGTTAAGGAAAGCATTGCATTGCAATGCTTTTTATCAAATAGAGGCGTTGCAAAGCAACGCAAACCAAAATTATTGTCCTCGTTCCTGCGGGATTTCATCATTATTCATTATTCATTATTCATTTGAGACACCGGAGGTGTATCATGATGCCGCATGAAATAAAACCCGATACCGGCTTGTGTACTATTCTTGGCTATAACGCCCAGACAGGGTACACCCGAAAGTATTTCAACAAGATACTCAAGCACAACGGCATCAATGCAACGGCGATCGCCCTGAACATTACCGATGAGCACTTTGATTTTACCATGAGTTCGGTGGCGCAGTCGAAAGTGGATCGTATGATGATCGAAAAAGAGTTTGGGCAAAAAGCGGTAAGTTACTGTGATACGTTAAATGATACTGCACAACGAGAAGGGCGCATAGAGTTCATTGAGATCAAAGAGGGAAAGATCTACGGATATTGTCTCGATGATGATGCCAAAGCACTGTTTGATAAACCGGAATTCCTCGATGATCAGATACTGTTTGTTGCAAAGATGATGCTTATTTCCAACCGATGGTTCGATGCCAAGATCGATACGAATGATATTCCGTTACTAATAGGAGAGTAAAAATGAATGAAAAAGATATGAATACGCTCAGAGAAGAGTTTGCCAACTTAAACCTAAAGAATTTTGCCGGTAACCGGGCGGTGTGTGAGAACGGTTCATGTGACACGTCACAAGAGCATGATCTTAAAGATTACCCGTCTTACACCGAAGCGCTCTATGCCAAACTGATCGCTCCGCATGTCAGCGGTATCTATATCTCACGCTGGGATATCAAAGAGATCGCACTTGCTGCGGGTGATTCTATGGCGATCCATCCGCGTAAACGCATGTTCGAACTGCTGATGAAGTATGCGACAAGCCGTGAGAATATGCAGGCGGTTTTGGATGCGATGGAGAACCATATGGAAGAGAAGATCACGATCTATGAGTCATTGATGCAAGACTTCCCTGCAAGTGAAGTGGTCTTTGCCCCTAAGATAGAAAAAGCACGTAAGACCATGCGGCTCTTCCCTCAGATCATCGAGGAGTATTTCCCCGAAGAGGAATAAGCAGATAATATTGAGGTAATACTTTTTCCTTATACTTTACATGTTCCAACACATTTAAAGTAAAAGGATATACAATGATCAAAGTTGTAAGTAGAGTATTTGTATTTGGTATGATCTTTATGGGCGTTTCACTCTATACACTTATTTCATGTTTTAAAGCAACAGCTTAAACCACTATAAGAAAGGGGCAAAACCCCCTTTCACTTCTTCTTATTTTTATTTTCCCTTTTCCCCGCCATTAACCTTCATCATAGTATAATAGAGTAATACATTATCATAAGGGTTTTTATGTCCAATATTAAAAAAGAAGATGCATTATCGTACCATATCGGTGGGAAGATCGCTATCGAACTTACCAAACCGTGCAGTACACAAGAAGAGCTTTCACTTGCCTATACACCGGGGGTGGCCATCCCGTGCCAAGAGATCGCCAAGGATGAGCGGAAAGTCTTTGAGTATACCAATCGTGCCAACCTTGTCGCCGTTGTCTCTGACGGAACGGCGGTGCTTGGCTTGGGGAACATCGGCTCGCTTGCATCCAAGCCGGTAATGGAGGGGAAGTCCGTTCTTTTCAAGAAGTTCGCCAATGTCGATGCGTTCGATATTGAACTTGATGTCCATAGTATCGAAGAGATCGTAGCTACCTGTCAAGCGATCGCTCCGACCTTTGGAGGGATCAACCTTGAAGATATCACAGCGCCGCAATGTTTCGAGATAGAGCGTATCTTAAAAGAGACGTTGGATATTCCGGTCTTTCATGATGACCAGCATGGAACGGCGATCATCACTACCGCAGGTTTGATGAACGTTCTTGAATTAACCCGGAAGCGGGTGGATGAGATCAAGATCGTTATTAACGGTGCGGGTGCGGCAGGGATATCCTGTGCAAAGATGTATCGTGCCTTAGGGGTCAAGCAGATCGTCATGTGCGACTCTAAGGGGGTCATCTCAACATCCCGAACGGACCTGAACCCTTACAAAGCGGAATTTGCCATTGATACGGAGTTGAAAAGTCTCGATGATGCCATTGAGGGTGCCGATATGTTCTTGGGGCTGAGTGTTGAAGGTGCGCTTACAAAGGAGATGGTTGCCAAGATGGCGCCTGAGCCGATCATCTTCGCTTTGGCGAACCCCGTACCTGAGATATTGCCTGAAGCGGTGGCGGAGGTTAGAGATGATGTTATTATGGGAACGGGACGCTCGGATTATCCTAACCAGATCAACAACGTGCTGGGCTTTCCGTTCATCTTCAGAGGGGCGCTCGATGTGCGAGCCAGAAAGATCACAGAGGGGATGAAGATGGCAGCGGCAAAAGCGCTTGCCGCATTGGCGAAAGAGCCGGTTCCCGAGTATGTGAAAAAGGTGTACGGGAAAAGTGACATCACCTATGGAAGATCCCATATTATTCCGCTTCCTTTCAATAAAGAGGTGCTTGTATGGGTCGCTCCTGCCGTTGCGGTCCAGGCTGTGGCAGAAGGGGTGGCAAGGGTAGAGCATTTTGACGAAACTGCTTATAAAGAATCCTTACGCACGATGATATACCGATCACAGCAATAGGTACGGAGAGAGGATGGATCTAAAAAGCTATATCGACCTTGAGGTACTGCTTCGTACCCAACCGCGTGAGAGAGAAGTGCGTCGCTCGTTTGGGTTGGCACACGCTTCACTCTCACCTGAAGATCAGTTGCAAGCATGGAGAGAGAAGCATCTGCATACACTCCAAACACCACGCCTGAGCGACCGAATCGATCACTTTCTCTATGGTGTGAGCATTATACTGCTTATTGTCGCATTGATACTGGGGATATTGACTGGTGTGGGGTTGTTGCGCTATAACGGTTCGGAACCGGTCAATCTTATCTATTTTCTTGCTATAGCGGTATTGATCCCGCTTGTCAGCATGGTGTTGAGCGTGATCGCTATGCTTCGTGCCAACCGTGCGAAGAACCTACTGGTACATCTCTCCATGGCATATTGGATGGAGAGGATCGTTGCGCTTTGGTCAAAGGAGTCTGCAGATGCATTGCATGAGGTACGTATAAACCCTTTGGTAGCGAACTGGATCGTGATCAAACGCTCCCAGTCGATCGCCTTGGCATTCTCTATCGGTCTGTTTTTGGCACTCTTGGGTGTGGTAGCAACGCAAGATGTCGCGTTTGCATGGAGTACGACGCTCGATCTTGGTGCAGAAGATTTCTATCGTTTCTTACATACGTTGGCATGGCCATGGCGTACATGGTTTCCCGAGGCTGTTCCCTCTTTGAGTCTTGTCGAGCAGAGTCGCTACTTCAGGTTGGGCGGAGGGGTCAGCGATACACTGATCGCACATGCTTCGCTACTTGGGGCATGGTGGAAGTTTTTGGCAATGGCAACACTCTTTTATGCCGTGCTGTTGCGTCTGCTTCTTTGGATCGTATCGGTAAAGGGACTTACCCGTGCATTGCACACGGCCATGATGAGTCTTGATAGGGCAAAACAGCTTCTTTCGGATATGAACGAGCCCTATATCACGACCCATGAGCAAAATGAGGATGAGAAGAAGGATCGAACAGAGCCTTATCAGCCTTCTGGAGTACACATGCCGGTCACCGCTTACGACATGGTACAGGGGTGGAGTCTGGATGAGGATCGTCTGCGTTTTCTATGTGACCATTTTGATATCGAAGCGCCGGTCTGCTTTCATGTGGGTGGGAACAACACTCTGGAAGCGGATGAGAAGGTCATTGAAGAGAGTAGCGGGAGCGTGGTTCTTTTTGTTAAAGCATGGGAGCCTCCGACCATGGATGCGATCGATCATATTATGGCGCTGATTACAAAAGTGGAACGTCTGGTCATCTGGCCTATAGGGCTGGAGGAGGAGGGATATGTTGCCAATCCCCGTTCGGTGGCCGTGTGGGTGAGAAAGCTCACCCCGTTGATCAATGAAAAGGTATGGATCGTAGAATGAGTCAAAGAGAGATACACCCGAAATTCGCTGTGGTAGGGCACCCGAACAAGGGGAAGAGCTCTATCGTTTCGGCACTGGCGATGGATGATACCGTAGCGATCTCCGATGTACCGGGGACGACCACAAAGAGCCGTAGTTTTCCTTTGAAAGTGGATGGAAAGGTACTCTATGAGCTTTTTGACACTCCCGGATTTCAGCGGGCAAGACAGGTATTGGCATGGCTGAAGAAGCACGATGTCAGTGCCGACAAGCGCCATGAAGTGGTACGGGCGTTTATCGATGTACACCGTGATGACCCGCGTTTTAACGATGAGGTGGAACTGCTTGAACCTATTATGCAAGGGGCAGGGATCATTTATGTGGTCGATGCGTCCAAACCGTACGGGGAGGAGTATGAAGCGGAGATGGAGATATTGCGCTGGACGGGGCAGCCCTCGATGGCACTGATCAACCATATTGATGTGCATGACTATTCGGATGCGTGGAAGCGTGCGCTAAGCGGTTACTTTCACATTATTCGTACCTTCAACCCTATGAAACATGACCGCCATACACATCGGGCGATACTTGAGAGCATGGCACAGCTGAAAGAGGAGTGGACGGCACAGGTCAAGGCGTCCATCGCACTGTTCGAGTCCTATTATGAGATGTTACAGCAACGCAGTGCCCAGACCATTGCACAATTGATGATAGACTCTCTCTCCTTTGTAGCTCGTAAACCGCTAAAGGATCAAGAGGATGAAGCGGTACAAAAAAGACGTTTGGAAGAGGTATACAAAGAGTCGTTGAGACATTTCGAGCATACGGCACAGCGTAAGATCGATGCCATATGGAACCATAGACATCTTGAGAAGTCTCAAGAGGAGATCACCTTCGATCAGATAGACCTCTTCTCGGAAGAGAGTGCATCACTGTTCGGTCTAACACGAAAAGAGTTGATGGTCACGGCAGTAACTACCGGAGCGGCAACGGGTGCAGGTGTCGATCTGCTCTTTGCCGGACATACGATGCTTTTGGGAGGTGCGGTAGGTGCGCTTGTCGGAGGTGTCGGTGCATGGTTGTCGTTCGATCGTCTCTCCGAGATCAAAATATTGGGGAAAAAGGTTGGTGTACGTACATTGGAGATGGGACCGATGAAGAACCCGAACTTTCCCTACATACAGTTAGGGCGTATACTTTACTATACTGCGACCATCGCCAACCTCTCACATGCGATGCGAAAGCCGATCGCACTGAAGATGGATCGAGCATTCAAAGATCAGTGGCTCGATGATACGACGAGAAAAGCATTGGAGAAATTCCATAAACGTTCTAGAGAGGGGAAGGTATTGAGCGAAGAGATGCGTAAATCCTATGAAGCGTTGATACTAGAGCGATTGAAAGTGTTGGTCGGATGAAACGAAAACTACGCTCACTGAAGCGTTTTACCAAAGAGATCGGTCAAGGGATGCATGTTGAGTGGCGAGAGACAAAAGAGATACCGTCCTTGCTTTTACGCGGAGAGTATAGACGTGCCGGAGCACAAGTGGCGGATATTTGCAAAATGGTCGGTCTTGGGATCATCTGGGTAGTACCGGGTGGGGTGGTCATGACCGCATTTATCGTAAAGTTCTCCCATAAAGCAAGACCGAGCGCCTTTCAGAAACCCCCAACGAAAGAGCGATCAGAAGAGTCGTCCCATCCCCATGACGATCAATGCGCTCAAGAGTCCACCTGCCATACCGGAGAGAAGTGAGCTAAGAACGATCCCCCATCCCCCTTTAAGTTTTCGTGCCATCCAACCGATCGTAGAGGGTTTCCATGTCTGAAAGAGCATAAATGATACAAATGCAAGAGCCATGGCAATAGGCTGGATATAGGAAACTTCATAGTGTTGAGCGGTCGAGAGTGCGACCATGAGGCTCATCCACGCCCCTGTTGCATCATCGATCGTGATCTCGGAGCCGTCACTCTCCGGATGTTTTGTAAGATATTTGTTGATCTCAAAAAGGCTGATGATAGAAATTGCGAACATCAGCATGAAGAGGGTTTCCATTCCCAACGAGACGACGATCGCCGCACCAACGGCAATGGCAAGCAGTGCGGCAAAAGCGACACGCATACTCGGAAGTTTACCTGTTCCGAAAAAGGTTAGAAAGAGTGTTTGTGGCTGCATGGTCTCTCCTTAGGTTAACGATGAAGTTTGATAAAGCTCGATGAGCTTGAGGTAGAACTGCTCTTCACTTTGCTGTTCAAGAAGCCCGGAACCCGGCATAAGAGAGTAGTGCATCTGCTGAAGGTTCTCGAAGCGCTCGGGGAAGAGGGCGGCAAGGATACTGGCAGAAACCTCTTTTCGTACAAGTATCGGTGGCGGGATGAGCCCGCTTTGGATCAGTTTCATGATCGATCCGCTATGGTAGTGCACATGGTGATGCTGCCCGTGCGGGCAGGTCTGTGTACTGACAAGTGTCTTGCAGGTATCACAGTAGACATACTCATCGACAGTCTTAATATCGATCTCGATATCCTTACAGTGGTCAAAGACGGAGTTGAGACGGTTCTGGTCATAGTAGAGCCCGAGCCCTCCGTGATTTTTCCCGACGACCAATTGATGACAGCCGTAGTTCTTCGCTAGGATCGCATCGAGAATGAGCTCGTTGTATCCGGCAAAGATATAGGTGTTCTCAAATGGAAGAATAAGCACTTTATTGCGTGGAATGAAGTTGTCTACAAAGCGTACGAGTGCTTGATAGCGTATATCGTAGCGTAGTCCTTCATTGGTAAAGGGTTTACGTAAAAAGATGACAAGAAGATCCGCATCTGTAATGGCTTGGCGTATCATACGCTCATGGGCACGGTTGAGCGGATTTGCCGCGATCATCATGGAGGTGACGAACTTTGCACCTGTCTTGGTGATCATTTGGCGGATACGTTTCATATTGTCTTCGATCAGTGGGTAGTCCACATGATAAGGACCGCAAACTGCGATCTCCCCTAGTCTTGAAGTGGTGTTCTTCACGCCCGGATGAGAGGGATCGGATGTACCGTAAATGTTGCACAAACGCTGTGTAGGGTCGATAGGAAAGGTCTCTTCCACCTGCAATGTTCCTACTTTTTTGCCTTCGTTTATCAGGTCGATCTCCTCTCCGGGTTGAAGGCTTTTGAGTACTGTATGGTTACGTTTGCCTTTAGGGGCGAGAATAAAGGCAAAAGGAAAAGGAACCCCTTTATAGAACTGGGTTCGGTCGACCTCTTTCGCCTCCGCCTCGTTCATAAGACGTGTAACAGGAGAGATAAGCCCCGCTTGTACCAGTGCCAAGGTAGAGAGCGCTTCGGTATCGATATAGAGTGATTTTCGTGACATAGCAATCCTTCCTGTGATCAGCGTACTATTTTTTCTTGAAGAGACCGTATTTTTTTCGTTTCTCCCACAGACTTTTACGGGAGATCCCCAGCTTCTTGCTCAATTCCGTATCGGGGAATTTATACTGGAAGCTGTTGACGATGAACTTGACATAATCATCGATGGTCAATATTTCGTTCTGGTCGTAGAGTTTGGAGTCTGTATTGAGAATGATCGTATCGTAATCGCTCTCAAGCTCGATGGTACTGCTGAGGATGAAATCGAAAGACTTGATCGCTTCGAGCAGAAACTCCCTGTCGCTCTTTTTGAGCGTATGTATCTCTGTGATGTAGAGGAGCGTATGCGGGCTTGCTTCTTCAAGCTTCTCTCGCCACGATCTGTTCCCTAGCGGAATGAACGTAAGGAGCTTGTTGTTCTTCTGTGCATACTCAAAAACGACCTTATCGACCAATCTTTGATAGTTGGTACGGATGATCACCGGTGTGGTAAGGGTGTCAACATCAAAATCGGTCTCGATCTCTTGAAGAAGGTTCTCCATATACTCCTGATAGAGCCGTGTATGCTTTTTGAGGTCTTGATACTCTTGATAGTGCTCTATCTTACGAAGAAGCTCTTCTATCATGAAGGGTTTGACAATGTAGTCTTTAGCACCGAGCTTTAGCGGTTCTCCCACGGTATCGTTGTTGATATAGCTGACCATGAGGATGATGATCTTCTCTTTGAACTGGGTGATCAATGGTGCGGTATTTTGACCGGGGAGGTTTGTTGAGAGCAAGTAAACATCTCCATTACTTTGCATCGCTTCTTTGATCGAGCTGTAAATCTCCGTTTCAAAGCCGTTCTCCGCCAGTTTCGAAGCGATACTTTGTGCCAAATAGAGTTCGTTTTCTACAATAATGATCTTCATGTTCTCTTTTCCATAATATGATTTTTCCAGTTAAAATAGCGAAGGTTCGCCACGGCGTGTACCGTTACCCCCTCTTTGCGTCCGACGAATCCGAGCTTTTCTGCCGTTGTCGCTTTGATGTTGACCCGATTGGGGCTTAGTTGAAGCGTATGTGCAATGGTCTGACGCATTTGTTGCTTGTACGGAAGCACTCTTGGAGTTTGTGCCAAGATGGTCATATCGACGTTGACGATATCAAATCCGAACGCGCGGATACGTTTTAGTGTATCTTCAAGTAAGATCAAAGAGTCCGCTCCGGCATAAACATCGTCAGTATCGGGGTAGAGTTCGCCGATGTCACCCATGCCTGCGGCACCCAAGAGAGCATCGATGAGTGCATGGATGGCAACATCTCCGTCACTGTGTGCTTTGAAGCCGTAGTCGACATCGATGCTCACACCGCACAGCTTCATCTCTTTACCTGCTTCAAAAGGGTGAATATCAATGCCGTACCCTGTTAGGGTAACGGCGTCGGGTGCTTGAATACAAGGAAGCTTTTCAAGGTCTTCTATGCGTGTGAGCTTATGCGCAAGTGCAGAGCCTTCAACGAATGCAACATGCTCTCCCAATGCACGAACGGCGGAACTCTCATCGGTAAAGAGTGTTTGGGTATCGAGGGCGCGTTTGAGTGTTTGGGTATGGCTTAGCTGAGGGGTTTGAATGACCTTGACCTTCTCTCTGTCAATAGGCTCGTTCTCCATATAGAGGGTATCGTTCACAGGTAGTACTGGTACAATGCAGGCCGCTTTCTCTTTGGCTTCAAGGATACGGGTGATCATGTCGCTTGGGATACAACAGCGTGCAATGTCGCTGACCATCACATAAGGGGTTGTGACTTCTTGTAGCGCATGTGTTAATGAGGCTTGTCGGGTGTCACCACCGGTGACAAATGTATATTCGGCGAAGTATCGCATGTAGGCGATCTCTTGAGCAGATGACACAACGATGATCTTCTCGAAATAGCCTGTAGCTTCAAAGTTCTTTGCCACCTGTAACCATAGAGGGTACTCTCCGCTATAGAGCCACTGTTTCTTAACATTACTTTCAAACCGTGAAGAGCTTCCCGCCCCTAAAAGTACCAGTGTCGTGTATGACAAAATAACCCCTATTTTCCTGTGATATGTATCGAATAGTAACGGATTATACAGACTAAAAGCTTGATAGTTTCTTTAGTACACACTCTTTATCGGAGAAAAATTATATTGTGATGATTTTTCTTTAAAGCAAGGATTTCAAAGGTATAGGAAAAATAAGATAAAAAATCTCTGAATAACCTATTAATTCAACCTCATTTAAGATTGAGGTGGTATAACTCAGGTATCAAAATTTCTACTTTAGGAGTCACTCAATGACACAAGAGAATGTATTGGAAGCATTGAAAAATGTAACCTACCCGGGCTTTACGAAAGATATCGTAACGTTCGGTTTCGTAAAAGATATTGTAGTAGATGGTAACAGTGTTGCCCTTACTATTGACATTACATCATCAGCGGATGAAGTAAAGGCACAGTTGACCGAAGAGGCAACGACCGAGCTGAAAAAAGCAGGATTTGAGAATATCAATATCACTATCAAGGCGCCACAGGCACCAAAGCAGATGAGTAACTCTGTCAGTGGCAAGAACATTGCACCGCACGTTAAGAGCTTTGTAATGGTCTCTTCAGGTAAAGGAGGGGTCGGTAAATCGACTACCTCTGTGAACCTTGCGATCGCTATGGCAATGCAAGGGAAGAAAGTGGGGCTTCTCGATGCCGATATCTACGGGCCGAACATTCCTCGTATGATGGGTGTGGAAGATCAAAAGCCTGAAATTCAGGGGAACAAAGTACTTCCGCTTAAAGCGTATGGTGTGGAAGTGATGTCCATGGGTTCACTCATGGAGCCTGGGCAGTCGCTTATTTGGAGAGGTTCGATGATCATGAAGGCTATCGAGCAGTTCCTTAGAGACATCCTATGGTCAGAGCTGGATGTATTGGTCATTGACATGCCTCCGGGAACAGGTGATGCACAGTTGACGCTGGCGCAAAGCGTGCCTGTGACTGCGGGTATTACCGTTACGACACCACAGCAGGTCTCTTTGGATGATAGTAGAAGATCGCTCGATATGTTCCAGAAGCTACACATCCCGACAGCGGGTATCATCGAGAATATGTCAGGGTTCATCTGTCCTAACTGTGAAACGGAGTCCGATATCTTCGGTATGGGAACGACAGAGCCTGTTGCCAAAGAGTACGACACACACGTGATCGCGCGTATTCCTATTGAGCCTGCGATCAGAGAGGGTGGGGACAGCGGTATGCCGGTAACCTATCATAAACCCGATTCCGAGACGGCAAAACGCTATCAAGCGGCGGCTTCAGATCTCTTGGCGTTCATTGACAAAGTACAGGCCGAAGGCGGCGCGGATAACGCTTCCATTCAACCGACAACTCCTCCGGGTATCTCTGCCTGCTCTATGTAAGAACACAAGGCGGCACCTTGGTGTTGCCTGCAAAAACCTCCTTTTTTTCTCATCACATTTATTTTTCATTTATAAATATCAGGTAAAATAACCCCCTATCTATTTCTGGGGAGAGATATTGTTAATGAAACACCATTTTTTTAAATTTCTGCTCATACCTTTCGTTACATTGAGTATGGCATCGGCACAGAGTCACTTTACTTCTTATGCGGATATGTGTACCAAGACCAAAACGGATAGTTGTCCGAACTACAGTGACGAGGTAAGAAATCTTCAGCGAGTGCTCAATGCGGACAAGAACCTCGGGTTGCACATTAAAGAGGACGGCAAATGGGGGAAAGAGACACACACAGCGGTCGTGAAATTTCAGGAGTATTACCATATTTCACCGACAAAAGGGTATGTCGGCCCTAAGACAAAGCGTCTATTGGCAAAAAAAGCCAAAGGGGTCAAACTGACAAAAGTTGCCAAGCATCATAGTCCATCCCTTAGTGCAAAGAAGTGTTACAGTTGTTACGCCGACTTTAGAAAGCATGTGAATCCTCGCAAGAGCTATGCCGTTTTTAAAGACAACAAGCTTTTGGCACAGGCAAAGCATAAACCGACCTATATCAAAGTCGATGTAAGCGAGCAACGTTTACGCTTCTATGTCGATGGTAAAGTCGCTCTCGATTCTCCTTGTACGACCGGAGCCAAACATAAGTTCGAGCCTAACACAAAGATCTATCGTGACAAGCGTACGCCTATGGGAACGTTTCGTGTCAAAGAGAAGATCGCCAACAAACGCTCAACGATATTCGGCGATATCTATGTCAACGGTAAGAAAGTCTATCATGGTGACAGACGCAAATACAGAGGTTCATGGAAGAACGCCAAGTTCGTTGGCGCATCGCTTAAACACTGGATGCGTCTGACCAGCTCGGGTATCGGACTGCATGCAAGTAAGTACGTCAAACGCTATCCGGGAACCAATGGGTGTATCCGCCTGCCTTACAGTGTGGCACATACGCTCTTTGCCAAGGTAGATAAGGGAACGAAAGTGAAGATCGTTCGTTAACCTTATGCTAGGAAAGTTCGGTATAATAGTTAGAAAAAAGGTAACACATTTATGAAAAATACTGAAAAACTGCAAAATCTGCTTGAGAATGAGATCATCCCTGATCTTGAAGTCGCTATTGATGAACTCTTTGCCAAGATAGACAAAGCAAAAAACGCTTCAAGCGAAGACAAGAACGACCTTGAAGAGATGCGCGATATGCGAACCGAGTGCTTTGCCATGGTCGAAGAGATCAAACGTGACGAGATGGAAGAGGAGGAAGCGACAGAGCTTCTTGAAGAATTGGTCGAGATGAAGACTGAAGCGTAGGCTCCTATTTTAAGTAGTAATAGAGAGAGGTCTATCTCTTTCTATTAGGATAATCCCTCTCCCCGAACAGATCTGATCTCACAACGACTTCTTTACCACATATAATCCAGATGATCTATAAAAGCTACTTTTTTATATGACAGACCCAATTAAGCAAAGGAAGTTAAAATTTTATATAAAAAAGGAAATATATGAAAAGTCATATCCGTTGTTTCATATACAGTCTCATCTTATCTACCGCATCTATTTATGCAAACCAAATGGAATCTAACACTACTATTGAATGTCCTCATATGATAGCTTCAGAGAGATTGTCTCAAACTCTGAGTTGCTATGGGCATATGTATGATCAAGTTGAAAAGAATAGCGATTTTTTTGGTTTTATACGATCAATAAAAGTGGTAAAGCGTATTCTTGACGATACACAAAGTATGCTGGATAAAAAGGAAAATATTCATGATAGAACACAGTTAATTACCTTACTTCAACATCTTGATCTCTCAACCCAGCGTTTCTCCCATTTTCTTGAAATAGAGAGAAATACTGTTAAAAAACTCTATGCCGGTAGGAATGGAAAGCAGCCTTTATGGTTACGTACCTATTATCGTGAACAACTTTTACAAAGTATCGAAAAGAAGATAGATATGTTTTTTGACCGTTTGAAGCATGCAGGGACATTCAAAGCACTTGAAGATATGAAGAAGATGTATCTTATGCAATTAAAACGGGCTAAGGAACAAGCAGATGAATCACTTTTGAATACCTATGAGATGAAAGCGAAAAAGAAAGAGCCTTTGAGTGATTCTGAAAAAGAGATCCTTTCGGATATTATGCTGGCACTTTATCTAAATGGTAAAGATGGACAGATCAATTTGATATCGCTCAAAGAGTATTACTTGAATCTTGGTGAGAAAAGAGATAAATTGCTTCAACGTTTGGCAAAGTAAAAATGCTATTTGATGGAGAGAGGCTTAGATCAGCCCCTCCCAAGTCGTATGCTCCAACTTCTTCCGCAACACATGTTCCGCGATCTTCTGCAAGATCCCCTCATCATCCGCTTTCATGGTCTTGGATGCTGCTGCAAGGGCGCGGATGTCGTACTGGCTTGGGTAGATCTCAGGTGGGTTCTTCTCAAGATTTAGCAGGGTGTAGACCGCCATCATCGCCGAACGTACGGAGTACTCGACGGTGAAGACACAATCTCCCTCTATTTCGGCGAACTGTCCGAGGAAGGCGAGGTTGACACTGCCTTGGGGTACGACCTCAGGACGGTCGGTTCTTAGACGCGGCATGAACTGGCTGGTGATGTAGGGCATCATGACGGGAATGATGGTGGTGTTCTCAAGATAGGCAGGCATATCACTCTCATTGATGCCGAGGTGGTAGAGCAGCTCTTTGAAAAGCTCCTCTCCGGTACATTCGCTCATCGGTTTGTCGATGAAGTCTCCCTTCTTGTCAGGGAAGAGGGCGTATGCCCATGCAACGGTGTAGTTTTCTGGCTGATTTTTGAACTGCGGCTGACGGTTGACGGTCACGCTCATGAGCCAGTTGGAGTCTTTGATGGTGATGATACCGCCTGTTGCCGTGCGGTGTGGAAGGAACTCTCTTTCGGCAAAGTGCTCCATGAGCTTTCTAAATTTGCCGTTTCTGTCGGTAATGGTAAAGGACTCCCATTTTGTCTTGTCAATGTCTGAACAGAAGACTTCGGGTTTGCCAAACGCCTCATCTTTGGCGGCGATCTTCTTCCACAGCTCCCAAACGGCCGCTTTGCCGCGGTTAAGTATGGGTGGGGTGTGGTTATCCCCCATCGAGGAGTTCTCCGTCATCGAGCCGTTGGTAAAGAAGACAAGGTCATCTTCGTTTGTGTCGATGCGCTCTGCTTTCCCATTACGGAGAATCTCGATGCCTCTAACCACCTTCTTCTCTCCCATAATGTCAACATCAAGGTCGGTCACAACCGTACTGAGCATAAACTTCACACCCTGTGTCTCAAGGTGTTTCTTCAGTGGCAAGATGAGCGAGTCGTACTGGTTGTACTTGGTAAAGACAAGCCCTCTCATGGTGCTCATGCCGGGCATAAGGTGGATGAAGCGGTGCATGTAGCGTTTCATCTCCACCACACTGTGCCATGTCTCAAAGGCGAACATACTGCGCCAGTAGAGCCACATATCCGTTTCAAAGAAAGAGGGATCGAAGTACTCTTCTACTGTTTGGGTACCCAAGTCCTCTTCAAGGGTAAGCAGCAGCTTCATGATCTCCTTGACATTCTTCTCATGCAGTCCAAGCCCCTTTTCACGCTGCTTTTCTCCGCGGTTGGAGATGACACGGACATTGGAGAAGTTGGGGTCGATGTCGTTAAGCTCTTTGAATTCATCCAGTACCGTTCTGCCTTCCTCTTCGAGTGAGGGGATGTCACCGTAAAGATCCCACAGACACTCGTAATGTTCTTCCATCTCCCGGCCACCGCGGGCGATAAAGCCATCTTCAGGATTCCCTGCACCGTCCATCGCACCGCCTGTTACGGGGTCTTGCTCAAAGATGGTGATCTGCTCACCTTTCATATAGCCGTCACGGATAAGGTAGTGTGCCGCCGCCAAAGAGGCGATGCCGGAGCCGATGAGAAAGGCACGTTTATTTTCGATGCCTTCGGGTTTTCTGGGGTGGATGCGTTGGTATGTTCCCATAAAAATATCCTTTTATCGATGTTGGTTTGCAAGGTGTATGACAATAGTTCGGGCCATAGCCTCTTCATCACCTTTTCCGTCATTGGTACCGAACCAGACGACGACCGTATCATTCTTAGGAGAGACATACAGCCCCTGTCCGCCGAAACCGCTTTTGTATAGATCCCCGTCGGTGAATACGGCATCCCATTGATAGCGGTTTGTCAGATTCGTTTCACCGAATTTTTTCTGCATCTTCCGGCCCATGAAAGCTTTGTCATACATGCTCTGATGCGGTTGTGTCTGTATGCGCTTGACCACGGAAGCAGGAAGGATAGGCTTGCCGGTGAACTGAGTGCCGCTTGGAGTGAAGATCATCCCGAAGCGTCCCATGTCTTCTAGCGTTGAGTTCATCATGCCGTAGAAGAGTCCGTATCCTTCGTTGGGTGTAATGACGACATATCCGTCGTTTTGTGCGCCGATTTTTCCCCAGATGCGTTCGCTGAAATAGTGGTGGAGCGGTTGCTGCGTGACCGCTTCGATGATGCGGTTGACAATGAAGGTGTTGATGGAGTTGTATTCGAACTTGGTGTAGGGTTCGTTGCGTTTTTTCATGTTGGCTATCACCTCCATCGGCGAAGCTTTAAGGCCGATAGTGTTGGAGTACATACCGATTGTAACAGCCCAGCGGTACCATATCTGTTTCGGGTTGCTGCGGGAGTCGTGTCCGGGTTCGTCATGTTCGGTACCGTTGAGTCCCGTTGCCATATCGAGCGCGGACTCAACGCTTACGGTATCCCATACCGAGTTTTTGAGTTCAGGCAGATAGTGGCTGACAGGACGGCTGACATCAACCTTGCCTTCGGCTTCAAGCATCGCAAGCAGGGTTGAGCCGATGACCTTGCCGCTTGACCACCATATGTGTTTGTCTTCCGGATACATCGTATTGTAGCGTTCATAAACGATCTTGCCGTGGCGAATGACCATAAAAGCATCCACAGCATGGGTATCAAGATGTTTATCTATCGTTTCACCCCTGAAAGACAATGCCCCGATGCTCGGATCTATGGTCTGGGGCAGCGGAGTGTAGCTTCCGCCCCGTGTGATCTGTGCGGTAGGGTAGAACTCAGACATATGCTGCCATGAATAGTGTGTAGAGAGATCTTTGGGGTCAGACTTCAGACGCTTCTGGGGATCGGAAAGATACTGATGGATCTTGACGACGGTCGTAGCGTTAAGGTCGGATATGCGCAGAGGTGCTGTATCGGATGGAGCGCCTGATAAAAGAATGCTTGAGCCTATGAGACCAAGAAAAGAGTGGATCGGTTTCATGTTTTTCCCTTATTTTATTGTGATAGGGACTATTATAATGCAAATATCTTTAGGGTAAGTCATCTTATTTAAGAGTATTTTTATCTTTTATTGACTATAGTGGTGGTTCAAACTCTCGGGGTGCCATAGGGATCTGACCTCAAATGATATGTCGCAAAGCGATGTATTGTTTGTGGGTCTGAACCCATGATGGCTGAGAAGATTAGGGGTCTGACCTCAAATGATATGTCGCAAAGCGATGTATCGTTTGCGGGTCTGACTCCCATGACAATCTACCCGCTGAACTTGACCCGGATGATACCGGCGTAAGGAAGAGTGAACTTTTGGAATCTCAATCAGGTGTATCCCACCTCTTTTCTTCTCCCAAAGCCTCCTCTTTACCCTACACATCCTATTTTAATGTCAAAGCAAGGGAATTATTTTATGAGCACATCGAACGAAAGTACCAAATCACTCTTTGAAGCGAGTGAAGAGATCATTACGCGTGACCCGCTTCCGGGTTCGGAGAAAGTATACGTTTCAGGAAAGATCCATCCGCATATCAAAGTGCCGATGAGAAAGATCACTCTGACCAATGAAGAGGAGCTGGTCGTTTACGATACATCAGGTGTCTATACCGACCCTAACGTCGAGATCGATGTGACCAAAGGGATCGATCCTATCAGAAAAGAGTGGATCGAGGCGCGTGGTGATGTTGAGCCGTATGAGGGGCGTATCATCAAGCCTGAAGATAATGGGTACAACACGGAAGAGCAGCTCGATTTCGTAACGGCAGGAAGTAAAGGCCTGCATCGAACACCGCTTCGTGCCAAAGCAGGGAAGAATGTCACACAGCTTCACTATGCACGTCAAGGGATCATCACTCCGGAGATGGAGTTCATCGCTATTCGTGAGAACCAGAAGCTTGAGTGGACAAAAGCCTACCTTGCAGACGAAGAACGGAACGGAAGGCTCAAAGGAGAGAACTTCGGAGCGAACCTCCCCGATGAGATCACGCCGGAGTTTGTCCGTAAAGAGGTGGCCGAGGGACGTGCAGTCATTCCTTTGAACATCAACCACCCGGAAGTAGAGCCGATGATCATTGGACGTAACTTTCTTGTAAAAGTAAACTCCAACATCGGGAATTCCGCAACGACATCGAGTATCGCCGAAGAGGTCGAAAAGATGGTATGGGCGACCAGATGGGGTTCTGATACGGTTATGGATCTGAGTACGGGTAAGAACATTCACACTACACGTGACTGGATCTTGCGTAACTCCCCTGTGCCTATCGGTACGGTGCCGATCTATCAGGCGCTTGAGAAGGTCGGTGGTGTTGCAGAAGACCTTACATGGGAAGTCTTCCGTGATACGCTCATCGAACAAGCTGAGCAGGGAGTCGACTACTTTACTATTCATGCGGGGCTTTTGCTGCACCATGTACCGATGACGGCAAAACGTGTTACAGGTATTGTCAGCCGTGGTGGTTCGATCATGGCAAAATGGATGATCCATCACCATCAAGAGAACTTCCTCTATACACACTTTGAAGAGATATGTGAGATCATGAAGGCGTATGATGTCACATTCTCACTTGGTGACGGACTTAGACCGGGGTCTGTTGCAGATGCGAACGACGAAGCGCAATTTGCAGAGCTTAAGACGTTGGGTGAGCTAACGAAGATCGCATGGAAGCATGATGTTCAAACCCTCATTGAAGGGCCGGGGCATGTACCGATGCACATGATCAAAGAGAATATGGAAAAGCAGCTTGAGTATTGTCATGAAGCACCATTCTATACACTAGGACCGTTAACGACAGATATCGCTCCGGGGTATGATCATATCACATCGGGTATCGGTGCAGCGATGATCGGCTGGTATGGAACAGCGATGCTTTGTTATGTTACACCTAAAGAGCACTTGGGACTTCCTGACAGAGACGATGTCAAAGAGGGGCTTATTACCTATAAACTCGCAGCGCATGCTGCCGATATCGCAAAAGGACATCCAGGTGCGATCGCACGTGACCATGCCATGAGTAAGGCGCGTTTTGAGTTTAGATGGATCGATCAGTTCAATATCGGACTTGATCCTGAGCGTGCGCGTGAATACCATGATGAGACCATGCCGATGGAGTCTGCGAAAGTAGCACACTTCTGTTCCATGTGTGGACCTAAGTTCTGTTCAATGCGTATCACCGAAGAGGTCAGAGAGTATGCAAACGCCCTTGAGACGGACATAGAGACCGCAAAGCAGAAAGGAATGGATGAGATGAGTCAGAAGTTCCAGGAGATGGGCGGAGAAGTGTATGTTCCTGCGGAAGAAGTGAGTAAGTAGTAGGTAGGAAGTAGGAGTGTTGGTATGCATTGCATGGCAATGCTTCAATAAAAAATTGTTTTTGTCACTTTCACACTTTTTATGCAGATGAGAAGCGTTAAGCAAATGTGAACTGCTTCACATTTGTAGCTTCGGAACCGAAGTGGTCGGAGTGTAACGGAGCCACAAAGGCAAAGAGCATCGTCCGCACAAATTGTGAAAGTGACGCTTTTTTTCTAAAGAAATTTTCGCAATGCGAACCGCTATTCGCTAATTTTGCTTTGTTTTTTTCTAAAAAAAATGAAGAGAACAACAACACCTCGCTTTGTATCAAGAGGAAGTTGTGAAACTGGGAAAGGGTATATATGAATATTGCCATAGCAGGAGCAGGTTTGCTTGGTCGTGTAGTTGCACTTCAATTGTTGCAGCATAACAAGAACCTCTCCATTACATTCTTTGACAAAGACTCCAAAGAGGGAGTAAGTGCCGCAGGGTTTACCGCTGCAGGAATGCTTGCACCTTATGCGGAGCTGGAGACGGCGGAATCGGTTATCTTCGATCTTGGGTATCGCTCTATCGCACTGTGGCCATCTCTGCTTAAAGAGGTAGGACTTTTTGACGGGTACTTGCAAAAAGGGACAGTGATCACCGCCCATCCCCAGGACCTTGGAGAGCTGGAGCACTTTATCGGAATGCTAAAACGAAAAGTCGATACCGCAGAGCAGATCGAAGTACTTGACCAGTCGAAGATGCAAGCACTAGAGCCTGATCTCTTTACCCATCAAAAAGGTTTTTTTATTCCTGATGAAGGGGTTGTCGATGCACAACGCTTCATGGCATTTTCAGTCAACTACTTTGACCGTTTCGAGAATGTAACATTTCATGAGTATACGCCTGTAGAGAGGCTGGAATCAAAGACCATCTATACGAAAAGACGTGGCAAAGAGCATTTTGACTGGGTATTCGATACGCGTGGATTGGGTGCGAAAGAGTATTTTAACGACCTGCGTGGTGTGCGTGGTGAGGTACTGTGGGTAGAGGCCAATGATATTGATATCTTCCGTCCGACACGTCTGATGCATCCGCGATATAAGCTCTATATCGTACCGCGCGGCAGTGGCTGTGAAGGGATCGATCTTGAGTATTGCAAGGATTGCAAGCTTTCCCAAACGACAGGCTATAAACGCTACATTATCGGAGCGACGGAGATCGAGAGTGAAGATACCTCTCCGATCTCGGTACGCTCATCTATGGAGCTACTTTCTGCTCTTTACACTGTCCACCCCAATTTTGGTGAGGCAAGGGTAGTCAACTCGGAGACCAACTGCCGTCCGGCATTTAAGGACAACCTGCCACGTATCGAGAATGAAGTAGGACTGACACGTATTAACGGATTGTATCGGCATGGGTATCTGCTAGCACCGGCAATCGTTGAAAAAGCGTTGAAAGAGGGGCTCTTTTTGTATCGTATGGAATTGGGACTTTAGTCCCATTACGCGACTAAAGTCGCGGTTCCTCATATTTTGCAGTAAAGGATATTGATAATGCAAATTATCGTAAACGGCGAACCCAAATCGTTTAAGAATGAGATAAACATAAAAATACTGATGGAAACATTGGGGTATGAAAAAGGTGTAGGTGCCGTAGCGGTAAACATGACCTTTGTCGCTTCGGACAGATATGAAGAGACGATACTTCATGATGGTGATGAGGTGGAGATACTCGCACCGGTGTGTGGGGGATAAACGCGACGCGTTTATTGTAGGGTGGGCAATTGCCCACCACAAAAGGGAACTGGCATAAAAACACACATGTTATGCTGAAAGGTAAAGAGAGCGGTAGGCTAAAGCCTACCCTACGAAACAAGGAGAAAAAATGACAAAATCCATAGAGACAAATGAAAAGAGCTGGAATATCGGTGGGAAAACATTGACATCCCGTATGTTCATCGGTTCGGCACTTTACCCTTCTCCTGCGATCATGGAAGAGTCTATCAAAGCTTCGGGAGCACAGGTGGTTACTGTCTCTTTGCGTCGTCAGGGGGTGAACAAAGATGCCGGAGAAGGGTTCTGGAAGATCATCCGTGATCTTGGCATCGAGGTGCTTCCCAACACGGCAGGATGTCACTCTGCCAAAGAGGCGATCACCATCGCGCAGATGGCACGGGAGGTTTTCAAGACCAACTGGATCAAACTGGAGGTTATCGGTGACCAGTACAACCTTCAGCCTGATCCCTATGAGACGATAGAGGCGGCAAAAGTATTAGTGAAGGAGGGCTTTGAAGTCTTCCCCTATACGACAGATGATCTTGTTGTTGCAAAAAAACTGGTCGATGCAGGATGTAACATCTTGATGCCTTGGGGTTCTCCCATTGGTTCGGGAAAAGGGTTGATGAACCCGTACAATCTTAAAGCGATCCGAGAAGCATTCCCGAATATACCTCTGATCGTCGATGCGGGTATTGGAAAACCTTCCCATGCCATAGAGGCAATGGAACTGGGGTATGACGGCATATTGCTCAACTCCGCAGTTGCCTTGGCACAAGACCCTGTAGCTATGGCAAAAGCATTTGCTTTGACAGTGGAAGCAGGACGTATGGGGTATGAAGCGGGAGCCATGCAAGAACGGGAACTTGCTTCACCGTCAACACCGACGGTGGGAACGCCGTTTTGGCACCAGAATCAATAGTTGCTTGGGTAACTATTGGAATGAATGATGAAGAATGAAGAATGAATAATGAATAATGAATAATTTTGGTAGGCATTGCTTTGCAATGCTTTGGTTTATGGAGGCGGGACTTAAGTCCCGCTTACGCGACTAAAGTCGCGTCTCCTGTATGATTTGAAAGGATAACATGAAATTCCCAAAATGTGATGAAACACCGTTAGGGCTCTACCCCATTGTCGACCGTGCACATAAGCTGAAACCGCTTTATGAAGCAGGGGTCACTACGGCACAGCTGCGTGTGAAAGATATGGAAGGAGAGGTGCTTAAAGCAGAAATAAAAAAAGCGATCGAACTCTCCAAAGCCTACAATGTACGTTTTTTTCTCAACGACTATTGGCAGCTTGCTATCAAATATGGAGCTTACGGGGTACATCTGGGTCAGGAAGATATTCAGGAAGCGGATATTGAAGCGATCTATCATGCCGGTTTGAGACTGGGTATCAGTTCACATACGCCCAAAGAGATAGAGATCGCTTTGGGGTTCGAGCCTTCTTATCTTGCCATAGGTCCCATATTCGAGCCGATCTCCAAGAAGATGGCATATGAGAATGTCGGTATTGAAAACCTGAAACGGTGGTCAGCGTATGTGGACTATCCGATCGTAGCGATCGGCGGGATCACACTGAAGAATATTCAACAAGTCGTACAAAGTGGTGCGGCAAGCGGTATTGCGATGATCTCTGCTGTGCTTAATGAGGATGGAGAAGTTTCCAAAGTACAAACAATTGCGCTTATAGAGGCGATCAAAGAGGCCCAATAGGATGCATCATACGCCTACGGTATTGACCATCGCAGGGTTTGATCCTTACGGAGGAGCAGGTATTCAAATAGATACCAAAACGATCCATGCACTTGGTGGCTATGCGCTTAGTACTGTTACGGCAGTTACGGCACAGAATTCGCAGGGAGTTTTTGGGGTTGAAGCCATCAGTGCCAAGATGTTACATCAACAACTCACTACACTTTTAAATGATATCCATATAGATGCCGTCAAGATAGGAATGCTTGCCAATGCCTCCTTGATCGATGTGGTCGCAGATGTGATCAAACACTATAAATTGACCAATGTGGTACTGGATACGGTATTGGTAAGTTCTAGTGGGAGAGCATTACTGGAGTCTGATGCTGTGGAGAAGATGGTCATGAAACTTTTCCCGCTCTGCCGTTTGATCACCCCTAACCTTGATGAGACCAATGCGCTATTGCATACGCACTTTCAAGGAAGTGCGGCAGAAGTGCCTAAGATGGCAGAGGGGCTTTTTGGGCTTGGTGCACGAAACATTTTGCTTAAAGGAGGACATACCATAGAGAAAGATGCGGTAGATTGTTTAGTAGAACTCTCTTCGATCACCCGCTTTTCAACCCCAAGGGTCGAAACGACCCATACGCATGGGACAGGGTGTATGCTCTCTTCTGCAATTGCGACGCATTTGGCACAGGGTAAAGGGCTTGCTCAGAGTGTAAAGGATGCAAAGAACTTTTTATATGAACGTTTAGTAGCAGCTAACATGCTTCAGTTACCCTACAGCAGCATGATAAAAGGACGGAAAGAGCCTATCTTCTAAGGCTTACTCTACCGTCACCGACTTCGCCAAGTTCCTCGGCATATCCACATCATTCCCAAGTCTCACAGAGATCTCCAGTGCAAGCAGTTGTGTGACCACCATCATTTCGAAGAACTCCACCATCGGGTGTGAGCTATGTTGTGTCTGAATGAAATCATCAGCAAGCTCAAAAGGCTCAGGACTGATCGCACAGATGGTTGCATCCCGTGCACTGAGCTCTTCGACATTGGATTTGATCTTCTCATAATGCAGGGTCTTTGGCATCAGGGCAATTGTAAAGAGTTCACTGTCAGCCAGTGCGATAGGTCCATGTTTCATCTCTCCGGCAGGGTATCCTTCGGCATGCAGATAGCTGATCTCTTTAAGCTTGAGTGCACCTTCGAGTGCAAGAGGGAAGAAAATATCGCGTCCAATGAAGAAGAAACCATGCCCATGCAAGTAGCGTTTGCTCAGACGGTGCAATCTTGCATGAAGTGTATCGGTCACGACCAATGCTTTAGGGGTGTGGCGCATTGCATCGATTTCACTTCTGAGCGTTTCTGTGGTGATCGTTCCTTTCACCTGCCCCACATAGAGTGATAGCATCCAAAGTACCATGGTCTGTGTTGCAAATGCTTTGGTGCTGGCAACGCCTTTTTCTATCCCTGCACGGGTTAGGATGGCCGCATCGCTCTCACGGACGATGGACGAGTTGTCGACATTACAGATACTCAGGCTTTTGAGACCGGCACGCTTTGCCATTTTGAGTGCTTCAAGCGTATCGGCGGTCTCACCGCTTTGTGAGATCGTGATAAAGAGCGTATCTTTTGTTAAAAGTGGCTCTTTATAGCGGAACTCCGAAGCGATCTCCACATCACAGCGTATTTTTGCCAAACGTTCAAACAGATATGCTGCGGTGAGTGCGGAGTGGTAGGATGTTCCGCATGCACAGATCTTGATGGCATTGATCGTGTCAAAGAAACCCTCTTCAAGTTCATCAAGCTTGATATGTTCATCCAGTACACGACCCATCATTGTCTCGGTCATAACATAGCTCTGTTCATAGATCTCTTTTTCCATAAAGAAGCGGTATCCGTCCTTTTGTGCGGAGATCTTATCGGCACTGAGTGTCTGTTTACTGAATGACTTCTCTCCGTTCTTGTCAAAAAGGTGCACCTCTCCGGCTTGTACATATCCATATTCACCATCTTCAAGGTAGTAGACCTCTTTGGCTTTTCCGATAATGGGTGTATCCGAGGAGGCAAAGTAGACTTCATTCCCGTCAAAACCAATAAGCATCGGAGAACCGTTCTTTGCAAAGAAGATCGTATCGGGAGCAACTTCGGAGATGAGTAGAGTGGCATAAGCACCTTCCAAACGGCTTACGGTCGTTTTGAATGCCTCGAACGGCTCCATCCCTTCATTGTGGTACTTTTCAAAAAGATGTACGATAGTTTCGGTATCTGTCTGACTAAGAAAGTCAACTCCCTCACTTTGCAACTCCTCTTTTAACGCCTGATAGTTCTCTATGATCCCGTTATGTACGACGTATGAGTATTGTCCTAGATGAGGATGGGCGTTGAGCTCTGTAGGCTTACCGTGTGTCGCCCATCGCGTATGCCCGATTGAGATACCAAAGCCTTCAGAGTGATAGTTCTTCGTTTTCTCTCTAAGGTTCTCAAGTTTTCCGATCGCTTTGAACTGATGGAGGTTGCTCCCCTCGATGATCGCAATTCCGGCAGAGTCATATCCTCTATACTCAAGCTCCTGTAATCCGTCTAACAGGATCTCTTTTTTTTCTTTTGGTCCAATATATCCTACAATACCGCACATTTATATCTCCACTCCCTTGTTCTTGGTAGTCAGTTTTTCAATAATAAGTTCCGTATTATGGCAAAAGTTTCCATTCTTTTCGATGAGGAACATATCGCGTACTCTATTTTTAAGCGTATGAATCTTCGCTGTTACAATATCGATCCCCATTTGGTCGAAGAGGTCGATGACGTATGCTAGAAGCCCCTGCTGATTTTTGGTACGCAGATGCATGATCGCATAGCTTTTGGAGTGTTCACAATCAATATCGATATCCTTAGGGTGAATTGTTGGAACAGTATCGATACTTTTCTTGGTCGGGTCGAACGCATCTGCGATGATCTGTTCGATTAAAGGGATGTCACTTTGGTCAACTTTGGTGGCGAAATCGATCTTGAAATATTTGAGCTCATTGAAAAGCTTGCTAATATCCATGTTCACTACCTCTAAATGGGTGAGTCTCCCAAGAAGGTAACTAAGATTGAGTGAACCTGAACGAATGATCTCTATTGTCAAGTAGGGCTCGTTGTGAATAACGTAGGTATAGTGTTGTGTCTCAAAAGCATTTTTGGAAATTTCAATGATACGTTCGGGCTTATAGCGTAAAAAAAGAAGGTTTGAAGGCATTTGCAGTATCTTCTTCTGTTGACTTTTCTTCAAAGCTTTAAATGCTTCGTGACGCTTAAGTGCTTGTTCTTTTTTTGCACGTTTTGCCGCCTCATCAAGCATTGCGGTCCGTCCAAGTACCTCCAGTGCATGTTTATAGAGAGTGTGGATCAACTCGGCAGTAAAAGAGTTGTAGACATCTCCACCCACCCCACGCATATCGGCATAGGTGAGAATATAGATCATATCAAGCAGTTTTTTGTTCGGAAAGTGCGAAGCAAATCCAAAGATCACCTTTTCACTGTAGAGATCCTCTCTTTGTGCAATATTGCTCATTAGGGTATGGTACTGTATCAGTCGCTCTCCCATCTCTATGAGTGAGGTGTCTATCTGGAGTTTTTGTGCGAATATCTTGAACAATGAAGCCCCAACATAATGGTGGTCTCGTTTTCTGCCTTTTCCTGCATCATGCAAGAATGTCACCAGTTTTAACATAGCCCGTTCATCCTTGCTCAATCCTCCATAGAGTTGTGCAATGTTTTGATCTTCAATATGCTCAAGGTGATAGACACTCTGTAGTGAATGAATATCGACAGCATATTGGTGATAGCCGTCGAACTGTGGCAGATCGACCACTTTTTTGATAGGTGGTATGGTATAGCGTAGCAGTCTTGCAAAAGAGAGTGTGCATAGAATATCGTAAGCGTTGGGTTGATAGAAGATCGTTCTGATGGTCTGATAGAGTGCGCTATCGGGACGTTCGGGTTTAGGTGCATCGATAAGTGCACGCATAAGTGTCGGGTGTGCACGGAAAGGCTTCTTCGCCTCTTTACAAAGGTGTTTGAGCATGGTATTGAACTCTTTTCCTTTTGCGTAGACATAGGGTTTGTCCGAAGGGATGGTCATATACTTACGTGTCAGTTTCTCCAACCATATCGTACTATAAAGACGAATGATCTTTAATGATTCGGTAACCTTTTTCGCAAATTTTAAATACCCTTGCTGACTCTCTTCATATCCTAAAAGTTTTGCAATGGTGGGGATCAGGTCGATACGTAGCCGATCCTCTTTCTTTTTTGTTGCAAGATGCAGAGCGGAACGTACACGAAAGAGGAACTCCAGTGCGATACGGAAAGGGCGATACTCTTTCTCTTCTACAATGTTCACAGGAAGATCTTTGATCGTATTGACATTGTAGATCGCTTTTCCGATCCAAAAGACAAGGTTCGCATCACGAAAACCACCGACCCCCTCTTTAAGGTTCGGCTCCATCGTCAATGGGAACTTACGGTGCTTTAGTGCCTGCTCTTCGAGTTTTTGCTCTATGAAACCACGAATATCATCATGCCTTATCTGACTGATGGCATTTTGTGTCTCTGTCCAGATAAAGTGAGACCCCTCAATGAAGCGTGACTCGATCAATGCCGTTTTGATCGTGATATCTGTTTTGGAAACCTCGTAAAGCTCTTCGACCGTATGGACGCGATGTCCTAGCTTTAATCCCGCGTCCCATAAGATATAGAGGATCTTCTCAATAAGCTCTTTGACATGGTATCCTGGAATATCCTTATAGACGATCATCAAGTCGATATCGGAGTAGACACAGAGCTGCTCCCTTCCGTAGCTTCCCAGTGCGACCAGTGCAATGGGAATAGAGTTTCTCATCGGTAGGTAGTCTTGGAACATCGACCGTAGCGCAACTTTGTAGATCAGTTTTAAGAAGGTATCGATACGCTTGGTATGCTTAAGAAGAAAATCCTTCCCACTAGTTGTCGAGAAGGTCTCTTCCAGTGTTGCAAAGTAGGCTTTGATCTCACGTTTCAACACCTTGGCGATCTCAAGATCCGATGCGTTTTCATACAATAGGGCTTCAATCTCTTGTTTGACTCTTTCCACGTTATGCACTCCTAAACTATTAGTGATATAATACCGAAATTTACTATATGGACAGCATGATGGATCTGATATCTAAAGTACGAAACCGCCAACGTCTTACCCAAGCGGAGGGTGAAGCACTCTATGACCTTGACCTTTTTACACTGGGTGAACTTGCCGATGAGATACGGCAGGAGAAGCATGGAAAGAAGAGTTTTTTTAATGTCAATCGCCACATCAATCCGACCAACGTGTGTGCGGATATCTGTAAGTTCTGTGCCTATTCAGCAAGTCGTAAGAACCCCAATCAGTATACGATGGATCATGAGCAGATCCTTCAGATTGCAACACAGGCGGTTGCTAACGGTGCGAAAGAGCTACATATCGTATCGGCACACAACCCTAATGACGGAGTAGAGTGGTATATGGGAGCATTCCGTAAGATCAAAGAGAAGTTCCCGGAAGTACATATCAAAGCAATGACCGCTGCCGAGATCGACTTCCTTCACCGAGAGTATGGTTTAAGTTACGATGAGGTTCTCGATATGATGATCGAGAACGGGGTCGATTCCATGCCGGGTGGTGGAGCAGAGATATTTGACGAGAAAATACGTGAGTATCTCTGTAAAGGTAAAGTGACCTCCGATCAATGGCTTGAGATCCACCGTAAGTGGCATGAGCGAGGACGTGAGTCCAATGCGACCATGCTTTTTGGACATGTGGAGACACGGGCACACCGTATTGACCATATGCTCAGACTACGTGATCTCCAAGATAAGACAGGCGGCTTCAATGCTTTTATTCCACTAGTCTACCAAAAAGAGAACAACTTTTTAAAAGTGGAGAACTTTCCTACAGGGCAAGAGATCCTCAAAACCTATGCAATCAGCCGGATCCTTCTGGATAACATTCCCCATATCAAAGCCTATTGGGCGACATCAACGATCAATCTGGCACTGATCGCACAGGAGTTCGGAGCCGATGACCTTGACGGTACGATCGAAAAAGAGTCCATCCAATCCGCAGCAGGTGCGGCATCTGCACAGGGGATGAAGCTGGAAGACTTTGTCGCCATGATCCAAAATGCCGGTTTTATTCCGGTCGAGCGTGATAGTCTTTATCACGAGCTTAAAGTCTATACATGATAAAATAACTGTCAATTGCAAAGAGGTTAGGAAAAAATATGGTACTAATGATAGATAATTACGATAGCTTTACATACAATGTCGTACAGTATTGCCGTGAGCTCGGAGCTGATTTAAAGGTGATCCGTAACGATGAGATGAGTATCGATGAGATCAAGATACTGAACCCTGAGAAGATCATCCTTTCTCCGGGTCCCTCCACTCCGGATGAAGCGGGTGTAACACTTGATGTCATTCGTGAATTTGCCGATACCACACCGATCTTCGGGATCTGTTTGGGGCATCAAAGTATCGCACAGGCATTCGGTGGAGAGGTGATCCGCGCGAAGCATATGATGCACGGTAAGACCTCTCAGGTCGAGGTAGATGCTCAAACACCGATCTTTAAAGACCTTCCCAAAGAGTTCAGAGCCACACGCTATCACTCTTTAACGGTCAATAAAAAGAATCTTCCTGAAAATATCATCGCCACATCACACAGCAAGGATGATGGAGAGATCATGTCACTTCAGATCAAAGATAAACCGATTTACGGTGTACAGTTCCACCCCGAGTCGATCATGAGTGAATATGGGCATGAGATGCTTGATAATTTCTTGAAACTCTAAAAGACGGATGAAGAAATATCATTTTTATCTCGCACTTCTTTTCTACAGTGCCATATCGCTTTTCTTAGCGATAAGCACACCTATCTCTCCACATGAAGCGAAACAGTACTATGCCGACAATATCGTTTCATGGCTTATGCATACGGGAGAGATGATCTACCCTGGTTTTCTAGGGCTAAGACTCTTTTCCTTACTCTCTGCGGCACTCTCGGTCTCACTCTTTTATATATTAAGTAAACGCCATTTTAAAAAGCGATCCGATGCCTATTTTGCCACGACTATCTTTATGTTCCTTCCAGGTATCCTTACCGCTACGGCAATGGCGAATATCGGTATTTTGGTATTACCGCTTGTATTGTTGTTCGTACTGCTTTATGAGGAGGGGAACCGGTGGGCTCTACCTTTTATCATGTTGGTACTGTTCTTTTTGCATGAAGCTTCTATTCTCTTCTTTCTTGCACTTTTACTCTATGCCATAGTAAAGCAGGAGAAGATGCTTGGTATCTTTTCTGCTACCTTTATTATCGCTTCTTTGTACCTTTCAAAAGGGATCGCTATAGAAGGGCGACCTTCAGGACACTTTATTGAAATATTCGGACTTTACGCTGCCGTATTCTCTCCACTGCTCTTTTTATACTTTTTCTATACCATGTATAGGAAACTCTTAAGAGAAGAGGGCTCTTTAATGTGGTACATCTCTTTTACCGCGCTTGCTGTGTCACTTCTGCTTTCCTTAAGACAAAAGGTCTATATTACCGATTTTGCTCCTTATGTCATGATTGCGACCATTGAGATGGTAGAGTTGTTCATGCAGAGTCTACGGGTACGTCTACCACAGTTTCAAACGAACTATCGTAGAGGATTCTACTTCGTGATACTGATACTTATCCTTTCAATGCTTCCGGTTATCTTCAACCGTACTTTCTACCTAATGACAAAAGATCGAACAAAACAGTTTGCAGGACGTATCTACCACCCTTATTTTTTAGCCGAAGAGTTAAAATCGAAAGGGATAGAGTGTTACGATGCGAAAGAGAAGGAACGACGTCAGCTTCGATACTACGGAATCACTCCCTGTTCAAAGCCCTGACGAACAAAAAAACTGTTTCTAAAATACACAATATTTAGAGATTTCTTATCGTTTTGATTAGCCAAACGAAAGTTGAACCCTCCCCATGCTACACTTAATCGAACAAAATTAAAGGAGAACTTGATGGCTCAAAAAGCGATTAGAGAGTACGATGCCAAGTCGATCTTGGCAAGACATTGGGATGCTTATTTTCCAAACTTTAACTACCCGTATCAAACAATATTGGTACAAACCGGTGATGAATTGAGAGAAGCGGCAAAAACCACCCACCCGTGGTTGGCAGAGAAGCCGCTTGTTGCAAAGCCGGACATGCTTTTTGGTAAAAGAGGAAAGAATGATCTTGTTCTTTTCAAAGTGAACAAGCCAGGTGATGTAACACTTGAAGATGCTGCGAAGTGGATCGATGAGAAGAGAGCTGAAAAGCAGAAAGTCTACTTCTCATTTGATGGAGATACACCAACAGGTGAGCCTTCAGAAGATTACCTTACACACTTTATCGTAGAGCCGTTTACTCCGCATACTCAAGATGAAGAGTATTACATCTCTGCAACAGTCGTTGGTGATGAAGATGTACTTTATATGTCTGCAGAAGGTGGAATGGAAGTTGAAGAGGGATGGGATGAAAAAGTAACTGAAGTAGCTTTCCCTATCACTGCAACAGAAGAAGAGATTGAAAAGAAGATCAGAGAGAACATTCCTGCGGATGTAAAAGATGAAGATAAAGAGGCATTCGCTGAGTTTGCTATCGGTTTCTTCAAAGCATACAGAGAGCTTAACTTCGCATATCTTGAGATCAACCCGTTCGTTCTTCAAGGAAACAATGTTGAGCTTCTCGATATGGTTGCAAAACTGGATGATACTGCCGGATTCATGATGGTTGACCACTGGGGTGATATCGAATACCCGACAGCATTCGGTATGGAAGCGAAATCTCCTGAAGTTGAAGCCATCGAAGAGGCAGATGCGAAAACAGGTGCATCATTGAAGTTGACACTGCTTAAGCCCGAAGCGCGTATCTGGACAATGGTCGCAGGTGGTGGAGCATCAGTGGTTTATGCTGATACTATTGCTGACTTTGCAGGTATTGATGACCTTGCAAACTACGGTGAGTACTCAGGAGGTCCTACAACAGGTGAGACCAAGTTCTATGCTGAAACCATTCTTGATCTGATGACAAGAGAAAAAGACCCCAAAGGACGTGACAAGATCCTTATTATCGGTGGTGCGATCGCAAACTTTACTGATGTTGCAAAAACATTTACAGGGATTATTCAGGCATTCGAAGAGTATGCTGAAAAAATGAAAGAAGTAGGTGTAAGAGTTTATGTAAGACGTGGAGGACCTAACTATGAAAAAGGTCTTAAAGATATCAAAGAAGCGGCAGACAGACTTGAGATTCCGATCGAAGTTTACGGACCGGAAACACATGTGACTGATATCGTACGTATGGCACTAGAAGAGAAGTAGGGAGATAAAGAATGTCAAAATTATTTACTAAAGATACACAAGCGATTTTTTGGAATAACAACAAAACGGCGATCCAGAGAATGCTGGATTACGACTATGTGATCAAAAGAGAAAAACCATCGGTTGCAGCGATCGTTGCACCGACAAGCTCCAATAAGTTTGAGAAGTTCTTCTGGGGTGCGGATGAAGTGATGGTTCCTGTATATAAGTCTACAGCAGAAGCAAAAGCGGCTCAGCCTCAGGCAGATGTACTTTTGAACTTCGCATCTTTTAGAACAGCATATGATGTTACCATGGAAGCATTGAATCTTGGTGGTTTCAAAACTATTATGATTACAGCCGAAGGTATTCCTGAAAGACTTGCACGTGGTATGAATGCAAAAGCAAGAGAACTGGGTGTTACAGTAATTGGACCGGCAACTGTTGGTGCAATTGCTCCGGGTGCATTCAAAATTGCGAATATCGGTGGTACAATTGAGAACATTGTTAACTCAAAGCTCCACAGAGCAGGTTCATGTGGACTTGTTACACGTTCAGGTGGTCTGTTCAACGAACTTTCTAACATTATCGCAATCAATGCTGACGGTATTGCGGAAGGTGTTGCGATCGGTGGTGACAGATTTGTCGGCTCCGTATTTATCGACAACCTTCTCAGAATGGAAGAGAACCCGGATGTTAAATATATGGTACTTCTTGGTGAAGTAGGTGGTACAGAAGAGTATAAAGTCATTGAAGCGGTAAAATCCGGTAAGATCAAAAAGCCTATCATTGCATGGTGTATCGGTACGATCGCGAAGTACTACGACAGCGGTGTTCAGTTCGGTCACGCAGGTGCATCTGCAAATGATGACAGAGAAACAGCGGAAGCGAAGAACAGAGCAATGAAAGAAGCAGGTATCCATGTACCGGCATCATTTAACGATCTTCCGGAAGTGATCAACGGTGTTTACAAAGAGCTTCATGCAGAAGGTATTATCAAAGATATCGAAGAACCTGCAATCAATACTATCCCTGCATACAGAAGACCAAAACAGTTCATTTGTACGATTTCTGATGACAGAGGTGAAGAGGCTACATATGCCGGATTCCCTATCTCTTCTGTAGCACTTCCAAGCACAGGAAAAGGGATCGGTGATGTCATTTCACTCCTTTGGTTCAAAAAACAGTATCCGAAATGGGCGACAGACTTTATCGAGACTGTCATCAAAACAGTTGCTGACCACGGACCTGCAGTTTCGGGAGCACACAATGCAAAAGTAACTGCACGTGCAGGTAAATCTGTCGTTGAGTCTTTGGTAACGGGTCTATTGACTATTGGACCAAGATTTGGTGGTGCGATCGACGGTGCAGCGCTTTACTTCAAGTATGCAGATGATAACAATCTTTCACCAAAAGAGTTCCTTGGATACATGAAGAAACAAGGTGTGCCAATTCCAGGTATCGGACACAGAATCAAGTCTCTAAAAAACCCAGATCTTCGTGTCAAAGGTCTCATGGACTATGCAGCAGAGAACTTCCCGAAAACCCCGCTTCTTGACTATGCAAGAACGGTAGAAGCGCTGACAACATCCAAGAAAGAGAACCTCATTCTCAATGTGGATGGTACGATCGGTATTCTTATGGTTGATATGTGGAGAGCACTTGGTTATTCTGAGACAGAGATCGATGAATTTATCGAGTCTGGTACGCTTAACGCATTCTTTATCGTTGGACGTTCTATCGGGTTCATCGGCCACGTCCTAGACGAGAAGCGCTTAGCGATGCCAATGTACAGACACCCAATGGATGATATTCTGTACGACGTACAAAAAGCAGAACCGATCGGTTAATCCTTTTTGTCAATCTGCACCATCTTTAAAAGATGGTGCAGATTTTATTTGACTTATTCTTGTAACTTTAAATACTACTTATTATACACTTTCTTTTTTAGCAACAATCCACTACAATATTCCTACAAAAATAAGAAACATAAAAGGTTTATGTTGTGAAAAAGAGTGATTTTTTCAAAAGGAAGACAGTAACTACTATTTATATCTGGAGTATTTTAACGGTCTTCTTTTTTGTCCTTCTTTTTATGTTTCTTGTTATATTTGAGGGTTACAGTGATTTTGAGAAAGATGCGCAGATACTTCGGAAGCAGTATCTGGTCGAGCAGGAGAAACGCATTAGGTTCGATACGCAGCGGGTAATACAATACATTGCGCATTCTTCCAAAAGCAAACCGCTCATGCTTAATGAAAAAGCGTTGCAAAAGCAGGTGCTTAATGCCATTGAACACCTTTACGGACGGCAGGATGGTACCGGGTATATCTTTGTCTATGACTTTAACGGAACACTGCTTTCCGATCCGCTTCAGCTCAATACCGTTGGACAGAATCTTTATGATTTTAAAGATGAGAATGGCATACAGGTGATCAAAGAGCTCATTGATGTATCTAAACGCAAAGAGGGTGGATTTGTACGTTATACGTGGGTGAAACCGACCACGGGAAAGCCTGCACCAAAGATTTCCTATGCCTCTGCGTTTGCACCCTGGCAGTGGATAGTGGGAACAGGGGTCTATCTTGATGAAGTCGAGAAAGTCATTGCAAAGAAGAAAGAGCAGCTAAAAAAGAGACTCATACGTTATACCATGGGGATACTCTCTTTGACAGTGATCCTGTTTATCATCAGCTTTATCGGACTGCTCATTGTCAACGGAATTATCAGACGGGAGATAGATACCTTCAGCCGATTTTTTAAAAAGGCTGCCAAAACCCATACCACCATCGATGAAAAGCAGATTGAGCTGGCGGAGTTCAAAAAAATGGTCAAGTATGTCAATGAAATGGTTGATGACATCCATACACAGCAGCAAAAACTTAAAGAACTGAACCTCTCACTTGAAAAGAAAGTGGCAGAGAAGACTAAAGACTTGAGCAAAAAGAACAGACTGTTGGAAAAAGAGAAGCGCTTCAGTGAAAATCTGCTTGTTGCACAGGACAAGTTCATCAAACACTCTATCCATGAGATCAATACACCGCTGGCAGTCATTATGATGCATATTGATATGTATAAACTCAAACAAGGAGAGAATAAGTACCTCTCCAAGATAGAAGCAGCAGCAAAGATGATTGCCAATATCTATGATGATCTCAGCTATATGGTCAAGAAGGATCGTTTTGTCTATGAGAAGCAGCAGATCAACTTCTCGGCTTTCCTTAAAGAGCGTATCGATTTTTTTGAAGAGATCGCCAAAGGAAACGAGCAGCGCATTGTTGCAAAGATAGAGGAGGGGATAATGATCTACTTCTCTGATATTGAGCTGCAGCGGATTATCGATAACAATCTCTCCAATGCAATCAAGTATGCCTACAAGCATAGTGATATTGTGGTAAGATTGGTACAGGAAAAGAGTTCGATCTTGCTGGAATTTCAGACACATTCCAAAAAAATAGAAGATACCAAACGTATCTTCGAGCCTTTTCATCAGGAAGTAGCCAGCAAGGGCGGATTTGGTTTGGGATTGCAGATTGTCCATGGAATCTGTCAGAAAGAGTGTGCGGATGTACAGGTAGTTTCAGGTGAAGAGATCACGGTGTTCCGTTACCTGTTCAAAGGAGAGATGGTATGAAAGTTCTGCTGCTTGAGGATGAGTTGATGCTTCAAAGCGCCATGGTCGAGTACTTAAGTGACTGCGGTTATGATATAGATGCAACAGAGGATGGAGATGAGACACTGCAAAAAGCAAGAGTGAACCGCTATGATCTTTTTATCTTCGACATCAATACCCCCTCTATTGACGGATTGACCCTTCTGGAGAAGTTGCAATCAGAAAAGATCTTTGTTCCGACCATTTTCATCTCCGCCATTACCCAGATAGAACAGATATCCAAAGCATATGAACTCGGCTGCTATGACTACCTTAAAAAACCCTTTCATCTCAAAGAGCTGACCTTGCATATAGAGAGGTTGCTCAAGATGGCTGACATCTCTGCAAAAAGTGTGGTGAAGATCTCCAAGATGTATAGCTATGATCTGGAAAAAAACCGGCTGCTCTTTGACGGAGAAGAGCAGCAACTCACTCCCAGACAGGCGCAGATCGTTCATCTTTTTGCAGCCAATGCCGACAGGATCGTGGATTTTGATATGCTTCGTCACTATGTGTGGCAGGATGACAGTGTGGACAGTGCGACCATACGGGCGGAAATACATCGTGTCAAGCGGGTATTGAAAGAAGAACTTATTGAAAGTATTAAAGGGATCGGCTACAAAATGAAAAAACGGTATTAGTACTTCTTTCTCCTTTTGAGTTACAAAACTACACACTTTACCCCAGTATCATACCTTTTTGAGGTAAAAAATTCTTTGCTATACTATTGCTATTTTTGTTTTTCATAATGAAACTGAGAAAATTTCAGGAGTAAAAAATGAAACATACGATCATGTTGTCCTTGGCGGCAACAACAGCAATTATGGCGGGAGGGAATATAGCACCTATCCCTGATATCAAACCCAAAGTTCAGACAGAAGCAGAAGTTTCGACCGGAAAGGTTTCCGGACAACTTAGAGGTTTTTACATAGACAGAACCTATTCCGGCATACTTGAAAATAACCGCAATTCATTGGCATTTGGTGGATGGATAGGGTATGAAACGGCTGAATGGAACGGATTGAGTGGTGGTGTAAAGTTTTATGCGACTGAGGGGGTGAAAATACATGATGGTCCCTACTCCAGTGACAGTTATGATCCGTCTCTTTATGGGGATGACTTTGATAACTACGGCTTTATCGGAGAAGCTTATTTAAACTATAAATATGGAAATACAAACCTGAAGATAGGTCGTCAAAAACTCAATACGCCACTTGCAGGTGCGGATGATGCAAGAATGCTTCCAAACCTTTTTGAAGCGGCGGTTTTAAGCAATACGGATATCAAGGACACAACACTTATCCTTGCGCATGTGACCAGAGAGACAGTAGGAACTTTCGGTAATGTCTATGGTACAGCCGGTGCGCTCTCTTTGCAGAGTGGTTACGGACTGGGGTACAAAGAAGGCACAAGCGGAGAATTTGCAGATATGGGAGTTATCGCGCTTGGTGCGGGAACAGATACCGATGGTGTAACTGTAGGTGCAGTCGTTTACAAAGGTATAGAAGGTCTTACGCTGCAGGTATGGGATTATTATGCACATGATATTTTGAATGCCGTATATCTTCAGGCTGATTATGGATGGAACTGTCTGCTAAATAGTGATGTCAAGATGAAAGCGTCTGCCCAATACATTAACGAGAGCGATATCGGTGATAAGCTTGCCGGAGATGTGGACAGTGATTACTGGGCGGTAAAACTGGGTGCGAAGTATCATATGCTGAGCGGTTATGTCGCTTATTCTCAAACAGGAGACAGTGACGGTGCAATGAATGGCGGTATTATTACCCCATGGGGAGGCATACCGGCGTTTACCCAAGGAATGGTAACCAGACATATGTTCTTTGCCGATACCGATACATGGAAAGTGGCGGCAACCTATAATTTCAAGGAGCTGACAGGACTTGATCTGAAAGCAACGGGTTATTATGCCTCTTTTGATGTCGGCAGCAAAGCGACATATGCGGCAGATACCGATGCAAAAGAAGCGGGCTTTGATATCAAATATCAGGCTACTGAAAATCTAAATCTGCGATTAAGAGCGAATTATCCGACTGATTTCAAGCAAGGGCTTGATTGGAACGAATATCGTCTGATCGTCAACTATAACTTTTAAAAGGAAAGATCATGACAAAAGAACAGATTGAACATGTTCGGAACAATCCGAAGTATCAGAAGCTCGTAAAAGAGCGTAGCAAGTTCGCATGGACACTCTCCATCATTATGCTGGTAGTCTACTATGCCTTTATTTTAACGATCGCATTCGATCCTTCCGCACTTGGAACCAAAATGGGTGACGGTGTAATGACCATTGGTATTCCTATCGGTATTGCTATTATCATCATTGCGTTCGCATTGACAGGGGTTTATGTAAAAAGAGCAAATAGTGAGTTTGACGAACTCAGCCGTCAGGTAAAAGAAGAGTTAAAGGATATTGCGTAATGAAAAAGTTATTATTGTTGACATTACCGTTTTTGTTAAGCGTAGCTGCCGTAGCATCAGGTGCAATTGAAGGTGAGATTGAGAAGCAGCCTCTGAATATTTCTGCCATTGTGATGTTTTTGGTATTTGTTGCAGGGACACTGGGGATTACCTACTGGGCGGCAAAACGTACAAAGACGGCAAAGGATTTCTACACTGCCGGCGGAGGGATCACCGGTTTCCAAAACGGACTGGCAATTGCCGGAGACTACATGTCTGCAGCTTCGTTCCTTGGGATCTCCGGTCTGGTCTACCTTGCCGGATACGACGGACTGATCTACTCCATCGGGTTCTTGGTAGGGTGGCCGGTCATCCTTTTTCTTGTTTCCGAGAGACTGAGAAATCTTGGTAAATACACCTTTGCCGATGTTGCTGCTTACAGACTGAAGCAAACGCCCATTAGAACATTGGCGGCTTTGGGTTCCATCGCAACGGTGATCTTATACCTGATCGCACAGATGGTCGGGGCGGGAAAACTGATCCAGCTGCTTTTCGGGCTTCCGTATGAACTGGCAGTTGTACTTGTAGGAACATTGATGATTTTGTATGTAACATTCGGTGGTATGTTGGCAACGACATGGGTACAGATCATCAAAGCGGTACTGTTGCTTTCCGGAGCTACATTTATGGCATTGGCGGTTATGAGCCACTTCGGTTTCTCTTTGGAAGCAATGTTCGCAAAAGCGGTTGAAGTGCACCCTAAACATCAAGCGATCATGGCACCGGGTGGACTGGTAAGTGATCCTGTCTCGGCTATTTCACTTGGTATTGCACTCATGTTCGGTACAGCCGGACTTCCGCATATTCTAATGCGCTTCTTTACCGTTGCCGATGCAAAAGAGGCAAGAAAATCCGTCTTTTTTGCAACAGGGTTCATCGGGTATTTCTATATCTTGACCTTCATCATCGGATTTGGTGCGATCATCATGGTTCTGAACAACCCTGAATATATTGATCATGCCAAAGCAATGGTGAATGGTGCGGCACCGATCCTTGGTGGCAAGAATATGGCGGCCATTCACCTCGCACATGCAGTAGGCGGGAACTTCTTCTTGGGGTTCATCTCGGCAGTAGCGTTTGCGACCATCCTTGCGGTAGTCTCAGGACTGACACTTGCCGGTGCTTCAGCGATCTCTCATGATCTGTATGCAAATGTATTTAGACGCGGAAGCGTGGATGAAGCTCAGGAAATGAAAGTCTCCAAGATCGCAACAGTGATCCTGGGGATCATCACAATCTTCCTTGGGATCGCGTTTGAGAAGCAGAACATTGCATTCGTGGTAGGTCTTGCCTTTGCCATTGCGGCTTCAGCGAATTTCCCGGTACTTTTCCTCTCGATGTTCTGGAAAAACCTGACCACAAGAGGGGCGGTTATTGGCGGAAGCCTTGGACTTGCAACAGCAGTATTGCTCGTGATCCTCGGACCGATTGTCTGGGTACAGATCTTTGGTAATGCCGAAGCGATCTTCCCATACAAGTATCCGGCACTCTTCTCTGTGACAGTCGCCTTTATCGGGATCTGGTTCTTCTCGATCACCGATAAGAGTGCAGACGCACAAAAAGAGAGAGAAGCATTCGAAGCACAGGATATCCGTTCGCAAACCGGTATCGGTGCAGAAGGTGCCTCTTCCCACTAATTCAAATCGTGCGGCACCTTCGGTGCTGCCGAATCTTCCACATAGTGCTGTTCCCCCCTCAGCACTATGTGGAGCATTCCAAAAAGGATCATACACAGATGATAGCACTACTTGAAAGACTTAAAGCAGATGTACCCTTTTCGTTTCTGGATAAGAGTGGGCTACAGAGCATTGAAGAGGCTGCGCAGATCGCCTACTATCAAAAGGGAACGCAGCTTGTGGCAAGAGAAAAGATGTTCGAAGTACTCTATTTTATTATCAAAGGGGTAGTAGAAGCACGTCAGGGAGATGAACTGATCGATCTCTATCATCAGGATGACACTTTCGGCGGCATAGAGCTGATAGAAAAACAGCCTTCTGCCTATGATTATCTGGTTACAGAAGAGCTGATCTGCTATGAGATACCACAGGAGTTGTTTTTAAAGCTCTGTGAAAAGAGCCGTCCTTTTAAAGAGTATTTTTTCGGCAGTGTGGTCGAACGTATCGAGATGGTCAAAGAGCGACAGGAGAGTGCCAAAATGGCAGAGATCATGGTCTCCAGAGTAGAGCGCTCTTTGCTGCATGAAGCACTTGTAGTAGATGCTGACATGCCGATCATCAAGGCACTTGAAAAGATGGAGTCGTACGGTGCTGTGGCACTTCTGGTACAAAATAAAGAGGGTTACGGCATTGTAACCGATGCGGATCTTCGTACCTACATTCTGCATAAAGAGGAAAAAGGGTTTCAATATATTTGTCAGATACAATCCTATCCGATCATCAGTATTGAGGAGGGGGAGCTGCTTTTCAATGTACTGCTTTTGATGACTGGCAACTCTATCAAACATTTGCCCGTAACAGACAGCAGCGGTCAAGCCATCGGTATTTTGACTCTGATCGATCTGCTCAGCTACTTTTCCAACCAGTCTCATCTGATAGGCAGCCAGATAGAGAATGCACAGGATCTTCAGAGTGTGATCGAAGCCGCCGGACGTATAGATGTAATGATCAAGGCGCTTCACCACAAGGGAATTAAGTCCCGCTATATCGCCAGACTTGTCTCAGAGATACATAAAAAGATGTATGACCGTCTCTTTGAGATGATCTTCCCTTTGGAGTGGAGAGAACATGCCACGCTGCTGTTGCTTGGCAGTGAAGGAAGAGGGGAGCAGATACTGCGTACGGATCAAGATAATGCAATGGTGTTCGCAGAGGGGTTTGCCCCCGAAGACAAAGAGATATATCTGCAGCATTTCACCGAAGCGCTGGATGCTATCGGCTTTCCGCGTTGTGAGGGGAATGTAATGGTCATCAACCCCAAATGGGCCAAAGATACCAAGGCATACAAAGCAAATATCCAAAGATGGGTACACTCCCCTGATATGGAAGGGTTGATGGATCTGGCTATTTTCTATGATGCCTATGCGGTAGCAGGAAACAAAAAACTTTTTTTAATGCTGCGCAATACGCTTCTCGATGAAGTAAAAAAGAACCATGCCTTCCTGCCGCACTTTGCCAAAGCGGTAGAGAGTTTCGAGTCACCTTTGGGGATCTTCTCCCGGTTTGTTTCCGAAGAAGGACACAAAGGTGAGATAGATATTAAAAAAGGCGCACTTTTCGCATTGGTTCATGGTGTCCGTGCTTTAGCTCTTGAACACGGGATCACCAAAACCAACACAACCGAGCGTATCAAAGCACTGAACAATGTAGGCTACATGGACAAAGAGGACGCCAAAAATCTCATTGAAACCCTGGAAGTACTGATGACCTTTCGGTTGCACGCCAGACTGGAAAAACTTGAGCAGGGTAGCGTACCTGATAACTATATTGCGCTTGAGAGCCTGAGCAGATTGGAAAAAGATACGCTCAAAGAAGCGCTTAAAATGGTAGAGACGTTCAAAAAACGGGTAGCATATCACTTTCATTTGTCAATGGTGAACTGATGTTTTCGAAGTGGAGAAACAGATGGAACGCAAAGCGTTTGAAAGATGAACATTTCGCGTTTCTCTTTGAAGAGGATACCAGTGGCGAAGTGGTGGTCTTTGACTGTGAGACAACAGGATTGAACCCCAAAAAAGATGAAATAATTTCCATCGGTGCAGTTAAGATCAAAGGCAACCGTATCTTGACTGATGAAGCACTCCATCTTTTTGTCAGACAGGAGAAGCAGATAGATCAGGAGAGTATCAAGATCCACCACATACGTCACTGTGATCTTGAGAATGCCATGCCTGTCAAAGAGGCCATAGAGCACTTCCTTCACTACATCGGAAGCAGACCGCTTGCGGGGTATTATCTGGAGTTCGATGTAGCGATGGTCAACAAATATATCAAACCGATGTTGGGTATCACGCTGCCCAATCTACAAGAGGAGGTTTCAGCGATCTATTACGATAAGAAAATACCACGTATTCCGCAAGGAAATATTGATCTGAGGTTCGAGGCGATCCTCAATGATCTTTCATTACCGAAGATGCAGGCACACGATGCGCTAAATGATGCGATCATGACGGCAATGATATATTTAAAGTTGAAAAATATCAAAAAACTTCACTAACTAACGAAAAGGAGAAAAAATGAGTGAAATTTACTACCCCAACAAAGAACTGTTCAAAGATGCTGCGATTAAAAGTATGGATGAGTACCGTGCGCTGGTACAAAAAGCAGAAGAGGACTATGAAGGATTCTGGGGGGATTTTGCCAAAGAGAAGATCGACTGGTTCAAACCCTTTACCAAGATACTCAATGAAGAGAATGCCCCTTTTTATAAATGGTTTGAAGATGGTCAGCTCAATGTTGCCTACCAGTGTGTCGATAGACATCTGAAAACACGCAAAAACAAAGCGGCAATCATCTTTGAGGGAGATAATGGCGATCAAAGGGTACTGACCTACCGTGAACTCTTTTACGAAGTGAATAAAACAGCCAATATGTTTAAAAACAAATTCAATATTCAAAAAGGTGACAGAGTAGTACTTTATATGCCGATGATTCCTGAAGCAGCTATTAGTATGCTCGCCTGTGCCAAGATCGGTGCGATCCACTCTGTAGTCTTTGGCGGGTTCTCTGCTGAAGCGCTCAGAGACCGTATTATTGATGCGGAAGCAAAACTGGTCGTCACTGCTGACGGTGCTTACAGAAAAGGAAAACCTTATATGCTTAAGACTGTCGTAGATGAAGCACTTTCACAAGGATGTGAAAGCGTGAAAGCAGTATGTGTGGTTGAACGTAATGGTGAGAATATCCATTGGGAGGCGGGACGCGACTATGCATTCAATGAACTGATCAAGAACGAATCTGTAGTCTGTGAACCTGAAGCGGTTGAAGCGGAGCATCCGCTCTTTTTACTCTACACTTCAGGCAGTACCGGAAAACCAAAAGGGGTACAGCACTCCAGTGCGGGCTATATTCTATGGGCACAGATGACGATGGAATGGGTTTTTGATATCAAAGAGAACGATACCTATTGGTGTACGGCAGATGTAGGCTGGATTACGGGACATACCTACATTGTCTACGGGCCATTGGCAGCAGGGGCAACAACGGTTATGTTCGAAGGTGTACCGACCTATCCTGATGCCGGACGCTGCTGGAGAATGGTCGAAGAATATCAGATCAACCAGTTCTATACGGCACCTACTGCCATCAGGCTTCTGCATAAGACCGGTGCGAATGAGCCTGCCAAATATGATCTGAGTTCTCTGCGTATTTTGGGAACGGTAGGTGAGCCGATAGATCCTGCAGCATGGAAATGGTACTACGAAGAGGTTGGTGGGTCACGCTGTTCTATTGTCGATACTTACTGGCAGACAGAGACAGGCGGACATGTTATCTCTCCGCTTCCGGGTGCAACGCCTATTAAACCGGGCTGTGCTACATTCCCGCTTCCGGGTATCAAAGCAGAGATCATCGATGAGGATGGGACTCCTACACCCGTAGGAGAGAAAGGCTTTGCCTGTATCACCAAACCGTGGCCAAGTATGATCAGAACCATCTGGGGTGATCCTGAGCGATTTGTCAAGTCCTACTTTGGAGATTGCAAAAAAGATGGTAAGCCTGTCTACTTTACAGGAGACGGTGCCATGATAGATGAGGATGGCTATATAACCATCACCGGACGTACCGATGATGTTATTAATGTTTCCGGTCACCGTATGGGTACGGCAGAAGTAGAAGCTGCTATTAAAAAGCATGAAAATGTTGCTGCCGTAGCCGTGGTAGGTAAACCACATGATATTAAAGGGGAAGGGATCTTTGCTTATGTAGTGCTTAAGTCTGTACCGAGTGAAGAGAGAGACGGTACTGCCAATATGCTTGAGACTATGAAGGAGATCAATATGATCATAAAGGCGGAGATCGGTGCGATCGCATTATGTGACGATATGGCATTTGTTCCTGATCTTCCAAAGACACGCTCCGGAAAAATTATGCGAAGAATACTTAGAAGCCTTGTAAAAGGTGAAAAAATAACACAGGATACCTCTACACTCGAAGATCCGAGTATTGTTGGAATAATAGAAGATTTATTGAGTAAAAAATAGCAATAATAAAGGGAGGATCAAAAAATGATTCTCCTTATATAATGTAAGTGCAAAAAAAAATTCAAGAAATTTGCATTTTTTTTGCAAAACCCCTTGACAAGAGAGGAATTCGGTGCTATAATACGCGTCCACAAACACAGAGAGCTGTTAGAAAGCTAACTGGTAGGACGCCCTAAGTGAGGGAGTTTGAGCGTTTGTAAAGTGATCTTTGACAACCAAATATAAGTAAACAAATCAACGTCTATTTGAGATTTAATTTTTGCACTTTTTAATAAAAAAGTGATAAAGATGAACTTAGATAGCAAA
>JAMORY010000022.1 GCA_027063305.1 Sulfurovum sp. | reverse complement strand
AAAGTATCTCTCCGGCAAGGAGGATAAGTGCAAAAATAAAGTACGGTTTTGCGACCGCTTGTGATGTGTATTTCATATTTTTCTCCTATCCTTCAATGGTTGGTGGCCAGTCATTGGCATTTACTTTTGATGTCCAGATTAAAAAGTCTGACAAATGGTCAACTTCTTCCGGGCTCAAGTGAAACTGCGGCATTTTTCTTCTGTTTGGTACATTAAGCGGTTGTGCAGCCATCCAGCCTTGCATATAAGATTTAAATGCGGCCTCATCACCGCCGCCTCTTCTTTGAAATACATTCATAAGCTCAGGTGCATAGTAGGCACCTTCTCCCACGATCGTATGGCATCCGACACAGTCGTTTTTTTCCCAAAGTTTTTTCCCGGCTACAACACTTTCGGTCATATTCTGCTGGTTGGATCGTTTTGGGATTTGATGTACAGTATCAAAAGTAAGGGCAATAAATATCATAAGGGCGAATGTTCCGCCACCATAATAGATATTTTTCGCCATACTTTTCGTTATACGTTCAGTCATGGATTATCCTCTTTTTAAATTCTACCATTGAGTAGTAAATGGAATATTAGCGAGTTTGTTTTAATTCTACCTTTAAGTAGTAATTGTAATTTGTTTTTGTACAATATGACGTATAATATAAAGGAGTCATATGCAGCTGAGTAACAGTTCCCAGTATGCAATAAGGATTTTGGCTTATATGGCGGACCAGAAAGATTCCAGACTCATGAATGCCACAGAACTGGCCGAAACACTCTCTATTCCCTATAAATTTTTGACCAAAATCATGACGGAACTTGTAAAGGCAGGTCTGGTGGTATCCATACGGGGGAGGGAAGGCGGCTATAAATTTAAAAAGAAAACCTCCGAGATCATGGTGAGTGATATTTTAGATATTTTCAACGATTCCGTAAAAGATGAGCAGTGTGTGCTGGGTATAGGGTTTTGCAACGGTATGTGCAAATGTGCACTGCATGACCAATGGATGGAGCCGAAACATCTGCTGCAAAAAATGTTCCGGGAATCAAGTCTGGAAGATATTGCAGGAGAAGGATGTAAAATATAGCCTTATCCTACAGTTACAGCGTTATTAAAACAGATACCCAAGCCTAACAAGAATGCGTCTCTTTTCCAAAGGCTGATACTCTTTTACATTTTCATGCAACAGGAAAGAAACTCCCATATCCAAATGGATCTTTGGTTTGCCAAACGGTAAAAACTGGACTTGTGGTGTCACATAACCTACGGTACCGCTGAATGCTTTAAATGGCAATTTTTGACGCAGTATCGGATTGGTATCGTTCCCCATATCTGTACTTGAGTTATACTTTCCATTATATTCAAGCCCAATATTAAACTTCTCATGCAGCGCATAGATATAGCCGATATCATAGGAAATCTCATTTCCGAAATCATAATCGTGTTTCGCTTTTGGTCTGTAGGTGAACATGGCATTGGCATCCACCCTTGCATTGTCAAACAGTTTTGAGACCCCGATACCGAGTTTGTACTCTGCTGCGCCCGTACCCATTTGTGTCGGCAGGGGTGTGTTGGTGTTGCGTGCAAAAGGCGGTGCCTTTTTAAATCCGTCATCGGTGGAGCCGGTTGGCAGTTTGACACCGAATTTCAAAGCTGTCTGGTAGCCGTCTTTTTTCATATCAGTGAGTTTGTATCTTCCCATAAGAATAATATCGCCTATACCGCTATTGTCGATAGCCACATTATTGGGTCCCAGTTTTGCCGTCGCTTTCAAATCTTTATAGGGTGTGACCAGTGTAATATTGAAATTGTCTGTGACCCCGTAGTTCAATACAAGCACATTGACATTGGCAGTCGCATCAAGCTGCTCTTTGTTCGGTACTTCATTTGAGCCGTCAAACATACTGTTGCGGTCAAAATGGAGATATCTATAAACCATTTTTAATTTCCCCTCCGGCAAAAGCATGCCTCCTCCCTTGGAGTTGATGCCGGGAATGACATCGGCACTGAGTTGTGTCGCACTTACGAACACACCCAAAGAGAGTAGTGCTGTTTTCATTGTTTTCATTGTTTTCATTTTTTAATCCCCTGAATAGTTACTTTAAATATCATTAATGATAACGATATTCAAAACTATAGAGAAGATATGCTTAGAGGTACTTAAAGATAATGGTTATCATTTATGTTTTAGTAAGAGATTTGTTTCAAATAAAGATCAAACTACACAATCTTCTAGCAAATATTTTGCCAGAAGATCTTATATTTTATTGAAAGAAAGGTCTAATAGATTCTACCCATTGCTTAATACGTTCTTCCGTCAGGTCATCCTGGTTATCCTCATCGATCGCCAGACCGACGAATTTGCCGTCCCTGACAGCAACAGATTCTTCAAAATCATACCCCTCTGTCGGCCAGTTGTCTCCTATGACCTTGGCACCGTTTTTTACAGCGATATCATGTAGTATGCCCATACCGTCCACAAAATTGTCTCCATATCCGTCCTGGTCTCCCAGACCGAAGAATGCCACTGTTTTGCCTGAAAAATCGATCTGTTCATATTCGGAAAGCTTATCGTCCCAGTCATCCTGAAGCTCTCCTTCTCCCCATGTAGATGTACCGATTATAAGATGGGTGTAGTCGTTGAGTTTGCTCATCTCTACATCGGCTATGTCATGTAAATCAGCTTCAAGATCCAACGCGTTTAAAATATCTTCCGCCACTCTTTCCGTAGCCCCTCCGGTGCTTCCGTAAAAAATTCCTATTGACATTTTTGTCTCCTTGTGAATGTTGTTTTTTTCTGTTTTCTAGTACAGAATGAAAATGAATATGGTATCACCTTCACTCTATACTCATTCTCTTTCAGCGGTACTTCTCCCAACAGTTTGATGGTCAAATATTTTTTAAACTCCGGGTGTTTGGGGTAGACCAGATAGATCTGTCGTATCTCGGTCTCTTTCAGGGTATTGACCACTGTTTGCATATGGCTGCTGATGACAGGGTCGTCATAAATCCTCTTTTTGTCTATTTTTCTATAGGTTGGAATGAGCAGGGTCGAAGAGACATTTTCACGATGATCCTGAATGACAATACTCTTGTCAAAGAGCAATACTTTGTTCTTCCTGTTCACCAGTTTTGCACGCTCATAGACAAGGTGCAGGAACATATCATCCAGGTCGCATAGCATACCGCATCGATCAGGTGCATATACCAATCTGATCATTTTGATGATCTGTGTCAAAGGGGCATCAGGTTTGACTGTACGGTTTGCGTATGATTCACGAATGAAAAGTCCGATCATGCGGGAAGCGGCAGGATATATCTTGACAAGACGGATAGAAGTATTGAAAGGAAGAAGAGAGGAAGTAAAAAGCATTTTTGCAATTTTGTTCCGAAATATCTCGTACAGATCTTTTCCACACGCCATCTCTTCGCGTGTAAATCTAAGATCTTCATCTGCATAAGCATTGTACAGATGCATGAACATCTGTCTTTGTTCATGAGTGTTTTTCATTTGTTCGTTGGCTGGAAGGTACTCTCTGATCTCACCATCCCTATATTTTTCAAATCCGACCAATGTCATTGTTTATCCTTCATATTATGGGCTAATATCAAGTCAACCCTTCTTCGTACCAGTATGGCTTAACCGTATAAGTTCAAGGAGGAACTAGGAATTGTTTTTTTACCAACGAAGAAGGGCTTACTTCATACTGTTTCTGTGTGAAGTGTAACGCATTAAAGATTAATTATATTTGAAAGTGATATTCGTTCTCATATTATAGATCATTTATTTTTCCTTGTAACCAATGACAAATTGTTCAGTTGATATTTTTGCAGCAGATCCAAAACACCAATGATCTTTTTATACCTGACCTCTTCATCTATACGGACAATAACAGCTCTTTTTTTATTGCTGACCTGTTTTAGCGCTTCATCCAACGCTTCAAGGGTAAGCACCTTCCCCCGGTAGGCGATCTTCTCTGCGGAGAGCTCTATGGTAATATGCTCTTTTTCCACCTCCAGGGTTTGTGCATGGGAATCGGGCAGATTCAAAAGCAGTGCCAACTCCTCTTTTTTGAAAACAGATGTGACAATGAAAAAAATAAGCAAAATAAACACCACATCGATCAGCGGTGTCATATCGGGTGTGAGAGTTTCTCTTCTTTTCATGCGCTTTCCAACACCGCTTTTTCCAGTTTGAGTTCTATGGAATCAAGCAAGGCAATAAAATAGTTATAGCCTATATAGTGGGGGATCGCCACGATCAATCCTGCAACGGTTGTGATGAGTGCCACGGAAATACCTCCTGAAAAAACGGAAGGATCTCCCAGCCCCTGCATCGCAATGGCATCAAAGGCACTCAGTACTCCGACAACGGTTCCCAGCAGTCCAAGCAGCGGAGCGATGGATGCGATGATCTTGACAGTACCTAGACCGAATGCAAGTTTTTCCATTTGTATATTCAGTGCATTTTTGAGCAGTTCTCTGCCGAATTCTCTATTGTCGTCAGGGATAAGCGCTAAAATATTTTGCACCATTTTCTCTTTTTGGTAGCGAGCCAGGGAGAGAACGATGAATTTCCAAAGCATAATGGCAAACCCCAGGATGTTCAATCCGATCAGTACCATTACGATGATCCCGCCCCTGTCGATATAGGAAACTATTTCGGGCATGATCTCTCCTTGCACAGATCGCATACTGTTTTAATACGCTCCTGTTCTACCTGTTCGTTCAGCAGTATAATATGCTTCATGTAGTCCTTGATCATATTGCATTGGCACCTTTTGGCATACTCCGTGGCCATATCGTAGTTCTCATCCATGATAAAGAGGTCGGCTCCACTGCGTATGAGAAAGCAGACCGTTCTAAACTGTTCTTTCTCAATCGCAAGCATCAAAGGGGTACGCCCTTTGTTATCCCGGATGTTTGGATCGAAGCCACTTTGTACCAAAAGTACGGCCAGTTCATAGTGATCTTCCTCTATGGCATGGAACAGTGCATGCAGACCTGGAGCAACTTTCAGGCTGATCTCATGCTCGATAAGCAGTTTGGCGTTATAGGTACTGTGCTGTTTGATCGCCCAGTAGAGCGCATTTCTTCCTTCCCCGTCCCGATGGTTGATATGTACACCGATGAGCATATGGTGTTCCAGCAAAGCTTTGTCTTTGACCATCTCTATAATTCTATAGGGAAGATATCGTTCCAGCGGCATTGTCATGATTCACCTCCTAATCTAATATTTTGTATCTAACAGGCACTGTCAAAGAGAGAGAACCCTTTTTCAGTTCTTTTGGAATAGGTGCGAATGCACCAACGCGTTTGAGTATCTTGACGGCTGCCTTGTTCAACTTTGCATACGAAGACTTTTTGACCAGTGTGACAGGTCCGATATGCCCGTCCGCATAAATGGTAAACCGTATCCATACCGCACCCTGCTGTTTTAGTCTTTTGGCAGACCGGGGGTATCTCTTGTTTTGTTCTATCTCTCTTCTTATTTTTGCCAAATAGTTATCTTTTATGACTTTGATATTTGGACTTGAAGATGCTTGTCTTGTTTTACGTTTAACGACTCTTTTTCTACGAAGCTTTTTTTTGACAGCCTTTTTTCTGAAAGTCTTCTTTTTTTTCATTACTTTTGGAAGCGATCTCTTCTCTGTTTTCTTAGGTAGCGTAACTACCGCATCAACCACAGGTTCCTGTGGCTCAGGCGGTACCTCTTCTGCTGCAGGCTTCGCAACAGGTTCAGGTATTTTCATATTTATATGCTGCAAACGGATCACAGAAGAAACCTTCTTTTGGGGCTTGACCGTTATGACCTGATGTGATGTATTGATGTTTTGCAATACATAGCCATGCAACATGGCTACCATTGCAAAACTAAAGAGAAACAGTGTTCTATTTTGCAGCTTTTTTGCCAACAACATAGGCCTTTACTTTTTCTCTCTGCTCTTGGGTTAAAGTATCCCTGACTGTTTCGATGCACTTCAGATGTGCTTTGGTCAATGCCGCTTTTTTCTTGGCAATGGTATCTACCAGTTCATCCAATTCAGAAGCTTTTTTGCCGTCTTGTGTGATCTGTTTTACCAAGGAGAGTTCAAGATCCTTGATCTCTTTGGCCATTTGGGTCACTTTCGGTACGGTTTCGGATTTGACTTTAACCAGTTTGTCCAGCTGCGCTTTTGTCAGGTTCAGTGTTGAACTTTGGGGATGATGCAGGACCAGCCCCATAGAGAACGGCAGATTCTTGGGAATGAGAAAATAATCTTTGGGAAAATTCTCATGTTTGTTGAAGGGGCTTGTCTCTCCGGCAATGCTTTGCATTTTTGCCTGCATCGCTTTTTTGTCCAGGGGGACATTCGCATCGGCCAACAGTGCAGTACCAAGTCCAAATATGATACTTGCTATCATCATTTTTTTCATTTTTTTTCCTTTTTATCATTGTATAAAAGGGGCTTACATACCTTTGTAATCGTTCATGCCAAAGATCCGGTAATGCCCTTTGAGCGTTAGAACTTCACACGCATACCGGCATAAAAATAGGTACCGACATTCGATCCGAGTACATCATCGACTTCCTCATCGAAGAGGTTATTGATGCCCCCGTAAAGTTCATAGGTGTTTTTCTCTCCGAATGTATAAGAGGCAGTCAGGTCAACCAGGGTAAAGGCATCGGCCGTTTTATCCACTTTGACCTTCTGGGGTTTGCCGTTGACAGGGCGCATCTGCGTTTTGCTGTAATACTGTTTGCCCGTATAGGTGGCCAGCAGTCCCATGGAAAAGTTTTCACTGATGCTGTAGTCCGCTTTCAAAGAGACTACTCTCTGTGGATTGAATTCAAGATCTTTCCCCGTCTTTTTGTCTTCTGTCCGAAGTTCGTTCCAGGTCAATGCGGTATAGAAACCGTTTCCAAAATCATAATCGAACATCAACTCCATCCCTTTCGTTTCGGCATCACTGATATTTTTGAAAGTATAGGATCGCGGAAGAGAACCGGGTACCATTTCGATACGGTCATCGATCTGATTGTAAAAGAGGGTAGCGGTATAGCTGAAACCGCCGGACTTTCCGCTGGCGCCGAGTTCAAAGGCATTGGTAAATTCCGGTTTGAGGTCATACCCCGCAACATCGGCACCGATGATAAGTCCCATCGGTGTCTGTTTGTTGATGTAGAGTTCCCTGATATCCGGGGTTCTGTACCCTTGTGCAAAGTTTGCTCTGACATTCAAAAGTTCGGAAAAGTTTTTGACGACACCCAGTTTGAACGTAGGTTTGTTCTCCGCATTGCTGATCGCATCATATCTGGCACCGGCGATGACATTCACTGTATCGCTTACCTCCCACTCATCCTGCAGATATACGGATTTGTAATCTACTTCTTTTCTGCCCATATTCGGGGTAGAGTCAAAAACGGTCGCATCTCTTTTTTCCTCTCTGTACTCGGTACCGAATGTTAACAAATGGGCATCATTGAGAGCATAGTTGCCCGATAGTTCATAAGAAGTGATGTCAACATTGGCATTCATACCGTTTGCGGCTGAAGTTTCTTCGTTGGGGAAGGCAAAATCTTTCCAGTGCTTCATCGTAGTGGTATTTCTTTTCTCATAGTAAGAGTTGTATATCTTCAGCTTCAAAAAAAGATCATCCGTAGCCGCCCACTGAAGATCTCCGGAAATATTCCTTCTTGTATTGTCATCGTGGGAGTTCACCGGTACGTTGTAAACAGGCAAAGGTCTCTTTCCTTGCGGCGTATCGACCTTGATCCCGGAAGGATGAAAGTAGCCGATATAGACACCGTCACGCTCTTCATCCATATATCCAAGTGAAAGATTTGCCTGAAGTGTTTCGGAAAGTTCATATCCGAGTTTGGCTCCTATATTGAAGACTTTGGCATCCTCCCGGTAGGTGACATCGGTATCGTACACATCTTTCATGCTGCCTGTACCAGGATGCGGATGCTGCGAGGGAGGTACCGCTCCCGTTTTGGTTTTGACAAGTACTTTTGCCTGTTCTCTCTGTGTGTAGGGTGAAGAATCCATCCCGTTAACAAAAAAGCTGTAACTGGCTTTGCCTTTTTTCCCTCTTACATTAAGGTCAACATTTGTATTTCTGCCGTCCCCATCCGTATTGGCACCTGTTTTGATGCCGAACGATCCCTGAAATGCCTCCGTAGGTTTTTTGGTGATAATATTAATTACTCCGCCTACCGCATCGGCACCATAGAGTGTACTCATCGGGCCTTTCACGATTTCGATACGCTCTATCTCAGAAGCGGGAATACGGTCAAGATCATAAGGGTTGCTTACCTCTCCTGCAAGTCTCTCTCCGTCTATCAGAAAAAGGGTACCGGTTGCACCCATACCTCTGATGGAGATCGATGATTTTGATTTGCTTGACGCAGAGGGGAAAGTACCGTACTGTCTGACAAGACCAGGTGTTTTGGCAAAAACATCCCCCAGTGTAGAAGCCCCCATTTTCTCGATAGTCTTTTCATCCAGTACGATAACACTCGCACTTACTCCCTCGATCTTTTTCTCCGTTTTTGTTGCGGTCGTTACGGTGATCTCTCCCAGTTCTATGTTCTCTGCAACAAGCAGACTAGTTGCTGCCATGGCAGATAAAGCGATTCTTCTCATAATAGTTACTCCTTGTTTTGTAATATGCAACGGCATTATAGGTTTTCCGAATTTAGTCAACACTGAAAGTGATAACGACTTTCATTTTTATGAAAAAATAAAATATAAAGTTCTATACTCTCTTTTAGCTATTTATATTTTTATGGAAAAGGACAATAACGATGTCATTTAAATATATTTTGATCCATACGGCACTTACTTTGGGAACACTGCTGACGGTTTATCTGTTTGTACGCTACTACGAAGAAGCAGCATGGACTTTCTTACGCAAATCTCTCAGGCCGTCAATACTTAAGCAGACACTCCTAAAGAGGCGCTTCTCTCTTCAAGATAGGCAAAGATCTCTTCGTGTTCCAGTCTTTTGGCAAACTCCAAAAGTGTCAATCCGTAGCGGGTGATATTCGGGTCGATTCCCCGTTCTATAAAAAAACGCAGTACTTCTAGCTGTCCGTAAAACACGGCACAGAAAGGTGCGCTCATCGATGCGGAGACCTCCAGCGTACACCCGCAGGCAAGCAATACTTTGACATTATGCATATTGCCGTGAAAGATCGCCCAGTAAAGGGCTGAAAAGCCAAAAACATCTCTTTGATTGACATCCTCACCTCCCATCAGCGACACTTCCAGATCTATATCTCTTTGCACTGTCTGCATAAAGTCGGTGATCAGATGCTTTTCAATATATGGCTTGTCTCTCTTTTCTTTTCTTAATATATCGGTACGGTTCATTTTTGCGGTCATATGGCACTCCGTTCAATGCTTGTGCATATATCCATATTGGATATTACGACGACAATGTCTCTTATATGCTCACAGATACCGGCATGCTCATGTGCCAGAGCATACCAATAAAGCATAGCAAAGTAATCCGCGCAATCCGTCTGCTTCAGTACAAGGTCAATGTATTCCCCGACTTTATTCTCATCATTCTCATCAATCGCATCCAAAAGCCTGTTTGTCAGGATCGGCAGTGACTCTTCCTTGTTCGTCTTATAATTATGTTTAAAATAGAGTGGTGCTGTCATGATGCTCTCCTTAGGATGCTTTGGCATAGTGCGCCAATCTCGAAAGATGGATATACCAGTCTTCACCTGCGACTGTCTCATCAAGATCTTTGAGCGTTATTTCGATACCTTCTTCCGTATAACAGGCATCGTCAACCATATGCAGAGGGATATTTAAAACCTCTTCACAATACTCCAGAACAAAAAATTCCA
>JAMORY010000021.1 GCA_027063305.1 Sulfurovum sp. | reverse complement strand
TGGCTGGAGGAGTTTGCATCTGAGTTCGATGACTTTTATGACTACACCAGAGAGCACCGTATCAAGGCGATTTTGGAGCATATAGGTACCGATCTGGGTGAGATGGGGCGTATATTGGAGTATCTTAGAGACCAGAAGGTGGTCTTTTTGGTCGGTGCCGGGGTACAGAAGTACTCTACAGGCTCTTATACACTGCAAGCGATCGATGCATTGGCAGCGGTTTTGGGGCTTTTTGGTAAAGAGGGGTGCGGGGTGCACTATTTGGGCAGTTCCAAATTGGGATTTGATGATCCTTTCAAGGTCGATACTACGAGTGTTCCCAAAGCAACCACGAATTTTTCCTACTTCGATACCGTGTTAGTGCAGGGTGGAAACCCTGCTGCCTCGATGCCTGACAGCAACCGTGTCATTAAAAGTCTCAAAGAGGTGCAAAACCTCATTTACTTCGGGTTGTATGAGAATGAAACATCAGTGTTGGCCCGTATTGTCATCCCTGCAAAGAACTTTTTTGAAAAAGAGGATGTACGGCTTAGCTACGGACACCATTATGTGACCAGAATGAACAAACTGGTTGAGAGTGATATCGGTATCAGTGAATATGACTTTACCAAGCAGCTTTTTGATGCATTTGGGTTTGAAGGGTTGAAACCGGAGGATGCGTATATCGCACATTGGCTGGGGCAGTGTGACAAGGAGGACGAGCATCACCGCTCTCCTGCCTATGAGGCGTGTCCGTATGAAGCGGGATTCGGGGAAGAGGGGGATGATGAGTTTGAGTTTATCGATGAGTATGATGATGACTTCATCAATCCCAAGCGTTTTACAAAATATCGAAAACAGAGTACGAAAAAGAAGCCTGACGAGCGTTTTTGGCTGCTTACACCTAAATCCGCGAAGTCTCTCAATACGCAGTTCTTCCGTGATAACAAGGTGCAGATGCATCCAAATGCCGGCTATGCGGAAGGTGAAGAGGTGCAGCTTGTTTCCGAACATGGCAGCCATACCTTTACTGTACATTTGAATGAAGATATCAGACCCAACTGTGTAGTTGTGACGAACAATACCACAGGAGTAAATTATCTTACTCCTTCGATCTTGAGTGAAGAAGGGTACAATGCCTGTTATCAGGAAGTAAAAGTAACGGTAGAGCAGGTATATCAAGCTTAAGCGGTGCCAAGGTTCAGTTTAGACTGAGCTCTTTTGAGGCATGTACTTCATAAGAATCTCCAACTAGGCATTTTTCAAAAAAAATCTTTCCAAATATGCCATTGTATCATTTCCTATAAAAGCATATACTGGTCTTATCTCACAGATCAGGAGTCTATAATGAAAGATGTACGATCACAAATAGAGTTGTATGTAAAAGAAGCAAACTATAAAGAAGCGCTTCGTCTTCTTTTCCGGCTGAACACGTATGAAATAAAGAAATGGGTGTATTGCTATGCCATTGGGCAGTGCTATCGGTTTATTGGTGATCTTTCCAACAGTATTCACTTCCTTGAAGATGC
>JAMORY010000020.1 GCA_027063305.1 Sulfurovum sp. | reverse complement strand
TGCCTGTTGCACAGGGAGCTGCTATCGGTCTTGAAAGACTTGCACCGCTGGGTGCTGTTGCGATTGGAGGATTGATCGTAGGTACGTTCATGACCTTGGTGTTCATTCCGATCGTGTTCATTTGGACGGTACGTGAAGATCGTATCAGAAAGATGAATATATAGGGAAAAAGCGTTTTTGGAGCGTTGGATATACCAAAAGGTACCCATGATGCCTAAAGGGGCGTCACGGGCCTGTTAGAGGGCTTAAAAGTTAAAGTTAGCCCTTACAAGAAGACGGTCAAGCGAGTAGTCAAGTCTGGCGTGGGTCTGATCATCCTCCAAGAGGTTATGGTAGACATCATCGATCTTGTCATAGACCGCTTCGATATTCCAACTATCCGATGGTGCATAGGCAAGTGTGAAGTTGTACTCTTTGGCTTCACGGTCATTCTCCCCTTTGAAATCACCATAATCGAATGTCGTGCTCAGTCCGTTGACACCAAGTGATGAAAAGTCATATCCTAAAGAGAGTTTCCATGCATCGATATCTTCGAATGATGCAAGTACACCGGCGGTCATCTCGAACATATTGACAAACCCGACGCCGCCGCCGAAACCGCCGAAGTAGGCTTTGTCCTCATCTACCAGTACCTTGTTATAGGCAATGCCAAGTGTCAGCCCTTTGTAATTCAGTTCTGCCATGGCACCCAGTAGGGTACCCTCGATGCCGGAATGGTCTACTTCATGCTGGTGTGCCGCCTGCAAGGCGCCTTTAAGGGAGAGGTCTTCGCTAAATGCGTAAGTGTCGGCAATGTCACCGTAGATAATGTCTGCCGTACCGTCTGCATGGTAGTACCAGAGTCCACCCTCCAGGCTGTCTTTGCTGTAGGTTGCCGCAAGCATGGCAACCCCCTCTTCGCCTTCGATGAGATCTTCAAATTCGTAAGTGGCATCAGGTCCCTGCCATTTTGTCAAATATGCACCCAGAAGCGTTACGCTTCCCATGCCGTAGCTTGCCACAACACCCTCAAAGGTATTGGGGGTCATACGGATGTCGTCACTGTCTGCATACGGGGTATCGATCAGCTGTCTACCTACACGTAAGTTGAAGTTCTCGTAACGGTAGTTGATGTAGGCTTCGGCAAGGATGTCATAATGGGTGTTATCAGCCATCTCTTCATTGAACTTCCCCTCTTTTCTGTCACCACTGAGCCCCAAAAGCGCATGGGAGGTGTAAAATGCCGCACCTGCGGAGAATCCGTAGTATGCAGCTGTTTCATACTTGAGCTGTCCGCCAACAGCTGTTGTGTAGTGATTTGGCAGCATGGAGTGGTCCGGGTCGACATAAATGTACCCTGCCCTGAGCTGTCCGCTGATCTTACCGTTTTTAAATGCATCCGAAACAGAGTCCTCTGCATAAATACCAATACTCATTATCATTAAACTAACTGTGCTTAATACTGTTCTTTTCACTTTTTCTCCTCTTTTAAATTAGGCAAGTCCGGCATAGCCGGTACTTACAGCTGTTCTACTTCGATCTTCTCCGCCTCTTCGGCACGCAGTGCGATAAGGGTTCCCCCTACCTCGATCTCCATGGTCTGCTTGGCAAGGGAACACCCCTTGACGGTCAGCTCCTCACCGCGCATGACACCAAAGGAGTGCAGGCGGTCTTTGAGTGCCTTGTCGGCATGGATCTTGACGATCAGTGCTTTGTCATCTTTGTGCAGTTCATGCAGTCTCATATTATCCTCCTGTGATCATAAGTGTGACTCTGTAAGCAATAAAGCTCAGTATCCAGGCGCTTGCAGTGGTCATGATGAAAAGGTAGACCAGATATTTCCAGCCCCCTGCTTCTTTGGCAAAAACCATGGAGGCAGCCAGACACGGCAGGTAGATCATCACAAAGACAATGAAGGCAATGGCCGAAGCGAACGGAATATTTGCCTTGATCTGTGCGATGAGTCCCTGACTCTCTTCATCCACCTCGTCGCCAAGTGCATAGAGCACACCCAGTGTCGAGACAACCACCTCTTTGGCGGCAAGTCCTGTCTCCAGAGCAACTGCCATACGCCAGTCAAAACCAAGCGGTGCGAAGAATGGTTCTGAAGCATGCCCGATCTTTCCAAGATAGCTCTCTTCAAGGAGTTTGAGGGTCATTTCGTTGTTTAGTGCCTGTTTTGCCGTCTCATCCTGAACCTGCGCGATCTTGGTTGCATACTGTGCTTCCAGCTCAGGGTCTTTAGGGTAGTTGCTCGCAAACCAGATAAGCACGGAGGCTGCAAGAATGAAAGTCCCCGCTTTTTTCAGGTAGCTTTTTGCCTGTCCGTAAACAGTATGCCAGATCAGCTTGAGTGACGGCATGCGGTATTTGGGCATCTCCATGACAAACGGTTCATCTTCCCCTTTGAAGACGAACATTTTGAGTGCCTTCGCCATCAACAGCCCCAGCAAAGCACCGGAGATGTAGATGATAAAAAGAATGTTCCCAGCTTCCTCTTCAGCAAAAAAAGCGCCTGCAAAAAGGACATAGATGGGCAGTCTCGCACCACAGCTCATAAACCCGATGATGAAAAGTGTGATGAGTCTGTCTTTCTCGTTTTTGAGTGTGCGTGCCGCCATGTAGGCAGGGACGGAACAGCCAAATCCCGTGACCAGCGGGATGAAGCTTTTGCCGTGCAGACCGAACTTGTGAAAGAAACCATCCAGCAGGAATGCCACACGGCTCATATAGCCGGTTGTCTCAAGCAGGGCAATTCCCAAAAAGAGAATGACAATATTAGGCAGGAACATCACAACTGCACCTACACCTCCGATGATCCCGTCAGCGATCAGAGAGCCAAGTTCCCCGTCGCCCAGTACCGCTTTAGCCTGATCACCCAGCCATCCGAATGCGGCATCGATGTAGTCCATCGGTACTGATCCCAGTTCAAAGGTCAGCTGGAAAAGCGCCCACATAAAGAAGAGAAAGAGCGGAATACCCAGAATCTTGTTGATCAGCAGGTTGTCGATCTTCTGTGTCAGGTTTTTTGCACGCATCGACTTGACCGACATTACTTCCATCTTTGCCCCTTTGGCAAAGGCAAAATGCTCATCGGCAAAGATCTCTTCAAGATCCTTGGTACCCTTATGAAGGTAGATGTGCTCCAATGCCTCTCTCAAGATAGGAAGCAGTTCGATCCAGATGGGTTCGTCATGCATCTTTTTGTAAACATCGGCATCCTCCTGAAGGAGTTTGACGGCAAGGTGACGGTAAGGCATATCACTTTTATAGTGTTTCTCTTTGAGAAAAGTAACAATATGGTCGATCTCCTCTTCGATGGGATCTGAGTAGATCACCTTTGCGGTAGTTTCAGGTTTTTTATATACCTCTACAATGGTATGTTTAAGCTCCTCTATCCCCTCTTTGGTCGTTGCAGAGGTTTTAATGACAGGTACGCCAAGAATGACCGAGAGTTGTTTCTCATCGATCTCTATACCCTCTTTTTTTGCCTCATCGATCATATTGAGAACAACAATGACCTTTCTTCCCGTTTCAAGCAGTTGCGTGGTAAACAGCAGGTTCCGCTGAAGGTTGGTCGCATCGACCACATTGACAATGATGTCATATTCGCTGCTTTGCAGAAAGCTTTTGGTAACCTTCTCTTCGATGGTATATTCTGTCAGGGAGTAGGCACCCGGAAGGTCGATAATGTGTACCTCGTAATCCTGGCAGGAGATATCGTCGCATATATTGAAAATAACTTCGGTTTTGTCAACGGTTACTCCGGAGAAGTTCCCGACTTTGAGCCTGGCATTGGAGATCGCATTGATGAGTGAGGACTTGCCGACATTGGGCTGTCCGGCAAGTGCCACGGTGATCTGTTCCATAATATTAAGTTTCCTTATTCGACTTTATAAGTTAGTTATGATAGTAATTATCATTTAATAACAGACGCTATTCTATTCTTTTTATTCTTAAATAGAAATTATGTTGATAGTAATTATCATTTTTTGTATATTTTGATGTCAAAGGAAGTAAAGAGAGGGAGAAAAGTGGTGACAGCTATTTCCTGAAGAGAAAATAGCTGTAGAAATAAAGTACGTTATGGGTGACCATGCCCCTGACCACTTCCCCTGCCATTGCTGTTACCTGTCAACCGCGGCGTTAAATTAGGCAGTTTTTCGTGAGAAATTTCCACGAAATGTAACCTCAAGCAACACTCTTTTTTTAAGTCCTATTTTTTGGTTTTTTGAGGGTTGAATTCATACAGATCCAACCCGTTGGTTTTGTCCTCCTTTTTCTCTTTTAACCGATATGAATCTCCAAGGATATTGATCACATGAGAGTGATGTAATAATCTGTCAAGAATAGCCGTAGTAACTACCTTGTCATTGGCAAAGATACCGCTCCATTGAGAGAAGACAAGATTGGATGTCACGATGGTTGATCCTCTCTCATATCTTCGGGAGATAACTTGAAAGAAGTGATGGGCATCCTCTTTACTCATAGGGAAGTAGCCTATCTCGTCGATCACCAGCAGTAAAGGTGCCATCACGGTCTGTTTAATAAAGCTGTCATAGCGTTTCTCCTTCTTTGCCTGGCCCATCTGCATAATCATATCAGAAGCAGTGACAAACCGTGCCTTGATACGCTTCTGTACCGCCTGCTGTCCGGGTTCTGTTTTGAAGCGTATTTGCAATTCTTCTTCTTTGACACGGTCTCGCAGAGAATGTTTTTGCATGACTTCCAACATCTACCGTAGTACCGGCAGATTCACGTTTGATCACCGGTACATGTCCTTCAGGCAATTTGGCGTATTTAGCCACTGTATTACGATTGATTCCCAGTTTGCGTGCAATGGCACTCTTGCTGAGTCCCTGTTTTATCATCTTGTGGATCATTTTTACTTCACCTTTTTGCGCGAAGCCTGCCCTTGGGGTATAAGCATCTGTCTCCTTCCAAAAATGATGGAAAAAGACTCTAACAGATTCCTCTGTTTTTTAGCTTGATAATGGTCGTAAAAACTACTCTTTTAGCAGCTTTTTACACTGCCTATTTTAGCACCGTGCGTGACAGTAGCTACGATGAAGGAAGCATCTTGTGCAAGATCGCGTTTGCAAAGCCCACCCTGCGGGCAATACAAGCTTCCGCCCATACGGCGTTACTCACTTTTGAATTAGCTACGGCTAGTCCTGCAAGTGAGTGCCTTGCCTGAACGAAAGCTTGTAATGTTATGGGTATGCAGGGTTATTAGATGTGCCCATATCTAAAAGCATAAGATCGATAGAGGTCTCATAGATGATCTCTTTGGCATGAAATCCGTCATAGGCAGGCAGAACATGATAGTGATGATGTTCTAAGAACTGTTTGATCGTATCGCTCAGTTGTAGGTCATCTTCAAGAAGTAGGATTTTTCTTTGCATATCTGCTCTGCCCTTGTATGAATATTGATATTGTTCACATTCTATCAAACCGATATGAATTCAATCTAAATCGCACTACTGTTTTCTGATCGCCTCCGCATCGAGTTCACCGCTGCGCCATTTCTGTAAATAGAGATCAAGGTTGTGTTTCACATCGCCTTGCAGTATATAAAGCCCGATGATATTGGGCAGTGCCATGGTCAATATAAGAAGATCCGAGAACTCCAACATCGCAGAGGCACTTGTAACCGAAGCCATAACGGTAAAAGAGATGAAGATGAGTTTATAGACAAGTGTGTACTTCTCTCCGAAAAGGTAGGTCCATGAACGCTCACCATAGTAAGACCATGAGATCATCGTAGAGAATGCAAAGAGAATGATCGAAGCAGAGAGGATCACGGGAAACCATGAGATCACCGTACCGTATGCCGCTGCGGTCAGTGCCGCACCCTGTTTTGCTGCAACAAGGTCTCCAAATGCACCGTGAGGATCATATACCCCCGTTGTGACAATGACAAGTGCGGTCATAGTACAGATGACGATCGTATCGATGAACGGTTCATAGAGTGCGACCATCCCCTGACGTACAGGGTATTTCACTGCTGCGGTCGAGTGTACGATAGCGGCAGAACCGATACCTGCTTCCGAAGAGAATGCAGCACGCTTGAAGCCCTGTACCAATACCCCTATCATCCCTCCTACCGCGGCACTTGGTGAGAACGCTTCATGAATGATCGTCATAATGGCACTTGGTACTTGTGATGCATGTGCGATGAGAATGAACAAAGAGGCGCTCAGATACATGACGACCATAAGAGGTACGATCTTCTCGGCAGTAGAGGCGATACGTTTGATCCCCCCGATAATGACGAAACCGACGATCGTTGCCATGATAATACCAAAGACGATCGGATACTCTGCAAAGAATGGCACACGGTCGGTCAAGACTCCAAGTGCTTGTGATGTTTGAAAGGCATTTCCCGCTCCCAGACTTCCCCCAATGGCAAGAAGTGCGAAGGTCGCAGCAAGGATTTTCCCAATTTTTGGATGTCCCTTGCTTGCCAAGCCTTTAGAGAGGTACTGCATCGCGCCACCCATAATACGACCATCTGGCCGCTTCTCTCTATAAAGTTGGGCCAATGTCACCTCTGTAAATTTCAATGTCATACCGAAGAAACCGGCAAGTATCATCCAGAATGTCGCTCCCGGACCCCCTACAGCAATAGCGATGGCAACACCGGCAATGTTTCCCAATCCTACCGTTGCAGAGAGTGCTGTGGTCAATGATTGGAAAGGGGTGATCTCTCCTTCATCCTCGGCTGTATGGTACTTTCCTGTAAGAATCTTATAGGCATGCGAGAACATTCGTACGTTGATAAACCCGAAACGGAACGTCAGGAACACCCCGCCGATAACAAGCCATGCAACGATAAACGGCATACTGGCTCCTTCCACTTTGCCAAAAAAGATATCAAAAAAGAAAATAGAGGCGAGAAAATGGTTAATATGTTCGAAAATACTATCCATGGTAATTTGGACTCCTTGAAAACTATAAATTAAAGAAAGCATTATACTCATATTCAGCAAAAAAAAGCAGAAAAAAGCAATTTTTTTTATTTTTTTGCAAAAAACCCTTGACAAGCAAGGCACTTTTGTCTATAATTGCACTCCTTTTACAGCGGAGTGTAGCGCAGTCTGGTAGCGCACCTGGTTTGGGACCAGGGGGTCGAAGGTTCGAGTCCTTTCACTCCGACCATTTGTTATTTAAAATTTATATCATTCAAAAACAAGACAATTTAAGAGATTTTTAAAGCGTCTGGATATGGTAGGCGTAGTTCAGTTGGTAGAGCGCCAGTTTGTGGCACTGGTTGTCGCGGGTTCGAGTCCCGTCGCCTACCCCATTAATTTGAGGTATCTAACCTATTCCGAAGCTGCGCCAGTAGCTCAATTGGATAGAGCATCAGACTTCGGATCTGAGGGTTAGGGGTTCGACTCCTCTCTGGCGTACCACTTGAATGATTGAATGACGATGCACTCGTAGCTCAGCTGGATAGAGCACCCGCCTTCTAAGCGGGCGGTCTCAGGTTCGAATCCTGACGGGTGTACCACCTTTGCTTTTAAGCAAGATCATGCGGATGTGGTGGAATTGGTAGACACGCCAGACTTAGGATCTGGTGCCTAACGGTGTGGAGGTTCGAGTCCTCTCATCCGCACCACTTATATTTTTTCTTCTATTTATCTTTCTTTTCTAAAATCATAGTATAATAACCTTTTAAAATAATACATTTCAATAAGGTATAATAATGGATAAATCATTTATGGTATTTATCGCCGTTGGTATCGGTTTTTACTATGTTGTGACAAACTATGTAGGCGAGATACAAAGAGAGGATACTCTATACCAAAATAGCGATTATGAAAAAGAGCATAAGTTCGATCAGTACTATACAGTAGATAGTATTGGACAGAATATTCTTGATGTAACACTAGCTGACCCTTCAACACAAATAGAGGCATGGAATGCAAGTCCTATACGGCAAGAGTTTTTAGATATCTTTCCTGACTTTGATACAATGAGAGGTTTTGTTAAAAATAGAGTGAGAGGAGATGAATTGGTTCAAAAACTACTTAAGCGAATTGATGAAGTCGAAGATAAATTCTTCTCTGGAACAATGAGTGCAGAGCAGGCTAAGCGTTCGTTAGAAACGCTTTAGCCGTACGCTTTTTATCTACAAGGGTCGGTCATCTGATTTCTATCTGCATAGAGATAAACTTCGACACGACGGTTAAGTGCGCGGTTTCTTGCGCTGTTGTTCGGTGCGATCGGTTTGTTCCATGCACATCCTTTTACCAGTGGTCTGCCGTTTACTGCAAGTAGATTTGCTACGCTTCTTGCACGTTTTTCCGATAGTTTCAAGTTGTACTCATAGCTTCCCGTATCATCCGTAAATCCTGCTACACCTACAACGGTTTGAGGATAGTTCTGTAGCAATCTTGCGACCTTTTCCACTTTTGCACGGGCACTTGGTTGCAGTGTTGACGAGTTGGTCGCGAACATCATCTTGTCTCTGAACATGATCTTGACGTGGGTAGGGTGCTTAGAGACGATAATATCGTGGTTAGGATCAAGTGCGGCGAGAGGATCGTTATTGACCCCCGTACCTAATGCACGAGCCACTTCATTTGCTTGTTGATCGAGGCTGTATCCTACTGCACCGCCAAGTGCTGCACCTAAAAGCCCGCCGACAATGGCACTTGTGGCATTGTGCTTACCTGTATTGTACCCGATAACGGCACCTGCTACGGCACCCGTGGCAGCACCTGTTTTCGTACGATCGTAGCTAGTATCTTCTACCAGACCCGGCTGATTGTAACACCCGCTTAAGAAGAGTGCTGCAACAGCAGAAAGTAGTATTGATTTTTTTAAAAACATAGATTCTCCTTTTTTTATCATACTATTCTTGCCAACCACCGGTTTCTATTACCTGAGGTTGACTTTCATCAATGGTATTTCCGATCAAAGCACCTGTTGTGGCACCTGCAACGGCACCAATTGCAGCTCTTTGACCTTTATAATGACCAGTTGTATTATATCCTACTACAGCACCAGTAAGCGCACCTACTGCTGCACCTGTCTGTGTTGCATTATTAGGTGCTATTTCATTACCTGTACATCCAACTATGATAAGTAGTAATATAAAAGTCATAGCAGTTTGTTTGATAGAGAGCATCTCTACTCCTTTTATTTTATGAAAATCAGGGTGATTATACCACACTATTGTGGCAAAAATGTGTTAACCAAATGTTATTTATCACTTTTATTATGAGTGATCTTCTCATGCCAATCCCATAGCGTCTTTTCAAAACCGATCTGCTGGGTACGGTAGAAGTGCAGGGAATTTTGCAGATAGGACTGTGCTACCCATCCGCCGTGATCATGCGGGTAACGGTAATGCTTGGCATGGGTTTTGATATGATCTGGAACTGCTTGTATCTCTCCGTCTCTAATAGCCTTTTGTGCTTGATTTATTGCCATATAGGCACTGTTTGACTTAGGTGATGAAGCAAGGTAGATGACAAGTTGTGAAAGGCTGATACGCGCCTCGGGATAGCCTATATGCTTGACAATACTTAGTGTTGAGGCGGCAAGGTTGAGTGCATTGGGGTTGGCGTTGCCTACATCTTCACTGGCAAGAATGGCAAGGCGTCTGGCGATGAAGTCGGCAGGTTCTCCACCCTCAATAAGGCGTGCCAGCCAGTAGAGTGCCGCATCGATGTCAGAACCGCGTATGCTTTTGATCATGGCGGAGGTCAGCTCATAGTGGCTGTCACTCTCTGCCGATCCTGCCTGCATGGCATATGGACGTATCTGTTTTAGTGCATGAAGTGAGATAGGTGAAGAGACAGCTTGTGCACTCTCCAGCAAATTCAGCATGGCACGCATATCACCACTGCTGGAGTGTATGAGGTATGCTTTTGCTTCATCTTCTATCTTGATATGCTCTTTTGAGAGAACTTTCTCTAAGAAGCTCTCCATAACAGCCTTATCGATAGGTTCAAGTGCAAAAAGGTGTGAACGTGAACGCATGGCGGCTGTCATGCTATAGTAGGGGTTCTCGGTTGATGCTCCGATGATAAGTGCAGCGTTATTCTCCATAAAGGGGAGTAGAACTTCCTGCTGGTTTTTGCTCAAACGATGTACTTCATCAATGAAAATGAGGGGTTTTTGTAGGGCATTCTGGTAGGTTTTAAATATTTTACGTACCTCTTCGATCTTCAAAGAGGTGGCGTTCATCTCGTAAAAAGGACGATCCAGTGTGGTAGCGATGACACGGGCGAGGGTGGTTTTTCCACATCCGGGAGGGCCATGTAGGAATGTATGACCCAATCTATTGCTCTCTATGAGTTTGCGTAAGATCCCTTCTTTGCCGAGCAGTCTCTCCTGCCCAACGATCTCATTGAGGGTTTTGGGGCGGTATTTGAGTGCCAGATTGGACATGATCAGGCTTCTGTCTCCTCTTTTGCTTTATGTTGCGCTTTCTTCAACTCTTTTTTGCGCTGTTTGAGGAATGCATGCAGATCATCGTATTCACGTTTGGTGAAGAATCGTGTTTTATTGGTAGGAAGGTTGTTTAGCTCAATACCTCCGAACGCCACACGTTTAAGGTCAAGTACCTTAGCATCGAAATAACCGAAGAATCGGCGAAGTTCTCTATTTTTCCCTTCATTGATGGTAACACGCAGTTTAGTATAGTTTTTTCCCTCCGAACGTATCTCGAAGTGAATGAACGGTGCGAACTCCATGCTGTGTATCTTACTTTTTTCATGTCCTCCTGCACGGGCATCGTCAAGTACCAACCCTTCTTTCATCGCAGTGACCATCTCTTGGGTAAGCGGTTTGTCTATTTTGATATTATAGGTACGGTCAAGTTTACTCTCCATAAGCGCTGTAGCGACCTCTACATTGTCCGTTAAGAGCAAAAGTCCTTCTGAGGCGAAGTCGAGCCTTCCTACAGGGATAAAGTGCCTGAATTTGCCCGGTAGCTTATGATAGATGGTCGTACGACCTCTGTCATCTTTTTTGGTGACCAGTACCCCTTTGGGTTTGTTATAGACAATAACTGTGACCTCATTGCCTTTTTCTTTGACTATACGTCCTTTGACGAAGATGCGGTCACCGGGTTGAACCTCATATCCGAATTCTTTGATAGGGCGTTTGTTCAGTGTGACCTCTCCCTCTTCAATAAGCTTATCAGCCTCTCTTCGTGAGTATTTGGTGTTGTGTGCGATATATTTGTTCAGTCTCATAGTTCTCTCTTAGGTACTTTTTATTCCGGCATTCACAAGGTCATGTATATGTAAGACCCCTACGATACGGCCGGACGTATCGGTAATAGGAAGTAGTTGTATCCGTGCTTTTTCAATGATTTCAAGTGCTTCACTGGCAAGTAGTTCCGTATTGCTATAGCTTTTTGGGGCTTTGGTCGCATAGGTATAGGCAGGTTCATCCATGCTGAAATCCTCTTTCATCAGAGCACGGCGCAGGTCACCGTCACTGAGTAGGGCAGTGAACTCCTCTTTGTCATTGACAATGAGGACATTTCCCAGTTTCCCTTCACTCATGACCATAATGGCCTCTTTGAGTGGTGTTTTTTCATTGATAACAGGTAGATCTTCCGTACGCATCAGGTCTTTGACCTTTACAAAGAGCTTTTTCCCCAAACTACCTCCGGGATGGAAAGATGCAAAGTCCTCTTTTTCAAATCCGCGTTTCTTCATTAATGCAACAGCCAAAGCGTCCCCTAGTGCCATGGTAACGGTCGTTGACGCGGTCGGTGCGGTATTGAGCGGACATGCTTCACGTAAAACAGCGATATCGAGCCATACATCCGCATATCTCCCTAAAGAGGAGTTTGGATTTCCCGTCATCCCGATAAGCGGAATATCAAAGCGTTTGATATGTGGAAGTATCTTGGTCAGTTCTTCGCTTTCTCCGCTATTACTGATGGCAAGGAGGGTATCCTCTTTACCGATCATTCCAAGGTCTCCATGCAGTGCTTCGGTCGGATGTAAAAAGAAGCTGGATGTTCCGGTTGAAGCGAATGTTGCTGCCATTTTCGCCCCGACAAGCCCTGATTTTCCTACACCGGTAATGATCAATTTCCCTTTTGTATTCAAAATAAGATCGACTGCTTTGAGAAAGTTCTCATCTAAGCGTGTTTGCATCTGTCTTAAAGCTTCAATCTCTATCTCTAAGGTCTCTTTTGCGATCTCGATCAGGTTCATGGTTCATCTTTCTGTTGGATTTTGGAAAATAGAATAGGGTATTATAGCATAGAAACGGCACGTAGCTTGTGCCGTTTCGGTAGGAGGATTATACGATAAAGACGGTCGGGATAATGAGTGGATAACGTTTTTTGGTACGGATAACATGTTTTCTAACTGCATTACGGATCTCATTTTCAATGATCGTATGATCTTTCATGCCACCCTCTTTCATATTTAAGAGCATGGTCTCAAGAAGATGTTCTATCTCTTTGGCGAACTTCTTATCCTCTTTATCCGGTACAAGACCATGTGTATGAACAACTGGTTTACCGACCATTTTCCCTGTTGCTTGCGATATCTGTGCAACAATGGTCACAATACCGTCTTCAGCCAGCTTTTGTCTATCAAGTACGACATCGTTCTCAATGGTCATATTGTTCTGGTTATCGATATAGGTCTTTCCCGTTTTGACCGTTTTAACCTTTTTGAGGTATTTCGGTGTGATCTCAACTTGATCCCCGTCGCTCATAAGCAGGATGTTTCTTTCGTCAACACCACAGCTGACAGCCGTTTTTGCATGTTGTGCGATATGGTTGTATTCACCGTGGACAGGAAGGAAAAATTTAGGCTGCACGAGTCTGAGAATAAGCTTTTGCTCCTCTTGGGCAGCATGTCCTGAGACGTGAATGTCGCTGAACTCCTTATATCTTACGGTTACACCGGCTTTCATAAGAAGGTTCATCAGTTTACTGACCGATGCCTCATTCCCCGGAATGGCCGACGCAGAGATGATGACCGTATCGCTTGGTTTAAGCTTGATATGTCTATGCTCATCGGTTGCCATACGGTTGAGTGCTGCCATTGTCTCCCCTTGTGAACCGGTCGTTACGATCAATATCTCATTATCGGCATATTTAGGTACTTCATGTACCTCAATGAAGTGTCTGTCATCAATATCGACATACCCCAATGCACGGTTCGTTTCGACATTTCTCTCCATGGAACGCCCGATAACACAGATCTTTCTGCCATGTTTGACACCACGTTCCATCGCTTGGAAGATACGGTGAACGTTAGAGGAGAACGTAGACATGATCACACGTCCTTTTGCCATCTCAAAGAGAGTGTCGAAGGTCTTGCCTACTACGGTCTCACTTTTGGTAAAGCCCGGATTGTGAGAGTTCGTGGAGTCGGAGAAGAGGCATAGAACCCCTTTTTCTCCATAGTAAGCATAGCGTCTAAGGTCCATTGTATAGCCGTCTACAGGTGTATGGTCGATCTTAAAGTCCGCCGTATGCATCAAGATCCCTGCCGGTGTCTCGATAGCAAGAGAGCAGGCATCGATAATGGAGTGGGTATTATGTATCCATTCTACCTTCATATCCCCGATCTCGTACTGTTGGCGTTTGGTAATGAAACGGAAATACTTTGCATCGGCTTTAAGCCCATGTTCGTTGAACTTGTTCTCGATCATCGCTAGTGCCAACGGTGTACCGTATACAGGGAACTTTAGCTCTTTAAAGAGGTATGGCATTGCACCGATGTGGTCTTCATGCCCATGGGTGATGACGATCGCTTTGATCTTATCTTTGATCGCATGTAGGTAGCTGAAATCCGGTACGAGAATATCGACGCCGTGCATCGTCTCATCAGGGAAGCTCATTCCAACATCGATGATGATAGCGGTTGTTTCCGTCTCGAGTACGGCCATGTTCCCACCGATCTCACCAAGCCCTCCAAGTGGGGTGAACCTTACCTTTCCTTTGCTGGAGATATCGATCTGTTTCCATGGCTTCATACGTGCCTCTTGTACACGTCTGTTCTCTTCAATGGAAGCACGCATCGTATCATTCACCGTAGTGACATTTTTCCGTTTGTTACGATTTTTGTTGTTACTGTTCCTGTTCTGGTTATTGGGTTTTCTATTGCGGTTCTGATTATTGGGTTTTTTATTACCGTTCGTCTCTTGTTTCTGAGTATTTTGATTATTGTTCTGTCTATTTGGGTTAGGCTTACGGTTCGGGTGTGGTTTACGCTGGGTATTCTCCCTCTTTTCTCCCTCTTGAGAACGGTTTTGTTGCTGGTTTTGACGATGTGGGTTCGGACGTCTTTGTCTCTGTGGCTTATGATTACTGTTTTCTGGCGTTTTTGAGCCTTGATTTTGATTGTTTGCGTTGTTTTGATTGTTGTTTTCCATCTAACTTATCCTTTAATTCATTATATATCAGATGATAAATAGATGTCTCAGCTTCATGAGGTCGCATGTTGGGGTCAAGCTCCAACTTCGCGAAGGTTTGCTCCACAATCTCTTTAGAAAAAGCGGCAGAGAGGTTCTTTGAGAGTTTTTTACGCGGTTGCGCAAAAGCGATCTTGAGGAACGCTTCGAACTTCTCATCACCCAAACTCCGGTCTATTTCTATTAAAAGCACAGCAGAAGTAACTTTCGGTGGTGGCACGAACGCTTCGGGCTCAACTTCGAAACAGAGTGTTGCACGGCCAACGCTTTGTGCAAGAACGGAAAGGGCGGAAAACGCCTTCTCACCGCTGTTTGCAGCAAACTTAACGGCTACTTCTTTTTGAACCATGACCAACACGGAGCGGCACATTGGATCTTTAAATGCTTTTAAAATGATATTGGTTGCAATATAGTAGGGTAGGTTCGCTACAAGATGATAAGGTTCATCCAGTAGAGCGCCTTCCCCCCAACGCTCAAGCACATCCCCGCAACGTAGTTCGAAACGTCCCTGTGAGATGGGTGCTTCAAATTCCGCTGTAAGATGCTCACATAATCTTTTATCAACCTCAAATGCTGTGACATTTCGAACTTTTACAAGCTCTTTGGTTAAATCACCTAAGCCAGGTCCGATCTCTGCGACCTTAAGGTCATCATCGGGCATCGCTTGGATGATTTGGTGTAGATATCTATCACTTTTTAAAAAGTTCTGGCCGAATTTCTTAGAAGCAAATTCCGCTAAATTTTCAATAATCATACTATAAAGTTCCTTTAAGGCTTATGCTAATCCAGCCATTGGGATAATTTTTGTATAATCTTACCATAATTTTAAGCAGAGCAGACTGCTACTATGCTTTTTCAACGATACGCTTTATTTATTATGGATTGGAACGGCAAGAAAGGTGAATATTGATGGACTATTTTGCAAAACGTATTATCCCGTGTCTCGATGTAGATGGAGGACGGGTGGTCAAAGGTGTGAACTTTGTCGGTTTACGTGATGCGGGTGATCCTGTTGAAGTGGCACGACGTTACAATGAAGAGGGTGCGGATGAGCTTACTTTTCTTGATATCGGTGCAAGCCATGAAGGTCGAGATACGATAGTTGATGTTGTCAAAAAGGTCGCACAAGAGGTGTTTATCCCCTTGACCGTAGGGGGAGGTATCCGTAAATTGGAAGATATCTATGCACTCTTAAATGTCGGATGCGATAAGGTCAGTATCAACTCGGCAGCGATCAAGCGTCCGGAGTTTATTGAAGAGGGTGCGAAGCGTTTCGGTTCCCAGTGTATCGTTGTTGCGATCGATGCCAAAAGAGTGGGTGAGGGCAAGTGGCATATCTTCACCCACGGCGGACGTAACGATACGGGTATCGATGCGCTTGCATGGGCGAAAGAGGCGTATGAGAGGGGTGCGGGTGAGTTGCTTGTTACCTCTATGGATGCGGACGGTACCAAAGCAGGGTTCGATAATGAACTTAACCGAAAGATCGGTGAGCTGGTGAATATTCCTGTCATTGCCAGCGGAGGAGCTGGAACAATGGAGCATATGAAAGAGGCATTTACCAAAGGCAATGCAGATGCCGCGCTTGCTGCTTCGATCTTCCACTTTAGAGAAATAGACATTATGGATCTCAAACACTATCTCAAGTCTGAAAGTATTCCGGTGAGACTCTGATGATCGTTTGTGCAGGAAAGAGTGAACAGTTCGACTTTGCCTATCCTATCGGAATAGGACTGATAGAATCGGCAGTCAATTTGACACGTATATGTGAGCTGGGAAAGCCTGATCATATTGTTTTTGTCGGAACAGCAGGGTCTTACGGAGAGAAAGAGATCTTCGATATTGTAGAATCCAGAGTTGCCGCCAATGTGGAACAGAGTTTTTTTGAAGGAAAGTCTTACTCTCCTATCGATAATGTCATTTCATCTGTTGAAGAAGTTTCACGTGAAACTATTGTGAACTCTTCAAACTATATTACAACCAATAAAGAGATATGGGAGCACTATAGGGCACAGAATATTCATATTGAAAATATGGAGTTCTTTGCTGTGATGAAAGTAGCTCAAATGTTCGGTATTCCTGTTGCGGGTATTTTTATTGTTACAAATTACTGTGATGAGAATGCCCATGAAGATTTTAAAAAGAACCATGCTGAAGCAATGAATCGTCTGAGTGCATATGTCAAAGCACGTGCTGAAACAAAATGATTTGTGTAGGTCGGGGTGTTCTCATCCCGACACCAAATGAGCAAAGAATATCATACATGAAGAAATTGATGTAAAATCTCGGGGTAAAGACCTCCGATCTACAAGAAGAAAGAAAACCTATGAATAAACAAATCATACAAGACCTGACCAAAGAAGAGTTAGCCCAAGAGATCAAACCGGCATTCCGTGCCAAGCAGATATATCAGTGGATCTACCATAAATACGCTATGGATTTTGAGGAGATGAAGAACCTTCCCAAAGCGATGAGAGAGGAGTTGGAGAAGAAGTACACCCTAACACCGCTTAAAACGCTAACTGTGCAAGACAGTAAGGATGGGAGTCGTAAATACCTGTTTGAACTTCATGATGGACATACAGTTGAAGCAGTACTGCTTTTGATGCGTGATAAAGAGTATCATGAAGATGGCTCTATTAAGCATCAGGAACGCTATACAGTGTGTATCTCCTCTCAGGTAGGGTGTAAGGTAGGGTGTGCCTTTTGTTTGACCGCAAAGGGCGGTTTTATGCGGAACCTGACTGCCGGTGAGATCGTAGAGCAGCTACGTATGATCAAGAAGGACAATGACATCGCTGCCAACCGCCGTGTCAATATTGTCTTTATGGGAATGGGTGAACCTTTGGACAATCTGGATGCAGTTGCCAAGTCTGTCAAAATCTTTGCAGATGAAGAGGGAATGGCAATCGCACCACACCGTCAGACAATCTCCACTTCCGGACTCAGTAGTAAAATAGAGAAGCTTGGAAAGATGGAGCTTGGGGTGAACCTTGCCATCTCTTTACATGCGGTTGATGATGAGTTAAGAGAACAGTTGATGCCGATTAACAAGGCGTATAATATCGAGTCCATCATTAAGGCAGTGAAGAACTTTCCCGTCAATGACCGTAAACGTGTGATGTTTGAATACCTTGTCATTAAAGATGTCAATGATGATATTGATGCGGCGAAAAAGCTTTTGAAACTTCTTGACGGTATTAAAGCGAAAGTGAACCTGATCTATTTCAATCCGTATGGTGGTACGGAGTTCAAACGTCCGAGTGAATCGGATATGAAGAAGTTTCAGGAGTACTTAACCAAAAGAGGACTACATTGTACCATCCGTGAGTCTAAAGGTTTAGATATCTCCGCAGCATGCGGACAGCTTAGAGAACAAGAGAAAGAAGGGAATAGTTAAGTGGAAGTACAAGATTTTTTATTGGGGTTCATTATTTTGGTTGTGGGTGTCGGTGGTGGTTGGTTTATCTATGATGCCAACCGTGTCGACGAGGACGAATAGCCAACAGTCACTCTCCTGTATAGAATGGATATGTGGCTATACCGTAAGGGCAGATCTGTATGTCTGCCCTTGTTATGTTTGAGTGTCCATGAAAATTTGTTTTTATATTTTAAATGTGATGGATCGATCCCTATAATGATCGGTTGAATTTTCTTATATTTTTACTACATATCAAATCTTTCATCTTTTTAAAATCTACTTTACTTTCAATAAAATACTCTGCACCATATGGAAAATGAAGTGTCTGTGCATGAAGCATAAGACGTGTTGCTCCTGTTTGTTCCAGTCTCTCTTGAGGTGTTAATGTATCATCTAGATAGGCATTTGCCGTGGCGAATGTCGTACCATATATCGGATCACCTAAAATAGGGTGTTGTATATGAAAGAGATGTATTCGGATCTGGTGGGTACGTCCGGTAAGAGGATAGCATGCGATCAAAGTAGCATCAAGTGTTTGATCATAGTGGAGAGGTTTAAAGTCTGTATGAGCACTTTTCCCTTCCGGAGATATCATTACCTTATGCTTGGTCTGTGAGTAGTCTTGGTTGATCTTGATCGGTTCAGATACGGAAAAAGGCTCTTCTAACTTTCCATCGATCCATGCCAAGTAGCTCTTTTTGATCTTTTTAGTCTCAAATGTATTTTTGAGGTAGTGTTCCGCCTTTTTATGTTTGCTTGCTAAAAGAAGACCGGATGTCTCCATATCGATACGATGTGTTGCATTTGCTTTGTCCCCACTGTGATATCGTATTTCATCAAGCATAGAGTAGGGGGTTGACATGGTATTGGGGTGAACCAGTACACCGGAGGGTTTTTCGTAAACCATAAAATCCTTATTTTCAAAAAGAGGAGAACGACCTTGAGATGAGGGAACAAAGTAGACCACTTCCACCTCTTGTGGTGCAAGTTTTGTTCCTGGGTTGTAAATGGATTCACCATTGACAAGTAACCGACCTTTACAGATCAGACGTTGGGCCTCTCCTTGTGTATAGTTGAAAGTACGCATAATAAAAAGAAAGGCTGGCATGGTTTGTTTCACGTGAAACTTCTCTTTGACAAAGGGCATTTTAATTCCTATATAACTGCTATTTGGGTAGAATAATAGCAAAATTTAACACACATAAGGGTAATCATGGTAGAACGTTATTCACGTAAAGAGATGGCTGACAACTGGACAATGCAGGCAAAATATCAAGCGTGGCTTGATGTCGAGTTGGCTGTTGTCAAAGCATGGAACAAGCTAGGGCTCATCCCAGATGAAGATGCAGAAAAGATCGTTAAGAATGCAGGATTCTCCGTAGAGCGTATCGATGAGATCGAAGCGGTTACAAGACACGACCTTATTGCATTTACAACATCGGTTTCAGAAACATTGGGTGAAGAGAGTCGTTGGTTCCACTATGGAATGACAAGCTCAGATACTGTTGATACAGCCGTAGCATTACAAATGGTACGCTCTCTTAAGATCATTATTGAAGATGTCAAGATGATGATGGAGTCTATCAAGAAAAGAGCGATGGAACACAAGATGACTCTTATGGTCGGACGTAGTCACGGTATTCATGGTGAGCCTATTACTTTCGGTCTGGTATTGGCTGTCTGGTATGATGAAATGGCACGCCACCTCAAAAACCTTGAAGAGACAATGGAGGTGATCAGAGTAGGGCAGATCTCAGGCGCTATGGGTAACTTCGCTCATGCACCGCTTGAGCTTGAAGAGTATGCGATGGAAGAGCTTGGTCTCAAACCTGCACCTGTATCCAATCAGGTGATCCAGAGAGATCGTTATGCACGTTTGGCTTCTGCATTGGCACTGCTTGCATCTTCTGTAGAGAAGTTTGCGGTACAGGTAAGACACTGGCAGCGTACGGAAGTCTATGAGGTAGAGGAGTACTTTGCCAAAGGGCAGAAAGGTTCATCTGCCATGCCTCATAAGCGTAACCCTATCTTAACAGAGAACATTACAGGTCTTGCACGTATCATTAGAGCCTATGCGACACCGGCTATGGAGAATGTGGCACTTTGGCATGAACGTGATATCTCGCACTCTTCGACCGAACGTTTCTGGCTTCCCGATGCATTCGTAACGACAGACTTCATGCTTCACAGAATGAACGGGGTTATTGCCAACATGACAGTGATGCCTGAGAACATGATGAAGAACTTGAACCTTACAGGTGGGCTTGTATTTTCTCAACGTGTATTGCTTGAGTTGCCAAAAGCAGGGGTAAGCCGTGAAGATGCTTACAAGATTGTTCAGCGTAATGCGATGAAAGTGTGGGAGGAGATCCAGCAAGGAAAGCCGACTACCAATGAGAAAGGGGAGTCACTCTATCTACAGTACTTGCTTGAAGACAAAGAGCTTAGAGAGAAGCTTTCCGAAGAGCAGATCAGAGAGTGTTTTAACTATGACTACTATACAAAAAATGTTGACAGGATCTTTGAACGGGTCTTTGGTAAATAATCAACATTTTTGAAAGAAGCGTACGGTTTGGGTGCGCTTCATTTATCCTTTTTCTACTTTCAAATAATTCCTCTCGAACAGCTGTAAAATTCAAAAATATCCAAGCAAAATTTGAGTAAAATCAATAATATTTTTAGAGGGATTCTTTACATACTTTACAGAGAATTTTAGACTATACTACGAAATCCTTGACTTGCCATTTAGTAAGTACAAAACAATAAATACCACCTAGGGGACTGCATTTTAAAAAGCAGCATGCCCGTACCATTATATTCAGGAGAGAAGATGATCAGAGTTGTGAAAAGAAACGGAAGAGTGGAGACTTTAGACGTTTCAAAAATACAAAAATACACTTCAGCAGCAGTTGAAGGTCTCGAAGGTGTAAGCCAGAGCGAACTGGAAGTTGACGCGAAGTTACAGTTTCGAGATATGATCTCTTCCGAGGAGATCCAGACAACTCTTATCAAGACTGCCGTTGACAAGATCGATATTGACAGACCCAACTGGACATTTGTCGCAGCACGCCTTTTCCTTTACGATCTTTACCATAAGGTGACAGGCTTTACAGGCTATAACCATCTGCGTGATTATTTTGAAAGAGGAGAGAAAGAAGGACGTATCGTTCTTGGGTTAAAAGACAAATATGACCTTGACGACCTCAATGACTATATCAAGCCTGAGCGAGACCTTCAGTTTACATATCTTGGTATTCGTACACTTTACGACCGCTACTTGATCAAGGATCGTCAAGGTGTTCCTATCGAGTTACCGCAGCAGCTCTTTATGGGTGTTGCCATGTTCTTGGCACAGAATGAGTTTGATTGTCAAACATGGGCGAAGAAGTTCTATGATATTCTTAGTAAGTTTGAGGTGATGGCAGCAACACCGACACTTTCGAATGCGCGTACGCCAAGACACCAGCTTAGTTCATGCTACATCGGGTCAACTCCTGACAATATTGAAGGGATCTTTGACGGATACAAGGAGATGGCACTACTTTCAAAGTTTGGTGGCGGTATCGGTTGGGATTGGTCTTTGGTACGTGGAATGGGGTCATTTATTGATGGACATAAACATGCCGCAGGAGGGATTGTTCCTTTCCTTAAGATCGCCAATGATGTTGCCATTGCCGTTGACCAGCTGGGTACCCGTAAAGGAGCGATTGCTGTTTATATCGAGCCGTGGCATGTCGATGTTAAAGATTTCCTTGACCTCAAGAAGAACTCGGGTGAAGAGCGTAGACGTGCGCATGACCTCTTCCCCGCACTCTGGTTGAACGATCTCTTTATGGAACGTGTTGCCAATGATGAGATGTGGACACTCTTCGACCCGTATGAAGTGAGTGAGTTGACAGAACTTTACGGTGAGGACTTCGAGAAGCGTTACATCGAACTTGAAAACAGTGATGACAACATTACCCGTGAACGTATCTCAGCAAAAGGGTTGTGGAAAGAGATATTACGTTCCTACTTTGAAACGGGTAACCCTTTCTTGACATTCAAAGATACTGCCAACCGTGCCAACCCGAATAAGCATGCCGGTGTGATCAGAAGTACGAACCTTTGTACAGAGATATTCCAAAATACAAAACCGAACTACTACAAGACGCGCTTTACATTTGAAGATGGTACGCAACTCTCATATGATGAGAATGAGATGATCACCGTTGACAGTGGTGTGACAAAACCGGCAAAGAAAGTGACAGCACTTGATAGTATCGAGGGTAAACAGATCTGGATGGTTGACAAAGAGGAGATAGATGGTGATACGGCAGTATGTAATCTTGCTTCAGTCAACCTCTCTAAGATCCATACCAAAGAGGATCTTGAACGTGTTGTTCCGGTTGCAGTTCGTATGCTTGACAATGTGATTGATCTAAACTTCTATCCACTTGCAAAAGTAAAACGTACGAACGAGAAGTCGCGTGCGATCGGACTTGGTGTAATGGGCGAAGCGCAGATGCTCGCAGAGAAGCAGATCGTTTGGGGGAGTGATGAGCACCTTCATATGATCGATGAAGTGATGGAGTCATTCTCCTACTATACCATTGAAGCATCAAGTAACCTTGCTTTGGAGAAGGGGTGCTATCCGACCTTTAACGGTTCGGATTGGGCAAAAGGTATTTTACCGATCGATAAAGCGAACGAGCATGCATGTAAATTGGTTGATAGGGGAGGGCTTTTTGGCTATAGTCACGACTGGCAAAGATTAAGAGAGAAAGTACAGAAGGACGGTATGAGAAACGGTTATCTGATGGCGATCGCACCGACAAGCTCCATCTCTATCTTGACAGGGACGACACAGGCGATTGAACCGGTCTACAAGCGTAAATGGTTTGAAGAGAACCTCTCTGGGCTCATTCCTGTAACGGCACCGAAGCTCTCTCCTGATACGTGGCAGTACTATACCCCTGCATACGACCTCGATCAGAACGTTCTGGTCAAAGCAGGTGCGATACGACAGAAGTGGATCGATCAGGGACAGTCACTCAATATTTTCATCACACTGGATAAAGCAAGCGGGCGATATCTCAATGAGATCTACATGAATGCATGGAAGTTTGGTTTGAAATCGACCTACTATCTAAGAAGTCAGTCTCCGGAAACAACGAATGATGTCGAGGATAGAAGCCAAGAGTGTATTGGGTGTCAGTGATCCTTCCTTTTTTGGGAGCGGAGATATGTTCTCCCTCCATTTTCTCCCCAAAAAACTAAAAATCCATAAAAACCTATCTAAAACGCCGAATAATCAATTTTTGTACCTTTTTTAAGCCTTGGTATTCAAAAAATAAAAAAGAGGCTTATTTTGAAGCTCTAAATATACGATTTTATATTCTTTAGTTATAATTTTCCAAAAAAGGAATTTAGCGTTATGAAAAAAGTATTTGAGAACGTTACTGTTGAAGTAGAGGGTAACAGTTATTTTGACGGTGCGGTAACAAGCCGTACAGTTATTTTTGCAGACGGAACTAAAAAGACATTGGGTTTCATGCTTCCTGGTGAATATACATTTTCAACGGATGCTGCAGAATTAATGGAGATCACCTCAGGAGACGTTCATGTACAGCTTCCCGGTTCAGATGAGTGGGAACATATTGAAGGGGGAGGTTCATTCAGTGTCCCGGCAAAAAGCAGTTTTAATATAAAGGTGGAATCTATTACAGATTACTGCTGCTCATACCTCTAATTATCAGGTACAGGTAATAGAGAGGTTATGTTCCTATGTTAAAATAGAGCGGATACTGCTATCATCAGGGTGGTAGCATAGAAAGCGGTATACCCTTCTTATGAAGGTCACAGGAAAATATAAACTTTTAGGAATAAGGATTGGTTTATGCTCACAGATAATATCTATTATCAAGAAGAGCGAAAGTATGCAAGCGATAGGTTTATCGCTCTTGTCGTATTGACGCTCTTATCTTTTGTTATTGCAGGACAGACAAGTGGTACGTTTGCAGAAAATGTTGTCCTTTCAGGATTTACGCTATTGGTATTGTTGCTCTTTTCAATGGCACACTACTACTTCATTTCGTCTTTTCCGGGAACACTGATCGCAGTACGTAAGAACCTTTTGATCTTGGCGGATCTAGGGGTTCTTACGTTCCTTATCATGACGTTTGGAGAGAATGGGCTATTCTTCTTTCCTCTCTATATCTTGATCGTAATGCGTAGTGGATTGAGCTTTGGGATATCTTACTTCTATACCAGTTTGATGTTCGCGGGGGTCTCGTGGATCGCACTGTTACTCTATTCTCCTTACTGGAAAGAGCATAGTAATATCATCGCGACTTTTGCTATTACGACGTTCTTGATCCCGTTGTTCTATTTGAAGTTCATTACCCGTGTGCATGAGGAGAATCATGAGTTGGCAAAAACGTTGAACGATGTTACTTATGATGCGAACTATGATGAGTTAACGGGAATAGCGAACCGTAAGCAATATAAAGAGATGATGAAACGTCTGATCACGGAGAAAGAACCGTTCGCACTTCTGTTCATCGATCTGAACAAGTTTAAAGCGATCAATGACACACATGGACATCATGTAGGGGATGAAGTACTCAAAGAGGTGGCACGTAGACTATCTGAGAATATCGAAGAGGATGATTTCCTTGCTAGACTGGGTGGGGATGAGTTCGTGATCATTACAAAGCGTAAGCGTGTCTATATGGATAAGTTCCTTGCTAAACTAGAACATAATGTGATCGGTCGGCATAAAGTTGGTAGTATTATCGTACCGATCGAGCTGAGTATCGGTATCAGCTATTTCCCTGATGATAACCGTACGGCGATGATGTTGGCAAAATATGCCGATGAAGCGATGTATACGGCAAAAAAAGATCCGGATCGTTACCACTATTTCTATCATGAGATCACAGAAGAGCAGAAAGAGGAGAACCTTAAGCGTTAAGAGGCGCTTCTCTCTTTCTCCCTCGCTTTACCTTCTTCCCCAAAAAATAAAGTAGATTTTAGCTATAATAACCCCATTTTAGTGCACATAGCCTAGTTTCGCATGTGCCATATACCACATACAAAGGCTTATTTTGAGTGAGAATCTTATCGGTTACCTAGATGACCAAGGCAATATTATTGATACCCAAAGTGCGGGGGAGAACTGTAGCGCAACCCCTATTGAGTATGACAACAGTGAAAAAGCGCTGGAGATCATCCGCCACTCTACGGCACACTTGATGGCGCAGGCGATTGCAGAGCTTTACCCTAATGCCAAGTTCTTTGTCGGTCCTGTGGTAGATGAAGGCTTCTATTATGACTTCCGTGTCGATGAAAAGATCGGAGAAGAGGATCTTAAAAAGATCGAAAAGAAGATGAAAGAGCTCATCAAGAAGAAGTACAAGATCGAAAAATATGAGATATCTAAAGAGGAGGCGCTTGAAAAGTTCAAAAATGACGACCTTAAACAGGCGGTACTTTCACGTATTCCGGATGAGACGGTCTCTATCTATAAGCAAGGGGAGTTCGAAGACCTTTGTCGCGGGCCTCACGTTCCGGCACTACGCTTTTTGAACAACTTCAAGCTTACACGTGTGGCAGGTGCCTACCTTGGCGGAGATGAGAAAGCGGAGATGCTCACACGTATCTACGGTGTGGCATTTGCGACCAAAGAGGCGCTTAAATCGTATGTGACCATGCTTGAAGAGGCGAAGAAACGTGATCATAGGAAGATCGGTGCGGAGATGGAGCTCTTTATGTTCAATGAAGAGTCCGGTGCAGGATTGCCGTTCTGGATGCCTAAAGGAGCAAGGTTACGCTATAAGCTGGAGCAGATCCTTCATAAAGCACACCTTGTCAGAGACTATGAGCCTGTCAGAGGGCCGGAGATCCTGAAAGCCGATATGTGGCGTATATCCGGACATTATGCCTGCTACGGGGAGAATATGTATCTGACCACGATTGATGAGCAGGAGTATGGGATCAAGCCGATGAACTGTATCGGTCACATCCAGATCTTCAAGCAGACACAGAAGTCTTATCGAGATCTTCCGTTACGTTATTATGAGTATGGTGTGGTGCATAGACATGAAAAGTCAGGGGTATTGCATGGACTGCTTCGTGTAAGAGAGTTCACTCAGGATGATGCGCATATCTTCTGTACGCCTGAGCAGATTGCATCAGAAGTACTGGAAGTGGTTGAGTTTGTAGATAGCGTCATGAAGCTCTTTGGGTTCGAATATACCATGGAGATTGCAACCAAACCGGAAAAAGCGATTGGAGAGGATGCCGTATGGGAAATGGCGACACAAGGGCTTAAAGATGCACTTGAAGGAAACAATCTCCCTTACACCATCGATGAGGGTGGAGGAGCCTTCTATGGACCAAAGATCGACATTAAGATCACTGATGCGATCGGTCGTAAGTGGCAGTGCGGAACGATCCAAGTAGACTTTAACCTCCCTGAGCGTTTTGAAGTGGAGTATGTGGCTGAAGATAACAGCCGTAAACGTCCAGTGATGATTCACCGTGCGATTTTAGGAAGTTTTGAACGTTTCATCGGTATCTTGACCGAACACTATGCAGGGGAGTTTCCGTTCTTCCTTGCGCCGACACAGGTAATTTTCGTACCGATCAGCGATTCGCATGCCGATTATGCCTATGCGCTTAAGAAAAAACTGCGCCTGGAGGGGATAGATGCGGAAGTGTACGATAAGAACGATTCTCTTAACAAGCGTATTAGAACGGCAGAAAAGCAACGTGTACCGTATGTTGTGATCATTGGGGACGAAGAGGTGGCCAATAATACGGTCGCAATTAGAAATAGACGTACAAGAGAACAATATAATCTTACACAAGACGAATTTATGGTAGAATTAACTAAACAACTTCAAGAAGGAAAAATTTGAGTAGACAAAACGATAGAAACAACAGGGGTAGAAAGAAACCTGACAGCACCATTATGAATGAGGCTATCAGAGCAAGCGAGCTTAGAGTCCTAAGTGACGACGGAGAGCAGTTTGGTATCATCTCTCGCGAGGAAGCGCTGAAGATCGCTGAAGAGAGAGGATTGGATCTTGTGCTTGTATCACCGGATGCCAAGCCCCCTGTTGCGAAAGTAATGGACTACGGTAAACACAAATACCAGTTAGAGAAGAAGAAAAAAGAGGCGAGAAAGAATCAGAAGAAGATCGAGGTCAAAGAGGTGAAATTCTCTTGTAAGATCGCTGAGAACGACATTGCCTACAAAGTCAAACATGCACGTGAATTCCTTGAGAAAGGGAAGCATGTGAAGCTAAGGGTCTTCCTAAGAGGACGTGAAATGGCCAATCCTGAATGGGGAGTGGAAGTACTGAACCGTGTATGGCCGATGCTTGAAGATATCGCACAATTGGAGTCTCCTCCAAAGCAAGAGGGACGCTACATCAATATGTACGTTACACCGCTAAAAAAATAACTTCTCCCTCTCTTTTGAGAGGAGGGAATATCTATCTCTTCCCCTATATCTTATTGCCCGCTAAGTTAGAGTTAATTCTTTATTAATGCTATGAAGTTATAATGCTTATATAGGTTACTATATTATTTAGTATAGACACTCACTATGGAGTGTTTCTGAGGATTTTCAAGGAGGGTCATCATGAAACGGTTATACAAATTACTGCTTCCTCTCTCAGTTGCGACCATTACGGCACACGCAACAACAAAGACAATAAAACATACTGTAAAGAGCGGGGAATCTCTCTATACGATCGCAAAGAAGAACCATACAACGATCGATACACTATGTCAGGTCAATCATATCAAGCGAGATAAGGTTCTAAAAATAGGACAAGCGATCAAGATACCCGTAAAAGGGACGAAAAGTGTGCGGAAACATATTAAAAAAAGCACATATACCGTTAAGAAAGGTGATACGCTTATAGGCATCGCCAAATGTTATCATACTACGGTATCAGCGATCAGAGAAGCAAATGGCCTTTCAAAGAAAGATATGCTGAAGTATGGACAAAGATTAACGCTTCCTGTAGTGAAAAATACACCTCGCTCTATGCATTTGGCAAAAAAGAGAGTGAGGGATCAAGAGAAAAAATTGGCTAGAACATTGATCTCTCAGCGTCATATCGCACCTAAAAAAGAGAAGAAACGACAGCAAGCGCATCGTTATTCGCTAAGCGATATCGTTTTTGGTTCGAACCACAAAAAAGAGCATACACTCTCTGCAAAATCCCAAAAGATCATTGAGTTGGCAAAGAAAAAGCTAGGGAAGCGCTATGTCTGGGGTGCAGTAGGGCAAAAAAATACCTTTGATTGCTCGGGTTTGACCTCATATGTCTGTAAAGCAAACGGTATTCATATTCCAAGACGTGCAATAGAACAGTCCAAATATGGAAAATATGTAAGCCGTAGTGAATTAAAACCGGGAGATCTTGTATTTTTTGATACATCTAAGCGACGTAGGGGTTATGTAAACCATGTAGGTATCTATATCGGGAATGGAAAGTTCATTCATGCAAGTTCTGCAAAGAAAAAAGTGGTGATTACCAGTCTGAACAAACCTTTCTACAGTCAGCGCTTTAAAGGTGGAAGACGGGTCGCATCCCTTTAAAGGTTCCTTCGAAAGAGCGTTGGGTGCTTAGTACTTAGCGTTTAGAAATTTCCTCTTTACTCTTCCCTAACAAGTCATTTTCTATAGAAGACAATTTTGTGTGAATAGGCTTAATCGGAAAGAGGGTAACCATAAAGGTTGCCCCTACGATTTAAAACAGGCATGGTGTAGGGACAATCCTTTATGGTTTCCTGTCAAAGGATAAAGAGGCTTACTCAGCCTCAAGTACCGCACCGTTACTGGCGTTTGTAACAAGTGCACGGTATTGTCTGAGCCATCTGCTCTTCAGTGGTTTTACAAGTGGCGTGAAGTTCGCTTTACGTTGAGCGATCTCCTCTTCTGAAAGGTTTACCTCCAAAATGTAATTGTCTACATCGATGTGGATCTCATCCCCGTCTTTAAGCAGTCCGATCATTCCACCTTCTGCCGCTTCAGGACTGACATGACCGATACTTGCACCTCTAGTTGCCCCTGAGAAACGTCCGTCAGTAATAAGGGCTACTTTATCGCCAAGACCCATTCCCATAATGAGTGAAGTAGGAGAGAGCATCTCTTGCATACCCGGTCCGCCTTTTGGACCTTCGTAACGGATCACAACAACGTTCCCAGCTTTAACTTTACCGTTAATGATCCCTTCGATCGCTTCATCTTGTGAATCAAAGCAGACAGCCGTACCGGTAAAGACACGATCTCCCGTGATCCCTGCAGTCTTGATCACCGCACCCTGCTGGGCAAGGTTACCGTATAGAATTGCCAATCCGCCTACTTCGGAGTAAGGGTTGTCTATGGTATGGATGATCTCCGTATCGAGGATTTTGGCATCTTTAATGCGCTCATAGAGGCTCTCTCCGGTAATGGTCGGATTATCGATGAGAATATCGTCTCCACGTTTGCTCATCTCGTGCATGACCGCACTGACACCACCGGCTTTGTTGATATCTTCCATATGTACAGTGGTTAGCGACGGAGAGATCTTGGCAATGTGAGAGACGCGTTTGCTGATCGCATTGATATCTTTAAGGTTGAAGTCCACATCTGCCTCTTTTGCGATGGCGAGCATATGAAGTACCGTGTTAGAACTTCCTCCCATCGCCATATCGACTGCAAAAGCATTGCGTACGGCATTTTCATTCAAGATATTTCTTAGTCTGAACTTCTCACGCTCGGCAGCATCGGCCTTGGCGACCTCACAAATGCGTCTGGCCGCTTTACGGTAGAGTGCTTCTCTTTCTGGTGTCAATGCAAGGATCGTCCCGTTACCCGGAAGGGCAATACCCATCGCTTCCATAAGGGTGTTCATGGAGTTTGCCGTGAACATTCCCGAACATGAACCGCCGCTTGGGCAGGCATTACACTCGATCTCTGTCAACTGCTCTTCGTTGATCTCTCCCGCTTCATACTGTCCGACCGCTTCAAATGCCGTTGCAAGATCGATAGGCGTACCGTCTTTGAGGTGCCCTGCCGCCATTGGTCCACCCGAGACAAATACGGTTGGCACATCTACACGCAATGCTCCCATGATCATTCCTGGAACGATCTTGTCACAGTTAGGAATAGCGATCATTGCATCCAGTTTATGTGCATTCATGACCGTTTCGATGGAGTTTGCGATGATCTCACGGCTGGGAAGAGAGTAGAGCATCCCGTCATGTCCCATGGCAATCCCGTCATCGACACCGATTGTATTGAACTCGAAAGGAACACATCCGTTCGCTCTGATCTCCTCTTTAATGATCTCAGATACTTTGTTGAGGAAGAAATGCCCCGGAATGATCTCTATGTAGGAGTTGGCGACACCAATAAAGGGTTTATTGAAATCTTCATCTTTGACACCGGTAGCACGAAGCAAACTTCTGTGAGGTGCACGGTTAAAACCTTGTTTAATTTCATCACTTCTCATCATTTTGAGCCTTTTTTATGTAATTTTTTAGATTATATCACAAATACTATTTACATTTAAAAAAAAATTGGTTATAATCGCACTCCAATTTTAAGCATTGGCTTGAATTTGGTTATGGATATGCGGGCGTAGCTCAGCGGTAGAGCATCACCTTGCCAAGGTGAGGGTCGACGGTTCGATCCCGTTCGCCCGCTCCATTATTTAAAATAGACACTACCTAAGAAAAAATCTCAGACGTTTAAATGTTTGATGCTCTTTAGAATTTAACAAATATTTGGTACCTATGAAGCCCGGGTGGTGGAATGGTAGACACAGGGGACTTAAAATCCCCCGGTCATTGCGACCGTGCCGGTTCAAGTCCGGCTCCGGGTACCACCTTTGTATTGTTGGAACCATCGCCAAGTTGGTAAGGCCGCAGCCTGCAAAGCTGCTATTCGCCGGTTCGAGTCCGGCTGGTTCCTCCATAAATGTTAATTTTATCTTTTTACGGTAAAATTGCGTTCTACTTATTATTGTCGGGAGATGTCAGAGTGGTCGAATGTGCCGGTCTTGAAAACCGGTGAGGGTAACACCTCCGGGGGTTCGAATCCCCCTCTCCCGGCCATCCATTTTAAACAATCCAAACTAAGTCCCAACACAGCGTAACTTGAGAGCATTTAAGCTATTTTACTATTCTCGTTCTCCCCACATATTCCCCACACCAAAGTACAATCCAGAGCATCGAGCGAAATTTGAAGAGCACTTGAGCCCTATGAAAAATCATAGGGCTCAAAACACTGATTAACGATCCGTCACATGTCGGTTATCATCAGATGCATATCGATTGATAGCTGATATACAACTCCTTATCCTTTGCAGGTCTCTTAGTTCAGGTGTTCCGGATTGATTAGAGAGGGCTTTCGCCTCTTGAGAGGTCTTGAGTCGGCTTTTTGATGGGATGCATTTCAATCTGTGTTAAGCTATTACATTCTGGTAACCCAAAAGAGTCCCCTGATAGACTCGGCTGAAAACACGGCATATGTGCTATCAACTCTAGAACGCTTTCACGCTCACAATGCCAGCCCGGATCATATCTTTGACTTAGATCCGGATAAGGCTGAACCCCCGGAGGGTGTTATGTAATTTTTTTGGAATTTGATGAAGTAGAGCTTAACAGTGACAAGGTGTTGATTAAGAAGTATTTTTTTGCTATACTTCTTTCAACGTAAGTCAAAGATGATTGAGGTATCAATTCAGGGCATCTTTGGCTTGCTACTTCTTCCGTATTATTGAAAATCACACGAAAAATCATTACTAAGATTATTCTCCAAAGATCGTTATTTGTCAAAAGTCAAAAAGTATGAATTGACATAGTTTGACAACAGTTGACAGAGAAAAATATGCACTGCTATGAAAAAAAGAAGAGGCTCTTTTTTAGCTTTTTTACGAAAAGTAACACTTCTTTGATGTATCATGAAAAAAACAGGCTTTTGCAGCTTTACAATTCCATTCTAAAATATATCGTGACAAAAATATAAAAAAATGCTATAATATTGTCACGATATTATAAAGGAGAAAGCACTATGAATAAGTACATAGAGAAGATCGAACGAAAAATAAACAGACTTTCTATAAATACTATAGTGCCTTTTTCCAGGGTAAAGACAAAAGATATTTCAACGGATACGCTTAGAAAGATACTGCATCGTCTCCATGACAAAGGAATCATTACGATTACCGGAAGAGGAGAGTTCAAACGGATTGAGCCTTTTAGAGAGATGCTTTTTGTTTACGGATCCCTCAAAAAAGGATTTGACAACCATCACCTGTTAGGTAAACATGCCAAAAGGGTTGGTAAGGCTATTACTCTAAGTAAATTTGGGATGTTTGAAGATAGCTTTGGGAACTATCCTTATTTGATCCCTGTACCACAGATGAGGATACATGGAGAACTCTATGAAATACACCGAAAAGAGCTTTTAGAGAAGCTTGACAGGTTTGAGGGGTATCCAGATTACTACGAGAGAAAAAAGATCCTTGTAAAGACGCATAGAGGCACAGTAAGAGCATTTGTATATATTCAGCCTCATACTGCTATACCCAAAGGGCAAAAACCTCTTAGAGAGTGGAAATCAGATACCAATCATAAGGTGAAGCAGCTTGAGGATTATCTTGAGACTGCAATAGGGGCATAATGCAGTACATTTTAGAGGGAACAACAAAACGCTACCAAGGGAATAGTAGTTGCAAATATCCAAGTTTTAAGCCCAAAGAGAATGATCTTTGTCGTTATGGATGTGAATTTGAGTTTTATATAGACACAGAACAGTACCTCTACGCAGATGTGATTGGTACTCTGACAAAAGCTCTTTATGAACTTACTTCGGCAGATATCCTGGTAGATGAGATATCCATCCCTCATGCAGCAGATAAAAACCACTGCATGCAGATCAAGCCAGACATCTCACTGGAAGATCACGGAGTGGAGATATCTGTCCCTATCTCTACCAAAGAAGGGATCTTGCATTATATTCAAATGATCCTGCCTCTAATAGAACAATATGGCTATACCAATGAAGAGACAGGTTTCCATATCCATATAAGTACTCTTGGCAGCAGTCATATAGATTTTTACCGTTTTATGCTCCTGTGTGATGATGCAGGTTTGCTCTCTGCATGGAAGCCAAGGATTGGATATTCTCAAAATGTAATGGATATCCTATCTTCTCATACAAAACAGGAAGCAAGGATCATTAAAACCAAAAAAGGTACCATCTGGAACCTGGAGAGAATTGATCCTCATCATATTGAGATCAAATCTATCGGTGGAGCTGATTACCACAAAGAAACAGAACGACTTAAGAGAGAGTTTGAAATATATGCTGATTATTTTATTCAGGTTTTAGGAGTGGTGACTCCAGAGCATAAAAGATTACTGGAGAATCATAAGCAGATGCTAGATAGCATGGATAAAGAAGCCAAAGGCAGATTTGCTTCGGCTCTTATTGAAGCTGGTATATTAGATAGTTAAAGGGACGTAATATAATATTTATCAATTTCTTTAGCCCATTCTTCACTTTCTAAAATATTTGAAAATGGATCATGAATGATAATTGGATGATATGTATCATCATTCATTCTTTCTCTGCATACAAGATATATAGCATAATCATACCCTCTATCTTTTGCTTTTTTCATTTCATTTTTTGTCCAATAAAAATATGGTTTGATTCCTGTATATGACTTAACTTCGATAAAACGATTATTTTCATCGTCATCCTGATCATGATATGATAGGATATCAAATCCTGCAGCTGAATCATAGGGAGCTATCCACTCTATCCCGTCTTTCCCATTTAAGCGAGACTTCTCATAGGATAATACATATTTTTCTGCTTCTTCTCCATTGAGTTCTTGTTGTTTTAATTGTTTTTTTAGTTCTTCGATCCCCATTATTTTTCTTATTTTTGGAACTATTTTTTCTTCAAAATATTTTTTCTTTCTAGGATTTATAATATAAGTATTATTGATGGTAGGGTGAGGGCGTAAAAAATCAAATGCTTGTAAAAGTTTACGTAAATTTGAATATGGCAGTCCAAAAGCAGATCTATTTATGACTATTGATTTAGATGATAAGTAGTCATAGTGGGTATCTTTAAAAATTGTTATGAATTCTTCATCTTTTTGAAATGCATTTAAAAATCCTTCTAAAAGTTTTTGTTGACAAAATCCTTCTGAACGAGTGATATTACGGTATTCCGTACTAATAAGTATTTGTTGATCTGTATCAAATGAAATAATACCAGTATGCAGCAATAATGGGATACATCCATCAAATATCATTTTATCATCAATAATCTTATTAAAAAAGTGTTCACTTACAGTTTCCCCTGTCCATGAACTACCATCTTTAAAAAGTCGAAAGAACTCCCAAAAATATTTTGGTGTACCTAGATTCTCATATTGTTTAAGTTCTTTGAGCATAATCTTCTAACAGTGTTTTAATAATGTCTGTTTCATCAGAATCATTGATTCGTCTAAAGAGAGGAATTTCTTCATCTATAATCTTTTCCATTCTTTTAACTTTTTCATTCAATTTTCGGTCTATTACCGTATCAATACTTTTTGTTGAAACAAAATAATAGTAGTGTGTATCTGTATGTTCAGGTAAACCTACACGATGTATCCGATCCCTCGACTGTATAAAACTGGCGGCATTGTAATCTCTTTCAAGATATATTGCATTGTGGCAGCCTTTATGAAGAGAGATAGACTCTGAAACAGAAAAAGGATTTGCGATAACTACTTGAAATTCATTATTGCTTGGGTCATTAAATTTTTCAATTATCTCCTCCCTTTCATCTTGAGGAATACGCCCTATCAATAATTTTGAATTAATATCTTTTTGTTTTAAATAATTTTGTAATTGCTCAGCATTTTGTATGAAGATCGTCCAAATAATAGCTTTTCCACCTTCTAAAAATATTTTATTTGATAATAATTCCTCTATTTTAATGAACTTTTGAGGAATATATAATTTTTCATAATTAATTATTTTTTGAAAAATTTCTACATCATCAATACTTTCATTGTCAATTTCTGCAAATCTATAATTTGGATCATAGTCTCCTATCTCACTAGAGTGCTCCAAAGAGTCTTGTAGGGGCTTTAGAAGCAAAGAGGGATTTGTTGAAGCTTGTCGAAGTCTTATCAATTTTGCTTTATTGAGAACATCTTTTATGGTGCCCCCTGAGTTATGTTTAAATGAATTTATATATTTTTCTTCAATAAAGTCATAAACTGATCGTTGATGTTCATCCATATCAACTTTGATTAAGTGTTCGATGGGATTAGGAAGCCCAAGATCATTTTTTTTGATTCTAATGAAATAAGGACTGATATTTTTAGTGAAACTTTTTATCCTTTCGCTATCTGGAGACACCATGTTTTTGGTCATTTCTTTTAATTGATCATAGTTTATTTGTAAGATATCCTGATATTTAAATGGATAGATGAATCTATATAGATTATAGATATCTTCATAGCCATTGGGTAGAGGAGTACCTGTTAGAATTACTCTTGCAGTAGCTTCTTTTGCTATCTCTACTACACTTTGCCCCCAGATTCCTTCAGCATTTTTTATTCTATGTGCCTCATCAACAACGACCATGACCTTATTCTTTTTTAAAAAATCGATAATCTCTTTTTCCAGTAATGGAACTCCTGCATGAGAGATCAATGTTAGCTCTTTGGGTTTATCAGAATATAAATGTTGTTCTTTTTGAATTCTAGTAATAGAAATATCTCCTGACATTCTTTGAGAAGAGACTTTTGTACCAAAACATGCTTCGTATTCATTTTCCCAGGGGGCAAATGAAGATAAGGGACCAATAACCAATATTTTGTCTACATGTTTTGGATTATTTTTGGGAAGATTTTTGAGATAAGTGTATGCTCCATATACTATTGTTGTTTTCCCTGCTCCTGGCACTGCAAAATTGCAACTATTTTGTGCAAATGCCATATGGAAGGATGACAAAAGTTGTAAAGGGTAAAGTGTTCTTGATATCTTTTGATGTATTGTCTTTTTGAAGTCTTTAAAATCTTCAACAATATCTAGTTCGCTACTGAATTCATTATTCCGTATTTTTTTTGCTTTTTCTGAAAAAATAGTAAAATTCACTTGCTCTCTATCATATGAAATAAGCTCTTGCTTTGTTGCTTCACCTAAATTTATGTCGATATGGAATTTATTTAAAATGCGTTCTATGGTTTGGAGAGTATGTATTTTTGTATTTTCATTGTAGGGTATAACTAATCTACTATCTGTATGTTTATACGAAAGTCTTTTAAAAGAAAGTAGGGCTCTCCTTTTACTCAAAATAGTATCAATATCCCCTGTTAGGACAAATGTATTTTCTACAATATCAATATTTATCTTCATCTTGAGTTACAAACTTTTTCTGAGTTCAAATGATAATTTATTGATTTGTTTTAGATACTCATCAGCAAAATCAGTGTCTTTAATATCAGTGATTTCAATCTTGGATAATTGCTCTAAAACGTGTTCTAGTGCTTTTTCTTGGGATCTGTCTTGAATGATACTGCTTATCTCATCTCGTAATTCGGATAGTTCTTCTATAACTTCTGGTTTTGAAAGATTTTTTGTATTGATTGATTGAATAGCACGAGTAGCATTTCTTACTAATTTTTTGGGTTCATTTTGAGATTGTTTATATCTAATTTGAGTATAGTGTTCATCTAAATTATCATCAAGAAACTTTTCAGTTTTTGTTTTAAAGGCTTCATCTCGAGCATTAAGTGTTGCTTCAATATTATTGGTATCAAGATTAGGCTTGCCCTCTTCATCAATTATTGGACTGATGAATTCAAAGTGTTTATCGCTAAAACTTTGCCAAACTTCTTTATTCCCAAAAATATGTCTCTCTTTTAGCCCGTATGCAAGTTGTCGGAATTTTTTTCCTTCATACTTGATACGGATATAGTCATACCCTATTGCTTGCAAATCAGCGACATCATCTTCTTTATATCCATCAAAACCTTTTGCACTGCCATTATAGAATGTATTTAACCATTTTGTAAGATTGATAAATTGATCTTCTCTTCCATCAAGTTGTGTATATATTCCATTGTATTGAAGATAATCTAAGTAATCATCCATGGTTTTCATTACTGAAAGGTAATCTTTAATAGTTGATTCAGTCTCTCCCATCCAATCAGATATCTCTTTTGTAGTTATACCTTTTTTTGCAAGATTTTTTGCCTTTATATATTTCTCTATTGGATTATATCCAAGCTTTTCGTCTGCCCCCATTTGATATGAGGTTTCAAGTTTTTCTATTTCTATTGGATTTTGCTCTAAGGTAACTGGTAAGATAACTGCTTTAAAATAATCATACTTATCGATTTTATTAAGAAGCATTGCACGACGGTTACCATCAATGATAATTCCATCTCTTGTAATTATTCCTATTTCTTTTTGTCCATGTGCTTCAAGATCTGAGAGTGTGTTTTTATTTCTATCCGGTTTCGAGTCCCATAAAAGCTTTTCAATGATTTTTTTATCATTCTCATTTTCGGGGTCAAGATCTTTACCTTGGGCTTCAAGAGATTGTGTTCGGCTTAAAATACGACCATTGTATTTGTTGTATAATAAATATTTTAAAGGAATTTTATATACGGGCATTACTTCTAAATTATCTTGCCACATTATCTCTTTTTGAGCATATGGTTCTTGCTTTAGTATTTCAGATATTTTTTGTATTCTTGTTTCCTTGTTCACGGTAAGACCTTTTTGTTGATATGCATAGTTAACTTTTTCAAAATAATATAGCCAATATAGATTGGATAAGGGAACCTCTCTGTATTATACAAAATAGTTCTTTGATCATTTAAATCAAGCTTATCATCAATAAAGGTTCGTATCTCTGATAATAATTCATATGGACCGATCAAATTTTTTTGTTTTCGTTCTTCACCCGTCATACAATAATATTTTTGAAATTTATTTGCATGTGGTAATTTAGACTTCATTGTTTTCACAAATTTATCAATATTAAGTTGATCTTCCTTTGCTATGTCTTTCATATTTATATCTGGTATGGTTTTTGTTGCTTTTGGACCTTGACTCTTATGTATCTCAACTACCCATTCAATTTTTAAATTTGTATCGTCTAAATATTTATTGCTTAGTTCTACCCTATATGTATTAATTTTCAAATACGGAATATGATATTTAAATTTAGCATTTTCTCTTTTTGGTTTTTCTTTATTTAATGGAAAATCTCTGAAATTTAAATTTATGAACTTGTTTGGCTTATCGTCAATAAATGTTATAGGGGTATATGTCTTTGGTGTGGATAAGCCATCATTCATAGCTATTGCTCTTGCTATGGCAAAAGACATTTTTGGTGGTACAGAGTTTCCTACAAGTTTATATTTAATGCCTTTGCTTTGTCCATAAAATCTATAATCCAAAGGATAGCTCATGATACATGCTATTTCTCTAACTGTAGGCAATCGATATCTCTTTTCTTCCGGAATATATGGGTAGATAATTGATTCACGAGAACATGCTGACATGGTTGCCATAATGGTTCTAGATGGTTTACTCAGATCTTCAGGAAAAGCCATTTTCCCCATGTAACCTTTATCTTGTTTATGTCTTTTTGCTTTTTCCCATTCAAACTGTGCCACTTCTACAATATAATGATGATCGGTTATATCCTTGGATAGCATACTGAAATCAGTATAATTCGGATCTATGATCCTTGTATTTAAATTATGATTAGGTTCTTTGAGGTTTCTCAATATTTCATTAACTGAAATAGTATCTTTATCTTCAGTGATCAATGGTTCTGGTTCTGGAAAATTACCACAAAAATATCTTTTACGATTTGAAGCAACACCAAAGTATTTTGCATTATAGACCTTAGAGGATGGATATTTGACTTGTAGGGTTCCATCATGTTCTATACCTAGCTCTCTATAGCTATAGGAATCTTGAATATAAGAAACTACATTTGGGACATTTTCTAATACCCAATATTTTAAAATTGAGTTTTCTTTAAGAAGTTTTCTTGCAACGATTTTCAAGTATGCTTCAATTAGCTGGATACCCAGTGATTTATCTGCTTTCCCTGATCTATTAGAATTTGAAAAAGAAGTGCAGGGAGGTGATCCGATGATTACTTCGGTATCCGGTACAAGTTTATGAAACTCATCATCAGGTAGGTTTGATATTGTAATGACATCACCAAGGTATGTATGGGCTTTTGGATGATTGGCTTCATGGGTTGTTACGGCAGGTTGCCATTTATCTATTGCAAAAACTATTTTAAAACCTGCTAATTTAAATCCTTCAGAGAACCCACCTCCACCACAAAAAAAATCCGCTACTTTATACAATTGGTATTCCCCTCAGCCTATAATGATCAAAAAGATATTATAGCTTTGCTGATCTTAAAAGGATCCATGGATGAAAAAGAATTATAAAAACTCTTTTATTTTGGTTATTTGGGTATCTAAATCTTTCTTTATCTCACATTCCCAGATTGTTAGGACTTGCCAACCTAAACTTTGAAGTTCTTCTATTTTTCTTTTATCTCTTTCTATATTTTTTGAAAATTTATTTTGCCAAAATTCAATATTGGTTTTAGGAGTAGAAGGATTACATGATGGACACCTGTGCCAGAAACAACCATTTATAAATATTGCTATTTTTTTTCCAGGAAATGCAATATCTGGTCTACCTGGAACTTTTTTCCAATGAAGCCGATAACCTTTTATTCCTTTATTCCATAGGGTTTTACGCAATATAAGTTCGGGTTTTGTGTTTTTTGCTTTTATGGCACTCATTGTTTTAGATGTTTGCTCATTTTTTGGAGTTGGTGATCGAGCATCTCTAATATATGTTTTTGTTTCTTCCATATGTTTATATTATCAAATTATTTAGAAGAGGACAATAAGACGGAATCTTATCGTGGAGATAGAGGAGTTTATCCTCTGATCTTTTGGAGGATAGGATCTATAATCCATATTTTACTGAGCGTAAACGGGGCTGTAAGCACTAAAAGGGTGCCAAGTAATACCGATGGGAACCCTCCTGTTCTTGTAAGGTCTAAAGCCAACCATTTGTTATAAAAGTTATCCCATTTTGTAGGATAGTTTTGACCATAAGGATCTCCATATGGATGCCATGCTGCACTGACAGCATCTTTTTCACTAAGTGCATCTTCGGTAAAGGCTCCAAGCTCTCTGGCTTCTTCTTTTGTAAATTCTTGATAAACCATCTTCAAACTCCTTGATTCATAATTTATTATAACCCCTCAAGGTTAATCATTATTTCGGTAATTACCATGCATCACATAGACATAACAAAAACTTTCCCAGTCGATTACAGGTACATACTGCTCTTCCCCATTGGTTAGAAATATTCGATCTTCATGGTATGTAACAAATGTATCAAAAAACGGTAGTTCTTTCAGATCATCCACTCTGACACCGTAACGATGGATATCTACGCCAAAGTAAGTTTTATTGTCTGTAAATTGTAATAATTGTTTCATGGATCTCTCTAAAAAGGTAGCTTAGTAATTTTCTTCTCGCCACTAGTATCTACATGCTGTTTCATGTGTTCTCTTTTGGCTTTTTTCTCTGCTTCTTTTTTAGCATCTTCATCACTACACCCTGTAAGCCCTGCTATTAGTCCAGTAAGTATTGCAAATAAAAGTAGTTTTTTCATTGTAATAGTCTCCAATAATTTGTAATCCCTTTATTTGTATTCACTATAGGGAATAAATATGGATCACATAGAATACACCGATGAAGAGATCCAAAAGTTTCATCAAAAGATAGCTGCCAACATACGAAAGATCAGAAAAGAAAAAGGCATTACCCAATTAGACCTGGCTCTAACCATAGGACATAAGTCCATGAGTACCATAGGGAAGATCGAGGCAGGGCTTGAAGATAAGCATTATAATATAGAGCATCTTTATAAAATTGCCAAGGCTTTAGATGTGGGCATTTGTGAGTTTTTTAGTAATTAAATATGATAAGAAAAAGTATTTAAAAGAATTACTGTAAAATATCATCAAACGATATAGGAAGAATTGATGCAAATGCCGAAAGTAAATATTAATTTAGCAGGTTTGTTTGGAGGAGGAAATAAAGAATGCTCTTGCAAAGAAGAGCATAATATTTTTGATCTTACTAGAGATGTTGTATGTTACAACCAAGGTAAAATTGCAGAATATTACTTTTTGCATGATAAATATCAAAAAGAATTAATAGCTATTATGAACAGGATTTATACAAGTAAAGATTTCTCTTTAATTGACGAATTAAAAAATACTTATGATAAATACAATGCAATTGTCTCTAGTGAATTAAATCAAATTGTTCAAAATAATTTAGAATTTTCAGATAAGTATTTTTTAAATCGTAGAAATACTCAAGCAAGAAGTTGTATAAAGATTTTAGATAAAGATTTAAATGTTATTGACCCTTTTAGAGAAAATGACAAAAAGTATAAATACAATAAAAATACAGGCTTTCAACGCCTTATTGATTACAATAAAAGTAAAAATCATTACCTTTGCAATAATATACCGGAGGCTGTGGCAAATAATAATTATAAAAATACAAGAATAAAGCCAGAGTGTATGAAAAAATATTATAAATCATTGAAGCCTAAAAATAAAATTTTTACAAAATTAAAAAAAGCTATTTATGATGAAAACCAAAAAAGAATTGAAGCAGAATGGATTGAATGTTGGAAAGGATATGGTAAAAATCCACCAAATCACGATGATTGCTACAAGTCAACGCTTATAATTCCTATGACTTTCAAAAATAATAGTTTATCGCCAGAGTTTATTTCAGAAATAAAAATGTATCAAAATAGCAAGGATATTAATACGTTAGGCTTTCTTTGTTTTGATCATATTGAAGTTGACTATTTTAATTCCGATAAGGATATAAATTTTTGCTATAAGATAGCCGATCTTGTTTCCCTATTTCTTTTAAAAGATTTTATTTCTAAAAGTAATAAAGAATATCAATTTATAGAATTCCTTATAGAAAGTATCAATAAGGGCAAAACACCTCAAGAATTAATAGAAAATCTTGAAAAAACAAAGAAATTAAAGTAAGTTAAAGTATAATTCATCCATTATTAGATATAGATATTTATTAATATCTGTTTAAAGTCATAGCCAAAGGGAATAAAATTTCTTTTGTATTAGTCGATTAAAAGGATTAAAAATGGCAAGACTAGCAAGAAGAGCAACGCAGCGAAAACGTAAATCATCAATAAATGGAGTTCGCGAGAAGCGACGGAAAACATTACAATATTGTGCACAGATGCCAGAATTTAATGACTTAACAGCAGTAAGTCAGTTAGCAGACACTTACTTGGAAACAAGAATACAAGTTGCAGGTGAGCATAATATACTTACATTCAATGATACTTACATTCAAAATTTAAAAAAGTATGCACATTAGAGATAGTTACAAACTTATTTATTGATAGTTTGTTTATTTGTAATTTGATGTGAGGTACTTGCTGTCATCTCACTCTTAATCTTCTGCATCTGTGGATCTGCAAAGTTCACTTTTAGATCGTATTTTTGCGTTACCATGAGTACACGCTTTTTAAATTCAATATTGCCTTGAATATCCAAAGTATTACCATACTTGGCTACTGCCATTTTAAGGGCTTGTAGCATTGCCTCATCACTCTTGGATTCCAAAGAGAGTTTAAGATGATCTCCCTTATCCGTTACAGTTGAATTTTTACCTACTTCATAAACTGCATTACCCTGTTTGGTAATCTTGGATATGAAGCTCTTAAAGATGGAGTGTGATACTTTTTTCTTAGGGTGCATAAGTACCTTATCATCTGGCTTGATCTCTTGTTTTTGTTTTCGGAGTTCTTTTAAGGCTCCCTCATCTCCAGAGAGTGCCAATTCCATAAGGTACTCTTTGTAAGATGTCTGTTTTGTACTGGAGTAGATCTCGTTACGCTTTTCACTAAATGTCTTGGTAAGTGCTGCCAATTCTGCCTTACGCTGTTCGCGAACTTTTTTCTGTGCTTGGGCTTTGTGTCGTTTATTGATAAGAGGATCTACTTTAATCTTTTGGATCTGTGCTGTATATTTCTCTTTGATCTGTTTTCTAAGTGTCTCTCTTGCTAACTTTTCAAGTCGTAACTCTTCTATTTTGGTGGATCTCTTCTGTGTAGATAGTTCCTGGTATCGTTTCCAATACTCATTTACTGGTCTGCCAAATTTCTTTTTTGGTGTGGTAGTAATTTTAGAGGTTTTGAACTCTCCAAACCTCTTAGTAAGCTTACCTTTGGATAAGTCTCTGTGAACATCACTAGCTTTTACAAATAGCTTCCTTGTCTTATCTGCAATAACAATGCCGTTACCTCTAGGTTTTAGCTCCAGATTGTAATCTGCTAATACCTGGTGTAAATCGTGCAGGGATGATTTAGGATCTTTGAGTATCTCTTTGATGTCGTTTAAGGCTTCCTCTTTGATCCATGAGAGTAGGGAGGATACGCCAGAGTGGATTTCTATATCTTTTGATTTTGTATGTTGTTTTGGGTCAAATATGAGCCCTGCTTTTGCCAGTAGATCATTTGGTGTATGATTGTCTCGTATGAGTCCGTGCTTCTCTTCAAGTTCTTCCGCCTTTTTGTGAAGCTTTGGGATATCTCTATGAGGATCAATGCGGTTGAGTGTAACAGGATCTATGTGGCTCACGGCAATGTGTAGATGATAGTTTGCAGTATTAGTATGTGTAACACTTAGCCTGGGGTGTTCTGACATGCCTATACTTTTAAGTAGCTCTTGCTCAATATCTTGAAGTTGTTCTTTGGTAGGCTTTTCCCCCTCTGGAAATGATACAACCAGATGCAGTGTTTTATCCCGCGTTGTTCTTTGGTTGAGATCTTGCATAGACTTGATAAAAGCTATATTTTCCTCCACATCATCATAGGGGCAGTTTGAACATACAATCTCTTCTGCTTTTGCTCCACCGTTAGATTTGTCCAATATATAATTTGCCAGTCCACTAAAGGATCCCGTGCCTTTTTTGGCAGCTATTTTTTTAACGATCATAGAAGTTTTTGAGAGATAGTAAGGATCTTTTGGGAGGTTGTTTCAATATCATCTATCAACTGTTCTATGCTGGTATAGCTTCTGTTGCCAAGATTTACTTTTGTATCTTGGTGTATCATGAGCCAGAGTTTAAATAATCCACCTAAACGATTGATATTTTTGTGCATGGTAATGAGTTCCATCATCACCCTTTGATCGGCTCTGCATGGAGGCAGTGGATAGCCAAGTGCCAAATTTCTCATAAATTGGGATTTTTTAATACCATAGTTCTCTGCTTTAAGAGAGATAATCTGATACTCCTCCTCTGTGAGTCGAGTATCTATATGGTGCGTCTGTCTGGATTTTTTCATGCTGTTTGAATAAGATCACTCATCCATTTTGCTACTTCTACGATAGGGTAGAGCACTCTGCCTCTTATCTTCTTGTAGGAAATACCTGTACCTTCTCGAATATCTCTATCCAAGGCACTAAGACTGCGGTTGGTTAATTCTGCCACTTCTTTTTTTGAGAGCATCATCTTTTTAGGGTGAATACTTTTGACTTCTTCAAGGGCTTCTATGTATGTCATTTTATACTTTCCTTCGTAAAATTGCCATATATGCTAAAATATATGAATTAATGGCAGTATATAGTTCTTAAACTTAAAAAAAAGTATGATTTAGCCGTATTTGCGTAAAAAACAGATAAAAATGATATAATTGTGAATATTTAGCAAAGGAAATTATTTTGAAGCAATCGATAAGTAAGTTATTGGATATATCTGAAAGAAGTTATTACACATGGAAAAAAGAGAATAGACCTATTATCGCATTTCTTGAAAAGTATTTCACAGAATCTGATTTAGAGGAATTTCTCCAGACAAATAGTATAAGTCGCCTAGAATCTGATAATACAGATATGGAGTATATGCTTATTGAATATGCTCGCTTTAATCTGAAGTTAAAACTTGACTTGATTTTGTTAAAGCCATTATGGGTTGATATCTCCAAAAAATTTCCTAGAAAAATCTTTTTAGATGTTATTAATGAGATTAGAAACAGTCCCAAAATTGATATAGAAAAATACAAAAGCAAAGAGTACCTGCTAGAGAAGTTTGAAACACATAAGCCTATACTCGGGGGGTGGAATAAGAGGAATAAAGATCTAGTTATTAATCTGATTAAAGAGAATCTTTCAAATCTTGACTGTTATGTTTTGATTAAATATCCTGAAGAGATATTACCGGAGTAGGCTATAAAAAACTACCCATCAACTCATGTACCATCTCTTTCCCACTATCGGGAGCTAATTTCGCATAGCGTAAAGTTTGCTTGATGTCTTTGTGATTGAGTAGCTTCTGAATAGTGAAGATTGGAGTACCTTTAATAGCCAGTTGACTCGCAAAGGTATGTCTGAGTGTGTGGATTACTACACGGTTTTTTCTGTCATAGACTTTGATATCATCATTAAAAAGCTTGGTAAGCACTTTTGAGAGCTGTCGTCTAAGCGTTCTTTCATTCATGGCAATGAGTTTGTCGTTTGGTTTGAGGTTGGCAGTTCTTTGAATCAGGATCTCTTTTAGTGTGTTGTCAAAAAATCCTCCATAGGTATCCTCATTCTTGATATCGTTAAGAGTAATCATATTATTATTAAAATCCAGATCTTTCTTTGCAATAGCCATAATGGTACCAAGCCGTCCACCTGTAGAAAGAGAGAGCAGAGTAAAGAGGTGGAGATCTTCATTCTCTTTGACTTCTTCAAGCAGTGTCTTGATCTCGTCTATTGCAAGGAAACGCTCTCTTTTGTTATCAATCTTTTGCTCTTTGATCCCTTTGACTGGGTTAACGCCAGAGAAGAGATCTTCTGCAATGGCATAGTTGTAAACGGCTTTGATGAATTGGATATATTGATTGACTGTTTTTGGTGCTCTTGATTTTGCCATGTCTGTCTGGATAGCTAAAATATCATTTTTGGTAATGCTGTAGATATCTTTTGATCCGATATATTGTTGCAGTTGGCTTTCATATCTGTTTTTTGTCTGTTCATTGGTTTTGTTGTGAAGTTCTTTGGTTTTAAAATATTTGGTGACGATCTCATCAAAGGTAACGATCTTTCTTTTGTGGGCTGAAATAAATGTAGGTGGTTGCTCTCCGAGTCTTATGGTATTTACTACCTGTAGTAGTTTTTGATGACAATAGTTTTCTCTGATTCCTTCGCTATATTTCCCTATCTTGACTTCTTGAACGCCATTTTTATCTCTATACCGAATATAGTATGTTTTATCAGGTTTACCGTTTGTGTTGCTTTCACGATAGATTACATTTTGGTATCTTGTCTTAAAACGTTTTGCCATTGTTTGCTAACCACCTTGATTTTGTCTCTTTAAAAGATGAATTTCTTTTTTTAGATACTCATACAAGTAAAGAATATGTGATAGTAGTATACAAAAAATTCCCACGTATTTCCCACATAAGATTAAATAAAGTGAAAAAAACTGATATGAATTGACATTCTCTTTTTGGTGTCTAACTTTTAAAATGTGTCGGTAAAACCGTGCTTTGAAGTAGATTAACATATGAAGCTATAAAGTGACAGATAATGTACTGGACAAATCCCCCTCTCCCGGCCATCTATTTTTATGATATCTATTCAAATCAAAACTTCAAAATACACATACTTTCTATGCATACCGATGCAACTTAATTATATTTTCGCTAAATGTCTCTATGTTCCACAACTTCCTCCACCGCAGTTTCCGTAAGCTTGAATGGAGAAGCTATTATGGTAACCACAGCTACTACATTCATAAGTGACGATCTTTGGGCCGCTACAGCCTCCTGAACGTTGATCGATGAGTTCTATGGTGTTGTGCTTGCATTTGGGGCAA
>JAMORY010000019.1 GCA_027063305.1 Sulfurovum sp. | reverse complement strand
ATTGGACTCCGAAGAAGCCAGCTCCTCATCCCGTATCTCAACGATCTTTGTTAAGCCAGCAACCATATGTGTTACATCTTTACCGAACTCTCGTTCAAGGTCTTCAAGATCAAAAGAGGTATCTTCCACCACATCATGCAGCAGTGCTGCCTGTACCATGGTCTCATCTTCGGAAAATGCTGCAGTAATGGTAGCCACTAGTATGGGGTGGATAATATAGGGTTCGCCGCTTTTACGCTTCTGACCATCATGTGCGGTCATTGCCAGATCAAGGGCTTTTAGTGTTGCAGGGTGAGGAGATTTGACTTCTTCCCATAGAAGAGCCTGGGCTTCTTCTATTGTATGAATCTCTTTAACTTTATTGAGATCCAAAATAATTTAGCTTTCGAGACTTACTATGATCTTGCCTTCAGCGATCTCCTGAAGTGCGATATCTGCATATTTCATACCTGATGTATCAAAATCAAGGCGTATTTCTGCACCGTTTGCGATATTCTCTGCTCTCTTACCTACGGCGTTTGCCAAAAGGTATTTATCGTGGTTTACTTTTTCCAATGCTATGGCAGTTAACTGTTCTGTTCTCATATTATTTTTCCTTTAAAATCTTTTATTCTCTGTCTATTTTACAATCGAACAAAGGCTCATATCACCTTTGACGATGGCAAGCAGGTTACCCTTCTCAAACATGTTACATACAACGATCGGCAAACCGTTCTCTTTTGCCAAAGCGATAGATGTATCATCCATCACTTTAATGTCATCTGCCAATGCCTGGTCATAAGTCAAAGTATCCAGTTTCACTGCATCGTCAAACTTGTTTGGGTCTTTGTCATAGACACCGTCAACCTTTGTTGCTTTGATCAAAAGTTCCGCTTCGATCTCTGATGCTCTCAGTGTTGCAGCTGTATCTGTCGTAAAATACGGGTTACCTGTACCACCGGCAAACACAACCACACGCCCTTTTTCCAAGTGTCTTCTTGCACGACGTACAATAAAGCTCTCACCGATCTCATGCATATCGATCGCAGACTGAAGTCTTGCACCCAATCCTGCATGCTCCAAAGCTTCCTGGATCGCCACTCCGTTGATCACGGTAGCGAGCATACCCATGTAGTCACCGGATGTTCTTTTAATGATCCCGTCAGCAGCAGCAGAAACACCACGAATGATGTTCCCTCCGCCTACAACAATACCAACTTCAACACCGTTGTCTACAAGTTCTTTGATCTCACCTGCAATAAAATTAAGAATCTGGGTATCAATACCATACCCCTCTTCACCAGCCAATGCCTCTCCGGAAAATTTCACCAATACTCTTTTTATCACAAATACGCCTTTATATAATTTCGCGATTATATCCAAATGTGGTTTAGGAGGGGGTTAAGCCCTACACATAGAGATAACGTTTCCAAAATTTAAATCTGAAATGCAATCCTAAGATCTAAAATCATATTTAAATAGCTCTTAGGTTGCTATTTTTAATCCATAAAATACTTCATAAGGTGTTTTCCAACTTAGATTTTTTCGATAGCGCCCCAAATTTTGTGTAAATGCTAAAATTCCAATATAGATCAATTATTGTAAAGGAAGAACATGAGCACAAAACTTTCAAAGAATAC
>JAMORY010000018.1 GCA_027063305.1 Sulfurovum sp. | reverse complement strand
AGCTTGAATGGAGAAGCTATTATGGTAACCACAGCTACTACATTCATAAGTGACGATCTTTGGGCCGCTACAGCCTCCTGAACGTTGATCGATGAGTTCTATGGTGTTGTGCTTGCATTTGGGGCAAAAACCTCTTTTAATGGCATCTAAATGCTCTTTTTTTTCTTTGAGGTAGTAGATATAAACTGTGACGGAACCGGAAAGTACGATCAGTAGAAAAAGTAGTAGATAGATATCGATGGGAAACTCCTTAGATCAATATGTCGTATAGGTTTTAAGTATAGCTGCCTCTTGCTTGTATGTAGGCATGGTCTCTTCGACAAGTGCCCAAAAGGACCTTTGGTGGTGTTTATGTTGAATGTGTGCAAGTTCGTGTATCACGACATAGGTAATGGTACCCAGAGGCAGTTTTGCCAGCATAGTATTGAAGCTTAGGGTATGATCTGAAGAGCAGCTTCCCCATTGCCGTCTGGTTTTTCGAAAACGTATTTGAGAAGGGAAGAGGGACATCTTTTTTGCATATTTATCTACGATAGGTGGAATGATCCGTGAAGCCTCCTTTCTATAAAAGAGGTCTATCTTTCTTTGAAACAGTTGTATATCGAATTGATCGAAGGTAAGTGTAAAATGGGTATCGTGAAATGTTAAAGATGTTCGTTTTTGCTGTTCTTCTACCAGATGAACAGGGTAGGCGGCACCAAGGTAGTAGAGTTGTGGTTCTTTGTTAAAGTCTGGGTATCTTCCCTGTTTACTCTCTATACGAGATTGTGCATTGCGTATCCATCGGGATTTTTTTAAAAGAAGTGTCTCTATCTGAGTACGGGTCAATCCACTGGAGCGGATTTCTAATATACCTTCATCGTTAAAGCGAAGGTAGGTATGTTTAAGTTTGGGATTGATATGGTGAATATAGTGAGGAAGAGGGGAGGGTATCACTTAGTTGACGACCCTTCCGTTACGATAGATACGGTGCTCCATTATTTTCCCATCGATACCGTATTTGTATGCATCACCATTGAGTACACCGTTGCGGTATGTCATGGCAACAGCAACATCGCCATTAGGGTAGTAGAGTTTCATCACACCCTCTTTCTTTCCGTTTCGGTAGGGAATGGTCGTCAAAACTCTTCCTTCTGGGTCGTAAAGGGTCTCCGTACCATCTTTTACACCGTTTCTGATGGTAACCGTTGAGGTAAGTTTCTCATCGGGTCCATACTTTTTTAAAAGACCATTTTGTCCGGTGGAGTCATCCATATAGAACTCGGAGAGTATCTGTCCGTTAGGGAAGTACTCTCTTTTTACCTTACCTCCAAGGGAAGGCCCTTGACAACCAGTGAAAACAAGGGTGAAAAAGAGCATTAAAAAGAGGATGGTTCGTTTCATGAATTGTACTCCTGAAGTGTCAAATGATTGGAGATAGTATACAATAAATTACTTTGGCTTTCAACGTATTTTTTAGAGATCGTGTAGGTGGGCAACAATCTTGTCAGCCACCCTCAATGCATTGGCATAGATCGTCCATGTATAGGGTACAGAGCCTCCTGTAGGCATAAAAGAGGCATCGGTGACGTAGAGGTTCTCTATATCGTGTACACGGCAGTTAGGATCCAGTACGGATGTTCGGGGGTCGTTACCAAAACGGCATCCTCCTGCGATCAGGTTAGGAGCCGGAGTTGCCGAGATGTCGCTATAGATATATTCGGCACCCATCGCTTCAAGTATCTGTGTTGCTTTCTGTGCCAAGTAGTTCCCCACTTTCATATCATGTGAGTGTCCCCAGATATGGAGTTTTCCTACAGGCATACCGTATATATCTTTATGGTTAGGTGCAGTTTGAATGAAGCATTTATCGGTTGGAAGCCAGTCGTTAAAGACTTCAAAGCGTATAGCTCTTTGTTGTGTAAATGTTTTTTGTAAACGCGTAGCAAGTGCCTCTCCCCATTGTAGTCGTCCATCATGATATGTATGGCGTAGTGCTTGGGAGATGATGTTGGCATGGGAAAACATAAATTCGATCAAGCCACCTTTAAAATATCCGTCCCACCACTCGTCAACGTAGTACCAGTCAAGCAAAGAGCGGTTGAAGAAGTAGCCCGGTTGCATCAGGATCTGAGGGGAGATATCTTGCAGGGTTCGAGTATGAAGCACACCTTCTCCTGCACCTCCTCCCGAAAAAATAAGATTCTTGCCAAGTTGACCGTGAGTGTTGCCTAGTCCGTCAGGGTGAAAACGACTGGCGGAGTTAAAGAGAAGGCGGACACTTTCATGTGCTTGTGCCGCAACTATGAAGATACGTCCGGATATAGAGAAACGCTTTTTTGTCACGGTGTTGATACATTGAGCAGTTTCGATCCTCTCTTTTGTGCTGCTGAACAGTTGTGTCACATGGGTATGTGAAAGAAGTGTCAATTTTCCTGTTGACAATGCCGGTACTATCAATGCCTCTCTTGCACTTCCTTTCGCTCCGGAACTGCATCCGTAGCTTCCGCAGTAGTTCGAATAGTAGCAGGCGTTACGGTCGGAGGTGTCTTGTGAAAGGATCGCTCTGGGGGTGACTAAGGGGGTCATCTTAAGAGAGCGGCAGCTTTTGTCGAAAAGGGTGACGATACCATTCTCTTTGGTAGGGGGGAAAGGGTAGTCCGGATGGCTTCTGGGTGGTTCGAAAGGGTGTGGTATGAACTTACCTGAAACACCGATGAGGGACTCCACTTTTGTATAGTAGGGTTCAAGTACTTCATAAGTGATGGGCCAGTCTACGATATTGGCACCCTCTATAGGACCGTACTTTTGTAAAAGGTGAAAATCATCAGGGTGCATACGGTGGAACATCCCACTCATCAGATTGGATGATCCCCCTACGATATTGCCATTCCAGAAACTCCAGCCTGATTCATATGTGGGGGTCTCAACCCAGTGAGCATTTTTCTCTTGCGCAATGATATGGTACTCATTAAAAAGATCAGGGGTAATAATATTTCTTCGACAGTATGCTAGTTCATCCTTGCTGAAGTCACTTCGTTTCAGGAAGTCTCCTTTTTCGAGCAATGCAACATGGAAACCGGCTTTTGTAAGGGTATAGGCAACCGAGGCTCCACCTGCACCCGAGCCGATGATAACGGCATCATACATCGGTATATTCATCCGTAGATATACTTTTTAGTAGGTTCTGGCATACCGCCGTTACGTTGGAGTGCATGCCATGCCGCTTTTGCAGGGTTGCACCCATAGACAGGTGCGCTCAAAAGAGCCTCAAGGCTTAATATCATAATCCGTGAAAGCCACATTCTACCCTTTTCACTCTCTTCATATCGGCGAAGGACCTGCTCTTTTTTTTCGCTCGTATAGATATGAAAGCGTCCCTTCTCCTTTTGATGGAGGGCATGGGCCCCTCGAATGACGAATGCACGGATATCTTTATCGTAAGAGGGGTGAAAGATCGTCTCCTCAAGAAAGGCGATGGTATTGACCTCTTGTGCGGAGGGAAGGGAGGTATGTGGTGGGAACATATGTTTTTGTACGGCAAAGATCGTTTCGCGTACTCTACTAAAGGCAAGTTTTTGTGATGCTGGATGGGAAGAAGGCAGGGCAGGAAGCAGTGTAGAGACCGATCCAAGGATCAAAAAGTGTCGTCTGTGCATCCATCCTCCTTACTATATAGCTGTTATTATACCTCAATTTTCAATAGATCGGTATACACATTTTCTACACAAAAGCCTGTATAATAGAAGAAGTCAAGAAGAAAGGAGCATGTCGATGCGAGGGATATTAAGTGTAATGGTCGTGCTTGTTATGATCGCAGGGTGTGAGAGAAAAAGTGAAGATATGGCAGCCCATGATGCAAAGGTGGCGCAAGAGGCACGTGAAGCTCTGCTTAAGGAGTTGGAAGCGCAAGAACGTTTGCAACAAAAGCAAGCGAAAAAAGAGAAGCACATGCAAAAACTGGCTCGTGTAGGTATTGAGATCGATCCCGACGGCAAGATCATCATCGATACGAACAAGACCAAACATTTTTTACATGAAATAGGATCGTTCTTTCATCATGAACGGCATCAGAAAAAAGATGGCGGCATGAACAAGCCTTCTGCACAGATACCTATCGATACGGAAGAGATGGGAATTATCGTCAAAGAGGACAATATTACTATCGACTTTAACAAAACGGAGCATTTTTTAGAGCGATGGAGCCGTAGTATGGAAGAATTCGTAAAAGAATTTGATACTATTGCAGATGAAATTGACAGACAACTAAAAGGAGAGTAATGCAACAGATCGATATGAACTCCGATGAGTTTCAGGCAGAGTTGGAGAAGACATGGCAATTCGTTGAGAAGGTCAATAAGCAGTTTGGGTTCGTACAAAACCCCAATGATGAGGTAAATGAAGGGGTAGCGATGGGGCTTGCAAGAAACAAGCTTATCTACGGTAAGCGCTATTGCCCCTGTTTTATGGTCATCGGAGAGACCAAAGAGGAGCAGAAAGCGGCCGACAATCGCATTTGCCCTTGTAAGCCGGCACTGGAGAAAGAGATACCGGAAGATGGCACCTGCCACTGTGGTATCTTCTGTACACCGGAGTATGCGGAAGCACAGGCACAGCATGATGAGATAGAAGAGATCGTGCATGAGCACTCTAAAGGGTTGACTAAGGAGCAGGCGGAATCACTCTTGAAAGAGGAGCAACTTGACGGAGATGAGCTTGAAGCACTCTTAGAGGCAAGAACACTTGGGATGATCAACTTTACGCTTATGGATGTCCGTGAATATATGGAGTATCAGATGGGGCATATCGTCGGTACGGATTGTCTGGTACCAACCTCACAGTTCTATGCCAAAATAGAAGAGCACAGTGACAAAAAGTATAGCCCTATCATTGTCTACTGCCATACAGGGAGTAGAAGTTTTCAGGTGCAGCATGCTATGAAGTCACTGGGCTTTGAGCATGTAGGTAATCTGCGTCCGGGTATTATCGCCTATAGCGGAGAGATCCAAAGAGGCTAATGTTCCATTTCCTATACCGTGTAGGGTAGATCCCGTATCTGCCCTTTAAAAGGTATGACGATATATGGGGGGGGTGAAGATTAAAATATAGGTATGAAAAATAGTGGGAAAGTATAGCAAGAGGGTGAGGAGCAAAAGCCCCTCAAGAGATATTCAACAACGTTGAATTATTTTGCCAATGCCGCTTTTGCCGCTTCAGCTACTTTTGCAAATGACTCAGGTGCGTTCATTGCCATATCGGCAAGGATCTTTCTGTCAAGCTCGATATTTGCAAGCTTCAATCCATGCATGAATCTTGAGTAAGAGATATCGTTCAATCTTGCAGCTGCATTGATACGAACGATCCAGAGTTTTCTGAAATCTCTTTTCTTTTGTCTTCTATCTCTGTAAGCATATACCAAAGATCTTTCGAGTTGCTCTTTCGCTTTTCTGAAGTGTTTTCTTCTTCCGCTGTAGAACCCTCTTGCCTGTTTTAGTAGTTTTTTGTGACGTCTGTGTCTAACAATACCAGTTTTTACTCTCATGGTTTTCCTTTACCGTTTTCTTTTTTAGAAATAGGTGCCGATCACTATCGGACTTGCCCCGTGTTTGTTGAACTTTGGGGGAACCTTACTTCAATTGGATCGTCTTATACGATCATCTCTTTAATGTTCTTTGCGTCTACTGCATCAACATGCTTTGGCGCTCTCATTTGTCTGTGGTGTTTACCGTCGACTTTAGTAAGGATGTGGCTTCTGTACGCCGTTCCTCTTTTGATCTTGCCGCTCTTTTTCACTTTAAAACGCTTAACAGCGCCTTTTACGCTTTTCATTTTAGGCATATGCTTACTCCCTTGATATATTTTTTATGCCAAGTTATATGGACATAAAATGGGACGGTATTATACTGAAAAATGCTGAAGGGAGAATAAAATGGTGTCTCCCCGAGGGGGGAGAGGATTTTTTAGAAGCGGTAAGAGAGACCAACTTGAAGTACAGGCCACCACTTATAGTCTTTGATATCATCGTTGATATCATCCTCTTCTTGTTGAACGTCCTCTTCAAGCAAGGTACAGCCAGCACCTAGCTGACAGTCATGGACCGTAAGATTGACTTTCGGTGTACCCTGGTACCATGCACCGAGTTTGAAAGAGAAGAAAAGGGAATCATCACTGTTCTCATAAAGACTTTTATCATATCCAATACCGATATAAGGTACAACACTGTTGAGATTGTCTACATCTCCATATACGCCACCGATCAAGTCCGCATCATACTCATGACCGTTGAATGTATAGGTTCCGTTCTTTGGCTCGGCATCCATCGTGTAGTCACTATTTTGATAGAATATCCCTGCACCAATATAGAATCCACTTTGGTATGGGTGATATTCGATCGTTGTTCCGAACGTGAAAAGACTGAGATCCGTATCATACTCGGTATCCATATCTTCATAAGTACCGCTCCAGCTTGCACCACCTGCGGCAACTCTGATCGCAATATTGTATTCAGGTACAAGTATGCGGCTATATTCAAGCTGTGCACCGATCGTACCGATACTAAGCCCTGCAGATTGCTCCGTTGTTCCCATAGACTCAGCTTGAAGCATCATAGGAGAGAGTAAACAGGCTGCGGCCAATGTTGATTTGATAAAGGTTTTCATTTTTCCTCCAAGAAATTTGTTGGTTTTGACAGATGATTGTATCATAGCTATATTTAAGGAATATCAGGATGAAAGATTAAATCTATCTTATGTTAGAATCTTTCTTATTTTTTAAGGATAGGTAGATTTTGGATAAAGCAGCAGAGATACTCTCCCAGAAGAAGAGATTACTAACCGAGATCTATTTCGATCTTCAGCGACACTTTGAAGAGAAATACGGTAAAGATGCCCTTGTTCTCATGGAGATAGGTACCTTCTTCGAGGTTTATGAGGTGAATAACGATGACCTTAAGATCGGGAAAGCCAAAGAGATCGCCGAACTGCTCAACATCCAACTCACACGCAAGAGCAAAGCGGTACTGGAAAACTCTGTCAACAACCCGCTGCTTGCCGGTGTGCCTGCCGTCTCACTTGATCGCTACCTCTCCCGACTCATCGCTACCAAGAAGTACACCATTATTGTGGTCAAGCAAAAGGGTGAGATGCCTAATGTCAAGCGATATGTGGCGAACATCATCTCTCCGGGGACCAACTTCGAGTACCTGAGTGAACCCACTGAGAACAACATCGTCTCTTTGCTCATTGACGAGAATGCCGGTATCTACTCGGTGGGGTATGCCGCCATCGATGTGAGTACGGGAAAGACCATCTGCAACGAGATACACTCTACCCGTGATGACAAGACCTATGCGCTCGATGAGGCATTCAATCTGCTTCAAACCTATACCACCTCGGAAGTGATCGTAACACTGGAGAGTAAAGAGATAGACCCCGAATGGATAGCGCACTATCTTGAACTAAGCGGTATGCACTATACTATTAATGAAAAACGTTTTAAGATCACTTACCAGAATGAGCTTTTTAAACGCGTATTCGAGATCAACTCTTTTCTAAGCCCTATCGAGTTCCTCGATCTTGAACGCCATCCCTATACCACCGAAGCCTTGGCTGTACTCATCGACTTCATCATCGAACATGACGAGAGTATCATCGAGAAGATGAACCGTCCACAGTTTCTAGGCAACAGCCGCTATATGTACATCGGCAACAACGCGATGGAACAGCTTTCTGTCATTAGCCGTGACCCTGCTGAAGTAACACTGCTTGACCTTATCGACAAGACCTCGACGGCATTTGGAAAGCGGCTGCTCAAAGAACGACTGCTCAATCCTATCTGTGATAAAACACTCTTGGAAGCCCGTTACGATCTTGTAGAGAAACTGATGCCAAGCATCGACCGTTTCGAGACACACCTTAAGCAGATCTACGACCTTGAACGGATCACACGTCGTATCAAACTGCGTAAACTACATCCCGTAGAGCTTACCTACATCGCAATGTCACTAGAGTCCATCTTTAAACTGCTTGAGGATGCCAAAGCCAGCGGATTGGAGATAGAGGAGCGTTTACAGGATGAGACACGGGAGATGTTGACCGTTCTGGAGGAGACCTTTGAGCTTGACATCTGTGCACGTTTCCGCATTGAACAGATCAATGATAACATCTTTAAAAGCGGTGTTTACCCTGCCATTGACACCATTGTCAAGACCCAGCAGAGTGAAGTTGACAAGATGGAAAAGGTCGCCGAGCATGTCGAAGCGCTGTTTGACAAAGAGAAGCTCTTTAACAGCGGCAACACCCGCTACACCACAGTGAACTATCTTGAGAGTGAAGGGTACTATCTGAACTTGACAAAGAACCGTTTTGCGATGATAGAGAAGAGTCTCAAAGACTCTTTTGTCACTATTGACGGAGAGCATCATTTCTTCAAAGACTTCCAGTTCAAACACCTCAAAAATGCCGTCAAGGTACAAGCCCCGCTCTTTGAGGAGATCACCCGAAGCTATGAGACCGCACAGGTAAAACTGGTCTCGCTTGTCAAGCAGCGTTATGTTGAGAGTCTTGACCTGCTGGAGAAACGTTTTTCTTTGTTGCTTGATAAGCTCATCGGGTTTATTTCGGATGTTGATGTCGCCATCTCCACTGCCAAGTGTGCCAAGCAGATGAACCTGAGCCGCCCCATCATTGAGGAGGGGAACTTCTACGAAGCCATCGGCTTGCGTCATCCCATCATCGAAGCCAATGACGAGCGGGGCATCTATGTGCCAAACGATGTCTACTTAGGAGAGAACAGGGGCACCACGCATAACCACATCACCCTCAACGCCAGTGACGAAGAGGATGTGCTGGGTGTCCTTCTTTACGGTATCAACTCTTCGGGGAAATCCTCCCTTATGAAGAGCATCGGGCTTTCGGTGGTGTTGGCTCAGGCAGGCTTCTTCGTACCGGCGGTTGAACTGCGGTTTGGGATGTACGAGAAGCTCTTTACCCGCATTGTCAGCAAAGACAACCTCTACAAAGGGCTCTCCACATTCTCGGTAGAGATGATGGAGCTCAAGAACATCTTTAACCGTGCCGATGAACGCTCTTTGGTACTCGGAGATGAGATCAGCCAGGGAACGGAGACCGAGTCTGCACTTGCCATCGTCTCTGCGGCGATCTTGAAGCTTATCTCCCTGAAATCAACATTTATTTTTGCCACTCACCTGCATCAGCTTGGAAAGATCCCGCAGCTACAGCACATCAAACACCTGATATTCCTGCACCTTGGCATCAAGTACGATGAAGCCAGCGACACACTCATCTACAACCGTGTACTGCAACTGGGGCAGGGTGACAGCCTGTATGGGTTGGAGTTTGCCAAGTCGCTGCACATGGACAAGGAGTTCCTCAAAACGGCTCAAGAGATACGTGAAAGCCTCAATCACTCTGGCAGCGAGGTTAAAAAACTGCGCCGTCAAAAGAGCAGCAAGTACAACAAAGCACTCTACCTTACCAAATGTGCCCTGTGTGACGAAAATGTCGAAGATGTCCACCACATCGCCGAACAACAACACGCCAACGACGCTGGACACATTGACCACTTCCACAAAAACCACAAGTACAACCTCATACCACTGTGTAAAAAACACCACCAGATGGTACATGACGGCAAGATCGTCATCTCAGGGTTTATGATGACCAGCGAGGGATTGAAGTTGCATTATGAGGTAAGAGAGAACTAAAGCAGTTCTCTTAAACCATTCACATCTTCCAAAACAACATCAGGCATTATCCCTCTCTTTAGATCATCCTGCTGAAATTTTCCCGTCTTGACCAGTGCGGCTTTCAGTCCGGCATCCTGCGCTCCTTGAATGTCCGCTTCGATGTCATCTTCGACCATCAACACCTCATGCGGCTGTAGTCCCATCGATTTGACGGCTAAGTGAAAGAAAGTCTGACTCGGCTTCCCGATGATCATCGCCTCTTTCCCTGAAGCATATTCCAATGTGGTTACAAAACCACCTGCATCCATGGAGAGTGTACCGTCCTCATCTTTGAAGTAACGGTTCTTTGCTGCTGCGATGAGCTCTGCTCCGTTTATGAGTGCACAAAAGGCTTTGTTGAGGTAAGGGTAGTCAAAGTTCGTATGGGCATCGCCTACCACGATATAGTCAGGAGTTTCAGACGACAAGCTGCCAAAATAAGCCACCGCCTCATCGGTCATGACCGTCAGTGCTGTAGCGTTTTTGGAAAGCAAAAATGCTTTAGTGGCACTCAGTGCCGTAAAGAGTTCCTTCTCTTTCACATCAAAACTGAAGTTATGCAATTTGCTTAGCATAGTAGCCGATACCCAATCCAAGATCGTTGAAAAGAAACGGCGTATCGGAGACCTTGAAATTGATACGGTCATAGGAAAAGACTATATCGGTGCGCTGGTCACAGTAGTTGACAGAAAGTCCAAATTCACGCTGATAAAGCATGTACCATCCAAGCATGCTGAAGTGGTTACTACTGCATTGATTGAAATGCTCATTCCGATCAAACCTGTTCTCAAGACTATTACCAGTGACAATGGAAAGGAGTTCGCATACCACAAACAGGTATCGGAAGTATTGGAAACAGACTTTTACTTTGCCAACCCTTATCATTCATGGGAGCGAGGATTAAATGAACACACTAACGGTTTGATAAGGCAGTATCATCCTAAGAAAACCGACTTTACACACATATCTAAGGAGGAGATCGTTACCATACAGGACAAGATAAATCACAGACCACGGAAAGTGCTTGGTTTTAGAACGCCGTATGAAGTATTTTTCGAAGAATTTGCTAAGGAATTAGCGGCGTGATTGAGGTGAAATTGCACTTGTGATTTGAATGGGCGAACGTAAATAAAGTTAGTGATTA
>JAMORY010000017.1 GCA_027063305.1 Sulfurovum sp. | reverse complement strand
CTTTCAGATAAGGCGCATTCTCCGGCTCCGCACGATCGACCTTCACCTCAACATAGACCGTATCAAAAAAAAGATTTTGAATCGCATGAGCGGAGGGTTTGTAGCCGCAAGCAGTCAATAGCAGAGCTATTGAAATGAGTAATGAGTAATGAGTAATGAGTAACCGAAAACCGGATCTGTTTCTATTTAACAAAAATTGCATTATATCTCCTCGGTTACTCATTCCTAGTTCCTCATTACTCATTAATTCACCGGTTTCACCGCAAGGTTCACCAGCTTGTTCGGTACGACGATCTCTTTAACGATCTGCATACCGTTTAACCACTTCTCTCCCGCCTCTTTGGCAGCTGCAAGTATCTCTTCTTGGGATGCGCTTGGGCTTACTTCGATCTCGGTACGTTTTTTCCCGCCGATCATCACCACATAGAGAATACTCTCTTGAACAAAGACCTCCTCTTTGACCTCCAAGACCGCTTTGAGGTTCGCTCTATTAAAGAGTTCTTCACTCAACTCTGTGGTCACATGCGGGATAATTGGTTCAAGCAGATTGAGCATCACATACATCCCCTCCGTCCATACATCGCCGTTATCTTGCTTGTCAAGCGCATTGAGCGCTTCCATACATGCAGCGATGAGTGTATTGAACGCGAAGGTGCTTTCGTAAACATCTTTGGACTTTTGCAACGCTTCATAGACCTTTTGACGCGCAAGCTTACTCTCTTTACTCAAACTGCTGTGGTCGATATTTGGCAGTGCACTTCCCGTGACTTTCGACTTCCTGTCATAAAGCTTTTTGATGAACCTGAAAGCGCCGTCAACCGCCGAGTCGTTCCACTCAAGCTCTTTTTGCGGCGGTGCGGCAAAAAGGATGAACAAGCGCGCGGTGTCGGCACCATACTTCTCGACCAATGCATCAGGGTCGACGGTGTTGCCTTTGGATTTACTCATCTTCGCACCGTCCATCAAGACCATTCCCTGCGTCAAAAGACGGGTGAAAGGCTCATCGATGTCGTGGTAGCCAAGGTCACGCAGCACTTTGGTAAAGAAACGCGCATAAAGAAGGTGCAAGATCGCATGCTCGATCCCACCGATGTACTGATCTACCCCCAGCCAGTAGTTGGCTTCCTCTTTGTCGATGCCCACCTCATCCCACTTCTTAGGGTTGGTCGCATAACGGAACTGATACCAGCTTGACTGCACGAAAGTATCGAGCGTATCGGTCTCTCTAAGCGCATCCTTGCCACACTTAGGACACTTGCAGTGTTTCCATGTCGGGTGGTTCTCCAGCGGGTTTCCTTCACCGGTGATCTCCACATCTTCAGGGAGGGCTACAGGCAGGTTCTCCGTCTTTTCAGGTACAAGCCCGCAATCGTCACAATGCACGAACGGAATAGGCGCACCCCAGTAGCGCTGACGGCTTACACCCCAGTTACGAAGCTTGTAATTAGTCGTCCCTTTCCCTTTGCCCTCTTCCTCCATGTAGTTGATGATGGCGATCTTCGCCTCTTCATTCTCCACACAGCTGAAACGGTCGCTGTCAATAAGCGTTCCGCTTCCGGTGTAGGGCAGTTCGTCACCACCCTCAATAACGCGTTTGATCGGAAGCTTATATTTGGTCGCAAACTCAAAGTCTCTCTCATCGTGCGCCGGTACAGCCATGACCGCACCGCCGCCGTAACTTGCCAAGACAAAGTTCGCCGTCCAAACCGGGATCTCCTCACCCGTAAGCGGATGGATCACGGAGATACCAAGCGGGTACCCCTCTTTATCCTGCTGCGCACGCTCCACTTCGGTCATGTTGGCGATCGCTTTGATCTTTTCTGCCACCTCTGCATCAAGCAGACCTTTTTCTACCAGATACTTGGTAATCGGATGCTCCGGCGCCAATGCCGAGTAGGTGACTCCATAGATGGTATCGGGTCTGGTGGTAAAGACCTCATAGCCGTCAAACTTCCCGTCAAGCTTAGCTTTACTCTCCTTGGTCAGTTCAAATTTGAATTCCAACCCTTGAGATTTTCCTATCCAGTTACGCTGCATGGTAATGACCTGACTTGGCCATTTCCCTTCAAGCTGCGTAAGGTCATCAAGAAGCTCGTCCGCGTAGGAAATGATGTCAAGGTAGTATCCGGGCATCTCTTTGAGTTCGACCGGGTTGTCACAACGCCAACAGCACCCCTCTTCTACCTGCTCGTTCGCAAGTACGGTATGACAGGTCTCACACCAGTTAACCGTCGTACTCTCACGGTAGAGCAAGCCTTTTTCATACATCTCGATGATGAATTTTTGCTCATGCTTGGTATAGACCTCGTCACAGGTAGCGAACTCTCTTGTTTTCGAGAAGCTCAGCCCCAGTGTATTAAGCTCTTTTCTCATGTAATCGATATTGCTGTATGTCCACTCTTTAGGGTGTCTGCCGTGTTTAATGGCAGCATTCTCCGCCGGCATACCGAACGCATCCCATCCGATAGGGTGAAGCACATTGAAGTCCTGCTTACGGTAGTAACGCGCCAACGCATCCCCGATCGCATAGTTTCTCACATGCCCCATATGCAGTCTTCCGCTTGGAAAAGGGAACATACTTAAAATATATTTCTTCTTCTGTGTGGTCGAGTCACTCGGCTCGAACGCCTGCTCCTCTTCCCAGATCTTTTGCCATTTGGCTTCTATTTCACTTGGCTTGTAACTCATTGTTTCTCACTTATTCTGGATATAATTTAATTGAAGGGATTATAGCGCATGTGTGGTTAGGGGCGGGTTTCACCCCTGTATGTAGTCTCAAACTAAACTTAACGGAAGGTATTGCACTGACGGATATCACCCGTCTCAAAGCCACGCTTGAACCATGCTACGCGCTGTGCGGAAGAGCCGTGGGTAAAGGCATCGGGCCTAACGGCGCGCCCGGCCTTTTTCATAAGCGTATCATCCCCGATGGAGCTTGCGGCATTGAGCGCTTCATCGATATCTCCAGGTTCAAGAATATGGAACTTCTGCTGCGCATAGTGTCCCCAGATACCCGCATAGCAGTCTGCTTGAAGCTCCACTTTCACCTGCAAAGCATTGGATCTGGCACTGCTTCTGCCCCAGCTCTGCTTTGCTTTTTGCACCTTATCAAGCGTCCCTTGCAGATCCTGCACATAGTGTCCTATCTCATGCGCAAGCACGTACGCCTGTGCAAAATCCCCCGGTGCATTGAGCTTATGTGCCAGCTCATCGAAAAAGCTCAGATCCAGATAGACTTTTTTATCTGCCGGACAATAAAAAGGTCCCATCTCCGCCTGTGCACCGCCGCATCCGCTGTGGGTATAGCCGCGGTAAATAACCAGTCTCGGCTCTTTATAGCGCGCACCATGCTTGGCAAAGATCGCTTTCCAGACATCTTCGGTACCAGCAAGTACCTTCTTCATGAAAACGACCTGTTTATCCTCTTTCGCCTTGTTCACCGGCGTATGACTCTGCATACCGCCACCGCCCACCAATGCCAACGGGTTCAAACCCGCCATATAGGCGACCACCCCGATCCCGATGATCGCCCATCCGAACTTGGTACGAAGCAGAGGACGGATCAGCGGCCACAGCATCATTGCTGTTCCCATCGACATACCACCGCCTCTGCCGCTACTGCTGCCGCGTCTATCCTCTACATAACTGCTCTCTCGTTCATCATCCAAACGCATGGTTTCCCTCCCCGTTAAATTCTTCCAAATTATACCAACCAAAAGTAAAAATAGACTACAATATACGACAAATTTCAGGAGGAGAGACCGTGTCATTAGCCCTAGCCAGAAAATACCGTCCCGCAACATTTGCCGACCTCATCGGACAAGAGGCGGTCTCACAGACACTCTCTTTGGCTCTGGATAACAAACGCCTCTCCCACGCCTACCTCTTTTCAGGTCTTAGAGGAAGCGGAAAGACCTCCACCGCCCGTATCTTCGCCAAAGCACTGCTCTGCGAAAAGGGAGAAAGCTCCCACCCCTGCGGCGAGTGTACCCACTGCATCATGGCAGCGGAGAACCGCCATATGGATATTATCGAGATGGATGCGGCAAGTAACCGCGGGATCGACGACATTAAAGACCTTATCGAGCATACCAAGTACAAACCAAGCTCCGCCAGATACAAGATATTCATTATCGATGAAGTCCACATGCTTACCAATCAGGCGTTCAACGCCCTGCTAAAGACCCTTGAAGAGCCGCCTGATTTCGTTAAATTCATTCTGGCAACGACCGACCCGCTAAAACTTCCTGCAACCATCCTTTCACGGACACAGCACTTCCGTTTCAAGAAGATCCCTCAACCGCTTGTCGAACGGCACTTGGAGCATATTTTAAATCTGGAGGGGATCGGTTTTGAGAAGGAGGCGATCGCCATCATCGCACGTACGGGTGCGGGAAGTTTGAGAGACTCGCTTACACTGCTCGATCAAGCCATCGTCTACTCTCACAATTTCGTCGATGTACCAACCGTTACGGGGATGCTCGGTATCATCGAACCAAGCCTTCTTGAGCAACTGCTTCAAGATATCATGCAAAAGAACACACAAGCGATCCTTACTTTCATCAAGGCCGCAGGCGAGTATGAGGCGGAGATGATCCTCGATGAACTGACTCTCTACCTGAAAACCCTGCTTTTAGAAGGCAATAATGTGCTAAGCCCGATGATCATCGAACGTTTTTTCCGTATTATCGCTGAATCCAAAAGCCTTTTGGCGCTCGGAAGCGACGGTGAGTTCGTCCTCTCTTTGACCCTTTTTAAGATGGTCGAAGCACTTCAGATCAAAGATATCGATACAATGATCAAAGGACTTGAAAAAGAACTTAAAGGTATTGAGATCAATGAGATCATGGTTACTACGCCACACACAGACCTCTCTACCCCCAAAGAGGTGATCACCATTACAGAAGAGGAGATTCTTGCTCCTGCTCCGACAGAGTCGGAGAGCATTCGGCGTTCAGAGCTCAGCGTTCAGGAGGAGACTCCATCTAAAATGGAGAATACTCAGAGTCCAAAGGACAGCCTTCCGGAAGAAAAGAAAAGTTCAGAGCCTGTAGTGAATACTGAAGCAGAAACATCTGTGCCTGTTTCTGAACCTTCCATTACAAAAACAACAATAGAAAATATAACTGAAATATCTTCTCAATCTAAAACTCCTCCATCTACTATAGCTAATTCAGAAGAGACACCTATTACACAGGAAGAAGTTCAAAAGGATAAAGAGCCTTCTCTGAACACTAAACGCCAAACCCTGAACGCTAATCTTTTTGACAACCTCGTCAAAAAGATTTACGACCGCGACTATGATCTGGGTGTAGTCTTCGAGCAGAACATTACCTTCGTCTCGTTTGAGGCACAAACACTCACATGGGAGTCCACTGCCGAGGGCGATGAGAAAAAAGCACTCATTAAGTACTGGGGGCTTATTAATATGTTCGTCAAAGAGACCTTCGGGATCGATACGAAGATCGTAAATATTGCTAAAAAAAAAGTAGTTAGTACTTCGACAAGTTCAGCAACCGGAGATCAAGCTGTTTCGACAAGCCCGGCAACCAAAGGGCAAACTACTTTAACAAGCTCAATGAGCGAAACACCAATAGACGATCTAAATAATCCGGTGGCTGAGTCTGCCAACCCCCCACACTCCGACGCAGACAGCGGTTCAATGATCGAAGCGGTAGAGATGAAGAGTTCATGCATCATGCCTGATGCCGGTGATACCGAAGCGGCAAAAGAGAAAGACCCATCAACCCTGCTTGAAGAACCTATGGTCAAAGCGGCACTGGAAATGCTCTATCCGAAGAAAGTACGTATCAAAAAAAATGTCTAACATGCTAGGCTAAAGCCTACCTTGTAAAACCAATTGTCAAAACAATATACGGGTGACAATTTCAAGATTCCGGATCAATCCCAAAATGACACTATTAATCCATCCAAGCCGATGTCACAACCTTGGGAGCGTCATCATAGATCTTGATCTTCTCCGCACCGATACAGCGCCCCTGCTCGTTCATCTCAAACACGACCATTTGAAAGATCGCTTGACACTCGTTAGGGATATTATGGTGTCCGCCAAGACCGCTAAGAAAACGTTTTAGCGGAACGGCTTTATCCATACCGATCACACCGTCCCTACATCCGGTCAAGCCTACATCGGTAACATAACAGCAACCACCAATTACTTGCAGGTCGTCCGTTCCAATATGCGTATGTGTACCCAAGATAGCCGACACCTCCTCCCCAACGATATGAAGCAGTGCATTCTTCTCCGAACTCGCCTCTGCATGCATATCAAGAACGATATGGGTGATACCTTCCGCTTTTAGCGAGGCGACAACACCGCTTATCATGGTAAAAGGGTTATCGACCATCGGCATGGTATAGTGCCCCATCAAGTTCAAGACCGCTACTTTTATCCCGTTGACATCCGCAAAGTATATACCTTTTCCCGGAGCGCTAAGAGGATAGTTCATAGGACGTATCACCGGATGGGTCTCAAAGAGTTCGAATATCTCTTTTTTATCGAAGCTGTGATTCCCTCCTGTCATCACATCAATACCATACCCAAGTAGCTCTTCACAGTTCTTTGCTGTTAATCCAAAGCCGTGAGATGCATTTTCAGAGTTTGCGATAACAAGATCGAGAAAGTGCTCCTCCCGGAGCCGTTTAAGATGTCTTTTAATGATAAGTCTGCCGGGCTTACCGACAATGTCACCGATAAATCCTATTTTCAAAGAAGAAGCCTTTTAAAAAAATACATTTTTTTGTATTTTAGGTTTTTATTCTACTTTTTTTAGAAAAAAGTAGGCAAAAAAGCGTTACTTTTGCAATTGTGCGGACGATATTCCGGCACCTTGCTTCGCAAATATGGGTGCCTGCATATCTGCACAAAAAGTGCAAAAGTAACACAAAATAAGGCTACACGCTGAACGCTAAATGCTCTCCCCTGCAAAGGGGAGTAGCGCTGACGCCCATGTCAATCCGCCGCCAAAAGTATCAAGCAACATCAATTCACCCTTTTTCAGTCTTCCCGACTCCCAAATGTCATTGATCGCCATTGGAATGGAGGCAGCAGAGGTATTCCCATACTTATGTACCGTAACGACCACTTGTTCTTGGCGCATCTTCAATGCATCGCCTACTGCTTTAATAATACGGTAATTGGCTTGGTGTGGTACGAAGTGAGGAATATCCTCTGAAGCGATACCATTCTTCTCCAAGATCTCCTTAACATCTTTGGTCAAGGTCTTGACCGCCAATTTAAAGGTCTCATTCCCTTTCATCTGTACATACTGAAGCCCCTCATCGATCACTTTCTGACTTGCGGGGTTACGGCTTCCCGGAGCAGGTGTAACCAGGAAGTCCGAGTAGGAACCATCCGCGCTGGCATGCACATCGATAAAGGCTTCCTCTTTTTTATCCGTAGCAGAGATAACCGCCGCACCCGCACCGTCACCAAAGAGGATACAAGTGCTTCTGTCGGTATAGTCCACGATCGAAGAGAACTTCTCTGCACCGATGATAAGAACGTTCTTCTTCATTCCCGACTCGATAAATGCTTTTGCCAAAGAGAGTAGATAGACAAACCCGCTACATGCTGCGGAGATATCGAACGCTTGTACATTCTTGATCCCAAGCTTATCGGAGATCACACATGCGGTTGATGGCATATTGAAGTAGTCAGGCGTAACGGTCGCACACAACACAAGGTCTATCTCATCCGTGCTTAGACCCGCACGCTCAATAGCGATCGCTGCGGCTTTTGCACCCATATCACTGGTGTATTCGTCTTCAGCGGCAATATGACGTTCTTTAATACCGGTTCGTTTAGTGATCCACTCGTCACTTGTATCGACCATTGTTTCTAAGTCTTCGTTGGAAAGGATCTTTTTAGGGATATATGCACCGATCGATCGGAAAGAAGCATAAAGGGGTGTAGTGTGTGACATTGTTATCCTTAGAGCCGTAAATTCATAACCTTTATTTTACCATAAGTTTCTAAGAATTGAGGAGAGAATAAGAAGTAATAGCCATATAATGTGAGGGAAGGGTGTGTAGAAGAGGTGGCAACACAACGACTGCGTTACCCCTCTTTATGACTTAAGAGAGATTCGATCTCTTTATTGACATCCGACTGCGTGTATGCCATCGCCTGGAAGATAGCATTTTTGATCGCTTTTGCATTGGACGCACCGTGAGAGATAATGGCACAACCATCGATCCCCAGTAGCGGTGCTCCACCGTACTCATCTTTGTCAACCTCTTTTTTCATGTTCACAAAGACCTTCTTACGCATCATCAACGCCCCGATCTTTGCAGGTAGGGATTTACGGATATACTGCTTCATCAGAGTAAAGACCGTTGTAACGACCCCTTCACTTGTCTTGAGCAGAATGTTCCCCGTAAACCCGTCACATACGATCACATCGACACTGCCGTCAAAGATATTCTTCCCTTCGACGTTCCCGACGAAACCGCGTAGGTTCTTAAGAAGTTTGAACGCCTCTTTCGTCAAAGCGTTTCCTTTCGAATCCTCCGAACCGTTAGAGAGAAGCCCTACACGAGGATGTGCGATATGCATCGCTTTTTCCATGTATGCTTCACCCATCGCACCGAACTCATATAGGTTCTGCGGTGTACAATCGGTCACTGCACCCACATCAAGCACCAAGGTCTTGTTCTTCCCGATACTTGGCATCAGTGTCGCGAGTGCCGGCTTGGAGATATGCGGCAAACGCCCAATACGCAAAGTTGCAAGTGTCATGGTCGCACCACTGTGTCCGGCAGAAACAACGGCATCGGCCTCTTTGTTACGTACCAGCTCGACCGCTTTATAGATCGATGACTCTTTACGTTTAAGCGCATTGGTCGCCTGATCGGCCATATCTATGACATCTGATGCATCTACAACTTCAACTTTGTTAATATAATATTGGGGGAGTAGTGAGAGGATCTCGTTCTTATCACCTACGAGAATAGGTAAAAATGATTTCTCTTCTAGTGCTTGTACCACACCTTCGATTATCGGTTCGGGACCGAAGTCCCCACCCATCGCATCAATTGCAATTCTGATCATTGCACTTACGCTTTAGTCGTTTTGTACTCACCTGTCGTCATGTTCATGTGGTGAGGCATTCTCCATGTTCCGTCGCTATCTTTTACAGGCATAGGAAGTGTCAACTTGTAGTGTGTTCTTCTTTTTGCCGCTCTTGTTTTACTCACACGTCTCTTAGGTACTGCCATAATTCATCCTTTATTTTAGGTTTTAGTATTCTATTTCAAGCGCCTCTTCACTTCCGTCACAGCTGTCACAGTAGTGGAATGCACCTTCGATCGCGTTCATTTCGCTCTCGAGGATGTACGTTACGTCAATAACGCCATCTAAAAATTCAATTATATCCAAATCATCTTTATCTTCTGATATCCGATCGCTCAAGGTCAACTTAAGCGGTGCATCGACCTGCTGGTCGAATGCCTGACCGCAACGGTCACATACCAAAGGAAGTGCTCCTTCCATTTTGGCATCCAGTAAGACACGATGATAACCGCTCTTTTGCAATGTACCGGTCAAAGCCACCTCCCCTACCTTTAAGGAAACAGGTTTTGCGGTCTGACCGACCTTATCGAAAATGATCTTCAAAAGGATCGTTTCTTAGCAGATTTCTCTTTGTGCGAAGAAGAATGCGATCTCGATCGCTGCATTCTCCAAAGAGTCACTTCCGTGTACTGCGTTCGCATCGATGCTGTCAGCGAAGTCAGCTCGGATAGTTCCCGGCTCAGCCTCTTTTGGGTTTGTTGCACCCATAAGCTCTCTGTTCTTTGCCATTGCGTTCTCACCTTCAAGTACAGAAACCACAACCGGTCCTGAGATCATGAACTCTACAAGGTCATTGAAGAATGGTCTCTCTGCGTGTACTGCGTAGAATGCTTCCGCATCCGCACGGCTAAGTTGGATCTTTTTAGTTGCTGCGATTCTAAGTCCTGCATCCTCAAAACGAGAAAGGATCTTTCCTACAACGTTCTTTGCTACTGCATCTGGTTTGATGATTGATAGTGTTTGTTCCATATTTTATGTTCCTACGGGATAATTTACTTCGTAAAAGGTGAAGTATTCGGGCGGAATTCTACCCAACAGTAGTTTAAATAGGGATTAAAAAGATAAAAAGAAGAGGTTAATAAGAGATGGTCGGAGAGACTCCGACCGATATATCGAGATTAGTCTTCGATAACAGGTGTACCTTTTTCGCCTCTGTTCTCAGCGCAAGGCATACCGTCAACACAGTCATCCCACTGAATACATCCTTCAGTTGGACATGCTTCTGCACATGCCGGTACATCAAAGTGACCTACACACTCAACACATTTGTCTGGGTATACGTAGTAGATCTCTTCACCTGTTGGGTTATCATCCTCGTCAACGATCGCTTCTACCGGACATTCGTCGATACAAGCTGCACAGTTGATACAAGTATCTGTAATAATTACTGCCATTTGTTTCTCCTTTATTAAGATGCTCAAACTATAGCAAAACTTATTTGAATTATTCTTTAATTAAATCCCCAAAAAGGACTTAATCGCCTCCACCTTATCCGTTTTTTCCCATGTGAAATCGGTATCCTCTCTTCCAAAGTGTCCGTATGCCGCTGTTTTACGGTAGATCGGTCTTAGAAGGTCCAGTGTTTCCATGATCCCTTTTGGTGTCAGGTCAAAGAGCTCTTCGATACATGCAACGATCTTTTCCTCATCAATAGTGGCTGTTCCATGTGTGTCGATATGGATCGAAACAGGCTTTGCGACACCGATGGCATAGGCAACTTGCAATGTCGCTTTCTCACATACGCCCGCAGCAACAAGGTTCTTGGCTACATAACGTGCTGCATAGGCTGCAGAACGATCCACCTTGGTCGGATCTTTCCCTGAGAAGGCTCCCCCTCCGTGAGGACAGGAACCACCGTACGTATCAACGATGATCTTACGTCCTGTCAGTCCCGCATCACCTTGCGGTCCACCGATCACGAAACGTCCTGTCGGGTTGATATGGTAGGTAATTCCCTCTTTAAGCATACCGTATGCTTCGAGTACAGGGATGATTACCTCCTCCTGTACCGCTTTTTGTACCTGCGCCAACGAGACATTGTCATGATGCTGTGTAGAGATAACGACCGTATCGACCTCTACAGGTTTTCCATCTACATACTTTACCGAGACTTGTGCCTTACCGTCAGGTCTAAGGAACGGAACCGTACCGTTCTTTCGTACTTCGGCAAGTTTCGCCGTCAGCTTGTGTGCCAATGTAATAGGCAGAGGCATCAGCTCCGGTGTCTCCTTACATGCATATCCGAACATCAATCCCTGATCACCTGCACCAATCTCTCCACACGCTTTGTCAACCCCTTGGTTGATATCGGGAGACTGTTCGCCGATCCCGTTGAGTACACCCGCACTTCTATAGTCAAATCCGTATGCCGCATCGGTATAGCCGATATCGCGTACCACTTCACGTGCGATCTCCTGCATAGGAGCGTACGCTGTTGTTTTCAACTCGCCTGCAATCACACAAAAACCATTGCTCAGTAACGTTTCACATGCCACTCTGGCATTGGGATCCTCCTTGATGATATAGTCCAAGATCGCATCCGAGATCTGATCCGCCATCTTGTCAGGATGCCCTTCAGTTACCGATTCACTGGTAAAAATGTATTCGTTCATTATTACTCCTTCTTCTGAACATCCGGCAAAGCCGTCTGTCCATTCATCTCACTAAAGCTTCGCCTATCGGCTCAGACATAGCAGCTATGATTCATTTAATGTTCGTCCACTGTCACTGAACTTAAAAAAAGTGTGCATACACCTTTTTTTTAAATTCAATCTTGAGGATGGCATCAACAAGCTCAGCCAGTGACATACAAACGGTCACTGAGCTTGTCGAAGTACTACATAATACGTTGTGCCAACTGCTCAGGCAACAACCCAAGGCTCTCTTCTACCAGCTTTGTATTACCGTGTGTGATGAATGCATCATCATACTCAAAAGAGGTTAACGATACCCCTTCGATATCCGCTTCGCTTAAGAATTCCAAAATAGCGGACCCCACGCCACCCAGTCTTGCCGAATCGGAAAAGACATACCATCGGCAATACTGTTTACTCAAAAGCTTCAGCATCGCTTCATCCAGCGGTTTAACAAAGCGAAGGTCCAAGATGGCAGGTTCACTATCGAGCAATGCAGCCGTCTTTAGCGCACGTCCCACTCCGTTACCGTAACCGATCAGAAGTACCTCACCCTCTCCTTCTTGAAGCAGTAGCGATCTTCCCAGCTCGTATGCGGGGCTTTCACGGTCTTCTGCAATGAACGCTCCTCTTGGATAACGGAATGCACAAGGGTGTTCATAGACTTTGGCAAATGCCATGGCATGTTTCATGGTCGTTTCATTGTACGGAGCAAATAGTGTCATGTTCGGAATAGCTCTTAGGTAAGAGATATCGAACGCGCCTTGATGTGTCTCTCCGTCTTCTCCAACGATCCCCGCACGGTCAATAGCGAATGCCACTCCCAGATCCATTAGACAGATATCATGAATGACCTGATCGTATCCACGCTGCAAGAAGGTCGAGTAGAGGGCACAAAAGGGTTTGAAGCCTTCTTTTGCCAACGGCCCCATAGAGGTGACCGCATGCTGCTCGGCGATCGCAACATCCCAGAAACGATCAGGGAAACGCTCCATAACCGCACTCATTCCCGTACCGCTTGGCATGGCGGCGGTCACACCTACGATCTTTTCATCCTCTTCCGCCATAGACAGCAGTGTTTCTGAGAATATCTGGGTCGCTGCTTTGGCACTGCTTTTTTTATATGCCTTTCCTGTCTCAGGATCGAACGCACCGACCCCGTGCCAGTGTTCTTTGGTACCCTCGGCGATCTCATACCCTTTTCCCTTGGTCGTCTGGGCATGAATGATCACCGGTTTTCCAAGGCTTTTGGCAACCTCCATCGTCTCTATCAGTGCGGCAATATCATGTCCGTTAACAGGGCCGATATACTCAATACCCATCTCTTCAAAAAGAATACCCGGGGTAATAAGCTTGAAAGACTCCTCCACTCGCTTTGCCATATAGCTGGTGCCTTCTGGCATCATATCGACGATCTTTTCAACTTTGGACTTGAACTTCTGATAGAACGGGCTTGCCATAGTCTGAGAGAGCAGTTTACTGATCGCACCGATAGGTTTGGCAATACTCATCTCATTATCATTCAAGATGATCACCACAGGATATTTTCTGTCACCCAGCTCGTTAAGCGCTTCATAGACCATCCCCGCACTCATACTCCCGTCACCGATGAAAGCGACAGGAATGCGATCCTCCCCTTTGAGGGCGATCGCTTTTGCCGCACCTACCGCCAAAGAGATGGAAGTGGAACTGTGTCCTGCTACATAGTAGTCGTAAGAGGATTCGCTCGGTTTGGTATAGCCGCAGATACCGCCGAATGTACGAAGAGTATCGAAGGTATCCCAGCGGTCCGTTAAAAGTTTATGCGCGTATGCCTGATGAGAGACATCAAAGATGAACGGGTCGCGGGATGCGTCAAAGACCTTGTGCATCGCCACGATCAGATCCGTCGCACCCAAGGTCGAGCTTAGGTGCCCACCGTTCTTGCTGACCGTCTCCAAGATACGTTCACGTATCTTCTGTGCCAATGATTCAAGCTCTTCTACCGAGTAGTGTGTAATATCCATGATCTCTCTTTAGTCTTGTTTCTCTATGCGATCACTTCTTCAAACTGCTTAAAGAAGATATCGTTCTGTCTCTTGGTCCCGACGGTGATACGAATCGCGTTCATACCGTAAGATGCCAGATCACGGATGATCACCCCGCGTCTAAGCAGGGCATCGGCGATCTGCGTCGAATCCATCGTCTTGGGGAAGAGGTAGGTAATGAAGTTGGTATAGCTCTTAATATAGCCGAACTTATACACCTTTGCAAACGCTTCGTAACGTGTCAACTCCTCTTGATGCAACCTAATGGACTCTGCTACGAACGTCTCATCTTTGGCCGCTGCTATCGCCGCTGCCAAAGAGAGAGTCGTAATATTAAACGGAGGACGCATCTTATAAAGCTCTTGAATAAGCGCTGCTTGCGCAATACCGTACCCCACACGCATACCGCCAAGCCCGTAGGCTTTGGAGAACGTCCCCAGATAGATCACATGTTCGTACCCGATAAGATCTTTAGGACCAATGGCATAGTCGGTATCTTTGGCAGCGGCATACTCCATATAGGCACCATCGACCACCACAAGGGTCTCTGGATCAATCGCTTCGATGATACGCAATACTTCCTCTTTACTCGTTGCATCGCCTGTAGGGTTGTTTGGTGTACAGATGTAAACGATCTTTGGCTTATGGGTACGGTACGCTTCGATGAACTCATCGAACTTATGCTCCCAGCTTGGTGTACGGACGATCTTCGCCCCCATCTGCTTGGCATAGATCTCATACATCGCAAAGGTGACCGCCGACATCAGTACGGATTCATTTTCATTCAGTAGTGCACGGGAGATGAACTCCAATACCTGGTCGCTCCCTGCACCGATGATGATATTCTCATCTTGCACATCGAACTTTTGAGAAAGCGCCGCTTTGAGCTCGAACATACTGTCATCAGGATAAAGGTGCGCTTTGGTCGCATTCTCTCTAATGACACTTGCAACCGCCGGCGAAGTACCGATAGGGTTCTCATTGGAAGCGAGTTTTACTACATCCTCAGGAGCGATACCGAACTCTCGTACCACCAACTCAATAGGCTTTCCCGCTTCGTAGGTCTTAATGTTTTCCAATACTTTGTTAAATTTCATCCCAGATCCTTACTTGGTAGGCTAAAGCCTACCCTACATTCTCTATAAAAGCTTTTCACCAGAAAAGCATACCAAAACTATTCATCATTCACTGTTCATCATTCACTTCTAAAATGCCCCAGCATTTTAAATGTCGTCTGTCTCTTTCACATACGATCCAAGCACTTTAATGGAGTCTTTGTGTTTTTCGATAATCTCTTTGATCTTCGGATCGTCTTTATGCCCGTTGAATTCAATAAAGAAGATGGAATCCCCCTCAACAATATGCGACTTGATCTTGGTAAGGTTGATGTGTGCCGCTTCAAAATCATTAAGGAACTCCACCAGTGAACCCGGTCTGTTAGGAAGCTTGACAAGCAGCGATGTCTTATCTTTTCCACTTGGCGCATTCTCAAAATCACTGACAACGAAGAAACGGGTACGGTTGTTCTGGTTATCTTCGATATTTTCAAAGAGGATCGGCAGGTTGTAGATCTTTGCCGCAACGGCCGAACAGATCGCTGCGCTTTCAGGGTCTTCCGCCGCAAGCTTCGCCGCTTTTGCCGTTGACTCTACCGGGATCTGCTCGACATCATCGAAACCAAAATCGTTCAAGAAGTTCTGACACTGCCCAAAAGCGATATCTTTGGAGTAGATACGTTTGATATCACCGATCTTCTCCGCCTGTGTCGCAAGCACATGGTGGATTTCCACGACCACTTCGGCAATGATCTTCAAGTCATAGTCGTTCAGACAGCTGATGGTATCGGAGACGATCCCGTTGGAGCTGTTCTCGATCGGCACCACACCAAACTTCGCCTTACCGTTGCTTACCTCCCTAAAGACACCTTTGATGGTCGCGACCGGATAGTAGACGCTCATCGCACCGAACTTGCTCTCTGCGGCTTGATGGGTGAAACTCGCTTCAGGCCCAAGATAGGCAACCGCCTCGGGACGCTCAAGGTTACGCGCTACGGCGAACATCTCCAAAAAGAGCGCATCGATCGCCTCATCGGTCAACTTGCCGTTGTTCTGTGCTTTGAGGCGGTTAAGGATCGCCTGTTCTCTCTCGGGACGATAGATGGGCGCACCGGTGGTGTTCTTGAGTTCTCCCACTTGATGCACCAGCTCCATACGCTCATTGTAGAGCTTTAACAGCGTATCGTCGATATGGTCTATCTTCTCTCTTAACTCATCGAGTGTCATCACATTTTCCTTTTGCGGTTACTGAAGGAACTCTCGCTCCAAACGTACCTGATCCTCATAGGTCTCACGTCTGCGGATCAATCTGTCCTCTCCACCTTGCAGTGCCACTTCGGCAGGTTTGGGACGGGTGTTGTAGTTGCTTGCCATCGTAAATCCGTACGCTCCGGCTGATTGGACCACAATGATATCGTTATGGCTCAATGGCGGCAGCGGTACGTTCTTACCGAAGAAGTCACCGCTCTCACAGACAGGCCCTACCACATCGGCAGGTGTCGTCTCACCCTCCACACCCAACGCTTCGATCTTATGGTAAGCGTTGTAGAGGCTTGGACGGATCAGGTCGTTCATCGCACCGTCAACAATGACAAAGCGTCTCTCACCGTTTTGTTTCTCATAAAGTACTCGGGTAAAGAATGCACCTGCATTGGCGACCATATAGCGTCCGGGTTCACACATGATCGTCAGATCAAGCCCCTTGACCGATTCAAAGATCGCCGCGGTATAGTCAGTTTCACGGATGGTCGTCTCATCATCATAGACTACACCGAGCCCACCGCCTACATCGAAGAACTTGATGTCTATCTTGATCGCTTTGAGCGAACGTACCAGATCGGCAACGATCATCGCCGACTCGCGGATAGGGTCGAGGTTGGTCAACTGCGAACCGATATGGAAGTGAATGCCTACCGGATTGAGATGCTCGGACTTGTTCGCATAGATATACATACGTTTTGCCATATCGATCTCGACACCGAACTTGTTCTCATGCAGTCCCGTTGAGATATAGGGGTGTGTCTGCGGATCGATGTTCGGGTTGACACGGATGGAGATGCGCGCCTCTTTGCCAAGCTTCTTGGCTACCATCTCCACACGTTTCATCTCCGCTTCACTCTCAAGGTTGAGCATGAGGATATCCTTTTCCAGTGCCTCTTCGATCTCATCATCACGCTTCCCGACACCCGAGAAGATGATCTTGTACTTGTTCACGCCTGCATCCAATGCACGCTGAACCTCACCGATACTCACACAATCCGCTCCCGCACCGAGTTTGGCAAGGTGCGCAATGACAGAGAGATTGGAGTTGGCTTTTACCGCATAGTTAATGAGGGATTTCTTACCGGCAAATGCCTCTTTGAGCGTCTTATAGCGATTTTCGATATAGTCGAAATCGTACATATAGAGTGGAGAACCGTACTTCTCTACTAATGCTTTATAGTCAATGGTCATTGATCGTCCTGTTTACAAGGTGTGTTTAGGGATAGATTTTATCGAAAAATCACTAAGAGAGAGTTATATCGTCTTCTCATCGGTCAAATAGAGATAGATCGCATAGACCCATAGAAGTGCAATGGGTAAGATCGCCGTGTACTCAGGGGCAACGACACCATTCGATCCGATCTGGTTCAAACCGAACAGTACACCCCAGATCACGAACGTTACACCCAACGAAAGTGCAACGACCGAACCGAAGCTCATCATACGGGCATGGAAAGGAAGCTTGAAAAAGAGTATCAGAAGCATTGCCGGAGCAAAGAGCGGGACGATCACCTTCTCATAGATCGAAGCGCGGATCTTCTGAGAGTCGATATGCTGCTGATCGAGAAGCTGCCATGTATTGATCGCATCGACGATATTGAGTGCTTTCCCTTCATAGAGCGATTCCATGATCTTAGGCTTATACCCTCTAAGCGTTTCGATCGTATCACGGTGGGAGATGGTATATTTCAATAAATCACCTTTAGGGCCGTAAATATGCTCTTTTAGTGTAGCGTTCTTCGCATCCCACTTCTCTCCGTCAAAGATCGCATGTGTAGCGTGGATCGTATACTGAACCTTATGCCCTTCGACCTTAAAGATCGTAATATCTTCCAGTCGTTTATGTACGGGATCAAGTTTTTTCATATAAACAAAAGTATCGTTATATTTAAAAAAGAGGTCATTGACCTTGTAGGCATTGAGCTGATTCTTCAAAAGTTGCGAAGCTTTATCCTTGGCATAGGAGAACGAGGTGGTATGCAAAAGAACAAAGGTCGTATAGGTCAACATCGCAATAAGCATGATAGGCTGCAACAGACGCCTTTTGCTGTACCCGAACGCATGGAAAGCACCCATCGTATTGTGCTTGACCAAAGAGAGCTTTGTCATGATAAGGGCAAATACGATCGCCAACGGATAGAGCAGACTTAGGGCTTCTTGCCACATATAAAAGATATAGAGCACCTTATAGTTACCGGGGATATCGAGTGATTGGATGTGCTGAAAATAATCGATCGCCGCGAACGCAAATGCCAAACCGAACAAAATGGCAAAAAGATTCTTAAGATAATAACTTGCGAGGTAACGAAAATAGAGCGGTGGATTGAGCAGGCTCATGGTCGTAATGTCTTGATCGATTTAAGCGTATAGGTAGAGCGTACCGCATCGAGATCATGTTTGGTCAATGCCTTGCACGCCTCTACCACATGTGCGATAAGCGCCGGTATATCCGCCATCTCTTCAGGTGTGAAGTCATGCAGTACATAATCGGCCACCTGCGATTTGCGTTCGGGCTTATCGACCCCGACACGCACACGCAAATACTCTTTGCCAATCGCCGCATCGATCGACTTTAAGCCGTTATGACCGCCATGCCCTCCTCCTCTTTTAAAACGCACTGCACCAAAGGGAAGATCGATATCGTCATGTATCACGATAATATCTTCAGTATCGACCTTGAAAAACTGCTTTACGGGTAATACGCTTTTCCCCGAAAGGTTCATAAAGGTAGTGGGTTTTAAAAAAAGAGCGGAGGATGTACGGTAGAGTTCACCGTAAAACGTACTTTTGGAGATATCTCGTGCACCAAGGTCATGCACAAGTGCATCGATGACCTTGAAGCCGATATTGTGTCGTGTATCTTCGTACTTTGATCCGGGGTTTCCTAGACCGACAAAGAGCGTCACGACAAAACTTTCATTACTTGGCTTTGATGACACCACAGATAGCAACGTCAGGTCTGTCCATCATACGGCAACCTTCCGGTACTTCTACGTCTCTTACAAGGATAGACTCATCTCTGTTCAAGTGTGCAACATCAAGATCGAACTTCGCAGGGATATTTTCGATAGCCCCTCTTACTTTAACACGTCTTTTAGACATAACAAGTACACCTTTGTTCTTCAAACCAACCGGTGTACCGTGCGTAACAACCGGTACAAGATAGTCAGTCACTTGACCTGGTACTGCGATTCTAAGGTCAACGTGAACCACTTCACCATGAACAGGGTGTAGTTGATACTCTTGGATCACTACGTTCAACTCTTTGTCTCCGAGTTTTACTGGGAATGCAAGATTCTCTTTGGCTCTTACTGCTCTTACAAACTCACCACGCTTGAACGCAGCTTGAATGTTCTCTACACCTTTAGCGTAAAGGTTTGCAGTTAGATAACCATCTCTTCTAAGCTTCTTTGCAGTCGTCTTTCCGATACTCTCTCTAACGATACCTTCTAACATATTATGTCCTTAAATTAAAATAGGGTGGGATTATACCGAAAGTTTTTTAAAGGGAGTTGAAAGGTTCCGTAGCTAAAAACAACACGCAGGTGTTGTTTTCTTAACACTTTGCCTCCACGGCTCCACTTCGTTACGACCGCTCCGGTTCCGTAGCTAAAAACAACACGCAGGTGTTGTTTTCTTAACGCTACTCATCCTTGAAATCGAAGAAGTCTAGTTCTTTATCTTGTTTGTCTTTAACAATAGCACCTTTACCGACACCTTGCATCTTCAGCTTCATATCGGCAGGGTTTGTCGCATAGTCAAGAGCTGTTTTTTCATCAATATCACCACGGCGGAAAATATCGAGCACTGCTTGGTCAAAGGTCTGTGTACCGTAGATCTCCTTACCTTCAAAGAGTGCATCGGGGATCTCCGCATCACGGTTCTCGGCGATCAACTGTTCGATACGTGCGGTCTTTTTCAATATCTCGATCGCAGCAGCCCGTCCGCCACGCTTGGTCGGGATAAGCCGTTGGGAAAGTACCCCCTCAAGTACCGATGCCAGTGACATTCTAATACGGTTCTGCTCATCATTGGGGAACATACCGACAATACGGTCGATGGTCTCTTTTGCATCGAGTGTATGCAGAGTCGAGAATACCAAGTGCCCCGTATTGGCTGCATGAAGTGCGATATCGATGGTCTCAAGATCCCTCATCTCCCCGACTAAAATAATATCGGGGTCTTCACGCAGTGCCGCTCTAAGCGCATCGGAGAAGGAGTGGGCATCTTGTCCGATACTTCTTTGATTGATCAAACATCCTCTGTCTTTATGAACGAACTCGATCGGATCCTCAACTGTAATAATATGCTTTTTCTGTTCACGGTTGATCTTATCGAGGATCGCAGCGAGCGTGGTCGATTTACCAGAACCCGTTACCCCAGTTACCAGTACCAGACCACGTTGGATGGATGCGAACTCATTGACAACGGTCGGAAGTCCCAATTCTTCAATGGTCTTGATCTCAACGGGAATAATACGGAAGACCGCACTCAAACCATCCATCTGGTAGAAGAAGTTGACCCTGAAACGGTACTCCTGTCCCATAGAGTAGGAGAAGTCCAGATTACGCTCTTTTTTAAGCTTGTCATACTGGTCTGCCGTTGCGATCTCTTTTGCAAGCTGATCCATCTGCTCGGCACTCAGTTCATCTTTTCCAAGGATCTTCAATACTCCGTGGATTCTCACACGTACATGTGATCCCGCTTTCAAGTGAAGGTCACTTCCTTCATTACTGATCATCGTACGCAGATACAGTTTTAGCTTTTCTTCCATTTGACTACCCTCTTTCTCTTTTACTTTAAGCTTTCAAGCATTTGTGCGAATGCTTTTTCAAAGGCTTCAAGTCCCTCGTTTAGAAGTGTATCATAAACTGCGTCCATATCAAAACCGTTATCGGAAAGTTTGGTGAAATACCCGTTGATGACCGCGTCCTCCATCGGCAGTTTCGGCGGTGTCGGTTTAACCTTTAGCCATGACTCGATGGTCGCAAGCGGTGCGGTGTTGACCGAGTGCGGAGCAAGCAGTTCTCTCATATAATGATATGGTGGCAGGTCATCCCCTTTCACACCGGTACTGGCAAAAAGCGTTCGAATATGAGGGTTCTGACTCTTCTCGATAAGGTTATAGACCTTTGCGGCATTGTAGATACCCGTCAGATTCGTATCGATCCCGTTTTGTGCCAGATCGTCATCGAGCATACGGTCGAAACGGCTGACGAATACGGAGATGACACCGTCGACCTTTTTATCCGTCTGCTCCATCCCCTTCTCCATCGCCTTGACACAACGCTGTGCCTGTGTCGGAGAGAAGATAAGCGTCGCATTGACGGAGATACCTTCTGCAAGCAGTGCGCCCATTGCATCATAACCCGCATTGGTAGCAGGTACCTTGACCATGACGTTCGGCTCACCGATAGCGGCAAAAAGGCGTTTCCCCTCTTCAATGGTTCCTTGCGTATCGTTGGAGAGGAAGGGGTCTACTTCTATGGAGATATAGCCGTCATTTCCCTCGTCATACAACGGTCTAAGCGCTTGAGCGGCCGTTTTGATATCTTCGATCGCCAACGCTTCATACTTCTCTTTCGGGCTTTTATCTGCCAGACTCTCCAGCTGCTCTTTATACGCAGGAGAGGTCGTGATCGCCGAAGCGAAGATCGCAGGGTTGCTTGTCGCACCGTTGATGATCCCATTCTTTATCAGTGTTCCGAACTCATTTTTCAAATAGTCACGCTCTACAAAATCCAACCATAAGGAGAATCCAATCTCTCTGTCTACCATCTACTTTCCTTCTTCTTGATATTCCCAAATGAGTTCACGCCACGATCCGATATGACTCGGTTTTTGCAGAGTCGCTTCAAGTTCGTCGAGGAACTGCTCCCTCGGTATCTCTATTGCACCAAGTCCGACCATATGATCGGTCCTCATCTGACAGTCGATAAAATCATAACCTCTCTGACCTAAAACATCACTGAGCGCTTTAAATGCCACCTTTGAAGCATCGGAAACCAGAGAGAACATCGACTCACCGAAAAAGGCCTTTCCCATGGAAATACCGTAAAGTCCACCAACAAGCTCTCCCTCTTTATAAACCTCCACACTATGTGCATACCCCTCTTCATGCAGGCGAATATACGCCTTTTGCATCTGAGGAACGATCCATGAACCGTTCTGCCCCTCACGCGGGACGGTCGCACAATAGCGTATGACATCGGCAAATCGATGATCGAACGTCACGGTAAATCTACCACTGCGCAATACTCTTCTGAATGATTTTCTCAATTTGAAGTTCTCTGGATAAAGTACCAAACGCGGATCGGGAGACCACCATAAAATCGGATCACCCTCACTGTACCATGGGAAAATGCCGTTGCGATACGCTGTCAATATACGGGTGGAAGAGAGATCACCGCCATAGGCGAGCAACCCTTCATCAGAGGCAAAACGGGGATTGGGAAAACTGTAGGAGTAGTCACTTAAAGGAGGAATAAGGTAGGTCTCCTCTTCGAATATGGAACCCATCAGCAAACGCTCCGCGTTTGAGTGATGAATGATTTTGGTATGCGTTGCTCTGCAACACTTTTATGGTTATACACTCTCTTTTCCTTTATTCATTATAAGGTGCTTGTACCCTCACGGCACCAAAGATTGATCTACATTCAAATCTATTTTATTTTAGCATCAGATAAAGGTGTTGTCAGAGGACAACACCCTACCCACACGCTTAATAAAAGTTTTTCCCCTGGAAAAACATACCGACATTATTCATTCAAAAAGTCAAACGTCAACATTTGATCTTTCAATCCTACTTTGACACTGCCGCCTTTTTTGAGTTTTCCAAACAGGATCTCATCGGTCAGTGCCTCTTTGATCTTCTCATCGATCACACGGGCAATATGACGTGCGCCGTAGCGTTCGTCATAGCCTTGCTGTGCCAGCCACTCTTTGGCTTTTTTACCGACTTTGACCTTCACTTTCTTAGCCTCAAGCAGTTTGTTGAGCTTTGCTATCTCCCTATCGATGATCTCTACCAACGCATCGAGTTTCAACGGATTGAACTCGACAACGGCACTAAGGCGGTTCCTAAATTCCGGAGAGAAGAAGGCATTGATCGCCTTGTCCGTCTTCATAGTGTTGTCTTTGTTGAAGCCCATTACATTAGGCTCTTTGGTACCAAGGTTGGAGGTCATGATCAAGATAACGTTCTTAAAATCCGTTACCACTCCGTTGTTGTCGGTCAATTTGGCACCATCCATGATTTGAAGCAGGATATTCATAATATCGGGATGGGCTTTCTCGATCTCATCAAGCAGCAGTACGGTGTGCGGGTTTCGTTTGATCATCTCGGTCAGCAGACCTCCCTGCTCATACCCTACATAGCCCGGAGGCGCACCGACAAGACGGCTAACCGTATGTGTTTCCATATATTCACTCATATCCAGACGTTCAAAGTGCACGTGCATCGTTTCGGCAAGCTGGGTCGCCAGTGCGGTTTTACCCACACCGGTAGGGCCGACAAAGAGGAATGAACCGATAGGTCTGTTCTCCCCGTTGAGCCCTGCGTAGGAGCGCTTGATCGCCGTTGCCAATGCTGCAATGGCCTCATCCTGCCCGATAATATGTGCTTTAAGATCCTTTTCGAGGTTTTTCAGCTTAAGCGTATCTTCCGTACCTACGACCGTGGAAGGAAGCTTCATCATCTTAGCCACGCTCTCTTCGATATCTTTAGGTTTGACACGTACCCCCTCTTTACCTCGGAGCATAAAGTGCGCACCCACCTCATCGACAATATCCATCGCTTTGTCCGGCAAGAACCGGTCATGCAGGTACTTAACAGAAAGATCTATCGCACGTTGCAAAGCAGCATCGCTGAAGCTGATCTTATGGAACGCTTCATACTTGTGCTGTACGCCTTTGAGGATGGTAAAGGTATCTTCAATGCTCGGCTCCTCCACATCGATCTTGGCAAAACGGCGGCTGAGCGCCTTGTCTTTGTCAAAGAAGTTACGATACTCCTGATAGGTCGTCGCACCGATACATTTAAGCTCACCTCTGGCAAGGGCGGGTTTGAGCAGGTTGCTCGCATCCATGCTCCCGCCGCTTGTCGCCCCTGCTCCCACCATCGTATGGATCTCATCGATGAACAATATGGCACCTTTTTGAGCTTTAAGCTCTTTGAGTATACCCTTAAGACGCTTCTCGAAATCACCACGGTACTTCGTACCCGCGATCAGCGCCCCCAGATCAAGGGCATAGACTTTAGCCTCTTTGAGGACATCAGGCACATCCCCTTCACTGATCTTTAATGCCAACCCCTCTGCGATCGCAGTCTTACCAACGCCGGGTTCTCCAACAAGCAGTGGGTTGTTCTTCTTGCGTCGGCAAAGCGTCTGCATCACACGGTCTATCTCATCGACACGCCCGATGACAGGATCGATCTTGCCGCTTTTCGCCAAAGAGACAAGCTCCATGGTAAACTGTGAAAGCAGACTCTCTTGTGAAGGGCTTTGCCCACCATCCGTATCCGATAGCTCCTCTTCATGTGCATGGGAGATGACCTCAAGCACATCTACCCGTTCGATCCCCTCCTCTTTGAGCAGGGTCACGGCAAAAATATGCTCCTGTGAGAGGATCGAAGCGAGCATATCACCCACACGTGCTTCCGTTCTGCCGGAGGCATGGATATGGTTCATCATATCCGTGATCGCCTGTGTAAGCGGTACGGTCTCCATCGGTTCACCCGCTTCTTCCAATACAGGAACGGTCTTGTCGATATATTGCGTAACGGCTGCTTCCAAGTGCGCAATATCGGCACCGAGCATCTCTAAAATAGCACGCCCCTCTTTAGCATGAAGGATCGCCAAAAAGAGATGCTCCAACGTCAAATACTCATGATGCTTCTCTTTTGCGTAGGTTACCGCCTCTTTAAAGACATCGTTCAATGCAACGCTGATCATTCTAGCTCTCCTCTTCCATTGTCGCTAAGAGCGGAAAACCGTTCTGCTTGGCACGCTGTCTGACCTGCTCCACTTTCGTCTTGGCGATCTCATAGATATAGACCCCGCATACCGCCTTACCCTTTTCATGGATCTGAAGCATGATACGCTCCGCTTGTTGGGTATCTTTTCGAAATATTCCCGTAAGGATCTCTACGACAAAATCCATACTTGTATAATCATCATTATGTAGCAACACCTTGAACATCTGCGGTTCTTGTAGTACCAAGGCGACATCTAACTCTTCTTCAAACTTTGGCATATTGTGCTAATATTCCTTACTTGGTTTTTTAATAGTATAACAAAATAAAGGTTAACAAAGGAGCTATGTGATGATGAGAAGCCTCTTTATTACGGCGACGGGCACCAATGTCGGGAAAACACACACCACACTGAAACTGATCGAAGCACTGGCAAAAAATGGTATCCGCCCGGGGGTCTACAAACCCATCGAAACGGGAGTGACGGCCACACCGCCTGATGCAAGCGTACTGCTTGAGGCATGCAAAAAGGTCAATCCGGAATTTGCCGACTTCAGTACAAACGATATTACCGCCTATACCTTCCCGCTCCCTGCCGCACCTTTTTGTGCCGATACGGACAAACGTATCGATCTTCAGCGCATCATCGACATGCACGATATGCTTCTCAAGCGTTGCGATCTGCTTCTGGTAGAGGGAGCGGGTGGCCTGATGGTTCCCATTACAGAAACCTATATGATGATCAACCTCATCAAAGAGGTGGAAGCCAAAGCCCTGCTTGTCACCCCAAGCCGTCTTGGGTGCATTAACGATACCCTGCTCTCTATCATGGCACTCAAGACTTTCGATATCGACTTTGAATGGTGTGTCAACCTCCATGAAGACAAAGAGCGCTTTGCAGAGGTGACACAACCCTACTATGATGCCGTATTCCCACACTGGTGGCATCTGGATGAAGGAGTTGAACGATTCGTCACTTCACTATCATAGGGGCTTTGTCCCTAGCTGATGCTTCTACACTCCTCTTTTACCAATGATAGGCTATAATCACATACTGAAAATATCTCGAAATACTCAAGGAAACCCCATGCAACACCTTGTCGATACCAATGACCTTTCCGACATCCAACTACAACAACTTCTCAATGATGCCGCACATTTTAAAGCACAACGTCCCCCACAACTTCTTAAGGACAAACTGCTCATCACCCTCTTTTTCGAGCCCTCCACCCGTACGCGAAGCTCGTTTGAAGTTGCAGCAAAGCGCTTGGGTGCCTCGGTCGTTCACCTTGACCCCAGCCGCTCTTCGACCAAAAAAGGAGAGAGTCTGGAAGATACTTTTGCCAATCTTTGTGCCATGGGGCCTGACGGTGTGATCATCCGCCATGAAAACAACAGTGCCCCCGGGCTCCTTGCCAATATGCAGATGACCTCCGTTATCAATGCCGGTGCGGGGAACTATGCCCACCCGACCCAGGCGCTGTTGGATCTTTTTACCATCCATGAGCACTTCAAGGGAGATATCCAAGGTAAGCGTATCGCTATTGTCGGAGATATCGCCAACTCCAGAGTGGCAAGCTCCGGTATTCGTCTGTTCAAACGCATCGGTCTTGACGTGGTACTTGTCGCACCGCAGCCGTTCATGCCGCAAGAGAGTACACTTCCGCAATACGAACACCTTGAAGATGTCATTGAGAATGTCGATATCGTCATGAGCCTTCGTGCACAGCTGGAGCGCCATGCCAAGCCGATATTCGACGACTATGAAGAGTACGCAAAACACTACTGCATCACCAAAGAGCGTTTACAAGAGCGTAATATTCTACTCCTACACCCAGGGCCTGTCATGCGTAACATCGATATTAGCGACCAGATGCTCGACGACCCGCGCTGCAAAGTGCTAGAACAGGTTAAAAACGGGGTTTTCCTCCGTATGGCTGTATTGAAACTGCTTCTTTTGGATTCATAAGGTGCTACCTGCTTGGCATAGGAGAGAGTCTTATCATCTGATAGCATCTCCCTACTTCTTTATGCACATCAATATCGGTATTGGGATCAAAAGACCCCGACCTACGGAGAGACCATAGTGTTCATGGATAGACAAGAGGGGTTTGACCAGATTAATAGATTGGGCTCCGCACGTACTCCTTTTCTCTTCATCATCTCTTATGACAGAACAAAGATATTCGCTCAGCCTTTGGAAGAACTCGACGGTGACATCTTCTATAAACTCGAAGATTGGCGTAACTACCCTGTCAAAAAACGCGAACAAGATTTTACGTTCTCCTTTTTGCCTATCGATCTTCCAACGTACAAAAAATCACTGGAGAGGGTTCTTGAGCAGATACGCTCGGGCAATACCTACCTGCTCAACCTCACCTTCGCCACCCCTATTCAAACGGATCTTTCGCTTAAAGAGATATTCACCTACGCCCAAGCCAGGTTCAAGCTCTACTTCAAAGGCGAATTTATCTGCTTCTCTCCCGAACGATTTGTCCAGATAGAGGGCAATACCATCGCCACCTACCCCATGAAAGGCACCATCGATGCCGATCTGCCAAATGCCAAAGCGCATATCCTTTCCAATGAAAAAGAGATGGCAGAACACGTCATGATCGTCGATTTGATGCGAAACGACCTCGGCATCATCGGTACGGATGTCAAAGTGGAACGCTTCCGCTATGTCGACCGTATCAAAGCCGGCAGAAAAGCGCTTTTGCAGGTCAGTTCAAAGATCTGTGCCAAACTCCCTTCCAACTGGCATGACCAGATCGGCACTCTGCTGGAGAAGATCACCCCGGCAGGCTCCATTACCGGAACACCCAAAAAGAAGACCATGGAGATCATCGACACAGTAGAAAACTACGAACGCGGCTTCTACACCGGCATCTTCGGCATATATGACGGCACCAACCTACGCTCAGCTGTCATGATCCGCTTTATCGAAGCGCAAAACGGCAAACTCCTCTACAAAAGTGGCGGCGGCATCACCATCGATTCTGACGCCCAAAGTGAATACAAAGAGCTTATCGACAAGATATATTTGCCGTTTTAATAGCTTTAATACTTATAAAGCTTGAGATCGGCTTCATTTCTGGCAACACTGCCGAAAATAGCTATCTTTTCAATACCGAACTTTTCCGATAGAACCGTTTTTAAACTTCTCAGTGTTTACAATTCATGCATCGTCCACTCCCAATATTTCCATGTAAGCTATTATAACATATGTCATAACGATGCCTTCGTCCGAGATAAGAGACTCTTTTGACAACACCCGCGCTTTGGACGATGCAGCCAATGGTAGTCGGGGTCTTTGTTGAATGCAACGACATAAAGCCCTTCGGGGTCTCTCCATGCATCGATGATAAGCCCCTCCTCTACCGGCTTGCCCTTCGCTGTTACGACCAGTGCGTTGTGTTCTCTCCAGTATGAGCCGATATTCGCTCCGGCAAGATGAAATGAGAAGTGCGGGTAATCCCCGTTGACAACGTGACGATAGAGCGCATCGCTGTAGTGGTAACACAGTCCCTTCTCTTTAACGCCGATATTTACCAGAAAATTATGTACTTTTGGGGAGGTGGTACGCAAGAAAGCTTCGTTCAGGCGATACGTAGCGTAGTAAAGGTCTTGTGCTAACCGTTTTGCTTCTGAGCGTGGGATCGTCTTATCTAACGAGGCGAGCATCACGGCGATATTCTCCGGTGTTCGTTTAGCAATGAGAGAGGGAGGGACGCACCCCTGTAACAACAGGAGCGCTACGAGCCATACGCTAGCGATAAAGCTGTGCATAGTAGCCAAAAAGATAGGCCATACCGCCAAGCACAGCCATGAACATCAGCAAAACATAGACCCAAAGTGAATTTGGACGTTTTGCCAGCATATATCCGCCGATAAAGCCACTAATAAGCCCGCCGATATGCGCGCTCATATCGATAGAGGGAATGGCAAGTCCCAAGAAGAGGTTGATCCCGATGATCGCGACAAAATCCTTCATGAACTCGCGGCTATAGGCGGCAATCTGCGCCCTGTGTGCCAAAAAGAAGCCTGCAAGCGCACCGAAAAGCCCGAATATCGCACCCGATGCCCCGATACCGACACTCTGTGGATGCACCGCCAAAGAGGCAAGCGCACCGATGAGTCCTGAGAAAAGATAGAGTGCAAGATATGCCGACTTTGTATAGTAGCTCTCCACACCCCGCCCGACAATATAGAGCGAGACCATGTTCATCAAAATATGGGTCATCCCTCCATGCAGGAACATCGCACTAAAGAGCCGCCACCACTCCCCTTTAAGCACCACCAACGGCCCGTAAAGCGCACCCATATCGACCAACACTTGCAGATTCATATCGATCACATCGCCGCTAAGAAGTATACAAAAAAGGTATGCAAATAGATTAAGAAGAATAAGCCCGCCCGTAAGCGGGTATTGTTTGAGAAGTTCTTTCATATAAACTAACAGATCGCCTCTGCAAAGATCACACCGTCTATCCCGCCGCGAGCGATCTTGCTGATCTCTTTTTCACTGTGAATGAGTACCAAAATACGGGTATCAAAAAGATACTCCTGTGCCACAGGCTGCACCATCAGTGCAGTATCTTCATCGCAGATCGCATATGAAGCACCCAGCGCATTGGCATAGAGCGCTTCATCAAGCGTGTTGATCACTATTGCATACGGCAGTGCATTCTCCTGACAATATTGTGCCAAAGCATGAGAGTCGACAAGAGGTTCGAGAAGCAACACCTGATCAGGCTTGCTCGCCTTAATATCATTCAGAGAAAAAACCCTGCAAAATTGTGGACTTTTGATCCATGGGTGACCTATGAGTATCATCTTCATCTCCTTGAATTGAACATGATGTATTGTAGCATAAATCACGCCACTTCGGAACAAAAATACTATACACACTCATCACAATAGTATTTGCCCTGTACCACGGTCATCTCTTCGACCACGACCCATGTACCGCACTTGGCACACTCTACCATCGTCTCCTCTTCTATCTTAGGTTTCGATCTTTTTGTACGAGGTTTCGAGGTCTTATCTAAAATTGGGATTTTCCCTCCAAAAAAACGGTAGATCATCACACCGATCACCGCAAGGATCAATAGTTTTAAGAGCATTCTTTTCCTTTCATGTAGAGATAGTTCCGCATCTCTTTTTGCACGATCTCATATGTTAGATGGGAAGCCAATCCTTCCACCTCATCAAATACCCGACTTCCTTTATAGAAGAGATACTGTGTATGGGCATCACTGACCGTCCCGGTCAATTCAAGCAGTAGCTTCGTATTGGTCACGGCACGTGATGTAATAAGTTCGAACGGTGTGTGTGTGATGGTCTCTACTCGTTTCGCTTCTACTTTGACATTCGTAATACCAAGATCGATGCAAGCATACTTTAAAAAGGCTACCCGTTTCTTAAGTGGCTCGGAGAGCACCACATCTGTCTGTGGCAGAGATATCGCCAATACCAGACCCGGAAAGCCTGCCCCGGTACCGACATCAAGCATATCTTTTGGAATATCGATAAAGTTCAACGGATAGAGCGCATCGATAATATTGGCATAGATCGCCTCTACTGTTCTAGCCCCCGTAAGGTTATGTACCTTGTTCCACTCATGCAAAAGATCACTAAAGCGCATAAGCTTCTCTATCGTCTCCGAAGAGAGTGCTATCCCCTCTCCTTGCAACATCTTCGCTAACTTCACGCTGCTACGACCTTGACCAGTCCGCTTTGCGTAAGTCTTTCTACAAATGTAAGAAGATCCTGTCTCAATCTCTCCTCATCCACTTCATACATCTGCAACAGCGCATCAAATACTTTCTGCAAGTCTCCTTCATGCGTTTCGATCTGCTGCCAAATATCCGTTCCGACAGCATCAAGCCCAAAATAGTTCTCACTCTCCATATCAAGCAGAACCATCTCTCCGTCCACCTCCTGAGCGAAGATCGTATCTGCGAATGTAACTTTTTGTGTGATATCCAACATCTTATCCTTACGATTCAATTTATCCTATAAAGTATAGCATAAAAAGTATAGTTTTTTCGTACGTTAAAGCCGTTCAAGGAGATCAAAATGCTATAATGCAAGATTAAAAAAAGGAATGGTTTTGGTAATTTACGGCATTCGTATCATCAGTGACAGAGCATTCTCTCTACCCTTTCCAAAGACATCTCCTTTCAAAAAAACCCTTACCCTCAAGGCGATACCCCCCACCTCATTAAAAGCATCTTTCACCTGCGGTACATATCTGCACACTACCCACAAGCACCGTATCTTTCTTTACAGTAACAAAAGCATCAACAAACCACTTACTGCCAAACAACCGCTCTGTTACGAAGTGGAAGGGAAGCTCCGCTTCTACTGGTATTATAAAGATACCACACTCTACTATGAGATCATCGATACGGCTTCGGAAGATTTTGATTTCTGGTTCGTACACACCTTTTTCCCACTTTTTTTAAGTATGGAGAAGTACTATACGCTCCTACACGGAAGTGCCGTTGAGATCGAAGGCAGGTCCATTCTCTTCCTCGCTCCGTACAACAGCGGAAAATCAACCCTCACGTACTACCTCTCTCAAGAAAAAGGGTATCGGCTTATTGCAGATGACATACTCCCCACATGGATCGAGAACGATACCCTTCACTATGCCCCTTCTCACCCCTTCTCCCGCCCTTTTAGACAGATACAGACCCTTGGAGACAAAGTAGAACACTTTAAAAACACTTTTGGAAAGATCGATGCAGTCTACATTTTACAGAACCATTCAGAAACGACAGAAACAACCATAAGAGCCCTTGAAGGCATCGAGAAATTTACCCTTGTACGAAAGAACAGTCTTATCTACACACTTAAAAGTTTTCGTCTCGACCATGAGGCTTACCTAGGAAGACTACTGAACATCATACCTTTTTTCGTGATCGACCGTCCGTGGGGAAAGGCATACTTAGAAGAAAGCTATCAAACGATCAAAAGGCATATCAATAGTCTATATTAAAGTATTTAAGATATTTAATCTTTACAGCTTTCTAACACATAAGGGTTTGGAGCAAATTCAGACTTATCAAGATATGGATTAAGTGCATACCAATACTCTATATTTATCATACGCCAATAGCGATTGAAATCTCGTGGTTTCATTTTACCACCTATATAAGCTTCTTCATGTGCTTTGATAGTTTCAAGTTTTATCAATCCCATTTTTACCAAAGTAGGATCTTGCCAAAGCTTCTCTCTATCTATCGCATCTATCTGTTGACGAACTATAACACTAAACTCTGCTTTATCTCTACGGTTCAACACTTTAGGAGGTAAGACATCTTTCATCGCATGTGCATGAAGATGTCGGTTGTTACCCATACTATAACGATACTCAGGTGGTACACTCAACATAAACTTGATCAACTCTTCATCTTCAAAAGGTGAAACAAATTTGATACCATACTTTTCATATACTGCATTTGAAAAACTACTATATCTACTCATATGAAAAAAAGAAGATGTTAAAGAATATACAATTCTTGCTTGATCTTCCCATTTAAAAGTCTTTCTATCTACAATATCTACAAATGAACGAGAAGGTACTTTCTCTCCAAATACTTCTTCACAACTAGGCTGTATCACAGATTTACCCAAAAGCATTTTTAAACGGTTAAAACTAGCTTCACCTATCTTATCTTTGAGTTTATTTTTGAAATGTCTTTGTATATATCTTTTTGGATGTTTAAGATAACTAACTTCCCTTGCAAAGTCACTTATCTTACCACGATAAAGATGATTGATGATACTAGCTTGATTTCCTGCCAAGGTATGATCTCCTACCTGACCTGTAAGTACTGTATCTATGTTGTTTTCTCTGACAGCTTCCATAAGTGGAGCCAACATTGTAAAAGTTACCCATATAGGCCAATGTGGATTTAAATCATAATTCCATTTCATATTATATCTATACTTATAATCCAGTGCTGTACAATCCTTTCTTATAATATCAGTCTTATATCCATGAAATTTCATCACAGCATCTACATAGTCTCTTTCATCACATGAAGGATGAGAAAAGTCCATACTTAACGCGATGATATTATCTGTATATTTAGTAGCTATACCATATACAGAACTAGAATCAAATCCTCCACTAAGCTGACACCCTATCATCTTAGAAGTATCTATGAGGTTTTGTGTAGCATCTTCAAAGAGCTGTCGAAACTTAACAGAAGCATCTTGAAAGGAAATATGATTATCAATAGATATAGAAGTATAATCTATTTTTGAAGTAAGAGTTCCATCATCTTTTAGGATATGTCCATGAGGAACTTTATAAATATTCTGATACATGGTAGCATCAGGCTGAATTGTACCATGCCATAAAAAATCTTGCACAGCACAAATATTGACAGAGATGGAAGAGAGCTTTAAAAGCTCTCCCATATTTTTAGATATTATATGCTTATTTGCTTTTATAGAGTAATACACTATTAGCTCGCTGTACCACCCTCAAGGCCTTCACTATCCGTATTAACTTCCCCACCACCAAGGGTATGCAGTCTTACATCTATTTTATTTAGTTTTGGTGTATTATACGACTTTTTAACTTCTTCCATTTTTACTTATCCTCTCAATTCAGGCATATCACAATCTTGTGCATCTTCTACAGCTTGTTGTGCTTGTTCTAATGTAGTATTACATTTTTGCATCATATTATTAATAGTTGATTTTACTTTTTCTTCCATAGGAAGCTCCATATTACAAGGCATTTCAGGCATCTTGATACCACAGTTGTCATCTTCTACCTCTGTAACACTCATACGCATAAATGCTCTAGTTTTACTCTCTTCATCTGTCCAGATAGTATCAACTTTTTGGAAACACTCTGCTGGCCATTTGTCTGTTGTATTTGGTAATCCTTGTTCATTTACTGCTGGACATCCCTCTTTGCTAGCATCATAGATGTATGGACCATCAAAGCTAAGCTGATACTCTTTCTCACTACCAGGGATAGTCATACCCATCATCTTTTTACTTACAGTAAATGTATCTGTCATACTAGTATCTTTGATCTTCATTGCATCCGCACAAGCAACAGCATCAGTAACACCATCACCTTTAAAATCAATATCCAGACCATATGCTGGCCATCCACTTAAGATATTTTCATGTACCGCAGTATCATAAGCAAGATCATTTACCACTTCACCTGCATCAACACTGCTTCTTGGACAGATCAGCCCCCAGCTATCTCTTTGGAAGTTAATTGTTTCCCAATAATACATAGTAGTAGTATAGTTCTTCTTGAACACTTCATTGTGGTCTTTGTCATAGATAGCTACATTCCAGCTTACATCTGAAGAGTGTGTACCAACAAAGCTATTTTTGTAGTTGTTCACTTCTATGAAGTTAAGTGGATAAAATGTATCTGTATCACCAGCTTTGAGTTTGTTTCCTTCACCCATACCAAATCCACCAAGTCCTATACCGTTAGAACCACCTATATCATCACCTGCACCATCTTCACTTACAAATGGTGCTTTTTCAGGGTGTCCCCAAGTCCATGCTGGGTATGCCCCGTTTGGATCATCGGCGTATCTTTTACCGTCATTTTCCATATCACCATAGTAAACATTTGCAGAGAATTTACCCTCTCTCCACCAGAAACCATCCTGAGTTGTATCATCTTTACCTGGATGCATATTTGGAGAGTTATACTCTGAACTCTCTTCTATAAACCCACCAAATGTTTTGTAGTAGAAGTCAAAGTCATCTGCACCACATCCACTAGCAGAACCATAACTCATCGCCATGCTTCCACCACCCATAGGGCTGAAACCATCTATACAGATATAGCCTCCGTTTGCATTCATACCATACTGAACACTTCCTCCCATACCATTTGAAGCACCAGCCATGTTACCTGTAGTACCACTAGTAGTTGTAGAGTTGTTACCACTCATACCACCAAATCCAAATGCATTTGCTTGTGTTCCTGCGACAACCATACTTGCAACCAGACTTAAAAAGACTTTTCTATTCATTCCATTCTTCCTTTGTTTATTGAATGTTCTATGATTGAGGCAACCCGGCCGTCTGCTTGAGACCCGTAGCTTTCCGTCCCTGATTCGCATCAAGTTTGGCTTTTCTGAAATGTAAAAGTTGAACAATGAGGCAACCCGGCTGTCTCCCCCCTGAGACCCGTGGCTTTCCGTCCCCGCTTCACAACGGGTTTGGCATTTCTGTTTGAAAACATCAACCAGAGACGCATCAAAGTAAGGACTCCCCCCTTCCTTTGTAGCGTTTATGCATGTATATTACCAGAAGAATATCATTAAAATATATCAAAAATAAAATCTTTTAATGATTTTCATGAAATTAAATATAAGAAGTCAAAGAGTTTTACTATGTTCAACAATTGATGTATATACCTCAGAAAGACGTGAAATATTCCAAGGCCGATAGACTCTAAATACGCGGATTTTATTTAATAACTTCGAAAGACAGGTCATTCTATACTGTTTTTGGGAAGGAAAAGAGAATAGATAATGAGGGAGCATCGCATTGAATTTTCCAAACCCTCTTACCTCTTCTATCGTTATCGGGGCATTATGTTCACTTTTTTCCAAAATGTACATGGCATGAAGTGGTAGATAGCTATCAAGGAAGTCAGATACTCGATATCCCAGATCTTCAAACTTACGGTAAGGACGATGATAAGGGTGACTTCCCGTAAGCATGAATTGTCCATTTTCTACGATCATAGGAATCTTGTCATCAGAGATAAGCGTATGTTCCTTTTGAATAAAATAGTCTGTCATTGTAGATTTACCACCCATGGAGGGGGCACAGAACATAACGGCTTTCCCCTCTATCAGAACCGCTCCTCCATGGAACATCTCATATCTCTTTTCAAGTGCGAAGAAGAACGGTAACATAAGGTGAATGAACCAAAAAGAGAGAAGATGCGTATCTGGACTTTCTCCAAAATCATAATAGATACTTCCCCCCCCTCCTTTCCAATAAAAAGATCCCACTCCTTCAACTTCATAGCACCACGGTTGATCCTTAAAGCTTTCTCCTGCAAACTCTCTGTTGGAGTAAAGTCTCACACTTCTTCCATGTGCACGATAAAGCAAAAAGCCACAACTGATCGCTTCATGAAAAAAAGAGGGTACATCTGAAGACAGTGTAAGCATATACCGTGTCTGCGATGAAGAAGGAAGTTGCAGAGGGAAAGGAATATCTGATCGTATCTCCGTTCCAAAGATCGTATATTGATGTATATTGCTTTTCATGTACTCTCCTGCTTGCTATCGTGTAATACCTGCCAACCAAAAAGAGAGACGACCGTAAAGCTCTCATACCCTAATCTACCGGTAATGACCATATCATCACACAATGTCCAGGCATGTGCTTTCATCTTATCTTTATCTTTTCTGACACCAAGTGCAAAAAAACCGGGGATGTTACGGCACCGTAACATTTTTTGCGCACTTAAGGCTTGTACAAGACATGCACTCTGCCACGGTGTGTTCATAGCAGCTTTCTCTACTATTTCTCCGATCATCTTCGCTTCATCTTTTTGAAAACCGCTCAAAGAAGGGACTTTCTCTCCAGGTTTATACTGCTCAAGCGTACGTGTTAGGAACTTAAAGGATAATACCAATAACGATAAACGGTAGATACCAGTATATATATAAGCTTCCACAAACAATATCCGCTCCTTCGAGGAAAGCATACTGAACCGTTTGAGCTTACGAAACATCAAAATCCTCCACGATCATCCCTTTTTCACTAAGCGACTCGTATGTACCCTCTGCTTTAACATGGCCATTATCGATCACATAGATACGATCCGCCTGTTTGATCGTCATAGTACGGTGTGCGATAATGATCACGGTACGCCCCCTTAGAAACGGAGCCAATGTCTCATATAATGCATATTCCGTACTATTGTCCAAAGCAGATGTCGCTTCATCGAAAATAACGACTTGAGGATCAGAAAGGATCAGTCTAGCGATCGCTAACCGCTGCCGTTGACCTCCGGAAAGACGGATCCCATTCTTTCCTATGCGTGTATCCAAGCCTTCGGGAAGTGCCCCTACAAATGTATCTAATTGTGCTTCTTCTAAAGCCTTCCATATCTGCTCATCTGAAAAGTCACGCTCAAGTGTCAAGTTCATACGTACCGTATCGTTAAAAAAAAGTGTTTGTTGAAGCATGTAAGATACATGCTCCCGTACACATGTAAGACCAATGGACGTTATGGGTGTGCTTCCATAATATATCTGACCTTTCCAAGGCTGATAGAAGCCGACTAAAAGTTGTGCCAATGTAGTTTTCCCACTACCACTTTTCCCTATTAATGCAATGGTCTCTCCCTCAGATGCATACAGACTGACACTATGGAGGATCTCATGATCCGCAAGATAACCAAAAGAGATATCTTTCATTTCAATAGAAACACTTCCTTTTTGGGAAAAGGGGTTTACTTGAGTTGGATGATCAGGTTCACGCTCTAATGTTAAAAGTGTATTGATCCTCTCCAGTGCAGGCTCTGTACGTTGATAGTGCAAGATCAATCCCATCAGTTGTTGAATAGGTGTAGAGAGCGTAGAGAGATAAAATAAAAAAGCGATCATCATCCCTAAAGTAAGATCGCTATATGCAACGGCAATGATACCTAACGCCCGAACAATATCGGTCATACCCATGACCATCAAGGTGGACGCACTTCTTACTACAGACGCTTGATAACCAAACGATATACTACTCTCTTCGATTCTCTTTGCATATGTTTTCAAGCACTCAAAGAAATGCTCTTCTCTATTTGAAGCACGCACTTGAACGAACAACTCTATCGTCTCATGTATCATCTCTTGATAGATCTGATAAGCCTCATGTTTTTGCTTTAAGAGTTTGGCCACTTTTCGTCCCAGAATTTTAGAAAAAAGGACCACAAATGGATTTAATAATAAAATAAGCAGTGCCAACATCCAATTCATTGAGATCAGAATAATAGTGATCCCTAACAACATAACTCCTGCACTTAATGCTGTAGTGACTGCACTCGAAGCAAATGAAGCAAGTGTTTCAACATCTTGTAGCGTCTTCGTTGTGATCGCTCCGGATCTTAAAACCTCATACTCTCTCATGGAGACTCTTTTTAAATGCTCAAGAATTTGTACCCTTAAACGATATGCTATATGTTGCGATATCTTTGTTGCATAAAAACTTTTTTTATTATTGATAACAAATGCAACTATCCTCAATCCCATCACAATGATAAATACAATAAGTACCATAACCCATATCGAGCCTCCTGTCAATGGCCAGAGGTAGTGTGTAAGCTTTCCAGGATGGGCAAGAAGAACCTCATCGATCAAAAAGGGGAAAAAAATAGGAACAGGCAAGAGAAGGAGTGTTCCTATCAGACCATAGATATTTGTTTTCCAAAAATCCTTATGTAGGCGACGTACTTCTTGGTAGAGCGTACGATACGTATATATTGCCAAAAGTATCCCCTCCCCATTTTATTAGAAATCGTATTGTACCATACACTTATCTGATAAACTTATTGTCTCTACCTCTCCAAATAGTACTCATCTGAAGTATATTGGTAACCATACCCATAATAGTAATAGGACTTCTCGTAATCCACACCATTAAGTACGATCCCCAGGTTGATCTCTTCTTTTTTGTTTAAGCGGTTGATCGTTTGAATGAACTCTTTTTTTGAATACTCCGCCTTTATAATAAATAACACAAGATCTGAAGCATGCATGATCTTCATCGCATCCGATACAATCCCGATAGGTGGTGTATCGATTAAAATATGATCATACTCTTTGCTAAGTTCAATCAGCATATCATCAAATGCATCAGACATAATAAGGCGTGTCGGGTTAGGCGCTTTAGGACCACTTAAAATAAGGTCGAGATTTGGTATATCTGTATGTCTAATAGCCTCTTTTATGGTGTGTGCACCGCTAAGAACCGTACTAGCACCTATATGATCGTTTGTTATTCCAAATTTTTTATGCAGTGTTGCTCTGCGCATATCCATATCCAGTATCACAACACGATCTTCACTGCTTTTTGCGATCATCTTTCCTAAATGGTATATGGTAAAGGTCTTCCCTTCTCCCGAAATATTGGAAGTGCTCGAAACAACCTTGCTCTTTCCCTTTCCCCGAACAAAAGCAAGATTGACCCATAAAGAACGAACCGCTTCCATATAGGCAGAAAGCCCTTTCTTCTCTTTTATAATAGGTAACGTCCCATAAATGGGTATATCCGTTAATTTCTCAATATCCTCATTAGATTTGATGGTATTATCCAAAAAGTTTCTAATCAGTGCTTGAAGAACACCTAATATTATTCCTATCAAAAAGCCAATAAAGACATAAAGCTTTCGCTTTGGTTTAACAGGATAATAAGGAGCTAAAGCTTTTTGGACGATATGGGTATTTGAGATCGTTGAAGATGCCAAGATAGCGGTCTCTGCTCTTTTTTCAAGCAGATAGGAGTAGATCTTTTCATTCACCATAAAGTGTCTGCTTAATTGCTCAAGCTGCTGTTCTTGTTTTGGTACTTCCTGTAAACGCCTTTGCTGCTCCTCGATCACTTGTTGAAGATGGATCTTCTCTTTTTTGAGCGTTGCAATATGGCTTTGAAGTGTCTTGATCAAAGACTCTCGTAAAAAACGTAACTCTTTTTTCAATGTGATCACACCCGGGTGTTTTTCTGTATATTTAGCAGAGAGTGCCGCATATTTTGTCATTGCTTTTTGGATCTTCTCCAAAAGATTATTGATAACGACATTATCACTCTGTCCATAGTCCAGACTGAACATTGTCGTACTCTTCTGCTGTATAATATGCATTAACATACTCTCTGCTATCTCAAGTTGCATATTGACCGTATAGAGCTTACTCTCATATCCACTCAACTTGTTGGCTGTCAACTGTGCTTTCTCTGAAAGGTTCACAACTATGTTGGTGGCTTTATATTTTTGCAGCTTTTCTGCTGATCCTTTCAATGTTTTATTGATCGCATCCAACTGCATATCTATAAAGTAAAGTTGCTTTTTCGCCCCTTTTGACTTTAGTTCCAAATTCTGCTCTATATACGCTTCTGCCACCTGATTGATGATCTCTGCCGCACGACTTGGCACCGTATCATAGAACTTTAACGAAACGATACTTCCAAACTTCGTTATGGTCGAGGCGGAGATCCCACTTTGCACAAAGTTGACCATTCTCTCATTGGGGACCATTGTAAACCAATACTCTCTTTGGGAAAGATCATATACTTTATGTACTTGCAGAGTAAAAAGCTCATTTTGGATAGTCGTATCATATGTATAAACCTTACCTTTAGTTTTCTCCGAAGATGGTTCAAATATATACGCTAGAAGTATATCTACAATACTGGAGGGGTGTTCTTTAAGCTCAAGGCGAAAATGCTCCTTATCTACAGGTACGATTAAAAAAGGGACCCCATAGATATCTGGGGATAGATAGGTATAGCTAACCGTAAAAGGTGTATTTTTATAGAGTTCAAGCGTACGTAAACGCTTTTTTGTATAGTAGCGCGTACCAAGGTTGAGTTTTTTTAGTACTCTCTCTGCTATCGGTCTACTCTTAAAAACAATAAGATCATCATCGATCTCCCCATTCTGTCCTACCGGGGCGACCATTAAAAAGTCTTCATAATATCCTTGCCGTTCTGAAGTGATCTTAACAAGTGTCTCAGCACTATATATGGAAGGTTTGAAATACGCGATATATGCAGAGATCAGCGTTGTAACAACTACTACAAAAAAGATAGAACGGCGATACTCCATTAAAGATAAAAGCAACACCTTCATATCTATCTCTTCCGATCTATTCACATCCCACTCTCTCCACTGCCCCATATACTTCTGCCTTTATTTTATATTCACTATCCCCGCTACACTAAAACCGTAATGTCTGCCTTGGCTGAGGAGCCGTGACACTTTTACCATTCCAAAACCCATTACCTGGAGGCCCGGCAGGGCCTCCTGAAGCATCTGCAACGATCTCTGTAGGGTTTACAATAGAACCTAATGCATAAAGTACAGGTGCATGGTAAACAGCTTTTTGTAAAAAACTTCTTCGACTTTGTAAACTCGAACTTTTGTCACTCATGTTGCAATCCTGTAACAGGAGGCTTTTTAGGATCAAACGTATTTTTCCATACCTTTAAGAGTTGACGTTTCTTCTCTATTTTAAAGAGCACCTTCTGTGTTGACGGTGCAATATCTTCACTCTCTAAAATCCATTCAAACCAACGTACGTTTTTGCCATCCATTGAAAACCTATATTTTTGTAAGTATCCGTTATAGATCGCAGATATCTCTTCCCCGTTCTCCGTATCGATCAGCTTCATACGTTTCAGTAACGGATGCTGTAAAACAATATTTTCTTTAAAACGTTCTCTTCCCGTTCTGTCTACATATGGATTCAGAACATAAAGCCCTTGCCACCCCAGTTCTACAAGAGCATCTGTCTGGCTTACCTCTACCTTAAAACGCCATCTTTTTTCATTCTCTATCTCAGTATAGGGTCTATAAAAAGTTGTAAAGCTTCCTGCTATCTCTCCATCCGCATCAACCGCAGTGATCTTGATATAAGGGTAGCCTGATCCCGAGAATGCCTTTAATGAGTAATTCTTTGTAGTTGTCCCTTTATCCAGTTCACCCACCTTCACACCACGATATAGCTGTGCACTATCAAGGTTTTTTGCATAAAACTGCATATACCAGTTCTTCGGATCCCTCAATATTTCACGCATTGTTCTTTTCACTAAAGGTTGTTCTACCGTTATCATAACCTGCGCTTCTTTACTACACACTGTACCTCTTGTTTCGACACAGTATGTAAAACTGTCTTTACCAGAAAAACCGGCACTAGGTATATATGTAACCTTATTATCCACAATTGTAGCATTCCCCTCTTTAGGGGGTGTCATCAAGACCACTTTCGCACTAGTACAATCATTAACCATGTCATTTGCCAACACATCGATCCTAGTACTGTTTCCATCTACAATCGTAACTGTATCGTTCACTACTTCAGGTTGTGGTACAGGTTCCTCTTCAACACTACCACATCCAATCAGGCTCAGTACGGATAGACTTAATACGATATATCTTTTCATCCCTTACTCCTTTGGGATCAACAGTTTCACTGTCTTCCCTTTTGTTGGCCCGTGTAATTCAACCCAGAATCCTTCGAATGGAACCAACTTACAATCCATTGTATCATCACAGGTAATATATGAATTACTTGCATCTGTTCCTGTGCCGTTATAGAGCCAGATCTGCTTATTGGCAAATCCTGAAGCATTCGCATCACTTGGTGTATAAGCTGTTCCATCAATGATGAATCGACAATCTGCCCAATCTACAGGCTTATCCAATCCTATAAAACCACTCATATTATATCGATATGGGCCAGAACCGTCATCTTCATCTTCTTCGAAATTAAGTGTTACCGGTGTAAGATCGATTTCTACACATGGACTTCGCACACAATCATCATTGGTTGAATTATAGTCAACACTTGGTTGACCATCAACGAACCATTCATTATCATAACGGCTTCCAAGCCAATATCCGATACCGAACTCCAACGTATCATCAAGTGCTAATGCTTCATAGTCACTACTGTTATCCGTTGTACTATATGTACGTTTATACAATATCCAGTCATCTTCATAGGTTCCGTTCATATCGTCTCCAAAGACATCATCAACGGTAATACTCTCACCTCTAAAGTCTACAGGAATTCCAATAAACGCCCAACTATCTGCATCGATCGAAGAGCCGTTACACTGCTTACACTCTCTGGTCGTACCATCGAAGTTCAATCCATTACTCTCATTATCGTATATCTCTTTAACCTCATCATCTGACAATACACGACCCCATATCTTCACTTCATCAAGTCCGCCCTGCCAGCGATCATCAATATCACTCCCTGAGACGTCATCTCCTACCATCACTGCATGTGCCCCAGAGTTATAACTATCTTGACTCTTTTGTGTAACCAAGTCACCATTCTTATAGAGTTTAATAGTCGAACCGTCATAGGTCGCTACAATATGTGTCCATTTATCCGTTTGAAGCGACGTTCTGGCATACGTGCCGTAATCATCGACAAAGAAGTCGATATTATTTCCCGAGTCCTTTGTATGGACAAGTCCCCAGCCATCATCCCAAGACTCATCACTGACCTTGATCACCGCAGCCATCCACTTATCATCTCCATCGTGACGGTAGAGCCATGCCGATACACTAAAGGGGGCATTCTTCCCTATATCAAGTTCATTATCGGTTTCATTGGGATAGAATACAGCATCGCTCTCATCCGCATCACTATAGGTATTGTTCAAGTCACCTGCACGGCATATGACCGAATTCGTTGCCGTATTGTCCGCATTATTTCTTGATTGTGCATTCAATCCATTTCCGGAGCTATCGATGACATCATCATCCACACCGTTCGCACCACCCAACCAATAACACTCATCCATATAAAAATTGACCATAAGACCTGTTTCTACAGGTGGCGGAGGTGTATCGATAAGGTAGAGTCTAGCATTATAATAAGTACCGGTATCTTGACGGGCATCATCACAAACGGTAAGTGTCCAAGTCCCCTCTGCATCTTCATCATTAAAATCAGAGAGCGTTCCTTCGGGCTTACGGGCAACGAATGTGCTCTGGTCACTATTGTCATCCGTAATGGACTCTGTTGCGTTATCTTCAAACATTACATAGAGATTATCACTGCCTCCACCATTATCACTGGTAAGATCGACCGTCGTACCTGAAGGTGACTTCAAAGAGATATCCAAGTCCGCACGATAGGTATGTGTAATATTGATATCTATTCTAGTATTAGTTAGGATAAGGGAGCTATTCATATCAAAGGTCACATCAAAACATGTCCTGTCATCGATCGCTTGTGTATCATTGTTATCAATAATAACAGTTGAAGCAAATAAAGACATATGCAAGCAGAAGAGACTCAATAGTGCCAGATGTAATCGTTTCATGATATATCACTCCCTTTTTATACTATATTATATCATAAATATATTGTAATTATATCATAGAAAATATCAAAGTAGAGAATTTTTATTATTAGATAATAATTCATAGTTATATAGATAAATCTATTGTTCTGTTATCCTAAAGTACTTTGTACTTTAGGATATATCTTTATTGTGGAGGAAGACCGAACTTGTCGGTTGAAGAGGTATATATTTTCTTTTTAAACGGCTGTTGATACTTTGTCAAGTTAACCGGTGTGGTATCTAGTGTATCCACCTCACCATTTAACACCCATCTAAATTGCCTTGTATTTTTGCCATCCATAGAAAGATCAGCATTTTTTAACTCTTCGTATTTATACGTACGGTTATTATCTAGGTCGATCAGAACAAGACTGTCTCTTTTACTCTGATCCGTAGATGTCGTCTCATAGTAGGTATTATCACTCTTTCTGTAAACATTTTTTAGTGCTTCCACACCTATTTGTAATCTTGCACTAGAGAGATCTTCTTCTATCTCATTTACAACAAGGAATGTCCATGTCTGTTTTTTCGATGAGGATGCATTGTACTCACGGTAGTCCGAGTAGTACTCTTCTCCCTCATCAAATTGATCATTGATAAAACGAACTTGAATGATCGCACTCCCGGAGCTAGGAACATCGTGTCTGTCCAGCCCGTCCGTACTCTCATCCAACTCTCCAAAAACACCTGCTGTGTTATGAGAATAGACTGTTCCGTCTTCACTCACAGCACTAACCACTGTTCTCATATACCAACCACTAGGTTCAACTTTTTTTGTTACCACCTCTGTTGTAACAGGGGCAATCGTATCAGTTGTTGTATCCGGGCTTTCTACAGAAGTACTATCACATCCTGTCATTATTCCAATTAGTAAAGCTGTTCCCAATAATCTAGCTTTTCTTTTCATGTTATCCACCTTAATTTCCATATTGCATCATCAAAGGATATGCAATTTTATTGTTTTTTTCATTACTTTCTATTTCAAACTTCATAAAGAACCCTTCCATAGGTACAATTTGCCCTTCACTCAGACCTGGAGTTGCAGGATCGATCACCGTATATCCACCACCTGCACTGGTATTCTTATCACTTGTATCTGAGCTATCATGTGTATAGATACGTGCTAGCACATACGTATCATTTGTAGTATCTCCCATAGGTTTATAGTCTGTATCTTCATTTTTAAAGTAGAGTTTCGAGAAATCAAATCTATACGGGAATACATTCCCAGTCATGTATTTCTTTTCATTATCTGCACTATTTGCAGGAAGGGCTACTTCATGTATAGAAGAGAAAAGATCATCACTGATCCCAACATCACTACTATTTACTGCTGAAGTTGGAGCCAATCCATTCAGTGTTTTATCGATCGTAATACTGTGGTTTGCATCGGCAATGATCCAATAGCTTTTCCCGACTTCCAGCGTATCGGTATCTGCAAGCTGTGTTTTATCCGTATTTTTATGTGTATCATTCACCTCATAGTTGTCGGTTGTCCCGGTTTGCTTGTACATAACCCAGTTATTGGTATCGCCGTACGTACCCAACATACTAAAGAGGTCTTTAATGGCAATATCCCCCGTACTACACGGAACACTGATCATTCTCCACTGATACTCAGTAAGTTGGAACTGTGTATTACCACATAGGAACTCCCTATAGCCTGCTTCTGTCGAATCACCTGTTTCATTAACAAGATTCCCATCATCTTCCGGATCATTTACATTCCCGTTTGGATCCGTATATGCATCATCATCCCCATCAGCCCAACTAGCAAGTCCGTTACCACCTACTGTGATATTGTTACAATCCGCATCGACATGACCCTCTTCACAGTCTGTATAACCATCGTTATCACTATCACTATCTACATAGTCAGGTGTATGATCACCATCTGTATCCAAAGGAACAAGACCATAGCTTCCAGATACGTCACTTGTATTACTGTCATAGGCATCATCTAGACCATCATTATCATCATCCGTACCGCTCGGGGCTGTATAGTCAGATGTTGATTGTGCTTCGATATTATCTGGAATTCCATCATTATCACTATCTAAATCCAGGTAATCCTTAAAACCATCTCCATCACTGTCCGGTGCATACATATTTTTATGTCTACAACTGGCACCATCATTTGAGTTAGTCAATGCTGAACGGTATTTAAATGTTGCTTTTGGGGTATCAGTATCATAGTCTGTAATCTGATAGATATATCCATTGTTATTTGAGATGAAAAGTTCATTATCATTTGCAACAAATGCTGCACCCCATGAATTTGATAGTTCACCACCATCAACCGGTGCTTCAATATCAGTTGCATTTGTTGTTACACTTTTCTCTGTCATATCGATACGATATAATGTAGTCCCACCCATTCCATAACCAAACACATCACCATTTTGATCTTCCATAAATGCAATATCATAGACAGTGTTTAGATCGGCACCATCAATATATACATCATCTGTATTTGTTTTTGGGTCCCAAACACGAAGATCATTATTGTTTGCAGAATCCACATAGTAAAATTTGCCATCATAGAAGTCACCGACTGCACTACCATAGTTTATACTTCCAACTTTTTTGATCTTACCCGTTTGTCTATCAATCTTGATCATATCATTAGTAGACAGAGTATTTCCATAGTCATCTTCTCCATCTTCCCTTACAGTTGCATACATAGATCCAGTATCAAGATCATAACCTAATGCATTATAGTCTAACTTTTGATCACCTATTTGGGTATAGGTACTATGCTCAGGGTCATACACATACAATACACCGCTGATTACCTGATAAAAACCGTATCCACAACTTTCATTACCTTGGATCTCTACAGCATTTAAGATACCATCTCCATCACTATCAATGTCTTTGGCATCTGATACACTGTCTGCATCTGTGTCATTATATGGGATTGTAAACTTCACTTCTCCTATCTTCCAGTCATCATCATTCTGCCATGAAGTATCATCTCCTGCAAAACGGATTGCAGCATTTGTAGAAAAGTATTCAGGATGATTGGTTTTACTGATTGTATAGCCAAAATCATGATAATTATTGTCACTAGGATCCAACTGAGCAATAATATCCCATTCACTGTTATCGTTATCCCAAAGTAAAACATCCAGAACCTCATCACCATCTGCTCTCTTATAAGTAAGGTTCAGATCAACGTCCCCTACAGCATGTGAAAGGTCATACATTCTTGTTATGGTATAACTATCAATATTTTTAAGTCTTAATGCACCATAGTCGTTTATCGTGATTTGACCATTTTCGGCATCTTGATCCTCACTATCAATCCATCGTCCTGAAAAGTTTATGCTTCCATCATTTATATCGTAAGCCACTGTATCAAACTGATCTGAAACTGTTTCATTTACCGAACCTGCATAAAGACCACTACCCCATAATGCAATAGCAACAGGTATGCTTAATATACTTTTTTTCATCTTTACTCCTTACTCTGTACCTGGATCGCTTGGTGTTGCACCAAATCCATCTGCTTGCCCTTTTACGGGCTTTACGATCGTTCCTAACAGAACAACGGTCGGGGTTGCATAAAGGGCTTTTTTCAAAAAGCCTCTTCTTTGCATTTCCATCTCGGGTTTTTCTTGATTTTCTGACATACTTAATCTCCTTCAATACATAACTCTTTTTTGTCACTTCTGGACACTCGTGTGATCTCATAAGGTAAACTAATTATAGTATTTTAACTACAAAAGTATTTTTAATCTATCTACTAAATCTTATATTGATATCCCTACATTGTAAAATAGTAACACTATATATAAAAATAATGATATTTTGATAAATTTAAGAAAGAACCAGCAAAGGTAAATGAGATTATTTGACAATATTTAATTTTTTTTGGCTTAATTGATAGGTTTTATGACATTGTGCCGCTATTTGCATATCATGAGTTACCACGATCAACCCTGCACCGTATTGTGATACATATTCATGTAGTACATCCATTACCAACGCAGCAGTCTCACTGTCAAGGTTTCCTGTCGGTTCATCTGCAAATATCAATTTGGGCTTTTTACTTAACACCCGTGCGATCGAAACACGCTGCTGTTGTCCTCCTGATAGCTCACTGACCTTCTGCCCCATCACATCGGATATCTCTAAACGCTCTAGCAATTTTTGATCTAAGACTTCATTAGCAAGAAGTGTAGCCACTTCAATATTCTCCATCGCACTCATTCCCTTAAAAAGGTAATGAAACTGAAAAATGATACCGATATTATACCGTCTTACCGATTCGATATATCGATCAGGCATGGCATATAGTGTTTCTCCCAAAAGTTCTATACTTCCCTTCTGCGGTTTGATAAAGCTCGAACAAATATGAAGTAACGTAGATTTTCCCGAACCGCTTCTACCGACAATAGCGATACTTTCTCCTTCTAAGAGAGTAAAGTGGACATCATGAAAGAGTTCCGTATCAAAACGATGTGCGATATCCATTGCTTGTAAAAGTATTTTAGACATATATTATAGACCCTCTTTTTAAGGTATCATAACATAAATTTTTAATGTATATGGAAGAAAATAGAAGAAAATAGAAGAAAATGGAGCGTGGCAAGCGCATACCGCTTGCCTTGTAAAGAGGCTGGGTTACGCACCCATCTGTTTTGCAACTTCCGCTGCGAAATCTTCCTCTTCTACTTCGATCCCTTCACCTACTTCAAGACGCGTAAATGTAGTGATCTTCGCTTTACCGTTAGACTTCTCTTCAAAGTACTCAGCAACGGTCTTAGAGTCATCCATAACGAATTTTTGATCAAGAAGACACTGCTCCTGATCAAGCGTCGTGTTATCAGAGATGAATCTTTCAAGTTTACCGGGAAGGATTCTGTCCCAGATCTTCTCAGGTTTACCTTCAGCTTTGAGCTCTTCTTCGATCGCTTTTTTAGCCGCTTCGATCACCTCATCAGTTAACTGTGCTCTTGAGATATACTGAGGAATGTTCTTAAGCGGCTTGCCAAGTCTTTCAAGCTCTTCATTCTCTTTTTTGATCGCTTCGATACGACCTTTTGTCTCTTCTTCAACGTAAGAAGCATCAAAATCTTTGTAAGAGAGTGTCTTAGGAGCCATTGCAGCAGCATGCATTGCGATCTCTCTAAGAACAGGCGTTACTTTTTCACAAGTTTCAGCATCTTCACACTCAGCCGCGATGATAACACCGTTCTGACCGTTTGAGTGAACATAACCGCTTACTGCCATTTTTTCGTCACCTTTGATGAGCGCTGCACGTCTTACAACAAGGTTTTCACCGATAATTGCGATATTCTGTGCCAAGAACTCAGCAAATGGCTGTCCGTTGATCTCGGATGCGTTAATAGCTTCAGCATCTTCAAGATCATTGTTGAAAGCATGCTCGATCACTTCGTTCATCAAGTTCTTGAACTTATCGTTTTGTGCAACGAAGTCCGTTTGAGAGTTGATCTCAACGATCACTGCTTTAGGTCCTTCGACTTTTACACCGATCGCACCTTCAGCAGCCGTTTTGCTTGCTTTTTTCGCAGCTGCACCGATACCTTGATCTCTAAGCCACTCAACCGCTTTGTCCATGTCACCGTCAGCGGCAGTGAGGGCTTTTTTACAGTCCATCATTCCCGCATCGGTCATCTCACGAAGTTTT
>JAMORY010000016.1 GCA_027063305.1 Sulfurovum sp. | reverse complement strand
CACCCTACGGTCAATCTGGGCATCATCAAGTTCCTCGGATTCGAGCAGATATTCAAGAACGCCCTCACAGGGTTGCCTATCGGCGGTGCCAAAGGAGGAAGCAACTTCGATCCCAAAGGCAAAAGCGACAATGAGATCATGCGTTTTTGCCAAGCGTTCATGACCGAACTCTACCAACATATTGGAGAGACCAAAGATGTTCCTGCCGGAGATATCGGTGTAGGGGCAAGGGAGATCGGCTACTTGTTCGGGATGTATAAGAAGATCACACGCCGTTTCGAAGGGGTACTTACAGGCAAAAGCATCAACTGGGGAGGTTCGAACACCCGTAAAGAAGCAACTGGCTACGGTTCGGTCTACTTTGCGGAGAATATTCTAAACAAATACGGAGACTCGCTTGAGGGCAAACGCTGCTGTGTTTCAGGCTCGGAAATGTTGCCATCTATACCATAGAGAAGCTCTATGATATGGGTGCGATCCCTGTAACATGCAGTGACTCCAGAGGGACTATCTACCATGAGAACGGAATCGACCTCAACTCCCTCAAAGCCATTAAGGAGATCAATCACCAGTCACTGGAGGTCTACGGGCAGATCCATCCCGATGCGGTCTATACCTCCGTTGCACACTACCCTGACGGGCGACATATGGTCTGGGATGTTCCATGTGACATTGCATTTCCAAGTGCCACTCAAAATGAACTTAACTTGGAGGATGCCAAGAAACTCGTTGCCAATGGCTGTATTTTGGTCAATGAAGGCGCGAATATGCCGACCACACCCGAAGCAGTCGCTTTCTTAAAAGAGAGGAACATCAAATTCGGACCGGGTAAGGCCGCCAATGCCGGCGGTGTTGCCACAAGTCAGCTAGAGATGAGTCAGAACGCCTCTATGGCACGCTGGAGCTTTGAAGAGGTCGACATTAAACTACGCCAGATCATGAACAATATCTTCGATACCGCCTACCGTACATCCGTAGAGTTCGAATGTGAAGGCGACCTTGTTACGGGTGCGAATATCGCAGGATTTAGAAAAGTGGCCGATTCGATGATCGATCAGGGATCCGTATAGTGAGGAGTGAGGAGTGAGGAGTGAGGAGTGAGGAGTGAGGAACTGTAAAGTACCCTCTCTTTCTCTAACCTTAAAATTGAAATATTTTCACACCAACGCATAATAGAGCAGTGGCGGATAGAGCATGACCCCTGTCAGAAAGAACCATGAGGGGACACGCCATTGCAGTATCATAGCGAGCTCTTCAGGTATCTCTTGCTTGATAAATACCGTACGGATCAGCTCGATCTTGTAAAAAAGATCGAATAGCTTCATGGCGACGATCATGATCATATAGAAGTTCAATATATCCGTTACGACCACAACATAGAGGATAAAGTAGAATGTCGGATGCACCGCAAAAAGAAGAAATATACTTTTTCGGTACCATCCATAGAGTCGCTCTACGATCCCATAGAGCGTATCTGCATACTGAAGCATCGCTTCAAGAAGTTCTAAGATAACAAGTATTAAAGTAAAGGTCAAGGCATTTTCCATGCAGGATTTTACCCACTTTTGGATAAAATCACCTCCATTACGACCTTATCATAATTATAAATAAGCAACTTGATCAATAAGGAATAAGCTTGGCACAAGTTCCCTGTACACACTGTAACCTTAACTTCGATGAATCCGTGATGATCACGGAGGAGTACCCAGACAAGACCCTGCACTTCTGTTGTAAGGGGTGTCAGGGGGTCTACCATCTGCTTGAGAGCGAAGGGCTCGATACCTTCTACGACAAACTCGGTGATACGAAGCTGCAACCTGCCGCCCAGCACCTTGATGACCTTCATAAGTTCGACCTTGAAGGGTTTAAGAAAAAATATATCAAAGAGAGCGAAGACGGTCTTTATGAGATCAACCTTGTTATCGAGGGGATCCACTGCTCCGCTTGTGTATGGCTGAATGAAAAGGTACTGCATAAAACAGACGGGATCATCGATGCGACCATCAACTACTCCAACAACAAGGCAAAAGTGGTCTGGGATCCAGAGGAGATACAACTCTCCAAGATCATCGAGACCATCCGTAATATCGGTTACAACGCCTACCCTTACGATGCTTCTTTACAAGAAGAACGTGCCAACAAGACCAAGAAGTCCTACTACTCCCGTATCTTGATGGGTGTCTTTGGTACCATGAACATCATGTGGATCGCCATTGCCCAATATGCAGGATACTTTACCGGAATGGAACAGCGATTTAAAGATATTCTCAATGTTGCCGAATTCATTCTGGCAACACCGGTACTCTTCTACTCCGGATGGATCTTCTTCAGAGGGGCGTACTACGGTTTCAAAAACCGACTTGTCAATATGGACACTCTCGTTGCCTCAGGAGCGCTGCTTGCGTATATCTACTCCATCTATGCTATGGTAACCCAAAGTGGGGAGGTCTATTTCGATTCGGTTGTTATGATCATCACCTTCGTACTGGTTGGAAAATATCTGGAGGTCTTGAGTAAAAAACATGCTGTCGATACCCTTGACGGTATTATCGGATCGACCCCGACGGAAGTAACGGTCGAAGAGGATCAGAGCAAATCACTCGTAAGCATCGAGAATGTCGTGGTGGGGGATATTATTGAACTCAAACCGGGAGAAAAGGTCGTCATAGACGGTGTGGTGACCCATGGAGAGGGAAGCTTTGACGAAAGCTCGCTTACCGGTGAGAGTGAACCTGTCTTCAAACAAAAAGGTGACGAGATACGCAGCGGATCAATCTGTCTTGATTCGGTCATTCGCTATGAAGCGACCAAAGATGCCTCACACTCACTGCTTACATCTATTATCAACCTTCTTGAAGATGCCATTACCAAAAAACCGCGTATCGAGCAACTTGCAGACAGCATTTCAGGATACTTCTCGCTTGTTATTCTAACGATCGCCGTCATTACCTTCTTTGCATGGTATTTCAGCAGTGGCGGGTTCGAACACGCACTCATCGTTGCGATCTCCGTTATTGTCATCGCCTGTCCTTGTGCTCTTGGGCTTGCTACCCCGATGTCTACCCTTGTCGGGATCGGTGTCGCAGCAAAACGCGGTCTGCTCTTTAAGGAGGCGACATTCCTGGAAACAATGGCAAAAAGTACACTACTTGCACTTGATAAGACCGGTACCATTACCGAAGGGAAACCCTCTGTGGTCAATGCGATCCTCTCTCCCAACTTTCAGCCGGACTTCCTTCTTTCATTGGTACGTACATCCAACCATCCTATCTCAAAGGGGATCGAGCGCTATTTGCTAACACAGTACGAAAGCCTTAAAGAGCATCCGCTCGAAGCGATCAAAAGCATTGAAGCCAAAGGGATCACCGCATCCTATCAAGGGAAAAGCATCCTAGGCGGAAATGCCGCACTGATGGAACGATCGGGGATCATGCCTGACTTCTCATCGGAACATTCGTTGTTCTTCTTCGCTATAGACGATGAGATCGTTGCGACATTTGAACTAAGCGATACTGTTCGAGAAGGAGCCAAAGAAGCGATCGAAGCGATCAAAAAGATGGGAATACGTGTTGTTATGCTCACAGGAGACCACGAACAGAGTGCGCAACGTGTCGCCAAAGCTGTAGGCATTGAAGAGATACATGCAAAACTCTTACCGCAAGAGAAGGCAGTCTATATTCAAGAACGTCAAGCCGAAAAAGAGGTGGTGGTCATGGTGGGTGACGGGATCAACGATGCTATCGCTTTGGCACAATCAAACATTGCGATCGCTATGGGACGTGGTGCCGACGTTGCCATCAACGTCAGTGATGTCGTACTGCTTAAAGAGACGCCACAAAGCATTTATGATGCCTTTAGGATCTCAAGACGGACGTTCAAAGCGGTCAAAGAGAACCTCGGCTTCTCCCTGCTCTACAACCTTGTTGCCATTCCTCTAGCTGTTACGGGACATGTCAATCCGCTCGTTGCCGCACTCTCTATGAGCTTAAGCTCTCTCATAGTCGTAGGGAACTCTATGCGTATCAAGATGATGCGTTTTAAGAAGTAACACTCCTCCTTCTATGAGGGCTGTTTACTTTTTGTCACAAACTTTTGCTAAAATAGCCTCAAACTTTCACCCGCCAAAGGAGCGACCGATGTCTGAAAACATTATGACCCTCATGTTAAGTGTCTCCACCTTTTTAGGTGCATTAGGACTTGTCGCACTACTATGGGGGGTTCGCACAGGACAGTTCGACGATCAATCCAAGTTCATCGACGCCGCACGCTATGACAATGAAGAGGATCTGCGTGATGCAGCCATGATGGAAGAGAAGAAGAAGGCACATAAAAAGAAAAAAGCGGCACAAAAAAAAGAGTATATGCCCGTTGACTAATGCCTATTTAGTCCTCCCCTCTAAAATACCTATACTTCATATTTAAAATTAGACATTTTCCTGCTATAATATGCGTAAATATCAATATAGACAGGAAAATATAGATGAAACATATTCTTTTAAGCACCCTACTACTGACAGGTTCTTTTGCGGGTAGCCTTGGACTAAACGTCAATGATGAAGATGTAGAGCTGCAAGCGGAGATCGATCTTAGCCGTGCGATCAATAACGGTATGACCTACATTGTAAGTGCGGACTACCTTCATACAGATGAAGATAATCTCTTTAAGATCGGTTTTGGTGCAACGAACAACTTTCAAAGTGCAGACGGACTGACCCTCACACTTGGACTAGAAGGAGTCTTTGCAGACAATTTCGGTGCAGTTCCTCTCTTTGCCAAGGCAAGTCTAAGACTTCCGTTTGATCAAGATATTCCGGCAACCTACATCAATACGCGCGTCGATTACGCACCTTCGGTTCTCTGTTTTAGTGATGGAGACGGATATCTTGAGTATAGACTTGAGGCGGATATGGAAGTGATCAACAAAGTACATCTCTATACCGGTTATCGTAACATTGAAACAGACTATGACAAAGGTGATCACAAGTTCAATAACAGTTGGTATGGGGGAATGAAGATAGGATTTTAAGAGAGGAGGATCACTCCTTCTCATACTGTTGTGCCAATTTCTTGAACGCATCTGAGTCCTGAAGAAGTGTGGCATAGGTTCCTCTTGCTGCGATCTTACCGGCAGAGAAGACCAGTATCTCATCCGCATCCTCTATCGTTGTGAGTCTATGTGCTACGATAAAGGTGATCATATCATCCTTAAGCCCTTCTAGCGCCTCTTTGATCGCCTGTTCGCTTTTATTGTCAAGTGCTGATGTCGCTTCATCCAATATCAGAACATCCGGATCCTTATAGAGTGCTCTTGCCAATGCAATCCGTTGCCTCTGTCCACCACTCAAGTTCGTTCCGAACTCATCTAAGTAGGTATCGATACCCTCCGGAAGTTTCTGCACGAACTCCCAAGCATGTGCCTGTTTCAACGCACTGACTACCCTTTGGGTATCAACCTCTTCTCCATAGGCGACATTCTGGGCAACCGTATCTTGAAAAATAAAGATACGCTGGGTGACAAATGCGATCTTTTTGTGTAGTGATGTTAGCGTATAGTTACGGATATCCTCTCCGTTGATCAATATCTTTCCCGATGTTGCATCGTAAAACCGTACCAGCAGATTGACCAAAGAGCTCTTTCCTGCACCACTATCACCGACTAATGCATATACTTTACCTTTATAGGCTTGGATATCTATGCCTTCGAGTGCCCACGTGTCACCATACTTCAAAGAGACATCCTTAAAAGCTATCTCCTTGACCGACTCAAGTATTCTTGTTCCTGAAACGACACTGGGCTTTGTTTGAAGCAACTCCTCTATCCTCTCGGTCGCGGCAATGGCATCTTGCATCTGATTATGGATATTGGAGAACTTCTTGATCGGGTCGTACAGCATAAAGAGTGCCGTTACAAATGCAAAGAAACTCCCCACGCTCATATGCCCTGCAATTACCTCTTGTCCCCCCACATAGATCGCAACGGCGATCGCTATAGAACCGAAAAACTCTAAAACAGGGTTAACCAATGCTCCCGTTTTACTCTGCTTCATCGAGAGTTTAAAAAAGTTCATGTTCTCTTTTGCGAACTTCTCTTGTTCATAAGGTTGGGAAGAGTTCGACTTGATGATCTCAATATTATTGAAGATCTCCGTAAGTCTTGAGATCATATCTGCCGCACTCTCCTGAGAGGAGCGGGAGTACTTCTTCATCTTCTTTGCCAGTTTTTGAAGAGGCAGAAGTGCAAGCGGCATCACAAAAAGGAAATAGAACGCCAACTTAGGGCTTTGATAGATCACGTACCCTGTCAACGATACGATCAACATCGCATTGATCAAGACATTGGGGATCAACTTCGAAACAACGTTCTGAACCCGATTGATATCATTGGTCATACGGCTTAACAACTCTCCGTTACGCATGCTATTGAGAAATACCATATCCTGATGCATCAGATGCATCGATAGTTTATTACGTATCTTCCGTACGATATCATTTCCGATATAAATAGTATAGTACGTCTGAATATAACGTCCTGTTGCCTTAAGTAGGAAAACACCTACAATAGCGAAAGGAATGAGTTTCAACATCTCCGCATCTTTCTTAATGAATATCTCATCAAGAATAGGTTTAAGAAGGTGTGCCGAACCTGTCGTACCTACCGCTACGGCGATCATACCGAGTATGGCAAAGAAGAACTCCTTTTTATACTCTTTTAAATAAGGGAGGAAATAGATAAATAACTGTTTCAATATCAACCTTCTTTAGTTAATGATTTCCGTAGAACTGACGATACCATGTTACAAACACTTCAATACCTTCATCCAACCCAACCTTTGGTGCATATCCGAAATCTTCCATTAAACTACTTACATCCGCATAAGTAGATGCGACATCACCATCTTGCATAGGAAGATACTCTTTTTGAGCTTTCTTTCCGAGTTTACGCTCTAACGTTTGAATAAAGTCCATTAAAGAAACCGGTGCGTTCTTTCCAATATTATAAATACGGTAAGGAGCATTTGAAGAAGAGGGATCTGGATCATTAGGATTCCATTTTGGATCAGGTTGTGCAGGATTATCCAATACTTTTATGCAGCCGTTAACAATATCATCTATATATGTAAAGTCTCTACTCATCTCTCCATGATTAAAAACTTTTATAGGTCTATCATGTAAGATTGCATCTGCAAAAAGCATAGGTGCCATATCGGGTCTTCCCCATGGACCATAAACTGTAAAAAATCGTAATCCTGTCGCTTTGATCCCATAAAGGTGTGCATAGGTGTGAGCCATCACCTCATTAGACTTCTTAGTAGCAGCGTACAAACTTACAGGGTGATCGGTGTGATCGGAAGTTTGAAAAGGCTGAGAGCGATTCAAGCCATAGACCGATGAACTTGAAGCGAAAGCAAGATTAGAAACACCATAATTTCTACATCCCTCTAAGATATTTAAAAATCCGACCATATTACTTTCAATATAGGCATAAGGATTTTCTATAGAATACCTTACCCCTGCTTGTGCCGCAAGATTGATCACCGCATCAAATGAAGACTCTTTGAAAAGTTTCTTGATGCCGCCACGATCCGTTAAGTCGAGTTTTTGAAATATAAAAGCGGGGTATCGCTTCGAAGTAACACTTCTTCTCTCAGCAATAGCATTTTTATCAATTCCCAACTGGGCTAGACGTGCATACTTCAACTTAATGTCATAGTAATCATTGATGTTATCTATACCGATAACCTCATCCCCTCTTTCTAAAAGTACTCGACTTAGATGGAATCCGATAAAACCGGCTGCACCGGTCACTAACACTTTCATACACTTCCCTTATTCAAAATGGATATAGATATGATTATACCTCTTTCCAACTTTATTTTCTCTCTTTTTTCAGAGAGTGACTAAAGCTACTCCATGCTATAATCGGCGGAAAAAAGCAAAGGGGAGGGTTTGAGAGATGGCAAAACATAATCCGTTTCTACGCAAACTTAGTGATTATCTCTACCTTTTCCTCTACAGATCTTTCTCATGGCTTACAAAAGTACTTCCCGATACCTTTATTGAACGTTTTTTTCATACACTTGCAAAACTCTTTGCCACACATTCTAAAAAGCATCGTCAGATCATTGAAACCAACCTTGATCTCGCATTCTCCCCACCTTTAGACAAGACTCAAAAGGAGAAGATCACGATCACTGTCTTTTATAATTTACTACAAGTTATTCGCGGGATCATACAAAGGGAGAATATATCTAAAGCCTCTTTACTCTCCTCTGTCGAGTTCAAGAACGATAGCTATTTCTCTCAAGCACTATCGGAAGGAAAACGTATTGTACTTATTACCGGACACTATTCAAACTGGGAACTACTTCCGCTTGCGATTGCATCAAAGTACAATATTACCCTTGCTGCCGTCGGCCGTAAGCTGGACTCCAATATGATGGACAGGATACTCCGGCATAACCGTGAACGGTTTGGTGTTGAGATCATCTATCGTAAAGGTGCTATGAGAGGTATGATCAAGGCGTTAAAAGAGTCTAAAGTCGTAGGGTTACTTCCAGATCAAAGTTTAGGTGAGAAACAAGGGGGTATCAAGGTCAACTTCTTCGGCAAACCTGCCGGACACTCTCCTGCTGCATCTATTCTTGCAAGAAGTATGGATGCCGTTATTATTCCGGTTTTTATTCATACGGAAGATTATCAAAATCACACCGTAACATTCCATCCTCCCATTCCTACACTAAAAACAGAGGATAAGGAGGCCGATATTCAGGCCATGACCCAAGCACAAGCGGATGTTATGCAAAAAGTGATCACAGAAAAACCTGATCCATGGTTCTGGGTACACAAACGATGGAAGGTATATCTTCCCGAACTCTACAAAAAGTAAGCGTATGCAAACACCGATACTTCTCATTGCTTCCACAACACTACATCTTTTTGATGCACTTATTATTGCACTCAGCTCACAAAAATATGCATTCTATCTTTACTACATTGACAGAGATTCGATTGATGACATCTATTTTAAAACTTTACAAAATTGGGAAGGCAATCCTTTTCGAGAGATGACACTATTGTGTAGTAATAAAACAACACTCTATCAAAAAGTTATTTCAAAACGACGTACGATTGCATCTTTGATCGATGCAGTAGAAGAACTTCAACCCCGCTCGATCATTGTAGGAAACGATAGAAAGACAGAAACCGCAGCACTGATCTCATACCTAAACAATCAATACCCCATAGACTATATGGATGACGGATTGCACTCATATCTGCTGGAAAAACGACACCCACTCCAATATACATTCTTGGATAACTGGCTTAAGTATCTTATATACGGTTATAAAATATATATCCCTCCATGTGTAGGGTGTAGCTCCTCTATCCGTTATCTTTATCTTTATGCTCCACACTTAAGACATATCAAGTTAAAGCGAAAAAAAGCTTTTGAGCTTGATACCTCATGTTTACATACACCGCAAGTTCAAAGTTGGCTTAAAATGGTGATCAATACACTTAAAATAGACCTGGGAGCTCTTCATACTGATATACAGGGAGTTCTTTTTCTTCCACATCCAAAAATGCTGACTCCGACCATTTATCAGAAACTACAGGAAAAACTTCGACATAGATCCCATATTGCGATCAAGTGTCATCCAAGAGATAATATCTCTGTTACATACTTTCCTTCTCATAAGATCATTCCCCAAGAACTTTCAGCAGAACTTATCTTTCTACTCTACCCGCAACTAAAAGTCTATAGCTTTGCATCAACTACGTTACTAATGGCCAAATGGCTCGCTCCAAAACTGAAGGTTTATGCTTTGGAATTTAGTCAAAATGATACTCCTATGCAAAAACTAATGCAACAGAACCATATTCCTCTTCTTTCAATAGATACCATAGATTTTTAAGTTATAATGACATAATTTTTTTGAGGATATTAAGATGATTGACTACTTTTTCCATCGGTTTGACAAAGAGAATTTTCGTCTGGTCATGACTATTTTAGTAAAAGATGAAGCCGACATTATAGAGGCAAATATTCGAACACATGCAAAACTCGGAGTCGATGCATTTGCAGTAATGGATAATAACTCCTCAGATGGAACACGTGAGATATTAGAAAAACTCAAAGATGAATTTGAAATGGTTATCATTGATGAAAAAGGTGACTACAAGCAGGCAAAATGGATGCTTCAACTTGCCCGTATCGCAAAAAATGAGCTGGGTGCAGACTGGGTTATCAATAATGATGCCGATGAGTTCTGGATCCCTAATAACGGTAAAACACTTAAAGAGAATCTTCGCTTCAAAAAAGCGGTATTGACAGTACAACGCTACAACATGGTTCCAGATACCCATTCCGTTACCAATGAAAACTTTTTTGAAAGTCTTTACTATGTAAAAAATCCTATTTTTTATAAAAAATCCAAAGAGTTGAATAATCCTAAACAATCTATCATTATCGGAAAAATAGGGCCTAAGACCATAGTGAATCCACATGGGCTTGTCTATCTTAGAGGAGGAAATCACAAAGCATTGCATATTGGAAACCTCAGAGATTACTTCCGCTCAGGTTACGATAAGATCAAACGTTTCGAGGCTATTGAGGTATTTCACTACTCCATTCGTAACTATGCCCAGTTCGAAAAAAATATCTTAAATAGAAAACGTCTGCTTGAGAGCGGGAAAAAAGTAAGCATGGGGCCACACTATAGACGCTGGACACGACTCTACAATGAAGGTAAACTTGAAGAGGAGTTCTACCAAAATATCGTATTTTCTAAAAATACGATCGATGCTTTTAGCAAATATGATATCATGGCTAAAAAGCCTGAACTTGCACAAACAATTATTTATTAAATGAATATTCTTTACTTTTCGGTCAATAGTAAGCATTTACGTTTTTTTTCACGTATACTAGAATCCGGCTGTAAAGGAATGATAGTCTCATCCGGCAAGCTATGGCTTGTCTCACTTAGATCTCTTTTTTCATTTCCAAACTTTCTATATCAGGCGGCATCACTTCGTACAAAAGATTTTAAAGCAAAATATGGTCTATATATATTTCACCCTTTCATCTATGGTACAAACCTGCTGCTAGCTTATTGGTGTTATATCCGCTACTCACGTATCATCTCTGCACAATATACACACATAATGGTTTGGAATAGCTCATTGTTTCGTCAATCTATTGCAGTAGGGATCGCAAAACAGTATGGTCTCATCCCTATTGTTGCGGAAGCCGGTCTATTACCAAACCGTATTGTTGTCGATATGCAAGGAGCGAACTTTCTTAACTCCGTGCCAAGAACACAAAGCTTCTTTGAATCCTATCATAACCCTAATCCACTACCGGACTCATTGATCCCACGTAAACCGAAAAATGCAAAAAAATTCTTACAAACAGCCCCAATAACACTACCTGAGAATTATATTTTTGTTCCTTTTCAAGTTGATTACGACACACAAATACTCCTCTTCTCTCCTTGGATAAAAAATATGGAGATGTTATTCGAGCTTCTTGAAAGAGTAAGCCGTTCTCTACGTATCCATTTTGTATTCAAAGAACACCCTAGTAGTAAAAAATCTTATCCTAAACTACATCAAAAAGCAGAGAAAAACCCATTTATTCACTTTGCGAACGGAAATACGACACAAATGCTAATAGAATCGGCACAAGCAGTCATTACGGTAAACTCAACCGTAGGGATAGAATCACTTCTCTTTCAAAAACGTGTCATTGTATTAGGAGATGCATTTTATGCTATTGACGGTATTGTTAAAGAGGTCAAAGACGAACATACGTTAATCGATGTTCTGACAACATTATCGACTTGGAAGGTAAATCATGACCTTATAGAAAGCTTTTTAAAGTATCTTTACTATGATTATTTAATTGAGGGAAATATAGAGACATTCAACATAACTCAAGTCAAAAAACGAATCGGCTGTCGTTAGCTACTACCTATTCCAATTCGTTACAGCATCACCTTTCAATTTAATTTGCTATAATCACACAAATTAATGAGTAGTGAGTAATGAGTAATGAACAACCAAAAACTTAGCCAACCACGTAATGCTCAAAAGGAGCTTCTGTGATAGGCATAGTCGATTACAACATGGGCAATCTCGCCTCAGTTATCAATGCGTTCAAGAAAGTAGGAGCCGAGGCGACACTTGAGAGCGATCCTGCAAAACTGGCTCAGTATGACAAACTTATTCTTCCCGGAGTCGGAGCGTTCGGTGACGCAATGGCACACTTGCAAGAGAACGGCATGGATGAGGCGGTCAAAGCGTTTGCCGCATCAGGCAAACCGCTTCTTGGTATCTGTCTGGGAATGCAGCTTCTGTTTGAGAGCAGTGAAGAGTTCGGGGAGAACAAAGGACTTGGTCTCATTCCGGGGAGAGTCGTCGCATTCGATGAAACGAAGTTCGATCACCCTCTCAAAGTCCCGCACATGGGCTGGAACGAGCTTTTTGTTCAACACTCAACGCTCAACGCTCAACACTCAATGCTCTTCGAAGGCTTGCCTTCGGAATTCTACCTCTACTTTGTCCACTCCTACCATGCGGTATGCGATGACAAATATGCCATCGGCAAGACCTACTACGGCTATGAATTCGTCTCGGCAGTCCAAAACGGCAATGTCTACGGCATCCAGCCGCACCCTGAGAAGAGCCATGAGAACGGTTTGAAGATCATAGAGAATTTTATTAATTTATAGGAACTA
>JAMORY010000015.1 GCA_027063305.1 Sulfurovum sp. | reverse complement strand
AAAGTGCTTGGTTTTAGAACGCCGTATGAAGTATTTTTCGAAGAATTTGCTAAGGAATTAGCGGCGTGATTGAGGTGAAATTGCACTTGTGATTTGAATGGGCGAACGTAAATAAAGTTAGTGATTAGAAGAAGATAGAAATGGCAGACAGGAAGGGATTCGAACCCTCGAGGGCTATTAACCCTACACGAGTTCCAGTCGTGCGCCTTCGACCACTCGGCCACCTGTCTACAGTCGTAAGTACCTCTCTCCAGATGGCTGCGGCACACGAGAAAGAGGGGTGGGCTGCTACGTTCCCGTCCTGACCCGTTGTCCCTCAGTCCCGTTGCACAGGTCTGAAAAGAGGCGGGAGAATTATAGCAGAGTAAAGCTTATAGCTTCGTTCTGAATGAATAGTTTCGGTAGGCTTTTCTGCGAAAAGCTTTTATAATTTAAGGTTGATATCAAACAAACAGTGTCACCTTTTCATCATTCATCATTCATCATTCATCATTCATCATTCATCATTCATCATTCTCTGTGTGTGCGATGCTCCACTCATTGAAAGGTAGGGCTTCAAAGTGAAGTTTTTCGATCTGATAGTGGTAGCTGTTGGCTACAGTGACGATGGTGATCTTTTCTATACGGTATTTCTTATATAGTGAGAACTTCTGTTGGGATTTGACCCAGATACTCTCTTCACTCTCAAAAGGTGCGGGGATGATCAGTTCGTTCTTCCCCGTTACATAGCCGTGAACTCCCAGTGTTTTAAAGGAGATGTCATGTTTGATCAAGGTAAGGGCGATCATCGTATCGAATTGATTGCCGAAGGGTTGATGTGTGGTAAGGTATTTGACAAAGGCAAAGTCATAGAGGATCATCTTCTTACCGCTCCGTTTGATCGCATTATCTATAAAGTAGAGTAATCCCTCTTCCTGAAAGCGTTTGATCGCACTATAGACAAAATCTTTCGATATTTTGAAATGCTCCTTTGTAAAGGTATAGATCTGGTGCGTAGTCATAGGTTGTGTATTGTAACGTGCCAGTATGAGAATAAGCGATTGTTCATTGGGAGAGAACTGCTGTTGAAAGAACTGTTTCATCATAAGCGTACGGCTTTTGGTGTGCCGTGCCATAGCCGGAAGAGTACCGGTCTTTAAAAAGTGGTTGAAAGCAATGGAGGAGGCACTGCCGTGTTCGAAGGCAAGGAACTCCTCATAATCAAGCGGAAAGAGATGGATCGGGGTAAACCGCTTCTCGTTCAAGGCGATACGGCTGATTACTATCAGTCGGCTGACTTTGGGATAACTCTCCAGCATCCCCTCTTCATAATGATCAAGTATCAATGCTTTAATTGCATACTCTTCAATAAAATCCTGCAAAGGGAGTGTATCGAGTGTGTTGAGGATGAGGTTGGGGTCTTCAAGGTCAATATAGAGTGTCTGTTCATCCTTCTCTTTGATATAGTCAAGAACCAGTGCTGTTTTACCCGAACCTCTGGCACCGTAGATGTTGATATCTCCTCTATCGGGGATAGTGGTTTTGCGTAAGATGAAGTGGTCGTTTCTTGGAGGATTGGCATGATAGTGTTCGAGAAGATCCACAATAAACTCCTAAAGTTTCCTTTTTACAAGGAAATAAATTTTCATATTGTAGCGTATATCATGTAAAAAGTATTGCACCTTTGCAAAAGTTTGGATATAATTCGCGTTCCTAAATTTATGTTAGGGGGCATTATGTCCTGTGTTTAGGCACCGTAGCTTTGCTATGCTAACGAGTTCTTTAAAGGGTAACAATGGAAAAAATCAGATTGAAGCTTAAAGCTTATGATCACCGTGTTCTAGACAGATCAGTTGCTGCTATCGTAGATGCAGTCAAGCGTACAGGTGCTGAGATTAGAGGGCCTATCCCAATGCCAACTAAGATCAAGCGTTATACCGTACTTAAATCACCGCACGTGAACAAAGACTCTCGCGAGCAATTCGAGATCAGAATTCACGCAAGAATGATCGACATCGTTTCGGCGACCTCAGATACTATCGATTCACTTATGAAGTTGGATCTTGCACCTGAGATCGAAGTTGAGATCAGATCGATGGACAAGTAGGAGTAGAAAATGGAATTTATCGTAGAAAAAATTGGTATGAGCAGAACAGTCGACGTACCAAGTGTTCCTGTTACACTTCTCAAAGTCGTTGATACGAAAGTGTGTGAAGTAAGAGAAGACGGAAAAGCACTTGTTGCGTACAACTCGTCTAAAAAGATCAACAAAGCGATCGAAGGTCAGCAAACAAAGTATGGGATCTCCAAAGAGTTCAACAAGTTTATGACGATCGAAGTTGCTGAAGGTACCGAAGCAGGTGATCTTGATGCAGCACCATTGGCTGAAGCAGCTGTGGTAAAGACATCTTTGAACACCAAAGGTAGAGGTTTCCAAGGTGGTATGAAGCGTCACGGTTTCGGTGGTGGACCAGGGTCTCACGGGCACAGATTCGGTAGACGTATCGGTTCTATCGGTAATGCTGAGTGGCCAGGTCGTGTACAAAAAGGTAAGAAAATGCCTGGACAGTACGGAAATACCAAAGTAACAGTAAAAAATGAAGTGATTTCATTCGATGCTGAGAACGGCATCCTAGTATTAAAAGGTTCAATTCCTGGACATAACGGTGCCAGAGGATTGGTAAGGATCGTTAAATGAGCAATGTAACAACTATTAAAACAACAGATCTTCCTCAGAAGTTCTTGGAAGTACACCCGCACAACCTTTACCTTTACTGTAAAGCGTATGCGGCAGGACTTAGAGCAAATACTGCACAGACAAAGAACAGATCGGCTGTAAGCGGTGGTGGTAAAAAACCATTTGCACAAAAAGGTGGCGGTCGTGCGAGACAAGGTTCTATCAGAGCACCTCACTTTGTTGGTGGTGGTGTAGCGTTTGGACCTAGTACAAACAAGAACTATGACCAAAAAGTCAATAAAAAGCAGAAGAAACTTGCACTTTACCACGCATTGGCGGAAAAAGCTGCAAATGAAGCGCTTTTCGTTGTAGATAGCGTTGTAATCGAGTCTGGAAAGACAAAAGATGCAGTATCTTTCGTGAACTCTTTGAACCAGAGAGATGTTTTGGTTGTTAAAGAGATGATCGACGATAAGACATTTTTGGCATTCAGAAACCTTCAGAATGCATATCTGATCGAAGCAAACGAGCTTAATGCATACCTTGCTGCGGCATATCACTCTGTAGTGATCGAAAAAGCCGTATTTGATAAATTGACTAAAGAGGCTTAAGATGGCAGATATTACAGATATTAAATCCATTATGTATACAGAGAAGAGTTTGGCTCTTCAAGAAGAGGGTGTCATCGTAGTTCAAACAACTCCAAGAATGACTAAAAATGGTCTTAAAGAGGTCTTTAAAGAGTTCTTTGGGATCACGCCACTGAGAGTAAACTCTATGAGAGTAAACGGAAAAGTGAAAAGATTTAAGGGTGTTGAAGGGAAAAGACCGGATACGAAAAAGTTCTACGTCAAGCTTCCTGAAGATGCGAAAATCGAAAGCTTAGCGGTATAAGGATAGAAGATGGCAATTAAAACATATAAACCAACCACACCTTCACGTCGTTATATGACTAACCTTGACAGCGGTGACATCACTGCTAAAGCAAGTGTTAGAGCCCTACTTAAGAATCTTCCAAGATCTGCAGGTAGAAACAGTAACGGTAGAATCACTTCTCGTCACAGAGAAGCAGGTGCAAAAAAACTATACAGAATCATTGACTTTAAAAGAAATAAATTCGGTGTTGAAGGTACAGTTGCAACTGTTGAGTACGATCCGTACAGAAACTGTAGAATCTGTCTTGTAAAATATACAGACGGTGACAGAAGATATATCCTTCAACCAAAAGGTTTGAACGTCGGTGATAAGATCATGGCCGCGGAAGCTGGACTTGATATCAAGACCGGTAATGCGATGAAGCTTAAGAACATCCCAGTTGGTACATTGGTACACAACATTGAAATGAGCCCTGGTCACGGTGGTCAGATCGCTAGATCTGCCGGTGGTTATGCTCAGATCATGGGTAGAGACGGTAAATACGTTTCACTTAGACTTCCATCTGGTGAGATGAGATACATCCTTGGTGAGTGTCTTGCAACGATCGGTACAGTAGGGAACGAAGACTTCTCTAACATCGTTATCGGTAAAGCAGGTAGAAGCAGACACCTTGGTATTAGACCACAGACACGTGGTTCTGCAATGAACCCGATCGATCACCCTCACGGTGGTGGTGAAGGTAAAACGAACTCTGGTCGTCACCCGGTATCTCCTTGGGGTATGCCAACGAAAGGGTATAAGACTCGTAAGAAAAAAGCTAGTGATAAACTTATCATTAGTAAGAGAAAAAAGTAAGGGGCTGAGATATGGCAAGATCGTTAAAAAAAGGTCCATTCATCGATGGTCACCTAATGAAAAAAGTGCTTAAAGCAAAAGAAGAGGGTTCTAACAAACCGATCAAAACTTGGTCAAGAAGATCTGTGATCTTCCCTGAGTTCATCGGTTTGACGATCAACGTACACAACGGAAGACAGTTCGTACCTGTTTTCATCACTGAGAACCATGTAGGATACAAACTCGGTGAATTTGCACCGACAAGAACATTTAAGGGCCACAAAGGTTCTGTTCAGAAGAAGGTAGGTTAAGATGAGTAGAGCACTATTGAAATTCGTAAGAGTATCACCTACAAAGGCGAGATTGATCGCTAGAGAAGTACAGGGAATGAATGCGGAGCTTGCATTGGCATCTTTGGAGTTCATGCCAAACAAAGCGGCAGGTATCATCTCTAAAGTGATCGCGTCTGCAGTAGCAAACGGTGATTATGAACCTGAAGAGGTAGAGATCACTTCTTGTAGAGTGGATAAAGCGGCAGTAATGAAGAGATGGAGACCGAGAGCAAGAGGTACTGCGTCTAGAATCATTAAACCAACAGCACACATCCTTGTGGAAGTTGCTCCGGCGAAAAAAGATGGGGAGGACGCATAATATGGGTCAAAAAGTCAATCCGATAGGTCTTAGACTAGGGATCAACAGAAACTGGGAGTCAAGATGGTTCCCTGCTAAAACAAGAGCTGCTGATTTTATCGCTGAAGATTATAAGATCAGAAAGTTCTTGAAAAAAGAGCTTTTCTATGCTGGTGTATCGAACATCATCATTGAAAGAACAGTGAAAAAACTTAGAATCAATATTGTAACTGCACGTCCTGGTATTATTATCGGTAAAAAAGGTGCTGATATTGAGAAGTTGAAAGCAACATTGACAAAAATGCTTGGAAAAGACGTTGCGATCAACATCAAAGAAGAGAAGCGTCCACAAGCATCTGCACAACTTGCAGCTGAGAACGTTGCTACTCAACTTGAAAGACGTGTTGCTTTCAGACGTGCGATGAAAAAAGTGATCCAGGGTGCATTGAAATCAGGTGCAAAAGGGATCAAGATCTCTGTTTCAGGAAGACTTGGTGGTGCTGAAATGGCAAGAACCGAGTGGTACCTTGAGGGACGTGTTCCGCTTCATACACTAAGAGCAAAGATCGATTATGGATTTGCTGAAGCACATACAACATACGGGATCATTGGGATCAAAGTATGGATTTTCAAAGGTGAAGTTCTTGCAAAAGGAATTCAACAAGAGCCTAAAGAAGAGAAAAAAGGTGGTCGTAGAGCACCAAGAAAGAGAGGTGAATAACCATGTTGATGCCTAAAAGAACCAAGTGGAGAAAGCAACAAAAAGGTCGTAACCGCGGTAAATCTTTCAGAGGTAACAAGATCGAGTTCGGTGATATCGCGATCAAAGCGGTAGAGGCTGGAAGAATCGATTCTCGTCAGATCGAAGCAGCGCGTATTACGATGACAAGAAGAATCAGTAGAACAGGTAAGACATGGATCCGTGTATTCCCTGATAAGCCTCTTACTGCGAAGCCTCTTGAAACCAGAATGGGTAAAGGTAAGGGTGCTGTTGATAAGTGGGTTATGAATATCAAGCCAGGTCGTATCATTTTCGAAATGGCAGGTGTTGAAGAGTCTCTTGCAAGAGAAGCGTTGACACTAGCGATCCATAAGCTACCATTCAAGTGTAAAATCATCACTTCAAAGGACAGTAATGAAATATATTGATTTGAAAGAGAAGAGCGAAGCAGAATTGCTTGAGATGCTCAAAGAGAAAAAACTTGAACTGTTCACACTGAATGCAAAGCTAAAAACTATGCAGCTTACGAACACTTCAGAGTTGAGAACAGCGAAGAAAGATATCGCTAGAATCCAAACAGCACTCACAGCTGTGAGATCGAAGTAAGGGGTCATCTATGCCAAAAAGACAAATAACAGGTACTGTGATTAAAAAGGCTGGAGACAAGACTGCAACCGTATTGGTTGAGAGACGTGTTCTCCACCCAAGATATCACAAGACAGTAAAAAGATTTAAAAAATATCTTGTTCACGATGAGAAGAACGATGTAAATGTTGGAGATACGATCACAGCGATCGAGTGTAGACCACTTTCTAAAACAAAAAGCTTCAGACTTCTTGAGATCGTGAAGAGAGGAGAAGTGTAATGATCCAGGGATTTACTAGACTAAACGTTGCGGATAACTCCGGTGCGAAAGAGATCATGTGTATCAAGGTCCTTGGCGGATCAAAAAGAAGATACGCTTCTGTAGGTGACGTGATCGTTGCTTCTGTTAAGAAAGCCCTTCCTACAGGAAGAGTTAAAAAAGGTAAAGTTGTAAAAGCGGTTGTCGTTAGAACAAAGAAAGAGATCCAAAGAGAGAACGGTTCACTTATCAGATTCGACGATAACGCAGCAGTAATCATCGACGACAAAAAAGAGCCGATCGGTACACGTATCTTCGGACCTGTAAGTCGTGAAACAAGATATGCAGGGTTCATGAAAATTGTATCACTTGCACCGGAGGTATGGTAATGGCGAAGAAATTCAAGATCAAAAAGGGTGATCAAGTCATGATCATCGCTGGTGATGACAAAGGTAAGACAGGAGAGGTTCTTCAAGTACTTACTAAAAAAGATGCAGTGATCGTTGCTGGTTGTAAAATGGCTAAAAAAGCCGTTAAACCGAGCGAGCAGAATAAAGAGGGTGGATTTGTCAACAAAGAGATGCCTATCCACATCTCAAATGTAAAAAAAGTAGAGGGTTAATCCTATGAGTAGAATGAAGCAAAAGTACAATGACATCGTGCCTGCACTAAGAGAAGAGTGCGGGATCAAAAACCCGATGCAGACACCGAAGCTTGAAAAGATCGTTATCTCTGTAGGTGCCGGTGAAGAGGGAAGAGATTCCAAGCTCATCGCAAACATGGCAGATACGATCTCTCTAATCGCCGGTCAAAAGGCAGTGATTGTCAATGCAAAGAAATCCGTTGCAGGATTTAAAGCGAGAGAGGGTGCACCTTCTGGTATCAGAGTGACACTTAGAGGCGAGAATATGTACAACTTCTTTGATAAACTTGTTTCTATCGCACTTCCAAGAGTAAAAGACTTTAGAGGTGTACCTAGAAAAGGTTTTGACGGTCGTGGTAACTACAACTTCGGTCTTCAAGAGCAGTTGATGTTCCCTGAAGTTGAGTTTGACAACATTATCAAAACACACGGTATGAACATCACTATCGTAACCAATACGGAAGATGATAAAGAAGCATTCACGCTTTTAGAGAAGCTTGGTATGCCTTTCGCTAAAGGGAGAAACTAATGGCTAAGAAATCGATGATTGCAAAGCAGAAGAGAAAACCTAAGTTCGCAGTTCAGGCGTATACAAGATGTAACATTTGTGGTAGACCGCACTCTGTCTATAGAGATTTCGGTCTTTGCCGTGTGTGTTTGAGAAAAATGGCCAATGAAGGTCTTATTCCTGGTATGCGTAAAGCAAGCTGGTAAGGAGAAGTAAAAGATGATGACAGATATAATTGCAGATTCTCTGACTCGTATCAGAAATGCTGCGCAAAGAAGATTGGATACAACAACACTTCTTCACTCAAACATGATCGAGGCGATCGTAAAAATCTTCGTTGAGAAGGGGTACCTCGAGAGTTATAAAGTGAAAGAAGACGGCAATAAAAAAACCATCAAAGTGGTTTTGAAGTATGATGACAATGAAAAAAGTGTTATCAATGAAATTAAAAAGATCTCTAAACCAGGACGTCGTGTTCACCAAGGTAAAGATGAGATCAGAACATTTAAAAACGGTTACGGTACATTGGTTGTTTCAACAAGCCAAGGCGTACTTGCTAACGATGAAGCGTACAAGCGTGGTATCGGTGGCGAAGTAATCTGTAGTATTTGGTAAGGAGACAAGAATGTCAAGAATAGGAAAAAGACCAGTAACTGTCGCTAGCGGTATTGAAGTATCACTCGACGGTACGACTCTCGTGGCTAAAAAAGGCAATCTTGAAAAGAGACTTGAAACACACGGACGTGTTGATGTGAACATCGACGGGAACGAAGTGGTCTTCATCAGAAAAGGTGACGACAAGCAGTCAGCTGCGTTCTGGGGAACATACAGATCACTTTTCAACAATATCATTATCGGACTTGACAAGGGGTTCACAAAATCTCTTGAGATCAACGGTGTCGGTTACAGAGCTGCAGTTCAAGGTAAAACATTGAACCTACAGCTTGGTTTCTCTCACGATATCAACTTTGAGATCCCTGAAGGTCTTGAGATCACTGTTGAGAAGAACATCATCACGATCAAAGGAACGGATAAGCAAGCGGTTGGTCAAGCTGCTGCAGAGATCAGAGCGTTCAGACCACCAGAGCCTTATAAAGGTAAAGGTGTGAAGTATACCGATGAAGTGATCATCAGAAAAGCTGGTAAAGCAGCTGGTAAGTAAGGGGCGATAGATGTTAAAAAGTATTCAAAAAAGAAAAAATAAACTTCGCGCTCAAAGAAAAGCGAGAGTTAGAGGTAAGATCTTTGGAACAGCAGAGCTTCCAAGACTCTCTGTTTACAAGTCTAACAAGCACTTCTATGCACAAGCGATCGATGACAATGCAGGTGTGACACTTGCATCTGTTGATGGTAGAAAGCTTGGACTCAAAGCGAATAGAGAAGATGTGAAGAAAGTAGCTGCTGAGATGGCTAAGAATCTTGCTTCTAAAAACATTGAGACTGTTGTATTTGACAGAAACGGATACCTTTACCACGGTGTAGTTGCAGCATTTGCTGATGGTCTTAGAGAAGCCGGAATTAAGTTTTAAGGAAGCATGATGCAAAACAATAATCATAATGAAGAAATCGAAAAAGAATTCGAAGAAGTTATCGTTAATATCGGTCGTGTTACCAAAGTTGTTAAGGGTGGTAGAAGATTCAGATTTACAGCACTCGTAGTGATCGGTGACAAAAAAGGTACAGTAGGATACGGATTTGGTAAAGCCAAAGAGGTTCCTGATGCGATCAAAAAAGCGGTTGATGATGCACACAAGAACCTTGTGAAAGTAAACATCAAAGGAACAACCATCGCTCATGACATCGAGCACAAATTCAACGCAAGTAGAATCGTGCTTAGACCAGCGAGTGAAGGTACGGGTGTGATCGCCGGTGGTGCTGCACGTCCTGTACTAGAGCTTGCAGGTGTACAAGATGTACTTTGTAAGTCTATCGGTTCTAACAACCCAAATAACTTGGTAAGATGTGCTATCCAGGCACTTACCAGAATCAAAGCGTAAGGGGTACAGTATGGGTCTACATAATTTACAACCTGCACCAGGATCTACTCGTAACAGAAAAAGAGTAGGTCGTGGACAGGGATCAGGAACAGGTAAGACAGCTGGACGTGGTAACAAAGGTCAAAAAGCAAGATCTGGTTACAGCAAGAAAAGAGGTTTTGAAGGTGGACAAATGCCACTTCAAAAGAGACTTCCTAAAGTTGGATTCACATCTAAGATCGAGAAGCCGTACGTGATCAACGTTGAGAAGATCAAAGCGGTTGCCGAGTTGGAAGAGATCACACTTGAGACTATCAAGTCTGTACACAAGTTACAAAAAACCGTAAAAAGAGTTAAACTCATCGGTGCATCGGCAAAAGATCTTGCAAGCAAGATCAAAGATGACGCTGTAACAACAAGCGGAAAATAATCATGGGTAACGCTTTAACTCAAAAAATCCTGATTACATTGGGATTCCTTTTTGCGTACAGAGTTTTAGCCTACATTCCAACACCGGGAGTTGATTTGGGTGTTATCAAAGAGTTCTTTGATAGCAACTCGAACAACGCCCTTGGGATGATGAATATGTTCTCTGGAAACGCGGTTTCTCGTTTGAGTATCATCTCCCTGGGTATTATGCCTTACATTACAGCATCGATTGTAATGGAACTTCTTGCTGCTACTTTCCCTGCACTTGGTCAAATGAAAAAAGAGCGTGACGGTATGCAGAAATATATGCAGATCATTCGTTATTTCACCATCTTTATTACAGTTGTTCAAGCGATCGGTGTCTCTATGGGACTCCAAAGTATGACAGGCCGTGCCGGTCAAAGTGCAGTAATGATCGATCCGATGACATTTACGGTCTTGACAACCTTCTCGATGTTGACTGGTACGATGCTGTTGATGTGGATCGGTGAGCAGATCACTCAAAAAGGGATCGGGAACGGTATCTCTTTGATCATCTTTGCCGGTATTGTCTCCGGATTGCCTTCAGCGATCGGGAATACTATCAGAGCGGTCAATGCAGGTGAGATGAACTTCCTTGTAGTATTGGGTATTTTGGCTGTGATGTTGATCACTGTCTTGACGATCATCTATGTCGAGTTGGGAGAGAGACGTGTACCGATCTCCTATTCGCGTAAGACGATCATGCAGAACCAGAATAAAAGAGTGATGAACTACATTCCGATCAAAGTGAACCTTTCGGGTGTTATTCCTCCGATCTTCGCATCGGCGGTATTGATGTTCCCTCTAACGATGTTGCAGGCGAGCAGCAGCCCGATACTCACAGCGATCGCGGATGCTTTGGCACCGGGGGGAATGATCTTTAATATCGTAACGTTCTTCCTGATCATCTTCTTCGCATTCTTCTATGCATCTATTGCATTCAATGCAAAAGATATTGCGGATAACCTCAAGAGACAGGGTGGATTTATTCCGGGTGTAAGACCCGGCGAGCACACAAAAGAGTTCTTGAACGAGGTAGCAAGTAGATTAACAGGATCGGGAGCGATCTATCTAGGGATCATCTCGACCGTACCTTTCGCAGTTATTTCAGGTATGGGTGCAAGTTTCTACTTCGGTGGTGTTTCGGTACTGATCATTGTGCAAGTTGCACTTGATACGATGAGAAAGATCGAAGCACAACGAACAATGAACCAGTACGATACTTTAGGTAACGTGGGTCTATAATGGCTATTGCTATCAGAAAACCTAACGAGATCGCCAAGCTCAAAGCAGCTGGCGAGATCGTCGGAAATACACTTCAATATCTTCAAAACCACATTCAACCGGGTATGACACTTAAAGAGATCGATGCAATGGGCGAGTCCTATATTCGTGAGCAGGGAGCTGTTCCGTCATTTAAAGGACTCTATGGATTTACTGGATCGGTCTGTACTTCGTTGAATGAGGTCTGTATTCATGGTGTTCCTGACGATACCGTGGTCAAAGAAGGCGATATACTGGGTCTGGATATCGGAACGAAACTTGACGGTTACTATGGTGATGCTGCGATCACGATGGCGATCGGAAAGATTTCCGAGTCCGATCAAGCATTGATCGACTGTTCCAAAGGGGCACTGTACCATGCGATCGAACAGATCAAGCCAGGTATGCGCTTTAAAGAGCTGACTCAGATCTTGGAACAGTATATTACTAAGGCGGGCTTCGTACCGTTAAGGGACTACTGTGGTCATGGTATCGGAACCAAACCACACGATGAACCGAACATTCCGAACTATCTTGAGGGTAAACCCAATCAAGGTCCGAAGATCAAGAACGGTATGGTCTTCTGTCTGGAGCCGATGATCTGTCAAAAAAGCGGTACTCCTGTACTGCTTGAGGATGAGTGGTCGGTTGTCAGTGAAGACGGGTTGCGTACGGCACACTATGAACATCAAGTTGCAGTTGTTGACGGAAAAGCAGTCATTCTGACCGAAGCGAAAGCTTCAGATAATGCGTAAAGAGAAAGAGGATTAATCATGGCAAAAGATGATGTAATTGAAATTGACGGTAAAGTGGTTGAAGCGTTGCCAAATGCGACATTCAGAGTAGAGCTTGACAATGGACATGTGATCCTTTGTCACATCGCCGGAAAGATGAGAATGCACTACATCAAGATCCTTCCTGGTGACAAGGTGAAGGTAGAGTTGACACCTTACAGCCTTGATAAAGGGCGTATCACATTTAGATACAAATAAGAACACTTCGTGAGCGTTTAGCGTTAAGCGCTAAGCGTTCAGATATATATTTCTATAGAATATCCTCCACCCATAACTTCTCATATAAGAAAACATTAATATACATTTCGGTATAATCCCTCTCCCTATTGCTATAGGTATAGGAACTGCGCGAAGAATCTTTGATTAATTCGCACCGATTACTCAAGGGTTGGATTGTTCATACATCAACAATCCACGCAAACATCAGGTGCATACATAAATCACAGGAGTAACCATGAAGGTTAGACCATCAGTTAAAAAGATGTGCGAAGATTGTAAAATCATCAAGCGCAAGGGTATCGTACGCGTGATTTGTAAAAATCCAAAACATAAACAGAGACAAGGATAAACATGGCACGTATTGCAGGTGTTGATTTACCAAAGAAAAAGAGAATGGAGTATGCACTGACATACATCTATGGTATCGGTTTGACAACGTCAAGACAGATCCTTGACAGAACAGGTATCAGCTATGACAAAAGAGTCTATGAACTTACAGATGCTGAAGCGGCAACGATCCGTAACGACATCCAAGAGCATGTAATGGTGGAAGGGGATCTTCGTAAGAAGGTTGCACTTGACATCAAAGCATTGATGGATCTTGGTAACTACAGAGGGCTTAGACACAGAAGAGGGCTTCCTGTTCGTGGACAAAAAACAAAGACAAATGCGCGTACTAGAAAAGGTAAGCGTAAGACTGTCGGTGCAGCGTAAGGAGTAGCGAAGTATGGCAAAGAAAAAAGCAAAAAAGAGTATTGCTAAAGGTGTCGTATACGTAGCGGCTACATTTAACAATACTGTTATTACGGTAACAGACGAAATGGGTAACGTGATCTCTTGGAGTTCTGCAGGTTCTCTTGGGTTCAAAGGGTCTAAGAAATCGACTCCGTTCGCAGCGACAGAAGCAGTTGCTGATGCGATGAACAAAGCAAAAGAGCACGGGATCAAAGAAGTAGGGATCAAAGTTCAAGGTCCAGGTTCAGGAAGAGATACAGCGGTTAAAGCGATCGGTGCAACTGAGGGAATTCGTGTAACATTCCTTAAAGACATCACTCCGCTTCCACACAATGGTTGTAGACCACCTAAGAAGAGAAGGGTATAAGCATGGCAAGATATAGAGGTCCAGTTGAAAAACTAGAAAGAAGACTTGGTGTTGATCTAGGGTTGAAAGGTGAGCGTAGACTTGCTGGTAAATCTGCATTGGAAAAGAGACCATATGCTCCGGGACAACATGGACAGAGACGTTCAAAGATCAGTGAATACGGTCTTCAGCTTCAAGAGAAGCAAAAAGCGAAGTTCATGTACGGTGTTTCTGAAAAGCAGTTTAGAGCGCTCTTTAAAGAGGCGAACAGAAAAGAAGGTAACACAGGGGAGATCCTGATCCAACTTCTTGAGCAGAGACTTGACAACGTTGTTTACAGAATGGGATTCGCTACAACTAGAGCGTCTGCTAGACAATTTGTAAACCACGGTCACGTACTTGTTGACGGTAAACGTGTTGATATCCCATCATACAGAGTAAAAGCCGGACAAAAGATCGAGATTAGAGAGAAGAGCAAGAACAACCCTCAGATCCTTAGAGCGATCGAGTTGACAAACCAAACTGGTATGGTTGACTGGGTTGATGTAGATAAAGAGAAACTTTTCGGAATCTTCAGTAGAGTACCGGAAAGAGAAGAAATTTCAATTCCTGTGGAAGAGCGTCTAATCGTCGAGCTATACTCTAAATAATCGTACTAAAGGCTAGTAATGAGAAAAATTAAAGTTGCGCCATTTATGCCGACAGAGGTTGAAGTGAATGAGATCAGCAAGAATCGTGCTGAGATCATCGCCTACCCCTTTGAGAGCGGTTATGCCGTTACACTTGCACACCCACTTAGACGTTTGATCCTCGGATCATCTATCGGGTATGCGCCGATCTCGGTCAAGATCGAAGGTGCGGCACATGAGTTTGATACTATCAGAGGGATGCATGAAGATGTAGCCGTCTTTATTATCAACTTGAAGAACATTCGTTTTAAGATCAAGGACGATAGTGACAGAGTAGAGTTGAAATACAGCTTCTCAGGACACAAAGAGGTAACGGCACAAGACCTCAATAACGATCTCATCGAGGTAGTCAACGGAGATCTTCCGTTGGCAACACTCAATGAAGATGCGGAATTGAACTTTACGATGGTCGTTGCAAAAGGTATCGGGTATGTTCCGAGTGAAGACCTCAGAGATGAAGTTGCGAACGATGCTATTGCATTGGATGCTTTCTTCACACCGGTTCGTAAAGCCAACTACAAGATCGATCCCGTACTTGTAGAGGATAACCCTAACTTTGAAAAGATCACGTTCGATATCGAGACAGATGCACAGATCGGTCCGGTAGAAGCGTTTACCAATGCACTGGAAGTGATGAGCAAGCAACTCTCTGTATTTAACGGAGTACTTGATGTTGATATCAGTGCCCCTGCACCGAGAAAAAGCAGTGATGAGAGTGAACTTAAAGCATTCTTGCAGACAGTGGACTCTCTAGGATTGAGTGCACGTTCGTTCAACTCACTTGATAGAGCAGGGATCAAATATCTTGGTGAATTGGTACTCATGAGCGAAAATGAGATCAAGAACATCAAGAACCTTGGTAAGAAATCACTTGATGAGATCAATGAGTGTCTGATCGAGCATGGGTTCGGGCCGGAGTTTGAACTTGCAGAGAGCACAAGAGCGAATCTTGTGAAAAAAATCGAGCAGCTTAAAGTCTAAGCTGCCAAGATATAAGGAAAGAGTATGAGACATAAACACGGATATCGTAAACTGAACAGAACCTCTTCTCATAGAGCGGCTTTGCTCAAGAACCTTTCGATCGCATTGACGAAAGAGGGAAGAATCGAAACTACGCTTCCTAAAGCAAAAGAGCTTAGAAGCTATTATGAAAAGTTGATCACTAAAGCATCTGCTGGTGACTTCAATGCACACAGAGCAGTATTTGCTATGTTGCAGGACAAAGAGTGTACGAGCAAGATCGTTACTGAAATCGCACCAAAGTATGCGGACAGAAACGGTGGTTACACAAGAATCATCAAAACACGTATGAGAAGAGGTGATGCAGCGCCAATGGCGATCATCGAACTTGTATAAGTTTTCTTCTACACTTTTGACTACAGAGATCCCTCTGTAGTCAATTCTCTCTAAACTATTTCAAATTATTTACATATCATTGACAAACTATCGCATTTAGTGTATAAACACAGCGTAAGAGTGAATATTTACTCGATTTTTGTTATAATTAATATAGATACTGTCTTGATGACAGATATAGAATTGAAGGAGACACGTTGATCCCGTTTACAGATGAAGAACTCTTCCCGCCGGTAAAAGATGTGATCGAAAAGGTAAGACCGTCAATCAAGTTGGACGGAGGGGATATTGAGTTGATCGATATAAAAGATGGTGTTGTATATGTGCAGCTTCAAGGAGCATGTGTCGGATGCGGTAGTAGTGGTACGACACTGAAGTTCGGTGTGGAGAGACAGTTAAAGACGCTGATCCACCCTGAACTGACTGTAATGAACGTACCTAAAGGTTTTGAAGACAAACTGGATCAGCTGGGATAATATGTGTAAAGTCAGTCCGAATTTACTATTGGAAAGAGCAGAACAGGCCTTTTTGGAAGGTGACTTCCGTGTGGCGCTTCAAACCTATGGGTTGGTACTGAAGGACCATCCTGAAATGGAAGAGGCTAAGATCGGTGTCTATTTGAGCGATCTGGGACTTGAGAGTGCGGAAGAGGCACAGGCTCTTTTTGATTACTATCAGGTGATCAAAACGGAAAAAGAGAATGCAGCAGATATCATTGACGGTCTGCTGGAGTCACTCTCGTCTGCCAAGTTCCAGTTAGGTGAACTGCTCAAAGAGCCGCTTCAAGAGCAAGCGGAGTATAGTGACGGTATTCGTTACAGCGACTTCCTGACATTGGTTGAAAGCAGGGGAAGCTTTAAAAAGGCGTTTGAGGATATTATGTTCTCTACAAAGGTCGTGATCACGGATAAGGATCAGTTCATCGACTTTGTGACACGTTTGGCAGAGGAGGGCTTTGATGAAATGGCTCTGAACTATCTGGATGCAACGACCAGTCTATTCGGTGATGATCAGGATGTACTGGCACTCTATAATGTAGTAAAAGGAATGAAGCAGTGAAACTCCCTTTTGATATGAAGGGTTTTGCCTTCATTACGGACGATACAACGGCACGGGGGGAGGACACCCTCTTTTTAAAGACCGCACAGAATACCCCCTATTTTGAGAAGCTTGATCCCCAGCCCGCCTACATCGAGCCTAAAGAGCTTATAAAGCTTTGGGGGCTTGATAATATGTGTGTGGTGGGGGTGACAGGAACGAACGGTAAAACGACTGTTACAGCAGCGATCTACTCCTTTTTGCTTGACCTAGGTGAAAAACCGGCCCTTCAAGGAACGCGAGGGTTATTTGCGCAAGAAGAGCGGATCGAAGAGAAGAGCATGACCACACCGTCTATTCTTGAGACGTTGCATAATATGAAGCAGACAGCCGATATGGGATGTAACTACTTCATTATGGAAGTTAGTTCCCATGCGATCGACCAAAAACGTATAGAGGGGATCACCTTTGCACTAAAGGTACACACCAATGTTACAAGCGACCATCTGGACTATCATGGTACGATCGAAGAGTACCGTCGTGTCAAGAGCCTCTTCTTTGCCGATGATACGATGAAGCTATTGAACAAGGATGATATTAAACACATTACCTATAATTGGCGAAATGCGTTCAGTTACGGGGTGGATGAGCCTGCAACGTATAAAGTACAGGCATTTTCACTTATCGATGGTATTACAGCGGGTATTAAATATATGCAAGAAGAGGTGACGTTCCACTCTCCGATGGTAGGGCTTTTCAATCTCTTTAACCTTATGGCTGCCATTGGTTCCGTGCATCTGCTGACCAAACGACCGTTACAGGAGATCTGTGATGTGGTCGAGAATTTTGCAGGGGTTGCCGGCCGTATGGAGGTTGTCAGTACCGATCCGCTGGTCATTGTCGATTTTGCCCATACCGATGACGGTATACATGCGGTACTGGAGTCGATGAAAGATCGTGATATCTCCGTAGTCTTTGGTGCGGGTGGAAATCGTGATAAAGAGAAGCGTCCGCGTATGGGTGCGGTTGCAGGACGCTATGCGAACAAGATCTATGTCACATCGGACAACCCGCGTGATGAAGTCCCGGAGATGATCCTCGAGGATATCCTTGTGGGGCTTGTAGGCAAAGAGAATGTCACAGCCTGTCCTGATCGCCGTTTGGCTATTAAAATGGCACTGGAGGCGCTTGAGCCTAATGAGGTGCTGTTGATCCTAGGTAAAGGGGATGAGACCTATCAGGAGATCAAAGGGGTGAAGTATCCGTTTGATGATAGAGAGGTCGTCAGAGAGCTGCTTGCAGTGCGTGAGGGCTAAGAAGCCCTCTGTTTATTACTATCTTCTTCTTGTAAAATCTTTTGTTGCCACTTCGTATGCATCGTAGAACTTCATAACCTTACCACCATACGCTTTTGCGAAAGCTTCTGCATCCTTCTTTTTGGCAAATGCATATTTACTTACACGGCTCATGGTTGCCGGTTTACTGCTTCCTACGACATAGTATGCCGAGAGAGCAGGAATGAATTTTAGTGTTTTAGCATCAACGACCTTAAGGTTGATCAAGTCAGTCTTATTGATCTCATTGTCATGTACGACACAGTGCAGTGAACAGTACTGACGTTTGGTGCTATCACGCAAGGTCGCAGCATGGTTGGTCTTGTAAAATGTTGCAAGGTGCATACCACAGATGGCACAGGAGTCTTTATGCTCGCCTTTTTGTACGATCTTTGCTTTGGATTGGGGAACACTTTGGAAGCGCTCTCCCATCTGTTTGGGTGCGGGGTTGCCGCAACCGCTTAGGAGTACGCCCAGTACCAGCAGTAGCGTCAGTGAGATTCGTTTCATTGTCTCTCCTTAGGTTGTGGGTATGTTCATTTCAAATTTCTCACCGGTTCGTTGTGTATGAAGATAGAGTCTCCATGCATGTATGATCTGCCATAGTATCCAGCCGAACGAAAGAAGGGTCAGGAAGCCTCCTAGGTAGATCAACGGAGAGAAAAAGAGCGAAAGTGCCAGAACCAGCAATGTAGCGCTATGAATATAGAAGTGCCTCATCGCTGTTTTGGGATGGATCACCTCATGCATCATAGGTGCGGTGAAGTATCCCTGTGAACTGAGGTGGAACCATGTTAGAAAAGGTACGATCTTGTAAAACATGGCAAAAACGATACTGATCGCAAAGCCCGCAAAGCTTAGATAACTTAGTTTCGCAAGTATTGTGTAGCCGCTATAGTCCGCACTCAGCATCAACAGCATGCTGGCGATCAAGAGTCCTGTACCTATACGCCACAGGAGTACCGTAGCATCGGTGATAGGGCGTTTTCGCTGGGTAAGACGTTTGAGTGTGATAAGTGCATAGAGTACCATCAGCAGTGCCAAGAGCGGAGTGACAAATGACCATACATCAGCTATGATTGGCGAGAGCAATGTCCCTGTTCCGATCAGAATAAGAAGACTTAAAGGGAGATGCTTGTGCATTAGTGTGGGGTAGGATGGGGTGACATAGAACATTTCGATTACTTGAAAAGAGATGGAGATGATCAGAAGTGCGATCCATCCGAATAGACCGAAGGTGAAATGCGCTTGTTTGACCTGAAGATAGTGCATACCTTCAAAGATACCCCCAAGCGTACCTGTCATATAGAGGGCAAGTATGGTTAATATTCCCAGTGCGATAAGTGCGATGCTCATCCCTTTGGATGAACTGCTGTGATTAGGTAGCTTTAAAAGCTCCCTGAGCATCGTGACGGTAATGGAGAGTATCGCCCCTCCCAATAGAAATGAAGCTATTGTAAAAAGGAGTACTTTCCCGCTATAAAATGCAAAAAGAAGTACGATCACTCCTAAAATAAAAGGGTATTGAAGCATATTGGCTTTACGAACGGGAGCGGTAAGCTTGACCCCTGCAATAACCGGTAGCATCTGAAAGAGTGCTGCGAACATGAACGAAAGCATCACACCCAATGTCAATGTATGCGTAAGGATGACAGCTTCTATGGCAGCAGGGTCGAATATAGCGGTATTGAATACAAGTATCAAAAGACCGGCAACTATCCCAAAGAGGGCACCGGAGAGAAAGAATCGCAGTACGACCGATATCGGGGGTGCCTGGTCGAGCGAGAGTCCGTTCTGATCAAACATCGCACAACTCTGTAAGGTCAAGTGTTCTGTCTCTACTGATCAAAATATGCCAAGTACCGTTGTTATCCTCTTGTTGATGGAGGTTGAAGCCTTGCTCTTTTGCCAGGTCGATCAGTGGAATAGGGTTCTTTCTGTGGATCATATAGAGATAGTTGTCCATATGGAGGGAACGAAGTGCTTGCATCGCACGCTCCAAGGGAATGGGATGCTCCAGTTCTCTCGCATCAAGGAAGATCTTTTCAGGATGCTTCATCGCTCTACAGCTCCACCTGTTTCATCTTTTCGAGTGTCTCATCTTTAAGTTCTGGCGGAAGGAGGCGTTCACACATAGCGTAGAGCATCTGCTCCTCTTTCATATTGTGCTGCTGTAGTAGGATCATCATCGATTCACATAATGAAAGATAGGTATCTTTCTCTTGCGATTCGATCGCTTCTGCCATTTTACCGATAAGCCCTTTGACCTGTTCATGTTCGTAACGCATCACTTGCGTAGGTCCTTCGGTACTTCCCGTGTGGGATTCAAAGACAGGGAAGAGCTCATCCTCTTCACGTTTGAAGTGGGTCAATGTCTCATTGGAAAACTGTAAGAATGCTTTTTCTGCCGCTTCCCAGTCTCCGTTGGCTACGGCTTGTTCCGCTTCTGCGAATGTTGTGTCACACATACGGTGCTCTTGTGTCATAAATTGTGAAATGTTCATGGTCTGCTCCTTATATTGTTCGGTTATTGTACTTCTACGGTGATCATCTGTTCCCATAGTTCAGGGGAGAGTAGGATCTTCTCGACACGCTGTTGCCAGAGTGTGCCGAACGCCGCTTTTTCCTCTTTGCTGGCAACTCCTTGCAGGGTTTTGCCCATAAGCTGTTTCATCTCGGGTGCAACGGGAACGACTGAAGGGTTGTAACTGAGTGTGACGCGTTTATTGGTATCGAGTCTTGTCAGTGTGACATCTCCGTTCATCGGTACTTTGTAACTTACAAGGTTGTCCCTAGAGAAGTTCCCTTGGATACCCTTGAATCCGCTTACACCGTTCGCTCCGGCAATAAAGGAGATGACGTTGCAGATAACGCCGGTCACACCCTCTACCTCTTTCTCTCTCATGGAGACGTGGATCATACCACGCTGAGGAAGGGTATCGTCATAGAGCTTTTCCATTCCTATCTTTGCCATAAGGTATGCACCTGCGACTGTCGGACACGAGTGTCCGGCTAATTTGACACACTCCAAATAACTGATCTCCATCTCCCCATTCTCGAACGCACCTAGAAAATCGCTTAGCGGATCTTGCAGTGCGATGGTAGGTACCTGATCAAAAAATTCCGGATATTTCATAAGGGTTTCTCCTAAAGTAAAGTCTTTTGGGATTATAGTTGAAAAGGTTTAATAAGTAGTTGACGTATATCAATGGGCAAAGATTAATCCCTATTTAAGCAATTCGGAGTAAAATACTCCCAATTAAAAATCACAATCAAAGGATCAACCATGATGCAAGGTGTACCACAACCAGCCTTCTATATCTTTAAATGTCAGCAGTCGGCACCTCCGGGAATGCCAAAACCAAGTTGTGTAAGTCAGAACGACCCTGAGTCTCAGCAGCTTTTCCAACACTTGGCACAGCAGTTGATGATGAAAGGGATCATCGGAACGGTACAGCCGATCCAGACAGGATGTTTGAACCGTTGTCAGCAAGGACCGGTCATGCTCGTTGAGCCTGGTCATACGATGTATGTAGGTTTGACGAAAGAGAAGATCGACCGTATTATCGACGAGCACCTTATCGGCGGTAATGTCGTTGAGGAGTATGTGATCCCTGCCGAGATGTGGGGCGAGCCTGTTCCTCCGTCTCAAATGGCACGCTAGCAAACGCCTCCTCGCGGGGCTTTCCCCTTCCATCCGTTAACGATTTCTTCACGATTAGGGTATAATATAGTAAGAAGTTCGGTATAATTCCGGCAATTTAAACCAATTTAGGTGGGATATGATGAACATCACAATGCTTTATTCTAAACTACATAGAGCGACTGTTACCGATGCGAACCTGAACTATGTAGGTTCCATTACGATCGATCAGGATCTTCTTGATGCTGCCAGAATGCGTGTAGGGCAGAAGATCGATATTGTCAATATCAATAACGGTGAGCGCTTCTCTACATACATTATCTCAGGGGAGCGTGGCAAAGGGGACATCTGTCTTAACGGTGCCGCGGCACGTAAGGTGCATAAAGGGGATAAGATCATTATTATCGCCTATGCGAGTATGAGTGAAGAGGAGGCGGAGCGTTACCGTCCGAAGATCGTGATCTTGAACGATGACAATACCATCGCACAGCAGTTCGAAGGACTTGAATAATGTTCGGTAGCGGATTTGATATGAGCAAGATGTCTGAGATGATGTCTCAGATGCAAGAGAAGGCCAAAGAGCTGGAAGAGAAGGCCAAGAGTGTTGAACTGACTGCGAAAGCGGGCGGTGGACTGGTCGAGATCCGTGCAAACGGTGCGGGTGAGATCATAGATTTGAACATTGATGATTCACTCCTTGAAGATAAGGAGTCGTTACAGATCCTGCTTATCTCGGTGATAAACGATGTCAATAAAATGGTCGAAGACAATAAAAAATCACAAGCGATGGGGATGCTAGGCGGCATGAATCCCTTTGCATCCTAACCCTCTCCGTTAAAGGTGCTCCTTTGTGACCCTCCTTGCTTCTCTCTTTTTTCCGGTGAACTTTTATGTAACAAGGAGTTACGATGAATACGATAACACAAGCGATAGAGCAGGATTCGATCGCAGGATTGAGATCTCTTTTGAAACAAGGTGTGGACCTTAACCGTCCGATTTTGATCGGAGAGGAGTATGACTTAGAGGAGCATGATGAGATCAGCCCGCTTTTCTATGCGATCCGTACGCAGGCATCATTGGAGTTGATCCGTTTTATGTTGGAGAACGGGGTCGATCTGCATCAGGTGGATGATGATGGTATCTCGGCACTTGATATGGCGATAAAGTTCAAGCGTAAAGATGTGATAGCACTCTGTCTTGAAGAGGGGTTCGACCTCAATACCACTAGACGTAAAAGCGGGATCACTCCTGTTATGCTTGCAGCATGTTTTTCCGATACCCAGATGATGGAGATGCTGCTTGAGGGTGGCGGTGAGATGAATGCGGTTGATAGAACGGGTATGACCCCGCTTGATTATGCCCGTAAACTCGGGCAGAAGAAGATGCAGACGTATCTTGAAGAGCGTGGTGCCAAACACGCTGCCTATAGAGATTGATCTAAAAAGAGCAGGTAGCAATGTGCAGTAAAGCACAAGTGTATAAAAGGCTATCTGTAACCTGCGTTGTAACTATTTTGTAACTCTTTTTTTTTATACTTCCGAAATTCATAACGAACAAGGAAGGAATCTACCATGAAAAAAACCCTACTTTCACTAGCAACGATCTCTGCGATCGCTACAACAGGTGTATTAGCCGACAGCACGACGGATATTGCTGAGCTTAAAGCGATGATGCAACAGATGAATAAACGTTTGGCTGCATTGGAAGCGGAAAATAAACAGCTTAAAGCGAAAGTGACAAAGAAGAAAAGAAGTGCACCGAAGAAAAAAGTACACTATACAAAGTCTGAGCAGTCTGAGAGAATCGCGTCTTTGGAAGAGAAAGTAGAGAAGATCGAAAAGCATACGACAGTAAAGTCTAAAGCACCGGTCTTGAAGTTCTCAGGGAAACACTACCTTGGTTTTGTAAGTGACAGTGCAGGTGAGAACACCGACAACTACTTTGAGACAAGAAGAAACTATATTCAGGTAAAAGCCTACTTTGAAGATAATCCTAAAAATTATATGAGAGTGACGCTCGATACATACCACAATACAACGGATGATGGTAAAGATGACGGAAGCTGGGAAGTGAGATTGAAGTATGCATACCTTTATCTTGATAATGTCCTTCCTTTTACCGGTGTCGAGATCGGTCAGGCGCATAGACCTTGGATTGACTATGAAGAACACCATGGATGGTACTACCGTTCTATCTCCAAAGTATTTGTCGAAGCACATGAGGGAGCACACTTTACGAACTCCGCAGACCTTGGGGTGAACTTCAAGACAAAAACGGACTACTTCTCTTCTGAGCTGGGTGTATTCAACGGTGAGGGGTATCATGGTATTCAAAATGGAGATGGTTTAAGTGGAGAGTGGAGATTGACAGGTCACCTTTGGGGAACAGGGAAAAAACATGTACATAAGTCCGATACCTATGCGGATATCTCATTCTTCGGGCAATACAACACTGACTATAAAGCGGCAGGAAATGATTTTGTATGGTATGGTCTGCATGCAGTCTATAACCAACCAGAGTTCTTGTTGGCGGCACAATATGTTGAAGCAACGGATGGTGGTGTAGACTATGAAGGTAACGGTTGGTCTGTTAACGGTGAGTTCAGGCTCAATACCCTTTCGGAATCACTTAACGGATGGAACCTTCTTGGTAAATATGACGACTTCGAGCTTGATGCGGGAGAAGAGAGAGAAAGAACCATTGCCGGTCTAGCATACAAATACAATAAATATGTAGAGTTCATTGCAAACTATCTTAACGAGCAAGTTGACGGAGAAGATGTAACCGACGCTCTCATGCTAACCGCCGAGGTTAATTGGTGAGACCCGTAAAGCAAACGTGAACTGCTTCACGTTTGTAGGGGCGAAACTGGAACGGTCGTAGCGAAGCGGAGCCGTGGAGGCAAACCCGTAAAGCAAACGTGAACTGCTTCACGTTTGTAGGGGCGAAACTGGAACGGTCGTAGCGAAGCGGAGCCGTGGAGGCAAACCCGTAAAGCAAACGTGAACTGCTTCACGTTTGTAGGGGCGAAACTGGAACGGTCGTAGCGAAGCGGAGCCGTGGAGGCAAACCCGTAAAGCAAACGTGAACTGCCAGCTTGCGGTGGTCTCTTTGAGACAACACCTTCGGTTCCAAGCCTATAGACAAGAAACTATTCTTGTCTATGAACGGCTTTCACATTTGTAGGGTCGATCCGAGCTGAAGGCGACAATCCTGCAAGTATTTTAATTTTCATTATGTAATCTTCTTTGGGTGGCCATAAAGTGCTGCCCCTATGTTTTCTTCTTTTTTTCATTGTGATCATTCCGTAACAAAATTGTAATACTTTTTTTCTATACTTCTGAGCATATAAAATCGTGAAGGAAGTTCTATGAACAATATGATCAAAGTCGTACTTGGTGCGGGCTTCGCTGTGGCTGTGGCATTCTATGCCAATTCGATTATCGGGCAGGCATCCCATGGTGGGTTCTTGGTGCTTGCGGCACTCTTTGGTGCCTACATGGCGATGAACATCGGTGCGAACGATGTTGCCAATAACGTAGGGCCGGCAGTCGGTGCAGGTGCATTGACGATCGGTGGTGCGATCGTGATCGCTTCTATCTTTGAGGCATCGGGTGCATTGATCGCCGGTGGTGATGTTGTCGGTACCATTAAAAAAGGAATTATCGACCCTGCGGCGTTCGGAGGCGATCCGATGCTCTTTGTCTATGCAATGTCGGCAGCACTTTTGGCAGCAGCATTGTGGTTGAACCTTGCAACATGGCTCAAAGCTCCTGTCTCCACTACACACTCTATTGTTGGTGGTGTACTCGGTGGGGGTATCGCAGCGGGTGGCTTTGCGATCGTCTCATGGGGTACGATGGGTAAGATCGCTGCATCATGGGTCATCTCTCCGGTATTGGGTGGTGTGATCGCGGCGGTTTTCCTTTACATCATCAAATCACAGATTCTCTATAAAGAAGATACGATCGCTGCGGCAAAAAAGGTCGTACCTGTACTGGTATCGATCATGGCGGCAGCTTTCTTGACCTATTTGACCCTTAAAGGGTTAAAGCATGTCTGGAAAGACCTGACAGATGTTCTAAGTTTCCTTCCTCAAACCAAAAAGCCAACGTTCGGTATAGCATTGGTATTTGGTGTGATCGGTGGTATCGTTACGTTCCTCATGGTTAAACCAAGAGTGATCAAGAAGATCAGTGGTATGGAAGGAACCCGTGCGGATATCAACCTTCTCTTTACGATCCCGCTTATTTTTGCTGCGGCAATGCTCTCTTTTGCACACGGTGCGAACGATGTTGCCAATGCGGTCGGCCCACTGGCAGCGGTCAATGATGCGCTCAGTAACCTTGCCATTTCCAAAAAAGCGGCGATCCCTCTATGGGTCATGGTAACAGGAGGTATCGGTATCTCTATCGGTCTGGCACTCTTTGGCCCAAGACTTATCAAAACGGTCGGTTCGGAGATCACGGAGCTTGACCAGATGAGAGCCTTCTCGATCATGATGGCAGCAGCGATCACGGTGGTTATCGCTTCTCAGCTTGGATTGCCTGTATCCTCTACGCATATTGCGGTCGGTGCGGTATTTGGTGTCGGGTTTCTTCGTGAATGGCTTGACAGTAAAGAGATGGGTGTCAAACAGCAGAAGCTTCAAGAGGAGATGGATAAACTCCAAGCGCTCAAGAGTGAATTGGATGCATGTACCAATGAAGAGCCTGCGAAGAAGCTTGAATTGATCGAAGCACATAAAGCACAGAAGAAAAAGGTCAAAAAGATCAAAAAAGCACTTAGAGAGAACTATGTCAAGCGTGGTATGGTCAAAAAGATCGTAGCGGCATGGGTCATTACTGTTCCTGCGGCGGCAGTACTCTCTGCATTGATCTTCTTTGTCCTTAAAGGTTTGGGTGCTTAAGTTAAGCACTTGATTTTTCGTTCACTGCGGAGGGTTTCCTTCGCTTTCTCTTTCCCCACTCTTTCTTTTTAACACGGTCACTATTGAAGAAGATGTAGCTTATTGGCGAAGGTAATACTTCTGTTACACTCTTATTCTATAATGTGCTTGGAAATATAGATGGGCACGACCTACGGATCAGTAGTCTCCTTCGTAAATTGAGCCGGAAATCACATGCATACTCTATTTTGATCGACCCCTCTATATTTCCATAAAATATATGCTTCCATACACTTCTTCTCTCGTCTTGGTCCCGATATAAAGTTGTAAGGTATTACTCTCCTTCTATGAGAGAGATTTTGCTATAATCTTCTTTATGAACAAGCAGATAGAAATAGTCGTTATTGAAGACGAAGAGGATATTTTAGAGCTGATCGAATATCATCTGGTAAAAGCGGGATATACGGTAACGGGCTTTCTCTCTACGGAGAGTGTCGAGCGCTTTCTTGAAGAGGAAAACCCCTCTTTGATGATTGTAGACCGTAACCTGCCCGGAACGGAAGGAAGTGAGTTTATCGCCCATTTGCGCCAATGCGGGTATGACATCCCCGTGATCTTTCTAACGGCAAAAGATAAAGAGAGTGACCTAGAGAGTGGTTTTGAAGCGGGTGGTGACGACTACATGACCAAGCCGTTCAATCCCAAAGAGCTACTGTTGCGGGTTAAGGCACTCTTGAAGCGCTCGGGAGCATTACAAAAACAGGAGAAGCTAAAATATAAAGGACTGACCCTCGATCTCTCCCAACGAACACTTTATGTTGATGATAAAGCCGTACCGCTGACCAATTTAGAGTTCAATCTGCTACATACCTTCCTCAAACATATTGATAAACCGCTTACAAGGGATTTTTTGCGAGATGAAGCGTGGGGGAGTGATGGTGAGGGGATCAACGACAATGCGGTGAATGTTGCGATCAACCGCCTTAAGAACAAGGTTGACCCTCAGAGTGAGCATGGTTATTTTCATCCTGTATGGGGTGTAGGGTATAAATTTTTTTAGCCTTTTATCCCTGATGGATTGTACATTGTATAATATGACAATATGACATATTTTATCACGCTATAGTCAAAAATCCGCTACACTTCCCACATGCAAAAATTTGAAATATTAGAAGACTATTTTGGTCACAAGTCATTCCGCCCTCTGCAAGAAGAGGTGATCGATGCCATCGTCAATAAGGAGGATGTGCTGATGATTCTTCCTACAGGCGGAGGAAAGTCACTCTGTTACCAGCTACCGACATTGATGATGCCCGGTATTACAGTGGTCATCTCTCCATTGCTTGCTCTGATGCACGATCAGGTTATGGCACTTCAAGCAAACGGGATCCCAGCGGCGATGCTCTCGTCCATGCAGGATATTGAAGAGAGCAGAGAGATCGAACAGCGTCTTTTTAAGCGTGAGATCAAGCTTCTCTATGTTGCACCCGAACGGTTGACCAATAGTTACTTCCTCTCTTTGCTGCAAAAGCTTGAGATCAATTTCTTTGTCATTGATGAAGCGCACTGTGTGAGTGAGTGGGGACATGAGTTCAGGGAGAACTACCGTCGGCTCTCTCTGCTCAAAGAGCATTTCCCACACACCCCCATTGCGGCATTCACTGCTACGGCAACACAGGCGGTCGAAGCCGATATTGTTACCAATCTAGGGTTGCATTCCCCTAAGCGTGTCAGGGGTTCTCTTTTTCGTAAGAACCTGACGATCTATGCCAAACATCGCATTAAGGATGGACGAGAGCAATTACTTACATTTTTGAAGCAGCATGAGAGGGAATCGGGTATTATCTATACGCTTTCACGTAAATCGACAGAGTCCGTCGCCCACTTCTTGCAGACCAAAGGGATAGAAGCCCGTGCGTATCATGCGGGGCTCTCGACAGAGGAGAAGAACAGTACTTTTAAGGAGTTCGTAACCGACAGGGTAGAGGTGGTCGTGGCAACCATCGCCTTTGGGATGGGGATCGACAAGTCCAATATCCGTTTCGTAGTACACATGAGCATGCCAAAGACACTGGAGAACTACTATCAGGAGATCGGTCGTGCCGGACGTGATGGTTTGGAGGCGGAGACACTATTGCTTTTTTCCGCTTCGGATATTGTGCAGCAGAAGATGTTCATTGAAGATCTTCCGGAAACCCCTTACAAGCAGCATGCGTTCAATAAATTGGAGAGTATGATACGATTTGCCAACTCTGAGAACTGTCGTCATCAGAGCATTGCCGCTTACTTTGACGACCGTATCGATGCGTGTGCTGACAAGTGTGACAACTGTAGCTGTGATACAAGTGAGCGTGTTGATATTACCGAAGCTTCCCGTAAACTGCTCTCTGCTATTTTCCGTACGGAACAGAAGTTCGGTTTGCATTATATTATCGATGTATTGCGTGGGAGTAAAGAGCAGCGCATTTTGCAAAATGGCCATGATAGGCTCTCTGTGTATGGGATCGGGCAGGAGTATAGTAAATCGCAGTGGTTGACCATCGGTGACAAACTCTTAGAGCTTGGTGCCGTAGAGATAGGGGAGTTCAAGGTTTACAGGTTGACACCATTTGGGGTTGAGGTGCTTAAAGGGTTACATAAGGTAGATTTGAAAAAAGAGCGTCTGAGTGTACAGAAGGCAATACCCAAACGTAAAGTCACCTACTTTGACGACTATGATGTGGAGATGTACGACAAGCTAAGAGAGCTTCGAAGTACGATCGCTTCGGAGAACGGCATACCGCCGTATATTGTATTTTCCGACAAGACACTCAAAGACCTTTCAGCCAAGAAACCGCAGAGTAAAGTGCAGATGCTTGAGGTACATGGTATTGGAGAGGTGAAGTTCGAGCGGTATGGAGAGCAGTTCTTGGAGTTGTTGAATGGAGCGTAAACCGTTATGCGGCATAGATGAGGCAGGACGTGGACCCTTGGCAGGTTCGCTTGTAATAGCCGGTGTAGTGTTGACAGAAGAGCTTGACGGACTGATGGATTCTAAAAAGTTGACGGAAAAAAAGAGAGAAGCACTTTTCCCTTTGGTGCTTGAGCGGAGTCAACATCATATTGTCACCTTCTCTGCACAGCAGATCGATGAGATGGGGATATCGAAGTGTTTACAAGCGGGGCTCAAAGCAATACAGAAAGCACTGCCAGAGTGTCACTACCTCTTTGATGGCAACAGTACCTTTGGGGTTGACAATATTGAGACCATGGTCAAAGCCGATGACAAAGTGGCAGAAGTGAGTGCGGCGAGTATTTTGGCAAAAGTGACACGAGACAGAGAGATGGTAGAGATGGCGAAGCGTTATCCTGTATATGGCTTTGAGAAGCATAAGGGGTATGGTACCAAAGCGCATATCGAAGCGTTGGTGACGCATGGTCGTTGCCCTGTGCACAGAAAGACATTCCGGGTCAAAGGCTTGGATGAGCCGACGCTCTTTTGACGGGAGTGCGATATATGGATAAGGGACTAAAGTCCCGACGCCTTAATCATTGTAAAGAGAAGTGAGGTGTTCCAGCTTGCGACCCATGTTCAGCAGGGTCATATCGGCAAGTACCAGTGCCATCATCGCTTCGGTCACGACCGCACCGCGAATAGCCACACACGGGTCGTGTCTCCCTTTGAGGTTACACTTGACCGGCTCGTTGGATGTGGTGATGGTGTCTTGCTCTTGGAAGATGCTTGGGGTCGGCTTGAAGTGGGTCTTGACGATAATGGTGTCACCGTTACTGATGCCGCCTAGTGTTCCTCCCGCATGGTTGCTTTTAAAGCCCTCAGGAGTGATCTCATCGTTGTTCTGGCTTCCTTTAAGATGGGTACTTGCCACACCGTCGCCGATCTCGACGGCTTTGGCGGCATTGATGCCCATCATTGCATCGGCAAGCACGGCATCAAGTTTGTAGTAGAGCGGTTCACCCAGTCCGATAGGTACGCCTGTAGCAATCGTAAGTACGACACCGCCTACGGAGTCGTGTGCTTCTTTGGCTGCAAGCACGGCTTCTTCTTGTGCCTTCTCTTTATTTGGGTCGAGGGCATACAGCTTGGATGTTTTGGCATGGGTAAAGTCGATGGTCTCTGCTTTAATACCATCTACTTCGCACAGTCCGCTTTGTATCTCTATACCGATGGTTTTGAGCATTAGTTTGGCAATGGCACCGCCTGCTACACGTGCAGCGGTCTCTCTGGCCGAACTTCGTCCTCCACCGCGGTAATCGCGCAGTCCATACTTATGAAAGTAGGTAAAGTCGGCGTGTCCTGGACGGAAGAGGTCTTTGACATTGTCGTAGTCTTTAGATTTCTGGTTAGTGTTGAAGATCACCATTGCAATGGGGGTACCGGTCGAGACCCCCTCAAAGACACCGGAGAGTATCTCAACCTTATCATCCTCTTTGCGCCCTGTCTCAAGTTTGCTTTTTCCGGGTTTACGGCGGTCAAGCTCGGATTGGATGAAAGCTTCGTCGATCTTGAGTCCCGCAGGAACACCGTCTAAAATACACCCGATCGCTTTTCCGTGTGACTCTCCAAAGGTGGTCAGGGTTAATCTTTTTCCGAACGTATTCATTTTTTCAGTGCCTCCAGTGCGATCTGCGCCGCTTTTTGTTGCGCCTCTTTTTTGCTTTTGCCTTTGGCTGTCGCGATGGTCTCATCGTTGAGCGTTACGGCGATCTCAAACTCTTTTTTATGGTCAGGACCAGAAGCACCGAGAAGTTCATAGTTAGGGGTGACACCGTGTGTTGCCTGTGTTAGCTCTTGCAGGGCTGTTTTGTAATCTTTCGAGAGAGAATCGAGGTCGATCTTCGGATGCGCCTCTTCAAGCAAGGCGATAGAGATATCTTTCGCTTTCTCCAAGCCTGCTTCTAGGTAGATGGCACCGATGACCGCTTCGAAGGCATTGGAGAGCAGAGAGGGTTTGTTACGTCCGTTGTTGTTCTCTTCTGCTGCGGAGAGATAGATGTACTCTCCGAGGTTAATGGCTCTTGCAAGCAGGGTAAAACCGCTCTCGTTGACCAGTGAGGCGCGGATCTTTGAGAGTATCCCTTCATTGGAGTTTGGGAATTTGCTAAAGAGGTACTCGCCGACAATGAGGTCGAGCACGGCATCTCCCAAGAACTCAAGCCGCTCATTATTGTAAGGCTTTTTATAACTTTTGTGGGTTAAAGCCTCAATAATCAATTGCTTATCTTTAAACGTATAGTTCAGTCGTTTTTCGAGTTGACTGTAGTCTGTCATCTATCTTCTCCTATTGTTTTAGTTTCCCTTCGACAAGCTCAGGGAGTGTTTATGCCAGCAGGTGGCCTAGAGTGTCGAAGCCTTGATACGCTCGGCTTCTTGGCGTGCCAGTTTGTCGCAGCGTTCATTCTGCGGATGGCCGTCGTGTCCGCGTACCCATGTCCCGTGTATGGTATGGGGTGAGGATACTTCAAGGTACTCTCTCCAGAGATCGGGGTTCTTGACCTTCTTGAAGTCTTTACGTACCCACCCTTCAAGCCATTCATTGATCGCTTTGATAACGTAGGAGCTGTCTGAGACCACTTCGACCTCACACGGCTCTTTGAGGAGCTTGAGCCCTTCGATGACCCCGCGAAGCTCCATACGGTTGTTGGTGGTGTAGGGTTCTGCACCGCTGTACTCTTTGGTATGTCCGTTATACTCCAAAATACCACCGTAGCCCCCGGGACCGGGATTACCGAGACTGGAACCGTCAGAGTAGAGAGTGATACGTTTGCGTACTTGCTTTTGCAATCTGTTCCTCGACTTCTACAGAGTGTATCGCCATACAGTTCGGGCACCGTTTGAACGATACGGGAAAGCTCTGTTTACATTTTTTACACAGGTAAGAGAATTGAAGGTCCGCACTTTCACAACCATTCTCTCTGGCCTTGGCGATCATATCCAGCGAGAAGATACCGCTTTGTGCCATCGGCTTTTGCAGATACCCTTTTGCATAGTAGAGCGTACTCAGCTGTGTATTGGACGAAATTATATCTAAATCGAGTTGTGAATTGGGTAAGAACCAGAGGATGTCGAGGATCTCTTTCATGCGTTTAGGATCGATATGCTCCCAAGCTACGCGGGTATCAAGTCGCAGTAGTGAAGCGATGATCTCACGGTAGAGCAAAGGGTTCTTCTCTAGCAGTGACAGGAGTTTCGCGATCTTCTCTTCACTGCTATGGTGTCTGTCGGCATTGATCTTCGAGAGTTCGAGGAAGTCCTGTAGTGCATGGGTCTCTTCCCCCAGTAAGCGTAGGGGTTCAATGACCTCTTGTGCTTTGGTGTACTCATGCATCATCTCATAGACGACACCCAGTTCATAGAGTACTTTTCTACTTCGGGGCTTTTTACGCAATATCTCTACATAAATACTTTTGGCACGCTCCAAGAAGCCTGCATGTAGATAGGTCGTTCCCAGACGCTCCATCAATTCTGTCTTGGTAGCATCATGCTCAGCGTTTTTGATAAGATAGAGGTAGATACTGATGGCCTTATGGTATTCGCCAGAGTTCTCAAATGCCTTTGCAAGAAGGGTCAAAGGTTTGAACATATGGCTCTCAAATGGCATGTTCGCCGTATCGAGCACACACTCGGCACTGTCGAACTTATCAAGGAAGTTCAGAAGATTGGTCGCCTCTTTTTGCTGTTTATACAGTCCCCATCCATAGGTTGCCAGTGCAATGACAAGTCCTGTGGTGATAATAAGCAGAATACTGAAAAGAGGATCGTTGTAAGCGGGAAGAATGTGCTCCATTAACGGCTCCTTTCGGAGCTGTTAATGGAGCGTGAATAGTGAATAGTGAATAGTGAATAGTGTTGGTATGCACAACTTTGTTGTGCTTTTATTGGATAGAGAGTATTTTTTTTCAATTTTCATTCCTCAGTTCATCATTCATCATTCATCATTCATCATTCATCATTCATCATTCATCATTCTATGTTGGATTATACCAAATTCGATATAATATCGTTATGATTGATCAAACGTATCCTAAGCACCTTTTCTATCGCTGCTGTTCATCTGAAATTCGTCTATGGCAAGAATGGATGTTGCATGATCGATAGTGCGTCGATAGAGTCGTTAAAGAGTACGATCGATATCGTCGATGTGGTCGGCAACTATATCGAGCTGAAAAAGGCAGGAGCGAACTACAAGGCGAACTGCCCTTTTCACGGAGAGAAGACCCCCTCGTTCGTCGTAAGCCCTTCAAAACAGATCTATCACTGTTTCGGATGTGGGGTCGGAGGTGATGCCATTAAGTTCGTGATGGAGCTGGAGAAGCTCACATACCCTGAAGCCATAGAGAAGCTTGCTGCGATGTTCAACTTCTCGCTGAACTATACCAAAGGAAGCTCTGACTATTCCGATGCAAAGCGTGTGCTTGAAGCAGTGCAGCGCTGGTATGTCAAGAACCTTGAACATCATGAAGGAGCTAAAGACTATTTACGTTCACGCGGTATCTCGCAAAACTCCATTGAACGCTTCGGTATCGGGTATGTGCCGGATGGCCGTTCTGTCATGCGTTTTTTGGATGCGGCATCACTTCCTAAGCCTCAAGCGGTCGAAGCGGGGATACTTGCCAAAGGAGAGGATGGCGGTTACTATGCCAGACTGGTAGAGCGGGTGACCTTTCCTATCTTCTCTGCGAGTGGTGCTCCGGTAGGCTTTGGTGGACGGACATTGGGAAGCCATCCGGCAAAATATATCAACTCCCCACAAACCAAGCTCTTTAACAAGTCGCGACTGCTTTACGGATATCATCTTGCCAAGGAGAGTATCTATAAACAGAAGCGGTTGATCGTATGTGAGGGGTATTTGGATGTCATTATGTTCCATCAGGCAGGTTTCAATGAGACGGTAGCGACGCTGGGTACGGCGTTGACACGTGAACATCTGCCGCTTCTGCGCAAGGGTGAACCTAAGGTGATCCTAGCATATGATGGTGACAGGGCAGGTGTGGAAGCGGCGCTCAAAGCGGCTCAGATGCTCTCACATGAAGGATTCGACGGAGGGGTGGTGCTTTTTCCTAACGGGCAGGATCCTGCCGATATGATCGCTGCGGGTGAAAGTGAGAGGGTTTCGGCATTGTTGCGTGATGCCAAGGCGTTGATCCCGTTTGTGATCGAACAGCTCATTGCAAACTATGACCTGCAAGACCCGCGTGCCAAAGAGGCGGCATTTGGAGTGGTCAGACAGTTCTTGAACGGTCTAAGCCCCATTATCAAGGATGCCTATATCCCGATGGCCGCGACACTGCTCTCTATCGCTCCTGCGATGTTCGGTACACAGACTCAGCCGAGCCGGGCAAAAGAGAACTTTACACAAAGAAAGGATGATGTCGCACAGCTGAGTATCATCAAGACACTTCTTGAAAAACCTGAGTTGATCGACTTGGTACTCGATGTGGTGGATGTGGAGATGTTCGGTGTCTATGCACCGTTGCTTAGTGTATTGATCCAAGGAGATCGTGAACATCCACACCTTATGGGTATCGCTCTGGACGAGAACTTAAAGGTCATGAGCGAGGAGGAGTTGGAAAGGGCATTGATACAGATGTTAGTGTTATACTATGAACGTAAGCTAAAAATGATCCCTCGTGATACAAATATGCCGTCATCACAAAAGGTCTACTGGATACGGAAGATTAAAACCGATATCTTACCGAAGTTAAAAAAGGGGATATTGGTAAGTTACGAACTGCCGTAGCTGGTGGATCCTATCGGGATCGAACCGACGACCTCTTCGCTGCCAGCGAAGCGCTCTCCCAGCTGAGCTAAGGACCCATACATATTTATTTCAATTTCGAATGCTAAAATTGTAAAATGTATTTGTGTGAAGTGGTGACCCCTAGGAGACTCGAACTCCTGTGGCATGGATGAAAACCATGAATCCTAACCGCTAGATGAAGGGGCCGACAATAAAAAGTAGATAAAACAAGATGGTGACCCCTAGGAGACTCGAACTCCTGTGGCATGGATGAAAACCATGAATCCTAACCGCTAGATGAAGGGGCCGTTAACAACTTGTGGACGAAATTATATAAACAGACACCTTAAATAACTCTTAAATTTGTTATAATTTTGAAAAAAACAGGGGAATTTTCGTGAAATTTTTAAAATTTTTGCTTTTTATATTGCTTATGGGTATCTTGGGTGGGTGTCAACAGCCGGAGTTCACACAGCAGGAGAGTGCTTTTATCGTCTGGAAGAGTCCTCGGCTCAAATATGCCGATCAGGGGTTCATCTATGAGGGGAAGGATCGGTTGCGTATCGAGATATACAGCAATGCGCAAGCACTCATGCGTTTGGATGTCACCCCTACACACATATGTAGCAGTTTCCTTGCATGTATGGATAAGACACGTTTTAACAAGGAGATGCTCAGCCCTTACTATCCGCCGACATTGTTGGAGCATATTTTCCGGGCAGAGGCGATCATGAACGGGGAGGGAATGGTACAAAAGCGTAACGGCTTTACCCAAACGATCGTGAAGGCGGGGAAATATGATATCTCCTATAGTGTTTTAAATAAGCGGGTTATTTTCCGTGATACAATAAACAAAATCCAAATCAAGGTGATCAAACAATGAAATTTGTCGGTGCACACGTAAGTGCAAGCGGCGGTGTGGAGAACGCCCCGCTCAATGCTATGAAAATAGGCGCGAAAGCCTTTGCGCTCTTTACTAAAAATCAGCGTCAGTGGGTTGCCAAACCCCTTACGGAAAAGTCCATTACCGCATTTAAAGAGAATCTGGAAAAGAGCGGGATACTCCCCAAGCACGTACTTCCTCATGACTCCTACCTGATCAATCTGGGGCATCCTGAAGCAGAGAAGCTTGAAAAATCCCGTGAGGCATTCATCGATGAGCTGCGCCGTTGTGCACAGCTTGGATTGGACAAGCTGAACTTTCATCCAGGCTCTCATCTGGTCAAGATCCCTAAGCGTGATCCGAACTATGAAGAGAAGTTGATGGAGGCGGAGCTGCATTGCCTGGATGTCATTGCCGAGTCGATGAACCTTGCCATAGAAGCAACCTCCGATCTGGATGTCAAGCTTGTCATTGAGAATACGGCGGGACAGGGAAGCAACCTCGGTTATCGGTTCGAGCATCTGGCACACCTGATCGATAAGGTCGAAGATAAGCGTCGTGTGGGGGTCTGTCTGGATACGTGCCATACGTTCACTTCAGGCTATGATCTTAGAACCAAAGAGGCGTACGACGAGACAATGGATGCTTTCGGGCGTATCGTGGGCTTTGAGTACCTGATGGGAATGCACATCAACGACTCCAAGCCACCTTTGGGATCGCGTGTCGACAGGCACCACTCTTTGGGGATGGGAGAGATCGGCTGGGATGCGTTCAGGTTTATCATGAACGATCCGAGAATGGATGATATCCCGTTGGTATTGGAGACGATCGATGAGCAGATCTGGGCACAAGAGATCCGTGCACTGTATGATCTGGTAGAAGCTTAATTTTAACAAAAGGAGGAGTGAAAATGGAACGAACGGTAATACGAGGGGTGATGGTTGCATCACTGTTATGGTTAAGCGGATGTGGCAGTAGCGACCTCTCTCAGCCTGCGAACGAAACTGTCATTGGCGGAGAAGTGGTGGTCGATCTTGACGGGAAGAGCATCAAGTATAGCCTTTTGGAACAAGGGGTTCCCGGTGTGGACGAGAATACCACGGTGTATGGTTATAAAGCCTATAAGATCCCCTATACCACGACCGATGAAGAGGGGAATGAAGTTGCCGTATCCGGTCTGATGGTCATACCTACAGGTGTACCTGACGTGGTCAAACAGCTCGGTTTCTCCGTAGTGAGTGATTCTCATGGTACGATCTTCGCCAATAAAGAGGCACCGACACAGATCGCGTTGGATACAAGCTCTCCTGACGGAGCACCGGTCATTTTAACCTCGCTTACCGCCTTTGTCACGCTTCAGGCGGACTATATCGGATTTGGAGACTCTTTTGGGCACTATCATCCCTTTGTCTTGAAGCGCTCTTTAGCGAATGCGACCGTTGACTTCATTGAAGCGGCACGAAAGTTCGCTGCGGATAATAACATTCCGCTTAATGGACAGCTCTTCTTGACCGGTTATAGCGAAGGCGGTTATGCTGCAATGGCAGCACTGGAGAAGATCGAGGCGGAGGGGAGTATGCAAGTAACGCTTGCCGCACCTATGGCAGGTCCCTATGCCCTTGATGCGATGGCTCAGGGCGTGCTCTTTTCAGATACATTGGGGGTTCCTTCGTTCATGGCGGATGTGGCGTATGCGTATGCGAACGCCTATAACAGACCCTTAACGGAGTTGATCAATGAACCGTATGCTTCCAAGCTGCCGACACTCTTTGACGGCTTATATACCCGTGAGGAGATAGACCCTGAGCTGACAACGGTCACCAGCGGAGAGGATGGGCTATTTACCTCTGCGGTAGTGGAGAATTACTTTAACGATCCGGAGTATTGGTTCAAAGAAGCGATGTTGGACAACGATACCTACCAGTGGGCACCGCAAACACCGGTACGCCTGATCCATTGTCAAGGGGATGATGTGATCCCGTACGCGATCTCGGAGTTGACCGAAGGTACCATGCAGGCGATGGATGCGGCAGATGTGGCACTGGTACCCGTAGAGGCGACACTCGCTGCATACGGGATGGGTGACGGAAGTTTGTTGGGGCATGCGGAGTGTGCCGCACCGGCATACGGTCTTACGGCACAGATATTCTCTGGAATTAGAGAAGCGACCATCGGATATTAAGGGGAGAAGAGATGAAACGAACACTACTACTAACGACACTACTGGGAAGCGCGGCGGTTGCAGGTGCCTATAAACTGCCGGAGCAGTCATTGAACTCCATGGCGTTGGGGGCTGCATATGTCGCCCATACGACCGAAGCGGATACGGCATACTTCAACCCTGCCAATATGGCGTTCATGGGTGATAAGCAGTATTTTGACGGAGCGTTGACGCTGATCCATCTCCCTTCGACGACCTATACGCTCATAGAGCCCTATTCGGGTGAATCGGAAGAGGAGAATATCGTTACACCGACCATGCACTATGTCTCCAATCCGATAGGCAATTGGCGTTGGGGAGTGAGTATGACCGTTCCGGGCGGTCTGACCAAGCGGTGGGATACTGCTTATCAGAAGCTCTACGCCGAGGAGTTCACGCTTAAGAACGTTGAGCTCAACCCTGTTTTCTCCTATAAGGTCAATGAGAAGTTCGCCGTCGGTGGGGGGATACGTGTGGTCTATAGTGAAGGTGTCGTTAAGAGTGACGGTGGCGATATCGCTCCGCTGAAGCGTCATATGGAAGGAGATACCCTTGAGTTTGGATATAACCTCGCGATGACCTATCGTCCTACCGATGATATCAATATCGCTGTGACCTATCGTTCCAATATCGATCTTAAGGAGGAGGGAGAGGCGAATATCTGGTTCGGGGATGTTGGAAAACAGTATAGTGCCGATGTGACCGTACCACTGCCTGCGGCGTTGAACATCGCTATCTCGAAAACATGGGATGAGACCTTTACCTTGGAGTTCAACTATGAGCGCACCTACTGGTCAAGCTATAAATATCTGGACTTCAACTATGGAGAGCCGTTGGCGAACGATCTTTTGGTCGAGAAGTTCGACGACCCTATCGATAAGCACTGGAAAGATACCAATACGTTCCGTATCGGAGCAACGATGGTGCTTAACAAGATCACTTTCATGATGGGGTTCGCACTGGATGAGACCCCTGTACCCGATAAGACCATTGGTTTTGAACTCCCTGACAGTGATGCGAAGATTTTCAGTATGGGATTCCGCTATCAGCAGACCGAAGCACTCTCTTGGGGTGCTGCGTTTCTTTGGGATAGTAAAGAGTCCCGCTCTCTTACACCGGGAGTGGCGGAGAACGAAGTGCTCTCTTACGGCGGATCGTTCGACGGGGGAGGTGCGTATTTGACAACGGTAGGTATCTCCTATGCCTTCTAGGACGGACTACCCTTTTAGTACCTTCTATGAGATGATCGTGCACCATGCACGAAAAAGAGGACGCAAAAGTGCCCTTTTGGTGGATGATGAGAAGATCTCCTATAAGGAGGTGCTGGCACATGCGGATAAGCTTGCTTCCGTACTGGTACAGAAAGGGGTGAAGCGGGGGGATCGTGTTGCGCTTTTGTTACGGAACTCACCGGAATTCGTCTACAGTATCTTCGCTATCTCGAAGATCGGTGCGATCATCGTGCCTGTCAACACCTTTTTAAAAGAGGAGGAGGTCAGCTATATTCTCAAAGATAGCGGCGCGTCGTTGCTGATCGCTTCATGGCAGTACCGCAGTGTGGCAGATGCCTCTTTGGTGCGAGAAGTGTGTAAAGAGATCATCTGGGAAGGGGAAGAGGCATCCCCTGTACGTTCTGGCGACCTTTGCTTCTCCTCTCTTGCTTCGGTGGATACTCCAACGGATATGACCACACCGTGTATGCTGGATGATACCGCTGTGATCATCTATACTTCAGGAACGACAGGGCGTCCCAAAGGGGCGATGCTAAGCTATCGTAATGTCCTTTCCAATACAGAGTCCGGACGAAAAACCATCAATGTCACTGCACGAGACAGAGCGATCGTATTCTTGCCGATGTTCCACACCTTTACCTTCTCTATCGGTGTGATGTTGCCGCTTTATGTGGGAGCGAGTATTGTGATCATCCGTTCTATTCAACCCTTCTCCAATATCTTCAAGCAGGTTCTTCTCAAACGTGTTACGGTCTTTTTTGGTATCCCCGATGTCTATAATGCCTTGGCAAAAGCGAAGCTTCCATGGTACTTTATGTGGTTCAACCGTATCCGTGCATTTATCTCCGGAGCGGCTGCGTTACAGCAAAAGACCCTCGATGCGATGGCAAAGAAGTTCAAGCGAGCGACCCTTCTTGAGGGATATGGACTCTCCGAAGCAAGTCCGGCAGTCTGTATGAACACCTTCAAGAAGCAGAAGGTCGGGTCGGTCGGTACGGCGCTCTATGGCTATGAGATGAAGATCGTCAATGAAGAGATGGAGGAGCTTCCTCGTGGTAAGATAGGCGATATCATCGTTCGAGGGGACAATGTGATGCAAGGATACTGGCAACGTCCTGAAGCGACCGCAGAGACCATCATCAACGGCTGGTTGTTAACCGGAGATATGGGCTATATGGACGAGGAGGGCTTCTTGTTCATCGTCGATAGAAAAAAAGACCTGATCATCTCCAAAGGGATCAATATCTACCCAAGAGAGATCGAAGAGGTGATCGATAGTTTTAGCGGGGTTGCCGCATCCGCGGTGGTCGGCGTGTCCGATGAGAAGAGTGGAGAGATCCCCGTAGCGTATATCGAGCTGGAAGAGGGAGAAGAGAAGTTGGATGAAGCGGCACTGAAAAAACATATGCGAGCACACCTTGCCAACTATAAACTACCCAAGCATCTCTATGTGGTCGAAAGTCTGCCGAAGAATGCAACGGGAAAAGTGCTGAAGCGTGTACTTAAAGAGCAGCTTCAGAACCAACAACGATAAAAGGATAGGGATATCAAAGCGATCGTCAATGCCACACTAGTCACCTCCGAAGGGATCGTTCCAAATAGCGTGATCCTTTTTGATTCACAGATCGTTTCTGTGGGAGATACGTTGCCTCAGGAGGGCATAGCCGAAGTGATCGATGCGCAAGGGGCGTATGTGAGTGCCGGATTTATCGATATTCACATTCACGGTAGCGGAGGTGCCGATGTGATGGATGCAACACCCCAAGCCTTGGAAACGATCTCTACGACACTGCTTCGTACGGGAACGACGGCATTTTTGGCAACGACGATGACCATGGCACGTACGAAGATCGAAGCGGCTTTGGAGACCGTCGTTAAGGTGAAAGATACGCTCAGCGGGGCGAGGATCATCGGCGTGCATCTTGAAGGCCCCTTTATCAACCCCTCCAAACAAGGAGCACAGGATGCCGCACATATTCAGGAGGCGACCCTCTCTTGGCTAGCCCCCTATCATGAGATTGTCCGTATGATCACCCTTGCACCGGAGATGGCGGGGGCTGAAGCGTTCATACGGGAGTGTCGGGCACGCTATCCCCAGATCGTTCTTAGTCTTGGGCACTCCGAAGCGACCTATGCGCAGAGTATGCAGGCATTCGATATGGGGGTCTCCCATGTGACACATCTGTTCAATGCCATGCTCCCTTATCATCATCGGGAACCGGGTGTGGTAGGGGCGTGTTTCGATAGAGATGATGTCACCTGTGACCTGATCGCAGATATGGTCCATACCCATCCGCACCATCTACGCCTTGCATGGAAGATGAAAGGTGTACGTTTGATGCTGATCACCGATGCCATGCGTGCGGGGTGTATGCGTGAGGGTACTTATGATCTTGGAGGGCAGCAGGTATCTGTCTTGGAGGGGAAGGCAGTACTGGATGATGGAACCCTTGCGGGCAGTGTGCTACGCATGAACGATGCATTGAGGCATATGCGTACGCATACAGCGCTTTCTCTTTGGCAGGTCGTTGATCTTGTCACGAAGATTCCGGCACAAAAGCTCGGACTTCGCAAAGGACGGTTGCAAAAGGGATATAATGCGGATATAGTGATATTTGATGAAGATTTCAGTATTATAACAACAATTGTCGCCGGTGAGGTGAAATATCAAAGGAGCCAATAGATGTTTGGATTGTTCAAGAGAAAACAAAGAGAGATACTCTCGCCTGTCGATGGTCAGGTGATCGATATCAGTGAGGTTCCCGATGCCGTATTTTCCCAGAAAATGGTTGGGGACGGGGTGGCGGTCCGTCCGGCAGGGGATACCTTCTGTGCCCCAATATCCGGGAAGGTCACCAAGATATTCTCTACAGATCATGCTTTTAGTATCAAGAGTGACAAGGATCTTGAAGTGATGGTGCATATCGGTCTTGAGACGGTCGCCTTGGACGGGAAAGGGTTTGAACGTCTTGTGGAGGAGGGGAGCGAAGTGAATGCGGGAGATGCGATCATCAAGGTCGATCTTCCCTATCTTGAGGCACATGCGAAATCGACCCTCACGCCTGTGATCATGACTGAAGAGAGTGATGTTAAAGAGATAGAGAAACACCTGTGTATCGTCAAACAGGGAGATCTTATAATGGAGGTGAAGTAATGCAACCTAGCGACGGAGAGTTTTATCACTATGCGCTGTATGCGCTTATCTTGGTCGGTACATTTATTGTACTGATCTCCCCAAAGAAGAAAAAGTAACAGAGTATGATGAATATACTTTTACTTGAAGACGACAGAATATTGAGCGATTCGTTAAAGGAGTACCTTGAGTATGAGGGGTATCATGTCGATACCGCTTATACGGGGGTGGAGGTGTATGATCTGACCTTCTCCAAGAAGTACGATCTCTATATCTTCGATGTGAATGTTCCCGAGGAGAACGGTTTTGATGTTTTTAAAGCGCTTAAAGAGTCTGGTGACGAGACACCGGTGATCTACATTACGGCACTGACTGATATCAACTCCATTACCCATGCATTCAACATCGGTGCGGAGGATTACATCAAAAAACCCTTCGATCCGGAAGAGCTTGTGGTGCGTATCAAGGTAAAGTACGATACTCAGGATAAGAATATGGTCCATTATGGGGATGTGATCTATGATCCGTACCGCAGAGAGGTCAGAAAAGGGGCTGAACTGATCGCATTGGGGAAGGTACAGCAGCAGCTCTTCCACGAGTTGATCACCCGTAAAGGGAAAGTGGTCGATACGATGCAGCTGATGGACTGCCTTGAGAACCCCAATGCCAATGCGCTACGGGTCAATCTGGCAAAACTGAAGAACAAGCTCGGTATCGAGATACGTAATATCCGAGGACAGGGGTATATGCTTGAAGAACTATGAGTGGGAGTCTCTCTTAAAGAGCTTTTTTATCTTTTTCATACTTCTTGAGGTGCTTCTGGGGTGGAACTTTTGGAATGAGTACCATGAGAAGAAGCAGCAGATCGCCGATAGAATACAGATGGAGATGAAGCTTTGTGCCTATAAGGTCGAGTGTAACGGTATGGTGACGGACTTTGTAGAGAAGCGTGACTATATGCCGCTTCAGACCCTTCAACACGATCATGGAGAGTTCTACGGGTACTACAAGGTACCTACCGTCGACCGCTACGTGATGAAGATCGTTTACCCTCAGGCACGCTACTTGCACTATGTGGAGCATCTTAAGAACGAGGTCATGCGAAAGAGTATCTTCTATACGCTCTTTGCCATGGTAGTCTCCTTGCTCTTTGCCATCTATGCCCTGCGTCCGCTTCAGCGTGCGCTTCAGCTTAATGAAGAGTTCGTCAAAGATATTCTGCATGATCTCAATACCCCTATCAGCTCACTGCGTATCAATCTGAAATTGCTGAAACGGGAGAAGGGGGAGAGTGAGAAGATCGAGCGGATGGAGCATAACATCCAGACCATTCTTGCCCTACAGGACAACCTACAGATATTCCTTAAAGGTATCCCGACACAGACCGAGGTTTTTGCACTCGATACGCTTCTGTATGAGCGTATGCGCTATTTTCAAACACTTTTTCCCGATATCATCTATACGGTAGAGGAGATGGATGTCTCCCTTTCATGCAATAAGGAGGCGTTCGTTCGTATTATCGACAACCTTGTAAGCAATGCCAGTAAGTATAATGCACAAAACGGAAGGGTCCGTCTATACTTGGAAGAGACGACCCTCTATATTCAAGATACAGGAAAGGGTATCAAGAACCCCTCAAAGATATTCAACCGTTACTACAAAGAGCAAGAGCGCGGTATCGGTATCGGGCTTCATATCGTAAAGAAGTTGTGTGATGAACTGGGGATCAAGATCAGTGTTGACAGTCAAGAATCACTGGGGACGATCATGATCCTTGATCTTAAACAGATCATTGTCGAGGAGGCGTAGGCAACACCTACTTTTTGTGCTGAAGCTCTTTGATACGTGCAAGGATCTTTGCTTTGTACTCAGGGCTTCCGTTCTGTTTGTATGCTGTAATGAGCTCCTCTAGCGAACCGTTCTCTAGCAGGCTCTCTTCTTTCTTTTTCAAAGAAGCGGTCTGTGTTTTTTTCGGGCTGGTGCGAGGCTCTTTGGTTTCAGTCTTTTGCGGTGTATTGATCTCCTGCGGCTCGTTCTGAGCTTCCGAAGTCTGTTTTATCTCTTGTTTGGATGGCTGCTTGCGTTTCTCCTCTTTGCGTTCAGGTTTGATCCACCCTAGCTTTTGTGCAATGATACGAAGCTGCTGTGCTCTCTTTTTGGCACTATTCGCTTTTGCTTTGTAGCGGTTGTAATAGCTTCGTATAAAGTATGAGGGGAGCTTGGTACGTATGTGGCGTACATATTTTGCATTGTAGTTGCGTATGGCTTTTTTGTACAGGGAGATGAGCTTACGGTAATCCTTTACATCTACTCTATAGGTACGCACACCCTTATAGCGTTGGGCCTGAACACTGTAGGTAAATCCGTAGGTTGATGGAGAGGCAAGTCTATATCCGCGCTTCTTCAACGCCTTGATGGTCGCATAGTATCCATGCTTACGGTCGGAAGGCAGATAGGTGTTGAGTGGACTGGGATGAGTGATACTGTAAAGCTTATAGTGTTGCTTGTCACGAAGAAGGATCGCAAGGTCACCTTTTTTCTTGTTGTAGAAGAAGAGATACTTCTTTCCGTGACGGATCGTACGAAGACCATCGCGCTGAAAGTAGGCACGGTAGTGTGTCATATAGGCATTGTGACTGATCTGTTCTACCCGATCGAGTTTGATCCATGTCATCAGGTTATTAACAGAACAGCCGTTAAACAGGAACAAGAAAAGAAATAAGATCAGTTTTTTCATGAAAATCGCATAGCCTTTTGGGTACATAGATAAAAATTTTCCTATATTCTACAATAAAAAAATAAAGAAGCAGGTATTTGTAGGCATTATCTCTTTTATCACTTCGACTGATACATTACTTCCCCACGATCTCCCTGATCGACTCGGCAATCTGTTCAGCCTTTGCTCCGAGTACGACCTGAACAGTCTGCTCATTCGGGCGTATGACTCCTTTTGCACCAAGGGATAAAAAGGCTTCGTCACTTAATATTTTGCTTGTTCTTACCTCCATACGCAAGCGGGTAATGCAGGCATCGGTACGGACAATATTCTCTTTGCCCCCTAATGCACGAATAAACGCTTCGGCGGTACTGTCTGTCTCTACAGGGGGTGTACTTGAAGGCTCTTTGAGCTCTACTTCAAGAATGTTCAAGTGGAGTTTGCGTATGAGCAGGTAGCTCAGGCTAAAATAGAGCAGGGCAAAGAGCAGCCCCAAAGGGATGATGCGTAGCGGATGGGTGGCAAGTTTATAGTTGATGATATAGTCGATCAAACCTGCGGAGAAGCCGAACCCCGCATGAATATCGAGTGCTTGTGCTGTGGCAAGTGCCAGACCGGTCAATAGTGCATGCAGTACGAAAAGTGCGGGTGCTGCAAAGAGAAAGAGGAATTCAAGAGGCTCGGTGATACCAGTAAGAAAAGAGGTAAACGCCACACCTGCAAGGATCGCACCCGCTTTTTTTCTATAGGCCTTGGGTGTGGTGATCCAGATCGCCAGTGCCATAGCGGGCAGTCCGAACATCATGACTACATAGAAGCCAGACATATAGATACCCGCACTCGGATCTCCTGCAAAGAAGCGGTGAAGGTCACCGTTGGCGATAACTTCCGTTCCCTCTTTGAGATAGATGTATTCACCCAGCTGGAACCAGAAGACGGAGTTAAGAATATGATGCAGACCAAGAGGGATGAGTAGACGATTGAGCGTTCCGTAGATGAATGTTCCGACTTCTCCCAGTCCGATAATAGCATTGGAGAAGGCATCGATACCGCTTTGGGCATAGTGCCAGAAGTATCCTGCCAGCATCCCGACGATAATGGCACAGAGTGCAGTGACGATAGGTACGAAGCGCTTTCCTCCGAAGAAGCCCAGAAACTCAGGTAGTTTGATCGTATGGAAACGGTTGTAGAGCGTACCGGCGATCACACCGATGATGATCCCGACAAAGACACCCATGTTCACCTCTTTGTCTATGCCTGTATAGACCGCTTTTGCAATGAGCACACCGACCGCACCGCTAAGTGCCGCCGCACCGTCATTGTTCTTTGCCAGACCGTAAGCGATCCCGATCCCGAAAAGAAGATCGAGATTGCTAAAGACAGCCTCTCCGGCACTCTTCATCACCAGTGCGACCGTTCCGTCGAAGATATCTCCAAAACCGAGTCTTAGAAGCAGTGCGGCAACAGGCAGTACGGCAATAGGGGTCATAAGCGCTTTCCCGATCTTTTGAAGCAGGTTGAACATGCGTTTTCCTTTTGTACTTTGTATGTGAAAAGATACCATATTGCATCTTTACCGCCGATACGAAGAGGGCTTTAAGAATAGTCCTATAGTTATTTTTGACAGAATGCCTTATGATACATCTTAGTGGTGCCGCCCAAGTGTAGTAGATCGGCGCGGCCAAATGAGATATGAAGATAAAGGAGATACGAAAATGGCAAAACGAATTCTGATCGTAGATGACGTAGCGTACAATTTGGCGTTCGAGAGTAAAGTGATCACGGCGTTCATGAGCGAGAACCATATCGGTATCGATGTCGATATCGCTTCCTCCGTTGCAGAAGCGCTGGGGATGATCGAAGAGAACGAACCCTATGATGCGATGATCATCGATATGAACCTGCCAGATGGCTCAGGTGTGGAGATCGCCAAAGCGGCACTGAAAAAGAGTGAACAAACACGTATTGCCGCATTGACGATCTACCCGAGTAAGTATGAGGATCAAAAAGCTTTTTTTGACCTCTATCTTCGCAAACCGATCATGTCTAGTGACTATAAGGTGAGCTTTGCAAGATTGCTGAAGCTCGATCGTTAGATCGACCTGATCGCTTCTTTGATCTGTGCGATGCGTGCGGGAGAGAGGCTGAAGGTGCGGATCTTGCTTTGAATGAGTGCTGCGGTGTGTGTGGGGTCTCCGGCTATCTCGCCACATAGACTTACAGGTTTGTTGCAGTGTGCGGTGATGTGTGCGATGGCATAAAAGAGTGCCGGTGTATCATGTGGTGGCTGGAGTGCAGGATGGGTACGCTCGATGGCGTAGAGATATTGCGTAAGATCGTTACTTCCGATGGAGTAGAAGTCTACGATAGCATTGAACGCATCAAGCATAAAGAGTACGGATGGAACCTCTATCATCATCCCAAAACGTATAGAGGAGATGGAGAGCCCGTACTTCTGTGCGGTTTGCATTGCAAAGGCTTTGGCCTTAGAGAACTCTTCGGGAGTGGATATCATGGGGAACATCACTCTTACCGACTTTCCGTTTGCCGCTTCAAAAATAGCATGCAGTTGTGCTTCGATGAGGTCGGGGTGGGTTTCGAGCAGACGGATCCCCCGTATACCCAGAAAGGGATTGGACTCTTTGGGAAGATCGATATAAGGAAGCACCTTATCCCCTCCAATATCCAGTGTACGTACGGTAACATCGTCAAAAAGCTTGAAGATCTCGCTATAGGCATCGACCTGTGCTTGGTGAGAGGGGAGATGTTCCTTGAAAAGAAATTCCGTACGCAAAAGCCCGACTCCCTCGGCACCGGCACTTTTGGCCTCTTTGGCACTCGCTACATCGGTCACGTTGGCATAGACGAATATTCGTTCGCCATCTTGTGTCGTTGCCGGTGCAAAACGTTGTTCTTGCATGGTATCGGCCTGTGTGCAGATCTTCTTCACGGTCTCTTTTGCTAGTTGAAGGTCGTTTGGCGTGGGCTTGTGAACGAGTTGTGCATGTACGGTATCGAGGATCACCTCTTCGCTAACTTCGTCGGGTATCTCCTCGCTTAACAGGGCGGAAGGGAAGGGGTGTTCTTTAAGAAGGATCGCCGTATGGGAGAACGGTGAGCTTTTTTGCAAGATAACCCCCGCAACAGCGGTTTGGGTAAGTGTCGCTATTTGGGAGGGAAGCAGGTCGTCAGCGACAAGGATGAACGGATGCGTGGGGTATGTCACGTCACTCTCTTCCCCCATGGCCTTTTTGATACGAAAAAGTATATCACGGAAATCATCGCGTTTAGCAGAGAGTATGCTTCCTTCCAAAGCCTCCATGCTCTGCGCTATCTTCGCCTCAAATGCCTGAAGTGTCTCTACATCTTCTGCCAAGGAGTGAAGCAAGGCATGCTGTGCACGGTAGATCGATGCTTCGGTCCTCCCCTTGTGTGTATGGGCTTCCGTTTCAAGCGTTTGGAGTGTGTGCAAGAGTGCTTCTGAAAAGTCTCGCTTTCGTTCTGTTTGGCGGGTCGTAGTACGGTAGTGCCATAGTGGCGCTATCGCAACCGATCCGACCAGCGTGGTAAGAGGAAGCGATACACCTTCATAAAAAGACTCGCTTTGTGTATCGGAGGGTTGCGGTGTCTCTTTAGGGGTATGGGGCTTCTCTTCCTGCATCAATCTCTCAAAACAGGCGATGAGTGCCGCTTGTGCCTCTTTTGCGTCAGAGCCTGTGCATATCAGGTCGAAGTGGTCTCCCCTCTCCAAACCCAAAGAGAGAAATTCGTTCAGGTTCTTCGCATTAACGATCTTTCCGCGGTTCTCCGCTTCGATACGGCATGAGAAGCGTTTTGCCTCATTGACGAAGAGAGCGGCGGGGCGCAGGTGAAATCCATTGGGGGAGGTGACGTGCAGAACATCGGTCACGCTGGATGCAAATAGACGTTGAAAGAGGGCGAACATGGTCAAAAACTCCTTGACGGAAGGTTTCGCATACGGACGGTATGTATGCTCTTTGGCAGAAAGTATAGCGAATCAAAACAAAACTTTGCTATACTCAAAAGAAAACAGGAAAGAAAGATTGAAATACCTGATCGAATTCATAGAAGCGAAAAATGTGCGTAAAAGTACCATCTTCCCACATCTAAAATGTAGTGAAGAGGAAGCGAAACTGGTACAGCATGTCTGCCGCCGTTACGTAAAAGGGGTCGAAGAGGTCTCTGTACTCGATATGCTTCAAGAGCATTACAATAGCGAACCCTACCTCTATCTCAAAAAGCTTTCGCTCGTAAAGAACCTGCTCGATCTTGGCTGGTTCATACAGGTGAGCTTCGGGCAGGTCAAAGCACACGATGCTTCTCAGCTTGAGCTTGTCAATACCTCAGTGACACCCAGCATGTCGCTTCTGCGTCTTTTGGAAGAGGGCTCTTTGGAGATATTCCTCCCTGAGATCAAGCCCTACACCGACCATTTGGAGTACCTGCAAGATCAATTCGATATGGTGTCGTTACTACACAATATCGCTACCTTTAAACAGGGTTTTGCCGACAACTCATTGAGTATTGGACGTTTGAAGAACAAGCTCAACCTCTTGACAAAACGGATCGAAGAGCGTGTCAAGATCACCAAGACCCCTATTGTCGTAGAGGAGTTCTTTAAAGAGAAACAGCTTGACGAGAAGGAACAGCGTATCTTTCTTGCCCTGCTCAAAGAGGAGTACAGCGGGGGTGAGGGGCAGTTCCGTGACATGAATACCCTCATTGAGCTTATCTCGTTCGACGAGTACGAGAAGATCAAGAACCGTGCCCTGCTTGAAGACGGTGCCAAGCTGATCACCGAAGGGATCATCGACTATGAGGAGATCCTCAATATGTTCGGTGGTGTCAGCCGTTCGTTCTATCTGCAAGAGGAGGTGATGCAACGTATTATCCACCCCAAGAAGAAAAAGAAGGTCACAAAGCTCAAACTCGATGCCCTTGTTAAAGAGCAAGAGCTCTTTGAATATCTCAAACCCGAAACGACACTCGATGATGTGGTACTGCACCCCAAAACGAGAGAGACGCTCAACAACGTTGTCAAACAGGTTGACAAAAATGTCTTTAAGAAGCTTAAAGAGTGGGGCATTAAAGACAAGCGTAAAAGCATCGATGCACGCATTATCTTCTACGGTGCGGCAGGGACTGGCAAGACTATGACGGCAATGAGCCTTGCTAAGACACTTAAAAAGCCCATTCTCTCTTTTGACTGCTCGAAGATCCTCTCGATGTATGTCGGAGAGAGTGAAAAGAACGTCCGTAAGATATTCGACGACTTTAAAGAGCTCAGTGCCAAAGCGAAGGTCGAACCGATCCTGCTGTTGAACGAAGCCGACCAGTTTCTGGGAGCAAGAAGCGAAGGTGCCGGAAGCAGTGCGGACAAGATGCACAACCAGATGCAGAATATCTTCCTTGAGCAGATCGAACGTTTTGAGGGTATCCTTATCGCTACGACCAACCTTCTGGGCAATATCGACAAAGCCTTCTCCCGACGCTTCAACTACAAGATCGAGTTCAAGAAACCGGGGAAGAAACAACGTATGCGGCTATGGCAGTTCATGCTCCCTGAAAAGGCCGATTATGCAGAGGATTTCAATGTCGAAGCACTTGCCAAATATGAGCTTACCGGCGGACAGATCAACCTCATTATCCGTAACACCGCTTATAAAGTAGCGGTAAGAGAGGAGAGCATCTTCACTCAAAAAGACTTCCTCGAAGAGATCGAGAAGGAGCTTGGCAGCAGTTTCGAGGGTGTTAAGAGCATGGGGTTCAAGGTCTAGTCAGCGCACCAGTTGCGCTTTGGCACCTGCGAGTCCGACAATGCCGTTCTTTACATTAATAGGGGTAAAGCCGTGTGATTTTAGAATACGCGACGCGGAGACACTGCGGTTACCGCTACGGCAGTAGACAAGCATCGGTTTTGCTTTGTAAGGGGCCAGTTGGGAGAGCCTGTCCGGAAGCTGGTCAAGCGGTATATTGATCGCATGGATAAGATGTCCGTTCCTGAATTCTTCGGGAGTACGTACATCCAGCAGGGTAAGATTGCTCTCATGATGCATTCGCGCTATGGCCTCTTCGGGTGTGATCGATTTGAAATCAGCAAGTATCCACCCCTTGGAATAGGCGAACCATACCAGCAGTCCGACCATCGCAATATAGTATAGTATATCGGTTGTTCTTTTCATCGGGTACCTTTTTTTGATGCCATTTTAGCACTTTTGGCTTGTTTCACATAGTTACAACCCCCATTATACGTAAAAGATCATCAAAACCTCACCATAATTTTAATCATCTTTTAGTTAATATAGAAGCACTATTCTGAGAATACTCTGCCGGTAACAGCAGGGAAGAATTAAACTTAGCTAAGGGATTACTATGACTCATGTAATTACGCAACATCCGTACTATGGTGTGTTCATACTGTTTGCATTGACCGCCATTGCATTTACAGCAACGCTGTTTTTGGCACGTTTTGTCAGTAGAAAACTTGCCAAACTGGACACTGAGAAGCTAAAGCTTACGATCTATGAATGTGGACCGGAAGTGACAAAGCAGCCAAACACGATCTCGGCACAGTTCTATCTGATCGCACTTCTCTTCATCCTTTTCGATGTGGAGATCATCTTCATGTTCCCATGGGCGATCGACTTTAAATTGCTCGGTTGGTTCGGTTTCGCAGAGATGATTCTGTTTATTTTACTACTTGCGATTGGTTTCGTATATGCATGGAAGAAAGGAGCACTTGAATGGCACAGCATCAAGTAAATTATGCCAGCGCAGCTGGATTGCCGATAGCATTGACTTCGGTAGACAAACTCGTCAACTGGGGACGTTCCAACTCCCTATGGCCTTTGACCTACGGACTCGCATGTTGTGCGATCGAAATGATGGCGGCGGGTGCATCCCGTTACGATTTCGACCGTATGGGTACGATCTTTAGAGCCTCTCCGAGACAGGCGGATGTGATGATCTTGGCGGGAACGCTCTCCAAGAAACACGCGGAGTTCGCCAGAAGACTATACGATCAGATGACAGAGCCTAAATGGGTCATCTCCATGGGTTCATGTGCCAACACCGGTGGTATGTTCAACACCTACGCGACCGTTCAAGGGGTTGACCGTATCGTTCCTGTTGACATCTACCTTCCAGGATGTGCGCCAAGACCTGAGACGCTTCAGTACGCGTTGATGATGCTTCAAAAGAAGATCAGAAAAGAGTCGGCTAACATGAAGAACAATACTAAACAGAACTTGAGGTTAGTGTAATGAGAAAGTATACTCCCAAAGACAATGTACAGAAAAAGTCCTACTATACGGACAGATACTGGGTCGCACCGCGTGTTCCTAGAGAAGCGGTAGAAGAGGGGACTCACTTTGCCGAGGTAGTTGAGAAGATGAAGGATTTCGTCAAAGAGAGCTATATCGAAGTGGGACAGCTGGTCATCCATATCGATGCGAAAGAGAACTTCGAAGCAATCAAAACGCTTAAAGAGGAGTGCGGATATGCACAATGCTCCGAGCAAAGCGCGGTGGATTACCTTGCACAAGACGGAGAGTTCGAGCTCTTCTATCAGTTCTTGAACATCAATGAAGCCAAACGTGTACGTATCGTATGTCGTATCAAGCAAGGGGAAGCGATCGAATCGATCGTACCGCTTTTCAACTCGGCGAACTTCGCAGAGCGTGAGATGTACGATATGTTCGGAATCAAAGTGAACAACCATCCGTTCCTCAAGCGTATCATTATGCCTGACGACTGGGAAGGGCATCCGCTGCTCAAGACCTATCCGCTTCAAGGGGATGAGTTCGCATCATGGTACGAGGTCGATAAGATCTTCGGTAAAGAGTACCGTGATATCATCGGGCCTGAGAACAGAGACCCTGCACGTATCGACCGTTACGATACCAAGCGTTTCTCAAGAGTCGGATATGAAGTACCGTTCGGTGCCGATATCTCCGAAGGTGAAAAAGAGAATCCGATCGAGTACAGTGAGACCGTGCTTGTTGATTACAACAAAGACTCCGGTAAACAACTGGATCACAGAAGATAAGAGGAGAGAGTATGCAACAACCCAATAAATTAACACCATTCTTTGAAAACCTCAATTTTGAGCGTGACGACAATACTATGGTGATCAACTTCGGTCCTCAGCACCCTTCTGCGCACGGACAGCTAAGATTGGTACTTGAACTTGACGGTGAGCAGGTCGTCAAAGCCTACCCTGATATCGGATACCTTCACAGAGGTATCGAGAAGATGGCGGAGAACATGACCTATAACGAGTTCCTTCCAACCACGGACAGACTCGACTATATCGCATCCACATCGAACAACTATGCATATGCGTTGGCCGTAGAGAAACTTCTTGGTATCGAAGCACCAAGACGTGCACAGGTCATTAGAACGATGCTTCTTGAGATCAACCGTATCATCTCTCACCTCTTCTTCATCGCAACGCATGCACTCGATGTCGGTGCGATGTCGGTATTCCTTTACGCGTTCCGCGAAAGAGAGTTCGGTATGGACCTCATGGAAGATTACTGTGGTGCGCGTTTGACACACTCGGCGGTACGTATCGGTGGTGTACCTTTGGATCTTCCGGAAGGTTTCATCGAGAATATGATCGCATGGTGTGACAAGGTGGACCATGAGGTTAAAAACACGTATGAAGCGCTTCTAACGGAGAACCGTATCTGGAAAATGCGTCTTGAGGACGTCGGTGTCATCTCTGCCGAAGATGCCCTTAACTGGGGATGTTCAGGTCCGATGATCAGAGGATCGGGTGTCAAGTACGATATTAGAAAAGAGGAGCCGTATGAGCTTTACGGAGAACTCGATTTCGATATTCCTATTAGTGACAGATGTGACTCGTACGGGCGTTATATGATCTATATGCAGGAGATCTATCAGTCAACACGAATTCTTAGACAACTTGTGCCTATGTACAAAGAGAGCGAGCCGCAACTTATGGCACACGCGCCGCAGTACATCTCCGCACCGAAAGAGGAGATCATGACGCAGAACTATGCATTGATGCAGCATTTCGTATTGGTAACACAAGGGATGAGACCGCCAAAAGGCGAGGTCTATGTACCGACTGAGTCACCAAAAGGTGAACTTGGGTTCTATATCAAATCCGAGGGTGAGCCGTACGCTTACCGTTTGAAATGTAGAGCACCGAGCTTCTTCCACACCGGATTACTACAGGATATTCTTGTAGGAACCTATATTGCAGACGTCGTTACGATCATTGGTACAACCAACATCGTATTCGGTGAAGTCGACCGTTAAGGAGCAGCCTAGATGAAAAGATATGACTTAAGACATTTACATGACAACTTCTATGACCGTATGGCGGAGTTGATCGATCAAGGACTTCAGACAGGTGAAGTAGGGATCTTTCTCTTTGAAGTAGGTGATTTCTCACATATTCAAAGATCGGCAGACTTCATTAAAGAGCTTGGACACGACTTGATGAACTCATTGAAGTTCAATGAAGTGGACTGGACGATCGTTGTGAAAAAAGTGGACGAAGCGACACGTAAAGCCAGAGCTGAAAAGATAGAAGCAGCGCGTATCGAAGCGGAAAAGAAAGCGGCCCAAGAAGCTGCCGAGGCGAAGGCAAAAGCGGAAGCAGAAGCTAAAGCAAAAGAAGAAGCCGAAGCGAAGGCGAAAGCTGAGGCTGAAGCAAAAGCAGAGGCTGAGAAAGCTGCTGCGGAAGCAAAAGCGAAAGAGGAAGCGGAAGCAAAGGCAAAGGCAGAAGCCCAGAGCAAGAAAGAGGTACCTTCCAAACCTGCACCGAAAAAAGCAGCAAAAAAACCGGCTTCAAAAAAACCGGCACGTAAATCAAAGGCTAAATAATGTCACGCGTTGTATTCTCTACTTGGAGGGACGAGTTTATCG
>JAMORY010000014.1 GCA_027063305.1 Sulfurovum sp. | reverse complement strand
AGTAAACTCAGCCGTGTGAGTGACGAAGCGGGGCAGAAGGGCGGATTTGTCGGTACAGCGGTGATGGGTGTGCTCTCCGCGCTCATTGTCGGTCCGTGTGTCGCACCGCCGCTTGGGGGAGCGGTACTCTTCATTTCACACACGGGAGATGCACTCCTTGGCGGAGTGGCGCTTTTTGTGATGAGTATCGGTATGGGAATGCCACTCCTGCTTGTAGGGATCGGTGCGGGTAAATTCATGCCTAAACCGGGTGGTTGGATGACTGTGGTCTCTCAAGTCTTCGGTGTGATGATGCTCGGCCTTGCCATCTTCATGCTCGGACGTATTCTGCCTGACGGTGTGACCCTCGTTCTCTGGGCGCTCCTCTTCATCGGTTCTGCACTCTACATGGGTGTCTTTGACGGAAGCGACAGAAAACCCGGAGCCAAAAAGCTCTTCCAGCTTTTTGCCGTGGTGCTCATGTTCTACGGTGCCTCTCTCTTTGTCGGCGCACTCAGTGGCGCCAACTCCATGCTCAGACCGTTCGAACGCTTCACTGCGCCCAAGGGTGTGGCAGTCGCAGCTGTGGAGGACAAAGCCAGCCACAGAGGCTACAGCATCGAGCGCCTGCTCAAAGAGGTGGCTGCATCGGACAAACCTGTAGTAGTGGACTTCGGAAAAGAGAGCTGTACAGCCTGTAAAGAGCTTGAAGAGATCACTTTCCCAGACCCGAAAGTGAAAGAACAGCTCAAGAAGTTCACCTTCATCAAGGTGGATGTGACGGACAACACCGAAGAAGAGAAAGCGCTGCTCAAGAAGTTCGAACTTTTTGGTACACCGAACATCATCTTCTTTGATAAAGAGAATAATTTCCTCCCGGAAAAGAGCCTCACAGGCTTCATCAAACCACAGGATTTCGCCGACCATCTTGAAGAGGTGGCGAAGTAGAAGCTATGCTATAATACCTATTATGGAAAAAGCAGAGATCTTACATACCCTTACCAAAGCCAAAGAGAAATACCAAGATGAAGGTTTTATTCTTCTTGGACTTTTTGGCAGCTACGCAAAAGAGACACAGGATCAATACAGCGATATTGATGTCGCCTATACGATCGAATATGATAAATTCTCCCAAAAATACAAAGATGGTTTTTCCAAGATTTTACGTATAGATGAGATACGAAAAGAGTTGGAAAAGACTTTTCATACAAAGGTGGATCTTGTACCCGATAGCAATCAAAAGGTTGTTGAAGGGATGATCCGTGTCTGATGTAATGCAAAGGCTTGATAAGATACTTGAGTGTATTGAAAATATTGAATTTATTATTTCCAGTAATGATCTAAAAGTGACGAAAGCTATTGAAGACAAGGTGGTAAAACCTGCTATACGTATGAATATTGTCAGAATAGCGGAGCAGTTTGCCAAGCTGAAAGATGATAACGCTTTTGAAATCTTGGAACATTTTTCAAAAAAAGATCTAAAAGGAATCAGTGCCGTACGAAACTACATCGCACATGATTATGACAGTACGGATGACCATATTATTGAAGATGTGGTACGCTATAACCTTCCTGTGTTTAAAGAGATTATTGTTGCTATTAAAGAGGGAGATCTATAGATAGAGGCTATTCTAAGTTGTTTGACTCTAAAATTATAATATTAGTATTTCTTTACAAGGCTACTTTATAAAACCTCTATCCTTTTTATTAAAATATCATTATAATAGATAAAAGTTTAAGGAGTTAATAATATGAAAAATAAAATAAATTTCTTAATGTTAATAGGTGCTATTTTTTTTAGTGGATGTGCATCTAAAATTATGGAAAGCTATGTGGGAAAAGATATTCGTATGGCTATGCTAGACTATGGACCTCCTGCAAATGCATTTGATCTTGGAGATGGGAGAAGAGCATTCCAATGGGTAAGAAATAGTTCATATACAACCCCAACATATATTAGCTCAAACAGTTATAGCTCTGGACATGGAACAGTATATGGAAATAGTTATGGGCACATCTAATAACCCTGCATACCCATAACATTACAAGCTTTCGTTCAGGCAAGGCACTCACTTGCAGGACTAGCCGTAGCTAATTCAAAAGTGAGTAACGCCGTATGGGCGGAAGTTTGTATTGCCCGCGGGGTGGGCTTTGCAAACGCGGTCTTGCACAAGATGCTTCCTTCATCGTAGCTACGGCTATGACTCAAAAGCCTCTTGCACAACCTCACATTTGCAAAACCCATTATGGGCATGTAGGGTTTTTAGAGGTGCCCTTATAGTTCAAATTTTAATGCTAACTATAATGCATCTGCATGGGTTTCTACAAATACTGTAATCACAGGTGGTCAGACGATCAATTCAACTTGTGTATATACAGCATTTGCAAAATGGGATAAACAGCGAAAAACTTGGATTATTACGGGGTATAAAAAACCTAGTTTGATGTGTGAGTAAAGTGATGGATCAAAATTGAAAATAGGGTTCAAACTTGCTAGTAGTAGGAGTTAAGGGGCTGTCCTAGATCCCCTCAAACTCCTTCTCCTGTATCGCGACGACACGCCGTTCCATGCGGTTGAGTTCGTCGACCAGTTTAGCAGAGATCTCTTGCATCTGTTCAAAGTGTCTCTTGGCTATTTCTATTTCCGACTCGGAGACCTTTTTACGTTTTCCGAACAGTTTACTGAAGAAGCCTTTTGGTTTGAGGTCGTAGTATATCTTGTAGATGTGCATGTAGGTATCGTGCAGGTCAAAGTGGAGCTGTTCGATAGTTTGCATACACTCAAGCGGGTTGTTCTGCATGGCGTTAAGCTTTTGAGCATCGCTGTAGAACCACTTTCCGAATTGACACTGGGTTGAATTGACCGGTATGGAGTCTTCGCCTATTTCAAATCCCGAGATAAGCATTTTGGCACGTTGCACCCAGTTTATATGGGCAAGCTTTGCTTCTCTAAGTTGCTGTAAGACATCATTCTTATTCATTGTAATAAACCTTAGTTATAATATAGTATTAAAGTATCATACATATAGTTATATTATTTTCTGATTAAATATATGTGAAAAATTATATTTTTATACGGCAATTCAATAATAAGCGTATATTTTCTCCCTTGACAGTTAGTACTCTCCCTCCTACACAATATATGAAGGGCACCTCTAAAAACCCATTATGGGTATGCAGGGTTATTAGATGTGCCCTGAAGTTATCATTCCAAAAAAGTCTCTTTAGTGAGTTGGCAAAGATCAATAAGATCAATAATTGGTCTTTGATAAAATCAAAGTCTTAAAAGAGGGAAAGTTTAGAAAACGGGCGGGGAATTACCGTATTGTGTATATCAGAGAGAATGAAGTGCTCTTGATCACCATTATCAAGGTAGCACACCCTAAAGAAGTCTATTAAGCGCTACCTCTCCACTGGCGTAACATACACCTTCACCCCTTCATACTGCGCATAGACATCCTCTTTTTCATAACTGAACGGGTATTTGGTCTGGATGAGCGCTAAACCGTGGGGTTGGATGCATTGGGGGTTGAAGTTATCGCTTTCGGAGCCGATGATAACGGGGAATTTGGAGGTGTTGAGTACCCAGAAGTCGGTATGGTCGATGTGGTTGGGGTCTTGTGGTTCATCGTAGACTTTGACACCGTGTTCTTGATGGCTGGCGAAACTCTCAAGCAGGAAAATATCGTGATAGAAGGAGTCCTTAATGCTCTCTTCGAGCAAGATGCCGTACTTGTTGCGTGAGATGAATGCGACAATGTCGATGTTGTCTTTGGTCTTTTGGTTGATGATGCGGTAGAGTTCGCGTTTGTCGGTGACCTTGTCCATATCTTTGATGCTGTAGTAGGCGTCGATATGCCCTTTCATGATGATATTCTCAAAGCGTTCCATGTAGAGGAACTCCTCGCGGATCTTTTTATTCTTGATGAGGTCACGCAGTTTGGCATTGATACGTTGTGACCCCTCAGCCACTTTACACTCGACTGGATCGATATGCTTTTGTTTGAGAATACCGAAGTAGTAGAAAAGAATATTGAGTTTATCCCCGATAGCATTGACGGTACGTGAGATAGGATTGTTCGGACCGAACCAGCGTTCGATGAGAGCAAGAACATAGCTAAGGGCAAAGACCTGTAGGATCGGAGCGAGCCACGATGAGGTGAACCATGAGAGTAGGGTGGTGAGGATCTTGGTGGCGTAGCCGATAATACCTTGAAGAAGAGCGGAGGCTATCAGTTTAGCCTGTGCAAAGAAGAAGATGTGGTCAAGGTAGCCGCTAAGATATCCCAGCAGTGCAAAGCCGCTCCCCCAAAGGAAGATATGTCCGATCTGCCGTACTTTTGCCTTGAGATTGAGATGGATGTAGAACTCTTTAACATCCTCCAATGCCTCTTTGATATGAGAGAAGACATGCTTGCGAAGCCACTCCATAAGCACGTTATCAAGCAGCCAACGCTTTACGAGCAGGAAAAGCCCCTGAAAGAGCGTCAATCCTTTGAGAAATGTGATGAACTTGAGTTTGGTAGCGAACCATAATGAGAGAAGACTGGTCTTAAAGATAAGCACAATGGCGATGAGATACCCCATCAGCCAATCGTAAAGAGCCGTATCGGTCAGTTTACACCCGTAGACGATGGCTACGGGAACGACAACGGCAAGCAGGGCTTTATAGCGACGTTTCATGCCTTTGTGTCAATTAATCCTCATCGGTCAAATCGGTGGTATAGACACCTGTAAGTTTTTTCCAGATGATCGAAGCGTTCAGTCCAAACCAGATGACCAGTCCTACACCGATGGTCGCTGCCCATCCCGCTTGTTTAAAGTCGGTGACATTGATGATGTTGTACTGCTGTAATCCCCAAATGAACGCACCGATGATAATGACGGTCAGGATCGCGCCGTAGATCTTGAGGCTTTGAAAAATGGACTTGATCGCCAAGAGCCACAGTGCAAACATAATGACGATCCCAAAAGGTCTGAAGCCTGAGAGAAGGTCATCCATATTAGCAGTGATGTAGTGAATGAAGTGGTGTCCTGTCGGGTTCCATGTTCCAATGGCAAGCCCCATGGACATAAGCAGGGTTACCCACCAGTTGAGGTGCGTGACCTGTTTACCTGTTTTGGTCGTTGCAGTGGATGTCATGAACTTTGGTAGCATATAAATATCCTTTATGTGTTATTTATGAAAAATTATGTCAAAAAATAATTACGCTATAATACCATAAAAAGATTGTGAGAAGATCACATACATTTAAAACGAACGGAACCACATGCCACAAGCAAAATCCCAAAATGAACATATCAACATAGGTGAGGTCAATACCCTCAAAATAGAACGCGACACTGATTTTGGCTACTACCTGAGCGCCAAAGATTACGAAGAGGTACTCCTCCCCAACATCTACATTATGGAAGATGAGATGCCGATGGGCTCTTTGCTTGATGTCTTTGTCTATACTGACAGTGAAGACCGCCCTGTGGCAACGACCAAGATGCCTTATGCGAAGCTTGGAGAGTTTGGCTACTTTACCGTGGTGGATTACAAAAGTTACGGTGCATTTGTCAACTGGGGTCTTCCCAAAGACCTCTTTGTTCCGCTCTCTCAGCAAAAAGAGTACTTTAACATCGGCAAAAAGTACATTCTGCGTGTCTGTCTCGATGAGAAGACAGGCAGACTCTATGGTACACAAAAGATAGGAAAGTACTTCAACCGTGATCTTAAGGGACTGCACCCGAACAAAGAGATGGAGATGCTCGTCCTTGCCAAGACACCGCTTGGGTACAAGGTGATCGTGGAGAATCAGTACGAAGGAATGCTCTTTGCTAATGAGATCTTTGAGGAACTGCGCGTAGGTGATAGAAAAAAAGGGTACGTCAAAGCGACCCGTAAAGACGGAAAGCTCGATATGTCCCTGCAACCCATAGGAAAGAAGGCAAAGATCGATGAGGCGCAAACGGTCATTCTTGAAAAGCTCAAAGCCGCAGAGGGGAAACTCTCCTTTACCTACAAAAGCGATGCAGAGGAGATCAAAAAGATGTTCGGGCTGAGCAAGAAGAACTATAAGCGGACGCTTACGGCACTGATCGATGCAGGGAAGATCGAACTGCTTGAAGACGGGATCGAGATCAAAGAGGAGAAGTAGATGAAGAAGGTTACCGGTTTGACGCTATTGGCAAGTGCTGTACTTTTTGCTATGTCCGGTGAGGAGGTGTTTAAAACCAAATGTGCCTCATGCCACAGCCCCTACTACATCCCCCAAAGCAAACTCAATATCAACTATCAACACAACAACAAAGACTTGAATTTGAGTGCACCGACACTGACCGAGCTCTCTTTCAGGCTTAAAGACCAGGTGGGAGACCGTACGACCGATGCGGAGGGGCAGAAGTTCGAGATAGAGGAGTGGCTTGTTACATTTTTGAAAGAGCCGTCATCGAACAAAAAGAGCATCTTGAAACAAGAGACGCGCAAAGTCTTTGGTAAGATGCCTCCGGTTGAGGTGAGTGAAGCTGAAGCTGAAGCGTTGGCAGACTTTATGTACGACTATGCTGAAAAGATGATGATTGAGCATGGTGTGAAACGCTACAGCTATAAGGAAGCGCTCAAAAAAGCAAAAGCAGAAGGGAAGATCGTTCTTATTGAAGGGTATATTCCGTTTTGTCGCGGGTGTATCTGGATGGATAGGAACGTGATGGTCGAGCCTGAGGTCAAAGCGGCACTGAACAAGGATTTTGTGTTGGTAAAGATGAATCTTCTGGTAGAGAAGCTGCCGTTGGGAATGAAGCGTCTTGGCACGCCTTCGTTCTACTTTATTGATGCGAAAAATGAGAAGGTGATCGATATGTTGGAGGGGACAGGAACGGTTGAAGAGTTCCTCTCCCTGCTTGAGAGTATTAAAAAACGGGTTTAAATAGGAAGTTTGGATGATTCCATAATGCTTTACAGATAATCTTATGCCATAATGGAAAAAATTACCGTAAAAGGAGCAATAAAATGGATTTGAACGAACTGTTTAGAATGGGTGCGGAGTTGATACAGAACAACAGTGACGATGCGACAACGAGTCTGGATATGGATGCTATAGGCGATGCGCTTTCGGGTATCTTGGGTGGGGAGGACGGTTCGCTCGATCTCTCCTCATTAGCTACAAAACTGAGTGACGGGAACTTTGGGGATATGATCAGCTCATGGTTCGGTAACGGTGAGAATATGCCGCTTGATATCGAGCAGGTAAGCGAACTGCTTGGCTCTGAGAAGGTGGAGTCATTTGCACAGAGCCTCGGGATCAGCTTTGAGAGTGCGCAACAAGCATTGGCAGATGCGCTGCCGCAAGTAGTTGACCGGGCAACTTCGGGTGAGGGAAGCATTGTTGATACGATGCTTGAGCAAGTCGGCGGTGCAAAAGGTGCGATGAACATGCTTGGAAAGATGTTCCGCTGATCAAAGAGGGGGATTCCCCTCGAAAACATGACAATTTGACACACTCTATACAATAGTATGGTTTTTGTGTTACACTCCCTTTATGAATCGATATATCATCTTTTTTCTTTTTTCAATACTGCTCTTCGCCAAGCCGTTCAAGGTAGCTAGCTACAACGTAGAGAACCTTTTTGATGCACGCTATGACGGAACGGAGTATCGTGAATATATACCGGGTCGTTATGGTTGGAACGGTGCTATGGCACAGAAGAAACGTCGCCATATCGCAGAGGTCATTTGTGATCTCGATGCAGATATCCTTGCCCTGCAAGAGGTGGAGAACACCTATGTGTTCTTACAGCTTCGAAAGACGTTACGACGTGTAGGATGCGGGTATCGTTATGGCATTATCACGCATAAAAAGGGAGCGCCCATTCAAGTGGCGCTTCTTTCGCGTTTTCCCATTCTTAAAAGCAGAGAGCTGCAGGTCAGCTATGCACCCCGTGTTCGGAATATTCTGGAGGTGGAAGTTGACGTGGAGGGCTATTCGTTGCATCTGTTTGTCAACCATTGGAAATCCAAAGGGCGTAGAGGGGTTGAAAGCAAACGGTTGGCGTATGCCAGAACGCTTGCGGCACGCCTTAAGCAGATGCCAAAAGAACGTGCTTATATTATTCTAGGTGATTTGAACAGTAACTACAATGCCCACTTGACCCTGCCAAAGAGGCTGGACGATACCGGTGGGAAAAGAGGGCTGAGCCATCTGCTTCATACGGTAGAGGGGAACAAGGCGGTTACGGAGATGCAAATGCAAAAAGTCAACAGAAGAGTACTGCATTACGACCTATGGCTTGAACTTCCCTATAAGGAGCGCTGGAGTCATAAGTTCTACGGTAAGAAAAGTACCCTTGATCATATCTTATTGCCGCCATCGATGTTCGATGGATATGGTATCGATTATGTAAACGACTCTTTTGGTGTTTTTAAGCGCAGGTATCTCTTTACGAAAAAGGGCTATATCGACAGTTGGCAGATCAAAGGCGGTAGACATACGGGTAAAGGCTATTCCGATCACCTTCCCGTGTTCGCCTATTTCGATACAAAACCCTACCGTGCTTCAGCTCGTGACTATGCAAAAGCCCATAAAGAGGGGAGTATCGATACGCTCTATGCTCTTAAAAGGCTTGATACCCCTATGCTCTTGAAAGATGCAGTGGTCGTTTTAAAGCGCGGTCGATATGCAGTGATCAAGCAGACTCCCACAGGTAGAGGTATCTTTGTTTACGGTGCGGTTCAGGGGCTTAAGGAGGGAATGCGTTATGACCTTGAGGTACAGGAGATCGGCAGTTACAAAGGACTCAAAGAGATCAAATCGATGGTACGGCTCAAAGAGAAAGGGCGGGTCAAGCTTACCCCTTATTACGCCACATTGGCGATAATGCGTCAAAACGAGGTACTGCATGCGCTTGTAGGAAAGGTGAAGAGAGGCTATTTCTTCACACAGGGAAAAAAGATACCTATCTACTTTAAAAACAGGAAGCTTACGCCTAAAAACGGTACGAAACTAAAGATAGATGTAGCCCATCTTGGGTATTATAATAGACTACAGCTTGTGGTCTACAGCCGCAAGGACTTTACCATTTTGGAGTAAGAACAATGCAATACTACACTTGGATACTGGCATTTCATGTCATGAGCTTTACCAGCTGGATGGCGATGCTTTTCTACCTGCCTAGACTCTTCATCTACCACCGTGAACATGCCGATAACAAGGCTTTTGGTGAGGTGGTAGAGGTACAGGAGTACAAACTCTACAAATATATCGGAGTACCGGCGATGTGGGCGACGATCATTTCAGGTTCGACCATGCTCTTTCTCAATCCCGGCATTTTTCAAAGTGGCGGATGGATGCATGCAAAGCTCTTTTTCCTTCTATTTTTGATCGCTTACAGTTTCTCTTTGGAGAAGATACGCTTACGTCTGAAAGAGAACCCTTACTATAAAACGGGGAAATACTTCCGTTTTTACAATGAAGTGCCGACGCTTTTGATGATCGGTATCGTCATCATGGTCGTGGTCAAACCGTTCTAAGTGATAAACATAAATTTATTTGTGTTATAATCGGAGTATTCCAAACCAGAACTAAAGGAAATCCTATGGAACTACCAGCATTAAAATTACCGCAGATCCCTCTGCCTTTTGACATTCCAGTCCTTCTCCACCCGCCGGTGGTACACTTTGTCGTTGCGATCCCTATTCTTGTATTGATCGTAGAGATCATCAACCTGATCGCAAAGAAAAGAGCGATCGGAGTGATGACATTCTTCGTACTTGTACTCGGTATGGTCGCAACCGCAGCGGCGTACCTTACGGGAACTGTTGACGGGAAAGAGGCGTTCGATGCACTCTCTCAAGCGGGACAGGCGGAGCTAAAAGCGCATAAACTGCTCGGAACATACCTTGTGATCGCATCGGTGGTACTTGTGGTCTTTAAAATGCTCTCGGCATTGATCCGTACAGGATTATTAAAAGCGATGTACCTGCTTGTACTGATCATCTTCACGATCGGTGTGATCAAGCAGGGTAAAGATGGTGGAGAGCTGGTCTATGAGTACGGTGCGAACGTAGAGCGTGTTGCAGACCTTGACAGTGAACTTTTCGATGTGAAAGAGGAGCTTGATGAGGCGAAAGAAGCTGCTAAGGCTGTGGTAGAAAAGAGCCAAGCGGTAGAAGAGAAAGCCGTAGAAAAAACACAAGAGGCAGTACATGATGCTGCAGAAGCGGTAAAAGAGAGTGTAACGGAGGCGACACAATCAGCAGAGAATGTCGCCAAAGAGGGTGCAAAAGAGGTAGCAGAAGCTGCTGCAACGGTAGAGAGCGAAGCGGCAAAGCTGATAGAAACACCGGCAGCGGAAGCACCTGCTGCTGAAGAAGTGGCAAAAAGCACTACTGAAGCAGTAACGAACGAAGTTACTACTGAAACGAATATGACAAGCGAAGCACACTGATTTTTCTTTCTGCACATATGAGCGGTCTTGTGTACCGCTCAATATCACAACTCTTCAATAATCCCTATAAAATAGTCAAAATATTATAAGCTTGGTAGAATATCTCACAAATATCTTATAAACTTAACATATAATTTAGCCTCACAGATTTTTCATTACGTCAACATTACCATTGACCTTGACGGTGGAGGGTATGAGGGGATCGGTATGTTCAAGATTAAAAAATACGATCTAGTCTTTTTAGATCTTAAAATGCCGGGACTGAACGGTTTTGATGTTTTAACAAAACTGAAAAAATTGGGGGAACTGCCACCTGTCTATGCTTTCTCTGCCGATATCTACAAGTCGAACTTGGAGAAGATAGAAGAGTATGGATTTGCAGGTATGGTAGAAAAACCGTTACAGCCGGAAAAATTTTTTAAAATTATCGAGGGGGTAATAGATGAAAAAGATTATACAAAAGACTGAGGCAATGGCATATCAGTATTTAAAAGCATTCGGCTTTGAAGAAGCGGAGATCGACCTGTGGTAGAGAAAGGAAGACGTGATCTTGAAGCAACACTGGAGAAATTACGTTTGACATTTGAGATGACACATGTAAGTGATCAGGAGTTGGATGATATTTTGCATTCACTCAAAGGATTGCTCTTTCATATGGGCAACAATGATCTTGCGCAACAGGTTGATGAGATGCGAAGCGATACCGATAGGGATGCACTGGAAAGAAAGCTCAAAAGCCTCTTTTTCGAGGTGTAGGAAAATCCTATATCTTTTTTGTTGTTTTTATTCTATTATTCTCCTATATAATGTACCGCTAATAGTGACGTAAAGTAGGTCATATTGTGGATATGAGGTTACTTTTGTTCTACAAAACCTAATAGTAGGTGTATTTCAAGGAGGTAGGGAATCGATGAATAGAACGGCAAAAGGCGTATTGCTCTCTTTGGTATGGTGTGCAACATCACTCTATGCTATTGAGATCGCAAATCTCGCACAGGCGGTGGATATCGCCGGAAAACAGCGTATGTACACACAACGTATGCTAAAGGACTATGCGATGGTCGGGATGGGGAATACCTTTGGTGATCCGAAGGCGGACCTGACACAGGTCATGGCGGACTTTGAGGACCATCTTGATTCCTTGATCGCATTTAACAAGGATCCTCAGACAGAAGAGAGCCTTTTGAAGGTCAAAAAGATGTGGGAGCCTCTGAAAGCTGCATTGAGCGAAACACCGAGCCAAGAGAAAGCAGGCAAGTTGCAAGAGGAGCTTGATGCACTTTTGAAACAGTCGAACGAGGCTGTCGGGCTTTTTGCAAAGCAGACGGGGAAAGAATCCGGAGAGATCATCAATATCTCAGGACGTCAGCGTATGCTTTCTCAGCGTATGGCAAGTCTTTATATGCTTAAAGCATGGGGTGTGAACGATCCTGAGTTCAAAGAGAAGATGGATGCTTCGATGAAGCTTTTCAAGGACTCTCTTAAACGTCTTGAGGCCTCGTCAATGAACACACCGGAGATTGAGGGGCTTTTAAAAAAAGCGGAGAGAGCATTCTTCTATTTTGAGATGATGAACCGTTCGAGTTCTAAATTCATTCCTTCTTTGATATATAAAAAATCCAATGACATACTACATAACATGAATCGTGCGACACAACTCTATACCGCACAAGAAACCAATACGGAAGGACAAAAATAGATGAGAAAACTAATGAAACTGGGAGCACTTTCACTGCTTGGTATGGTACCGATTTGGTCGGTAGAGATACACTCTATGGCCGATGCGGTCAACCTTGCCGGAAAGCAGAGAATGTATACGCAACGTATGCTTAAGGACTATGCTATGGTTGGTATGGGGAATACGTTCGGAGATCCCGGGGCAGATCTGGCAAAGACGATCGCTGATTTTGACGACCACTTGAAGTCATTGGATGCCTATGCCAAAGATGCGAAGGTCAAAGCAGCATTGAAAAAAGTAGATAACCTGTGGAAAGAGATAAAACCGCAACTTCAGGCAAAGCCTACGGCAGAGAATGCGGCAAAACTTCAAGAGAGACTTGAAGCGCTTCTTCACGCTTCGGATGAAGCGACAAAAGCATTTGCCGATGCCTCCGGTACACATGCCGGAAAGATCATTAATATCGCGGGAAAACAGCGTATGCTTTCTCAACGTATGGCAAGTCTTTATATGCTTGAAGTATGGGGATTGAACGATCCGAAGTTCAAAGAGAAGCTTAACAGTGCACTAAAAGAGTTCAAAGATGCATTGAAGGTGTTGAAAGAGTCGCCGTTGAACAATGAGGAGACAAAAGCACTTTTGGCAAAAGTAGAGCGTTCGTTCATGTTCTTTGAGATGATGAACCGCTCTAAATCGAAGTTCATTCCGACATTGATCTACAAAAAGTCGAATGATATGCTTACAAACATGAACACGGTCACTCAGATCTATGTTCAGAACGAATCAAAATAAGGGAGAGAAACAATGAAAACAAGAAGTGTAAAAAAGATGGGGTTGGCACTAGCGGCAGTTATGGTAGTAATGGGGGCGAATACGACAGCTTTGCATGCATCATCACCAAAAGCGGCCAGTCAGTCGGCAGTAGCCGATATGGTTAAACTGGTAAATATCGCTGGGAAGCAGAGAATGCTCTCCCAACGTATTGCCAAAGACTATCTCTATATTGGAAAAAAAGTTGCAGTATCAAAGGCAAAACGTCAGTTGCAGGAATCGATCACGGAGATCGTCAAAACACATCAATTGCTTGTCAAGTCCATCAATGATCCTGAGATCCAGAACCTCCTTTCGTTCGTTGAACTGAGTATGGAGGATTTTAAAGCAACAGCGAACGAGCCGTTCAACCTTGACAATGCACAGCTTGTTATCGACTTGAGTGAATCGATGCTTGAAGGTAGCCAGTACGTGGTCGACTCCCTCAAAGAGAAGGCAAAGGTCAAAGAGTCCATCGTTGTCGGAAAAGCAGGGAAACAACGTATGCTTGCACAGCGTATCGCGAAGTACTATATCGCATATCAAGCAGGTATCAAAGATAAGAATACCGTCGATCAGATGAAAGCGGCGGTTTCTGAATTCTCGGCAGCGCATAAAGCGTTGATGGCCAACCCGAACAATACACCGGAGATCAATAGACGTCTGAACGAAGTGGACAGACTCTGGAAGATCGTCTATAAGTTCTATTTGAACATTGAAAAAGGCGGACTGCCGCTTATTGTATTCAATACAACCGATGATATCACCAATAAGATGAATAAGATCACGCAACTGTATGTATCGCTATCGAAATAAAAGAGGACGTTCAGCATGAAAAAGATTCTTGTGAGTGCACTATTGGTCGGGGGGATATCCCTCTATGCCGCAGCACAGAAGATACCCGATCAACCACAAAAGAGTGAGATGACAAGAGGGGATGTAAAGATCATCGAGGCAACGGAGAATATCCGTTACTTGAGTCAGAAAATGGCAAAAGAGTATCTCTTCTGGTATACCTATCCCAATAATGCCAAGATCAAAAAGAGTCTCTTTGATACGCTGAAGAAGCTAGGAAAGAATCTACAGGTTATTGCAGCAGTGACCAAAGATGCAGATACCAATAACATTTTGGAGTTCCTTGCCTATAGTAAAGAGGAGATATTGACACTTCTTAAGAAAAAGCCGACAAGTGAACGTGCAGTATTGATGCTTGATTATAGTGAAACACTGCTTGAAGGTGCGGACTCTATCGGACGTACATATGCATACCGTTTCTCTCCTGAGGAGGAGATGCTGGTCGCATCCAAGAACGTTAAATATCTGTTAGAACGCATTACCAAATATTATATGGCGCTTTATAAAGGTTTCAATTCTGAGAATAACAAAAAGAACTTGGATGATTCCATTCAATCATTGATGCAGTATATGGCGAAGATAAACGGTTATCGTTATCCTGCAAAGATCGCCGATATCCGTGCGAAGGTCGATCTTGTCTGGTATAAGGATAAAGAGATACTGCGTAATGGTGGAGAGTATTTTATTCCAAACTTGCTGTTCGATTCGGTCCTCTTTATGGAAGAGAAGATGGACATATTGGCACTTTACCACAGTAAGAACCTTTAGAGAAGATAAGGAAACAGTATGAAATCTATTAGTAATAAATCGATCTTTTTTCTCCTTTTTCTTGTGGTCTTTTCCGCATTTGTGTTCACATCGTATTATACCTATACGCTCTATCGCGACTATGAGGGATCGCAAAACGATACAAAACAGGTACAGTTCCTTGCAAAGGTCGATACGCTTGTCAATGAGCTATCAGATGAGATCTATGTCAGTGCAGAGTATCTGAGTGCAAAGAATGAAGGCGGACTTGACGTACTTGAGAAAGAGCGTACGGATGTGAACGAACAGCTGGAAGCCTTGAATCGATGGATCTCGGAGAATACGGTATTTGAGAACTATAAGAGTACCTTTTTAGAGATCGGTAAGAACCTAGGCTATATCCGTTCGAAAGTGGATACGTTAAGTAAAGACTACAACAATATCTTTTTTGACGAATACGAAGGCAATATCTTTAAACAGATCATTACGTCGCTTCAGCGTGTTTCGACCAAAGAGCTTACGCTTACGGAGAGCGATGCGATCAAGCAGTTCGTCGTACTTGAGAACTTGAAGTACCATCTTGCATTGGAGAAAGCATATCTTCTTTTCAGTGTGGAGAGCGGTGTGGTCATGAGCGTAAAGGACCAAGTTGCATGGGATAGACTGCAAGTTGGGAATACCTTCCCTGACTATACGATAGGCAAGATCAAGACCAATATGAGCGTAGAGCAGTTTGAACATCTAGGCTTAAATGAGCGTGTCATGGTTCTTGCAGAGTCAGGTACGGGTAAATATACGGTTACTCCAGATGAGATCAAGAAGGTCTTCGATCAAAAGATATCGTTCGTGCAGACAGTGCAAAATGCGATATTGAAAGAGGTTGAGACGATCTTGGCGGCATCAGTGGCACAAAAACGTGAAGTAATGATGCAGTACCTCTACGTATCGCTCTTCTTTGCAGGACTCTTCCTCTTCCTCCTCTATCTCTTCCGCATGATGCATAGAGATAAGAAGATGCTTGAGGATACGCTTAAAAGTATCGAGATCGGATTGACACCGGAGAAGAACAGAGAATTGAAAGAGATCATCTCCTCTCGTGATAACGGAAAGATATATGAGTTCCTCGCACAAACGATCAATGAAGCCAATGAAGCGAATAAAGAGACCTTCTTGGCGAACATGTCCCATGAGATCCGTACACCGCTGAACGGAATTATCGGATTTACCGAACTTTTAAAAGACACACCGCTTAATATCGAGCAAAAAGAGTTCGTCGATATTATCCATACCAGTTCCAACCACTTGGTAGGGATCATCAACGATATTCTTGACTACTCGAAGATGAGTGCAGGAAAGATGGATATCGAGCAGATACCGTTCAAGACGTTCGAGGTCTTTGAAACGGCTGTCGAGTCCTATGCGGCAAAAGCGTTCTCCAAAGATATCGAGCTTGGTATCTTCATCGAGCCGTCCATTCCGCAAACACTTATCGGTGACCCTACCAAGGTGTCACAGGTTATTATCAACCTTATCAGTAACGCGACCAAGTTCACCCCAGTACACGGATCGATCGATATCTTTATTACCAAAGAGTCGGAGGATGAAGAGAACATCCGCTTGAAGTTCATCATTAAAGATACCGGTATCGGTATCTCACCTGAGCAGAAAGAGAAGATTTTTGAGGCATTCTCTCAAGCTGATACCTCTACTAGCAGAAAGTATGGTGGTACGGGTCTTGGACTTTCGATCTCCAGCCGTCTTGTCTCCTATATGGGTGGACAGCTTGATGTTGAGAGTGAGGTCGATCAGGGATCGAGCTTCTTCTTTACATTGAACTTTAAGAAGGCACAAGAGGAAGAAGAAAGCTATGCACGTAAGTACAAAGGTTTGAAAGTAGCAATGGTACTTCCGTCTCAAGAGGTCTACCGTCAGATCGATATCAATCTCATTACCTACTTCGACTATTTGGGTGTCGATTTCCGGATCTACTATGGTGATGAGGTATTCTCTCTTTCTAAAGAGGAGATGCCGGATGTGCTTTTCTTCTCTCAGGAGTATACAAGAAAAGAAGGAGAGTTGGAGCGTTACTTCGAGTTGCCGACCAAGTTGATCTTATTGACAACAGGGGATATGCAGCGTGACTTCAAAGTACCGACGGATAAAGTGAAGAAGATTGTCTATAAACCGATCAACTTCAGTAAGATCATTACGGTTCTTGATGTCTGTACCCAAGAGGTCGAAGATGAGAAAGCTGTATCATGTGCACCGAAGTACCATACCTTTAAAGGGATCCATGCATTGGTTGCCGAAGATAATGTCATCAACCAAAAACTTATTACCAAAGTTTTGAAAGGCTTTGGTCTTGAGATCACGGTTGCTAATAATGGTAAGGAGGCATTCGATCTTCGTAAACAGAATGAGTATGATGTGATCTTTATGGATATTCAGATGCCGGTAATGGGTGGTATCGAAGCGACAAAAGAGATTATCCGATTTGAATCGGTGAACCGTAAGCGACATATCCCGATTATCGCATTGACTGCGAATGCATTGCAAGGTGATAGAGAGAAGTACCTTGAAGCGGGGATGGATAACTATGCATCCAAACCGATAGATCTGGCGCATATCAATAAGCTCTTGGGAGAATACTTCCCGACACACATCACAAACGCTGAAGAGAAAGACTCGGAAGAGAGTAGATCAGAGGTGAACGTGAAGGAGAAAGATATCGCAGTAGATACGGATACCGCTTCGGTTCAGGATGCGCTGAAAAAAGAAGAAGTACAAAAAGAAGAGGCTCTTTCTTCAGTTGAGAATAAAGAGGAGAATACACTTCATAAACCTAAAGAGGTGGAAAAAGATATTCTGCTTTATCATCCTCTCTCCTTGGTATTGGATATCTATACGAAAGTATTGGAGAACCTTGGATATACGGTCGATCGTGTCAGTAACGAGAACTTTTTCCTTGACCGTCTGCAAGAGCAAAAATATAAGTGTGTGATCTATTATGCCGTTCCGTTCGGTAAGGTCTCCTCCTTGACAACGGAGTTGATCGAAGAGAGTGGCGCAAAACAGATCGTTGTTGTTAAAGATAAGAACGAAGCGAAAGGTTTTGATTGTGAAGTCTATGAGCAGGGTGAAGATGTTTCCTTGCTGGAAGAGAAACTTAATAAACTTCTATAAGCCTTTAAAATGTAACGATTCTACACACTGCTACCACCTTGAACAAGGGAGTTATCCCTCGTTCTATCTACACTATTTCCCCTTTGCGGGGAGCTTTCTTTCTATATTCCCTTATATATGTTTTATTTTTCTTTAAGTCTACATAAGAAAAGTAGAAGTTTCAAATATCATTAAAAAATTATATTTTAAAACCCCTTATAGGATAAAAAATGCTCTTTTAGTGTTATAATACTTCTATATGGTTCTTTCCATATAGGTTCTTTGGCATCAATCTATGGCTCGAAAGAGGAATTTGGCATTTCTGAGTAAGTGTTAGGAGTAAAAATGCCCTATACAATCTCTGTAGATTGTTATAAAATAGAGATGTAAAAGAACAAAAAATCTAAAGGAGTTAGAGATGAAAGGAGTTAGCAAAATATGTAAATATTTGATGCTTACATGGGTGTTGGTAGGCAGCTTTGCCTATGCCATAGAGATCAAAACCCTATCGCAAGCGGTAGATGTGGCAGGTAAGCAGCGTATGTATACACAGCGTATGTTGAAAGACTATGCGATGATAGGGCTACAGAACAACTTTGGAAACCCACAGGAGGATCTGAGGAAGATCATGGCGGACTTTGAGGATCATCTTGATTCGCTGATCGCGTTCAATCAGGAGCCGAAGACCGAAGAGAGCCTGATGAAGGTAAAGAAGATGTGGACACCGATCAAACAGGCATTGAGTGAGCCCCCAAGTAAAGAGAAAGCCGGAAAGATGCAAGAGGATCTCGAAGCGCTGTTGAAACAATCAAATGAGGCGGTAGGGCTTTTTGCTAAACAGACCGGAAAGGAATCGGGAGAGATCATCAATATCTCCGGACGTCAACGTATGCTCTCACAACGAATGGCAAGTTTGTATATGTTAAAGGTCTGGGGTGTGGACGACCCTGAGTTCAAAAAGAAAATGAATGCGTCCATGAAACTTTTCAAAGATTCGTTGGAGCGTTTGAAAGCATCGAAAATGAATACTCCTGAGATCACAGCACTTTTACAAAAGGCTGAGCAGTCGTTCAAGTTCTTTGAGATCATGAACAAATCAAGATCGAAGTTCATCCCGGCATTGATATATAAAAAGTCAAATGATATTTTAAGAGATATGAATACCGCAACAGGCTTGTATGCGGCGCAGGAAAGTCAGAAGTAAGGAAGAAAAATGAAAAAAATCATAGGAATGGTGTACTCTTCGATGGTACTAAGCGGTTATCTGTATGCAGTAGAGATCAAAAGTGTGGAAGAGGCCGTGAACATTGCAGGAAAGCAACGTATGTACACACAGCGTATGCTTAAGGATTATGCGATGGTCGGTATGGGGAATACTTTTGGGAATCCGCAAGAGGATCTCAAGAAGACCATGAGTGAGTTCAGCGACCATTTGGCATCGCTTAAAGCTTATGCACCCAATGATGAGATCAAAAAAAGTCTCAATGAGGTCGAAGCACTCTGGAAGCCGATAGAGAAAATATTGAACGAGAAGCCTGAACTGGCAAAAGCTGAAAAGTTGCAAGGTGACCTTGAAGCGCTTCTGAAAGCATCGGACAAGGTAACGAAGCAGTTTGCGAAAGCATCGGGTAAAGCTTCGGGAGAGATCGTGAATATCGCAGGTCGCCAAAGAATGCTCTCTCAACGTATGGCAAGTCTTTATATGTTGAAAGTATGGGGTGTTCAAGACCCAAAATTCAAAACGAAACTGGATGATACGTTAAATCTATTCAGAGATTCCCTTAAGAAGATCGAAGCATCCGATCTGAATACGGATGAGACCAAAGCATTATTGTCAAAAGTAAAACGATCATTTGTATTTTTTGAGATGATGAACCGTTCAAAATCGAAGTTCGTTCCGACACTGATCTATAAAAAGTCGAACGATATCTTGAAAAATATGAACACTGTCACACAAATTTATGTGAAGAGTGAAGCAAAATAATAAATTAAAGTAAGGAGAAAAGAGATGAAAAATGTATGGATGAAATCGGTAGGAATGGCAGCGGCGGCAGCGGTGTGTATTGTAGGAAGCAGTGTTTCACTGCAAGCAGCCGGGAACCCCTCTGTTGTTACAAATAAAGCGATCGCTGCAGATATTGTAAAGCTGATCGATGTAGCGGGTAAACAGCGTATGCTTTCTCAAAGAATTGCCAAAGACTACCTTTATATCGGTAAAAAAGTGGCAGTTTCCAAAGCGAGCAGACAGATGAAACAGTCTTTGAACGAGTTGGTATCGGCACACAAGGTTTTGGTGGATTCTATCAATGACCCTGAGATCAAGAACCTCCTTTCGTTCGTTGAACTGAGTATCGATGACTTTAAAGCGACAGCGAACGAGCCGTTCAACCTTGACAATGCCCAGCTGATCATCGACCTGAGTGAATCGATGCTTGAGGGTAGCCAGTATGTGGTCGATTCTCTTAAAGAGAAGGTGAAGGTCAAAGAGTCTGCGATCGTAGGAAAAGCGGGTAAACAACGTATGTTGGCACAGCGTATTGCCAAGTACTATATTGCATATCAAGCGGGAATTAAAGATAAGAACACCGTCGATCAGATGAAAGCGGCAGTTTCCGAGTTTTCGGAAGCACACAAACTTTTGATGGCAAACCCGACCAATACACCAGAGATCAACAGACAGCTTAATGAGATCGATAGACTCTGGAAGATCGTCTATAAGTTCTATTTGAACATTGAAAAAGGCGGATTACCGCTCATTGTATTCAATACGACCGATGATATTACGAAAAAGATGAATAAGATCACAGCACTTTATGTGGAACTTTATAAATAGTCATAGCCTATTCATCAAAGGATAAAAGATGAAAAAAATCATATGTACCTGCTTGGTCGCAGGCGGGGTACTGTATGCACAACCTGCGGATGTGCAGGTAAAACCGCCTACAGTACAGAAAAAAGCGGTTGTGACCCGTGGAGACGTTAAGATCATTGAAGCAACGGAGAACATACGCTATATCAGTCAACAGATGGCAAAAGAGTACCTTTTCCTCTTCTTGACCCCGCGTCAAGAGGAGACCAAGGCAGCTTTAAAACGCTCTTTGATCGAACTGGCGGATAACCTACGGGTGATCTCCGCAACGACTAAAGACAGAGATACGAAAGATATTTTGGAGTTTCTTGCCTATAGTAAGGATCAGATCGCACAGATCTTTACCGAGAAGATCGATAAAGAGAAAGCGGCATTAATGCTTGACTATAGTGAGACCCTGCTTGAAGGTGCGGACTCGATCGCAGCGGCACACGCCTATGATTTTACGCAAGAGGAGCATATGCTGATCATTGCGAAGAAAATGGAATATCTGACCGAACGGATGATGAAGTACTATATTGCACTGCATGTAGGGTTCGACAATCCTAATAATAAGGAGCAGATGAAAGAGGCGATCGGGAAGTTCGATGAGAATATGAAGCAGATAGCGGCATATGACTACCCCAAAGAGGTGCGTCCGGTCGAGAAAGAGATGGTGCGTGCATGGAAAGCGAATAGAGGCTTCCTCAGTCGTTCCGAGTCACTTTTCATTCCGAAACTGATGTTGCTCTCTACCAATGTGTTGGAAGAGCTGACAGCACGGATAGCACTCTATCACAATAAAAACCAATAAAGGAAAGAAGATGAACCTATTGAACAATAAAAATATCTTTTCCTTTTTGATCCTGATCGTTGTTGCTGTCCTAGGACTTTTCTCTTATCAGACATATACGGCGTACACCCATTATGAGACGACCCAGAAGAGTCAGCAGAATATTCGGTTCGTGACACTGTCGGATCAACTTCTTGAAGCGCTAGAAGCAGAGCGTATCGAGAGTGCCGACTATATGGGAAATATCGGTAAAAAAGGGACGGACCTTCTTAAAGAGAGCCGTGAGAATGTGGATCATACCCTCAAGAAGCTTTATAGCTATGTTGAAGGGAATCGTCAATTCTCAACCTATACGAAACGTTTGGCACTGGTGCGTAAGAACCTTATGCGTGTACGTAACAAGGTCGATACATTGAGTACGGATTACCGTAGTATCTTCTTTGAAAGTTACTATCAGGAGATCTATCAGCCCTTAATGGGAGCGATCAAGATCGTAGCTGCTTCTGACAATGACGCCTTGATCAAAGAGTATCTTGATGGGTATACAAAATATACATCTTTAAGAGGAAATATCGTTCTTGAAGATAGTGGTATGATCTATATCTTGAACAGACACCATCCGATGAACGATGAGGATCTTAAATCGTGGGATAAACTGCTTTTGGAAGATGGACTTCCTTCTTTGAAGTCGATCACGGATTTTGCTTTGAAGAAGGAGTTGAAATCCATTGTCTCTCCCAAAGAGTATAGTAGTATCGGAAACAATGAAAGGGTAACGATCCTTTTTGATGCCTATAACGGAGAGTACCGTATCAGTGTGGATCGCTGGGTCAAACAGAGTGAACGTAAAAAACATTATATCGCACAGGCACAGCAGATATTGATGGGTACTTCCCAAGAACGTGCCAAAGAGATCTTTTCTGAAGGGAAGAGCCAATTGGTACAGAGTGCTGTATGGACTGCGATCGCACTGATCGTACTGATCATTATGTTGGTGATCTATTACAATATCAATAAAGACAAACAGCTCTTTGAAGATACGCTAAGAGATATCGAAGCGGTATTGAACAAAGATCAGCAAAGAGAGCTACAACGTCTGATCGATAATAGGGATATCAATAATATTTACCGATTCTTGGTAGAGACGATCCGTGAAGCGAACCAGGCAAAAGACCTCTTCCTTGCGAACATGTCACATGAGATCCGTACACCGCTTAACGGTATTGTCGGATTTACGCAACTTTTGAAGGACTCTAAGCTTGATGAAGAGCAAAGAGAGTTCATTACGGTCATTGAACACAGTTCCGAGAACCTCTTGACCATCGTGAACGATATTCTCGACCTCTCCAAGATCAAAGCGGATAAGATCGAGCTTGAGAAGATCCCGTTCGATCCGGTCGAGCAGTTCGAGTCGGCAATTGAGTCCTATGGTGCGCGTGCGGCTGAGAAGAACATTGAGCTTGGTGTCTATATCGATCCTGAGTTGCCGTCCAAAGTGGAGGGTGACCCTACGAAGATCGCACAGGTCATTGTGAATTTGATCAGTAATGCGATCAAGTTCACCAAAGCCAAGGGTGCGGTCGATGTCAACATTGAGAAGGTCGCTGAGAGTAAAGAGTATGTAACGATCAAGTTCGCCGTTTCAGATACGGGAATCGGGATCAGTCCGAGTCAGAAGAAGAAGATCTTCGAAGCCTTCTCTCAAGCGGATGTTTCAACCAGTCGTAAGTTTGGAGGGACCGGTCTTGGATTGGCGATCTCCGGTAAGTTGGTTAACTTTATGGGTGGTGAACTTGAGATCGAGAGTGAAGAGGGAAAAGGTTCGACCTTCTTCTTTACACTAACGCTCGACAAGGTCAAAGGTGCTGCGCCAAGAGATATTATCAATATGCACGGCTTTACGGTCGGGCTACTTGGTAGTGAAGGTCGTATGATCGCAAGTGTGAAGCGCAATCTTGAAGCCTATATTACCTATACGGGTGCGAAGTTCGAGCTCTATAATGAGAAAGAGGTGTTCAAGTCAGATAGCAAATCACTCCCTGATATCCTCTTTATAGACCATCTCTTCCATCAGCGAAGCGGAGAGCTGGATGTCTATTTGAAGATGGACTGTAAGACGGTCTTGATGACCACGGCTGATAAGAAAAAAGGCATTGAGAATATTGTCGATCAGATCGACAGGATCCTCTACAAGCCGTTGAACTTGACTAAAACGCTTAAGGCTTTGGAGGTAGCGTACGATGAAAAAGTACATACCAGTGCGAAGAAGGCACCGGCGGCGGTTCAGAACAATATCACCTTTGAGGGACTGCATGTACTTGTAGCGGAAGATAACAATATCAACCAAAAGTTGATCAAGAACGTCCTTAACGGTTTTGGTGTGGAAGTGACACTGGCCGGGAATGGAGAAGAAGCGCTTAAGATGCGTATGCAAAATGAGTATGATCTGATCTTCATGGATATCCAGATGCCGGTACTTGGCGGTATCGAAGCGACACAGAAGATCTTGGAGTATGAAGAGAAGAACCATCTTCGTCATATCCCGATCGTGGCACTGACCGCCAATGCACTTGCCGGAGACAGAGAGAAGTATATAGATGCAGGGATGGACAACTACCTCTCCAAACCGATCGATCTGGAAAGATTGAATATCCTGCTTCAAGAGTACTTTCCGACACACGTGAAGTCTATACCTACAGAAGAAGATACGAGCGTGGAAGAGGAGAGCGGTGATACAGAAGAAGCAGATAGTGTTGTGCAAGAGCCAACAGTAGCGGTTGAAGAAGCACTCGAAGCGGATAATGAAGTGACACAGACACCGCAAGCTGATAAAGAGGAGCCTTCAGAGGCGGAAGATAGCTCTTCTGAAGTAGATATGAGTGAAGAAGCGCCTGCTGTCGAGGAAGAGCCGGAAGTGATAGAGAAGGATATTCTTCTTTTCCATTCGCTCTCTTTGGTAGCCGATCTCTATGAACGTATGCTCAGCAACCTTGGATACAGTGTAGAGAAGGTACTTGATGAGCAGGAGTTCATGGATAGACTGGAGAGTGAAACCCAAGTATATAGACTGGTACTCTTCCAAGGAAAACCATTTACGAATGTAAAATGTCTGATCAGCGATCTTGTCAAAAGTGCCGGAGCAACACCGTATGTGATCACTTCAAAAGGTGAAGATGGCGCATCGTTCTGTTGTGAAAGCCTGCAAGAAGGTAGCAGTATCGATGTGGTCAAACAGACCCTAAAAAAGCATTAGTAGATAATGCGTGAGAGGTATAGCCCTTCCGGCGGTGCCGGACGGGTAATATGCCGTCTCTCCCCCTTAAGTTGTTCCTCTAGCATCTCGTTTGTCATATTCCCCAATGCACATTGTATACTCGCTTCGACCATCAGTCTTACCTGAGAGCGTAAAAAACCGTTCGCTTCAAATCCGATGATATGGATATTCTGATAGGTATAGTAGCGAGCACGGTAGATATACCGTATGGTCGAGTGTACGTCCGAACCTGTTTTGTGGAAAAGCAGGAAATCATGTTCTCCTTCAAAAGAGCACAAAGCTTCTTGAAGTAAAGAAGGGGAGAATTGACCGGGGTAGTAAGAGAGATAACGCTCTTGAAAGACCGATGGGGGACGTGAAACAAAAAGATATCGATAGTAGCGTTTCTTTGCGCCAAACCGTGCATGAAACTTCTCATCGGTATGAGAAAGATATCGTATGGCGATCCCTTTTAATTTACGGTTGAGTATCTGTTTGAGCCTATGTAGGTCTTGCCAGAAATCGGGTACGTCAAAGTGTATCACCTGTGCGGTGGCATGGACATTCCTATCGGTCCTTCCGCTTCCGACGATATCGGTGTCTATATGAAGAGTTTTAAGGGCATCCTCAATGGCTTGTGTTACGGTAAGAGGGGTGCTTTTTTGCCGTTGAAAGCCGAAAAAGGCACTTCCGTCGTAGGCAATGACTGCTTTAATGCGCATTAGAAATACCTTGCGACCCGTTGTCTAAAGAGCCAGATCCCTCCGCCTAGAACAATCATTATAGCCCCTCCAAGTAGTGGTAGCGTACCGAACTTTTTGAGAATAGACGCCAGAATATAGAGCAGTATCGTTACGGAGAAGATGACTAGAAAAGTGTGAGCAGCTTGGTATCGTGGATTGATCATACTGAAAGCTGCAACAAGATAGACTGAGAGCAGAGGAATCAGACTGACAAAGATAAAGAAGATAAGCGTATGCATTAAGCGTTTATTCTCAGATGCTTGCATCCAATAGGCAAGGGTATCGTTAAAGTGGTAAGCTCTCTTTTTTGTCGTATCGAAAGCCTCTAGCGTTTTGTATTGGGCTTGTTGTAGTTGTCCTTTTGCGTAGGTGTATCCGTATCCGTCCTCCAGTAGAAGAGAGATATGTCCGTTGGTATGTTTGAGCTCTCCATGTTTGGAAGCGAAGAACTGCTCATTATTACGGTCGGTGCGATTATAGATAACAAGATCATGAAAACGGTTCTGCTCTTTTTGGCGGATGTAGACATAGTAATCACCGAACTTTTGCCCCAGTTTTCCCGGTACGATGTTGAGTTTTGCTTCGGAGCGTTTCTCTTGTTTAAATGATTTATAGAGCTGTTTAGTCATTGGCATTGCAAATAGAGAGATCACTAAAAGCAGTATGGAAAAGAGCAGGCTGATGAGAAAAAAGCTGCGCAGTATCTTCTCCGAGCGTAACCCCAGCGCATAGAGTGCGATCAGCTCATTATCGTGTGACATATGCATTAAAACGGTTGTAAGTGCGGCAATGAATGAGAGCGGCAGGGTATAGAAAATAATATCGGGGATAGAGTAGCTGTAGAGTGTCAAAAGTTCAACTAAAGAGAGCTTGATCTTAGCTGTAAGTGCCGATATCCTGACCAGATAGACCAGTGAGATGATCATAAAAAAGGGCAGGAACGTAAGAAGGAACGACTTGGTAAAGTTTGCCGAGAGGTATCCTTTGGCATTAACCATAGATCAGCTTCTCCAGTAGCTGTGCTGTTTGTGTGTCATAGAGATAGACGATAAAGGTCGCCATAGCAAGGAACGGTACGAACGGAACACCTGTCTCTCTGTTGATCAGTGACGGGATGATCGCGAGGATCGCCGAGAGGAAGAGGGCGACAAAGAAGTTAGGGAACCCCAGTAGTGCGCCCATGGTTCCCGCAACGATCACATCGGCACCGCCCATCGCTTCTCGTTTGGCGATCCATGAGGAGAAGAGACCGATAAGGTAGAGTCCTCCGGCGGCAATGGCGGCATACATCGCGGCATGAACGAAGTCCGGCTGTACAAGCGCAAAGATGAGTGCTGTGAAGTTGACGTTGTCAGGTACTGCCATATATTTGAAGTCTATCATTACAAGTGCAAAGAGAGCGGCAAACGAGAATGCAACGAATGGCAGATACCAGACAAGTCCGAGTTTAAGGTAGAGCAGTACGAAGATCATACCCGTGATGAACTCGACAATGGGGTATTGCTTGGCAATAGGCTCCTGACAGAAAGCGCATTTTCCTCCAAGAAAGAGCCATGAGAGGATAGGGATGTTGTGGTACCACTTCAGCGGTGTGTTGCAGTGTTGGCAGTGCGAAGCGGGAAAAGCGATGCTCTCGCCTTTAGGGATGCGATAGATGACCACGTTCAAGAATGAGCCGATCATGGCGCCGAAAATAAATATGATCAAGGGTAGGATCACTGTTTGTGTCATTTGAGTCCTCCAAAGCGTCTGGTACGCTGTTCGAAATCGGTGATGATCTCATCGAGTTCGTCTCTGTTGAAATCGGGCCAGTAGGTTTGTGAAAAGTAGAACTCCGCATAGGAGATCTGCCAGAGAAGAAAGTTCGATACTCTCTCCTCCCCACTGGTACGGATAAGCAGGTCGATATCACTGTAGGGGGTTTGGAGCGCATGGGAGATATCCGCTTCGTCAAGCTCTCTTTTTCCCTCGTAAATAAGCTTGTTGACAGCCATGGTGATCTCGGCACGGCCGCCGTAGTTGAGTGCAAGGATGTGTGTGAGGTCGGTATGGTGGCGTGTCTCCTCCTCAGTCTTGCGAATACGTGCTTGGAGTTTTGGGGAGAGTGCATCGATGTTCCCGATAGCTTGGAAACGGACATTGTTGGCATGGTAGGTTGCCAACTCCTCCTCCAGGTAGCGATCAAGCAGGCGCATGAGAAAATCGACCTCATACTTGGGGCGTTTCCAATTCTCCGTGCTGAATGCGTAGAAGGTAACGCTCTCTACAGTAGGGTGTTTGGCACAGTAGGTCGTGACGTCACGGATGACCTCGATGCCCTTCTCATGTCCCTTGGTACGGTTAAGCCCGCGTGCCTTTGCCCATCTGCCGTTGCCATCCATGATGATCGCCAGATGTTTTAAGGTGGCTTTAGGCATCGCTTAACTCCTTGGCATGGGAGATGATACGCTGAGCGAGGGTGAGCTTGTCGGCTCTGCCTAGTGGGATGCTCTTCTCTTTGGTGATGAAGGTGATCTCGTTCTCATCCCCACCGAAGCTGGTGGCATCTTGGAGCAGGTTGTAGCAGACGGCATCGACCCCTTTGGCATCGAGTAGGGCTTTGGCGTTTTCCAAGCCCTCTTGAGAGTTCATCTCTGCTTTGAATGCAACACTCTTGAGCCCGTCCTTGTTGATATTGGAGAGAATATCGGTGGTCTGTTTAAGCTCGATCTGCCATGTGTCGCCGAGCATCGATTTTTTCAGTTTGCCTTTTTGCGGATAGGCAGGTGTGTAGTCGGCTACGGCAGCGACCATGAAGAGGTATGGCTCTTTTTGAATAAGGTGCGGTGCATCGGTGTTGTTCATGGAGGTTTTGCTCATTTTCCCTTTTTTGGCAACACGGATCGCATCGACAGTGTAGTCGTACAACTCTTTGGCATCTTCGACATCGATGGTGTAGAGGTCTTGCGGCAGTCCCTCGTTCCCCATGGTTGTGATGTAGCAGACATCGGCACCTTTGAGGTAGAGTGCCAAAGAGACCGCTTTTGCCATTTTTCCAGAAGAGAAGTTGGAGATGTAGCGCACCTCATCGATCTTCTCTCGTGTACCGCCTCCGGTAACGACGATGCGTCTATCCTCCCAGAAAGGCTCTTTTAGCAGTGTGCGTGCAGTGGCAAAGAATATCTCGTTTACTTCTGCGAGCGCGCCGTTCCCTTCATCACCGCAGGCAAGGCGTTTGCTTTGAGGTTCGATGATCTCTATGTCATTGACCTTGAGCATCTTGATCGAGCCGGTGGTATAGTGGTTGGCAAGCATCTGCGTATTGGCGGCCGGAGCGATGAGCATTTGTTTGGCACATGCGAGTGCGGTCTGAAGAAGGATGTTGTCCGCGATCCCTTTGGAGAGTTTGTTGATGGTATTTGCCGTTGCCGGCGCAATAACGAATACATCGCACGCTTTTGCCGTTTCGATATGGTTGAGCGTACTGCTCCAGCTCTCACTCTCTTGGGTTAATACAGGATTTCGAGTAAGCGCTTCAAAGGTCAGAGGCGAGACAAAACGCTGTGCAGCAGGGCTCATGACCACCTGCACACGGGCACCGGCTTTGACGAAAAGTCTGGCAAGGTCGCATGCTTTGTAAGCAGAGATACTGCCGGTTACTCCAAGAAGTACGGATTTTCCGCTAAGATCAACGTGCATCAGCTTGCTCCGAAAAATTTATAGAAGAAGTTCTTGATTGTTTTCATCGGGGCTCTGGAGATAGCCAAAGCGCCTTTCTCTACATTTTTATTGATCGTACTTCCTGCCGCGATCATGACATCATCCTCGATGGTCACCGGGGCAACAAGTTGTGTGTCGGAACCGACAAAGACATTTTTACCGATCTTGGTCTGGTACTTCTTCTTGCCGTCGTAGTTACAGGTGATGACCCCTGCACCGATGTTGGAGCCTTCTTCTACCGTTGCATCTCCGATGTATGCAAGGTGTCCCGCTTTGACACCTGTAAGTGTTGACTTCTTAACCTCGACAAAGTTCCCGATATGGGTTCCTTTGAGGGTCGTCCCGGGTCTGATGCGTCCCATAGGCCCAACGTCGGAATCTTCGATATGCGAATCTTCGATAACGGAGCCTGCTTTGATGTGCGCATTGACAAGACGGCTCTCTCCTTGGATGCTGACCCCGTTCTCCAAGATACACTCCCCTTCAAACTCTGCACGGCAGTCGATATAGATGGTCTGGGGCAGACGCATGATGACCCCTTGCATCATGAGCGCCTCTTTGATGCGTCGTTGCATGATCTCTTCTGCGTGTGCAAGGTCAAGCTTGGAGTTGACCCCTTTGAACTCCTCTTCGGCAACATAGACAGGATGTACGGTTCTGCCTTCCTCTACTGCCATTTTGACAATATCGGTAAGGTAGTACTCTTTTTGGGCGTTGTTGTTGTCAAGTTGTGGGATGTAGCGTTCCAAAAGAGCGGTGTTGACCGCATAGATACCGGCATTGACCGTTTTGACCTCCAGTTGCTCCGGAGTACAGTCTTTTTGCTCAACGATCTCCAGCACTTTGCCCTCTTCGATGATGACACGACCGTATCCGTTGGGGTTTTCAAGTTCAATCACGGACATATTGATATCGGCATCACCACTTGTAAGCGCTTCGAGCGAGGCTTTGGTAATAAGCGGCATATCACCGTTGAGAATGAGCGTACGGCTGTGTCTGGTCGTGACCCCTTTCATCGCACCGCCTGTACCTGGGAACTGCTGAGCGTCTTGCATATGGAAGCGGACACCCTCGTACACCTCTTCGATCTGTGTCTGAATACGTTCGGCCTGGTGGTAGAGGACCACGACAATGTCATCACTGATCTGCTGTGCCGCATCGATAGCGTGAAAGAGCATCGGCTTTCCCGAGATCTCATGCAGGACTTTGGGTTTGGTGGATTTCATTCGCGTACCTTGACCGGCAGCGAGAATAACAACGGAGATGGACATGTTTAAACCTTCATAGAATAGAGTGTCAATAACTAACGTGATTATACCCAAATGGGTTTAAGGAGTGGAAAAATATTTATCTGTGCAATGAAATAACATACCTTGTCAGCTTCACTACGTTAGAATACTTCATGAATGTCAAAACGGATAGATAAAGGAATGGTGATGGATGAAGAGGCACTGTTTGATATGGTGAACGAGGCAGTAATGTTTGCGAAGGAAGAGATTGAAAAGGGAAAGGAACTCAGTCCTTTTGCGATGCTTCTCTATGATGAGGGGATCATCAGGAGTATCGACACGGTCAATGAAACCGATCATGACAGTCAATATGAGAAGCTGATAACGCACCTGCGTGAAAAAACGGACAAAGAAGCAGATATCGCCGGATTGGTGATCGTGACAAGAGTGATGATCCCTGAAGCGTATCAGGCGCAGACCAAGAGTGGTATCCGGGTGCATCTTGAAGAGCGTGAAAAAAGAGGGGACAAGATTGGCGCACGGTTCCTTTATGTACCGTATCAGCTCTATCAAAACAGTGACAGCGGTAATGTTACCATGCAGCTGCATGCACCGATAGCAGTCTCTTTCCCTCCGGAGATATTTATATAGATATGCTCAAAAAGCTGTCTATCTGTGCAACTTTGCTAAAATACGCACAACACAATACAAGGCAAGAATGTGACATGTAAACATTTCGGAAGCTGTGGATCATGTGGTCTGTATGCATTGGATTATGCGGCACAGCTGGAACAGAAAAAGCAGAAGGTGGCAGGGCTTTTGGACCCTTTCTATCAGGGGGAGATGGCAGTGTTCGACTCTCCGGATGCATACTACCGTGCCAGAGCGGAGTTCCGTATTTGGCATGAGGGTGATCGGTGTGACTATGCGATGGGGAATATGGAGAGAAACGGGGCTGTAAGTATCGAGGAGTGCCCTAAGGTCATCGAGCCTATTAAGAAGCGTATGTGGAAACTTTTGGAGAAGGTCAACGCTTCGCAAGAGGTACTCAAACGTAAGCTCTTTGCCGTGGAGTTCTTGGCGACTACTACGGATGAGTGTCTTATTACTTTACTCTACCACCGAAAACTGGATGAAGCGTGGGAGGCGGAAGCTAAAGAGCTGGAGAGTCTGCTTGGTACCAAAGTGATGGGGCGAAGCCGTAAACAGAAAGTGGTGCTCTCCGATGAGTTCGTGACCGAAAAGCTCGATATTGACGGTCGAACCTATACCTATATAGAGTATGAGAGCGGATTTACCCAGCCAAACCCTGCGGTCAATGTCAAGATGATCGAGTGGGCGATTAAGCAGGCTAAAAAGGTCGGTGGCGGTGATTTTCTGGAAGCCTACTGCGGATTAGGGAACTTTACACTGCCGCTTTCGCGCTATTTTGACAAAGTGCTGGCAACGGAGATCTCTAAGCGTTCCATCTATGCCGCACAAAAGAACTGCATCCTTAATGCTATTGAGAACATCACTTTTGTGCGCTTGGCATCCGAAGAGCTGACAGAGGCGCTTCAAGGGGTGAGAGCATTTAGTCGTTTAAAAGAGGTGGACTTGGATACCTACCGCTTTAACTGTGTACTGGTAGATCCGCCGCGTGCAGGGTTGGATGAAGGAACGGCAAAGCTGATCGCGGATATGGAGCATATTATCTATATCTCATGTAATCCTGAGACTTTGGCGAGGGATCTTGAGACATTGACGCAGACCCATGACGTGCATGAAGCTGCGATCTTCGACCAGTTCCCGCATACCGATCATATTGAGAGCGGGGTCTTTTTACGCAAGCGCACCTAAGTACGCCTCTTTACATATTGCGGTGTTCGACCATGGCACAGAGGTTCTGCACTACGGTCATACCCGCATCTCTTGCCTTTTGCGCAGCAGCATTATTGACAAGCCCCTGCTGTCCCCAGAATACCTTCACATCCCCACGTGCGATACATGCGTCTGCGACGGCATCGAACGCTGCGGGTTTTCTAAAGATATCGACCATATCGACCTCAAAAGGGATCTCGGCAAGTGAACGGTAGACCTTTTCTCCTAGGATCGTCTCCTCTTTGGGGTAGACCGGTACGATTTTATAGCCTGCTTCTTGCAAATACTTGGCAACACGGTGGCTGGGTTTGCTCTCATCGGGAGAGAGTCCGAGCACGGCAATGGTCTTGACACTTTCGAAGATCGCTCTGATCTCCTCTTTGTTGCTATTGACCGTTGGAAATTCACACTCCATGGTTTATCCTTTATTTTGATATAATTTTGGCAATTATTACTTAGGAAAGATAATGTTGGACTTAAACCGGATCAAAAAAGCGTACGAGAGGCTCGAAGGGGTGGTACACCATACCCCTTTTTCCTATGCACCTATTCTAAGTGAATTGAGTGGCTATGAGGTCTATTTGAAAAAAGAGAACCTGCAAAGAACGGGTGCGTTCAAGCTGCGAGGCGCTTTTAACAAGATCGCAACATTGATCGAAGCGGAAGAAAAGGGCGGGGTCGTTGCCGCGAGTGCAGGGAACCATGCCCAAGGTGTGGCTTTTGCGGCGAATCATTTCGGTATCGAAGCGACCATTGTAATGCCCGAGTCAACCCCTTTGACAAAGGTACAGGGAGTCAAAGATTTTGGGGCGAACGTCATACTGCATGGAAGCAATTATGACGAAGCCTATGCCTATGCAGTAGAATTCGGTAAACAAAAAGGCTACGCTTTCGTCCATCCGTTTACCGATGATGAGGTAATGGCAGGGCAGGGAACGGTCGCACTGGAGATGCTTGAGACGGTACCCCGGTTGGATGCGATGGTCATTCCCGTAGGCGGTGGCGGATTGATATCGGGTATGGCGGTAGCGGCAAAAGCACTCCGCAACGATATCCGCATTATCGGTGTCTCAGCTGAAGGGGCACCGGCGATGCGCCGCTCCTTCATGGCGAAAAAAGCGATTGACACCACATCTGTGCGTACCATTGCCGACGGTATTGCCGTACGTGATACCTCTGAAAAGACGCTCTCATATATCTTGGATCATGTCGATGCTTTCGAGGGGGTATGCGAAGATGAGATCGCTTCGGCGATCCTCTTTTTGTTAGAACGCCAAAAACTATTGGTCGAAGGGGCGGGTTCGGTAGGGGTTGCCGCACTGCTTCACCATAAAATAGACCTGCCCAAAGGGAGCAAGGTCGGTATTGTGCTCAGTGGTGGGAATATCGATGTGACGATGCTCTCTCTTATTATTGAAAAAGGGTTGATGAAATCTGCTAGAAAGATGAAACTAATGGTAACACTGGTCGATAAACCGGGTGCGTTACAATCCTTTACCCAGATATTGACCGATGTAGGTGCGAATATCGTACAGATAGGATATGACCGTACCTCTATTGATCTGGAGTTCGGTGATGCCCATGTCAGTGTAGCGTTGGAGACCAAAGGGGTCGAGCATCAGGCGTTGATCCGTCAGAAGCTTACAGAAGGCGGATTTGTGTTCCGAGAAGAGCACTGATAAAATTAGAAATCGGGGATGTTTTGATCGCAATTGACCTAGGTTCCAATACGCTTCGTGTATTGGAGTATGACTGTAGATATGCCCGTGCAACGGCAGAGTTTGAAAAGATCGTCAAGACTGCTGATAAGTTGGCTTCGACCGGAGTTATAGACCATGAAGCGGTCGATCGTGTCATCTATGCGATCAAAGAGGCACAGGTGTTGATGGACTTTGAAGGGCAAGAGGTGGACGCAGTCACGACAGAGGCGCTCAGACGTGCTACCAATGCAGAAGATGTACTGGCACGTATTTACAGAGAAACAGGGGTGATGTTCCGTACGATCAATGGTGAGGAAGAGGCAGCCTTGACTCTGATAGCGGTACGGCATCGACTTAAGAGGCTCTCTCTTAAGGCCGATCGTTTTATATTGGTCGATATTGGTGGCGGGTCGACCGAAATGGTCTTTGTCTATGGTTCGGAGGTTGTCAGTCGGAGCTTTCCTGTCGGGATCGTTACGATCGCACAGACCTACGGCACGTTGGAGAGGATCAAAGAGGCACTTCCTGATAAAATGCTGGCTATGCAGCAGTTCGCGGCTGAAATGTTCGCTACCAGAGGAGAGATTGAAATATGTGTCGCAACAGCAGGTACACCGACAACGGTCGCAGCAATGAAGCTTGGACTGACCTATGAAACCTATGATGCCAAAAGGGTGAACGGTACGATACTGAAAGAGGAAGAACTCTCCTACTATCTCTCAAAACTTCTCTCACTTCCCTTTAGCCAGAGGGAGGTCATGGTCGGGGTTGGACGTAGTGACCTGATCGCTGCGGGTATTTTGATATTTGAGCATCTTTATTATATTCTTGAAACAGAGCAATGTATTGTAGTTGATGACGGATTACGTGAAGGGGTGGCTTTACGGTGGTGTCAGGAGTATATGACTAAATAACCATACCGGTCTTGATACAAAAGAAGAATTAAGATAGAGACAATGACTAATTTTGCAAAGAGATTACAGCCCGGTATGGCTTTAGAGAGGTGAAGCTACAAATCAGAGGGGGGAGGGGGAGATATTGTAGCTACCTAATCACCTCTTAATATGAAGTATACAAAAAGATTTTGTCAAATTTTGTCAAATTTATAACTTTTATCTAATTTCGTGTAAAAATATATCCGTTCCCATAAACGCTTTTGATCATCCCTTTGGGAAGCTTCTGTCTTAGACGTTTTATCAGAGAAGTGACGGCATAGGAGGAGTAGTCTCTTTCTGGCTCTTCAGCATAGATGCAGTTGTAGATATCGATCGCAGATACAGCAGTATCGGACCTTTGTATCAGTAGTGCCAGTACCTTTCTCTCTTTGTAGTTCAATCCTACCTCCTCTTGTTTATAAAGTAGCTTTTGATGTTTTTTGTCCCAGTTATATCCGCTCTTTAGAGGAATGATGGTCTGTTTGCTCCGTATATCCTCCACTACCTCAAAGAGAAGTTTTTTGAGCTCGTTGCTTTGAATGGGTTTGATCAAATACTTTTCAAGTCTCAGTTCAACGGCTTGAAGAAGTTTCTCTCTGTCGGAGTATGCGGTCGTTATGATCATTCGAGTCGTGTTATCTGTCTCTCTGATCTTTCGGATCAGTCCCAAGCCGTCGAGTTTCGGCATTAAGATATCGACGATCATGATCTGGGGACGGTGTGTTTTGTAGAGTTCCAGTGCACTTTCTCCATCCACCGCACCATAGACATGTTTAAAGAAGAGTTGGAGGTACTCCACCATCGGTTCAAGAAGCTTCTCCTCATCTTCGGCGATAAGAACGGTGATATCTTCAATTTTACTTGTCAACATTGATATACTCCAATACTATATTGAACTGAGCACCCTCAGAGGTATTCTTTACATGAAGGGTCCCGCCCATATTCTTTTCAATGATCATTTTTGAAATGTAGAGTCCAAGTCCTGTACCCATGGATTGGTGCTTGGTCGTGAAATAAGGATCGAAAATACGTTTAAGATGACGCTCCTCTATGCCACCTGCATTATCACTGATCGTAAGTTCCACTCTGTTCCCGATCTTACGTAATGCTATATCGATCATAGCATCTTCTATCTTGCGTTGAATTAAAACATCTTTCGCATTGGTCAGGATCGATACGACAACCTGTGTATATTCGTTCATGTAGCCTTTGACATACGCATCGCTACAGTGTTCGAAATACATCTGTATCTTCGCTTTTTTCATGATCGGATCCATGATGGTAATGGCATGCTCTATGACATCGGAGATATTAAAAACGGTCTTTCTTTTATCGGGATGATAGAAACGCATGAAATCATCAATGGTCTTTGACATATAATGTATATTGTTCTCCATATCTTCGAACTTTTGCAGCATCTCTTCTTGAGATAGGATGTTCATCCGGGATTTCTCTTTTAAGATAGAGAGGATAGTTGTATTGATCGCTAAAGGTTGTCGCCACTGGTGAGCGATATTTCCTATCATCTCTCCCATATCGGCCATTTTCGCTTTTTGGAAAAGGAACTCCTCTTTCTCCTGAAGAGAACGAAGTGATCTCTCTAGTGCCTGATCCTTCTGCCGCAATGCTTCGATGGTATATAGTAGATCGTGACGGTAGGACTCTTCGATATAGAGTCCGCATTCCAGTTGCTTCATCTGTTCGATAAGATCGGGTATCTGTGCTTTTTGAATGATCGATCCGTGTTGTGGTGCGATAAGATCGATATCGAGAGATCCGATCTTGTGGAGCGCATAGTTGAAGATGTCTCGGCTTGGCATATATTCGGCATGGAACTGCTTGGCCTTTTCAAAATAGTCATCTTTTGCATAGAACTCCCATGACTCCTCTATCCCTCCGAATATATCACCTGAGAAGAGGGTCTTTGTATCTGGCTCATAGCTTACAAAAGCTCCGGGTGAGTGACAATAGGGGGTGGTAAGGAACTGTAGTGCCAAGTTACCATCTTCTAGCTTGTAGTCATGTTTGTCTATTTTATAATATGCAGAACGTATCAGGTAGTGTTTGATCAGCGGCACCATACGTGAATGTGTCACGATCTGAAGGTCATCCCTTGCGATCACTTGCTCTATATAGGGAACGGATGCAGCAAGGTCAGGGTCTTGATGGTGAAGGATGATATATTTGATATCGGATAAGTCGATCACACTGCGAATCTTACTGATCACGGCATCGAACTCCAGCATGGAGCCTGGATCGATGAGTACGGAGCTCCTGCCGTTCTGAATAAGGTAAGGGTGGCACTGGAAAGGATCGTTCTTTAGGTACATACCGACCCACCAGATCCGATCAGCGATCTCTATTGCTGTTGTAAAATCCATAGGCAAAGTATAGTTTGTAAATGGGATATATGAGATGATTTATATCAATAAATTGGTCTTTTTTTCATCGAAATGAGTATAATTATATCATATTAGAGGAGATGGTGAATGGTTGTTCAATATTTACGCAGTTTGATCGTTCTGTCTTTATGCATACTTACACAAGTATTGAATGGTGCGGGATCTGCGGAGATCTTGGCATTTCGTACGGCGATTGGGAGAGAGGATCATACCCGAGCATTAACGCTGTTGGAGAAGATGATCGAGGAAGAGAAGAACGTTACGAAAAAAGTGAGTTACTACCTGAAAGCTTCCGAACTCTCCTTAAAAGTAGGAGATAGAGAGAATGCGTTGGTGTGGCTTGATCGCTTATCGGAAGTGGATGCGCGTTATATTCTTCAACAGAACCACCAAGCACTTATAGCGATATATGCTTCTTTAAGCCAACAGCTATTGGAGAGAGGGGAGTATGAAAGATCGGCACGGTTCGCGTCAAAAGCGCTCTCTTTGATCGCTCAGTCGTATGGGGAGAAGAACCGGACTTCAGCGATACTTTACAATATCTTAGGTGCCGCAGAACTGGAAAATATGCACGTAAAAAGGTCATGGGAAGCATCCAGAAAAGCATACGACTATTTCTATGCATATGGTATGAGACAAGAGGCACTCAAGAGTAAAATGAATATGGGTACGGTAAAGATGAAAGAGGGGGATTATGAGGAGGCGCTTGATGTGCAAAATGAAGTCTTGCAAGAGGCAAAGCAGATAAACATGCCAGAAGCCTTCATCGCCTCATTACACTATATTATCGGGGTTACCTATATGAAGTCCAATAGTCTTGAGTCTGCTAATGTGCATTTGCAAAAAGCGATGCAGTGGTATAAGAAGAGACAGGGAAAAAGCATGGTCAAAACATCCTTGGCACTCTTTAGGTTGCAGTTGGCACTACACGATCTTCCCCGTGCAAGATCCTATCTCTCGTTGGCATATGAAGCCTATGGGCATTTAGTACAACCGCCCAAGGTACTTGAGGGTCTTGTTTTTCAGAGCTATGCAGACTATTATGTAGAACTTGGTGCATATGAAAAGGCACTCGAATATGCCAAAAAAGCACGTTCATGCATCTCTTCCAAGCATTTGGAATATGCATATATCGATGCAACGATCTCTGATATCTATGCAGATCTTGGACTTTTTGATCAAGCAAGAAAATATATGGATGATTCACTAAAGATTAAAGAAACCCTTCTTTCGAAAGAGCATCCTGACCTTGTCTATAGTTATTTGAAGCTTTCGAATATATTGGGTGAGATGGGTGAGTATGACAAAGCGCTATGTTATGCGAAGAAGGGCTTGGATGTGTTGCAAAAGACTAAAACAGATATGTTGGAACCTCTTTATATCTGGACATACGGAAATCTCGCCTCACTCTATTTAAAGAAGCAGGAAGTTAAGCAGGCGTACGATTCGGCTTTAGAGTCTATGGCCCACTTCTTTGCCTATGAGAAAGCGTACTTTGGGATCAGTGATACCATACAAAAGCTTGGTATTAAAACGGCACATGACGGGTTGTTCTCACTTTTGAGCATCACGGCATTTGCCTATATCAACAGTGATGATAAGGTAGAGGAAGAAGCGGTATTCGAAAGACTTTTCCTTATCTGGAGTCGTTATAAACATATGGTCAACGGCTCTTTCGATACGTTGTCTTTACTTTATCAACGCGCTTCTATAAAAGAGAGGAAGGTAATCGATCACTTTAGGGATCTTCGTAAACAGTACGACCGTTATTGGCAACAGCAAGAACGAAGTAGTGAACGACTGAAGTATCTTCAGGAGCAGATGCACCAACAGAGTATAGCAGTAGCGGCATTGATGAAGCGTTATCATCTCGCCTCTCCAAAGATCCCCAAAGATATCGAAGGCTTTTTGGCACATCTTCCTAAAGAGAGTGCCTATATAGACTTCGCTTATGTAGAAAAGAATTACCTTCGTTTTATCTTGAGTCATAAGCGTGGGGTGGAGGTGAAATATTATGATGCACATACCACAGAAGCGGTCGAAGAAGATATAGGGTCAATACGTCAGATGCAAAAGAAGATAGCCAAAGGAGAACGGTTTGCCGATATTTTCGAAGCGAAGCGAAGCTATGGTGCTCTCTACCGTAAGCTTTTCCCTGAAGGTGTGCCTCAAACAGACTCTTTGCTTATCTCTCCTGATGGCATATTGGCATTTTTACCTTTTGAAGCGCTGTATGACGGAAAGTCTTATCTGGTCGAACACCATACTCTCTACTATCTTGCTTCGGCTAAAGATATGTTAGCCACTCTCTCTAAAACGTCATCTAAGTCACAAACCTATGTGGTTTTCGATGACCCTGACTATTCAGATGCAGATCTCTCTTATCGTTCTCTTCAAGGAACACGAAAAGAGGCGGATGCGATTGGTGAACTGTTTGGTGACCTAAAGCGTTTCAGTCAAGATAAAGCAACGGCAGAGGCACTTTTGAAACAACGGCATCCCCGTTTTCTGCATATTGGTGCACATGGTTACTTCACACCTGCAAAAGACCGTTATCGTCTAAGAGATGTGGGGATCGTACTTGCAAAGGGGAAAAAGGTATCGGGTGTGTCTTTGGCGGGGATGAACCTCTACGGTACGGAGCTTGTAACACTCTCTTGTTGTGAGAGCGCCTTGGGGAAAATAGAGCGAGGAGAAGGAGTACTCGGACTCTATGAAGCTTTTTTTCAAGCAGGTGCAAGACGGGTCGTTGTAAGTTTATGGCAGGTTAATGATACGATCGCTGCAAAAGCAATGGCACTGTTCTATACGAATGTACATGACGGTACGGGATATGCGCTATCGTTGGCTAAAATGAAACGAAAACTCATAGAACAGGGGGTATCCCATCCCTACTACTGGGCAAGTTTTATTTTATATCAGAAAGGAGTGGTACAGTGAATCAGGTGGTGCTACTGGCATTTTGCTGTATGTTGGCATGGGGTCGAGGAGAGCTTGGCGGGGTGAACTTCGGTATAGCGAAGTTGATCTATGAGCAAAACGGCAAGTTCGAGATGAAGCTTCCATCAGGAGAGGTGTTCAACTTTGAAGATATTGCAGACAGGCCGCTTGAAGAGCAGGTGCATGTATGGAATACTATGGCAAAAAAAGTAGGTTTGCCTTTGGAGCTTGAACATTCCGACATTGATCCTTCAAAAGAGGAAGAGGTACGTTTAAAGCGTAAGGCAAATGGTCAAAAAAGCACGGTTGAGAGTATGGGAAAAGAGCTTACAGGAGAGTCTCCTAGAGGAGACTATATCCGAACACAGCGGGAGTTTGAGGATGAGATGCATCATCGTATCGTATCGCAAACAGGTCGTCAGGAGCATGCATGTAAAAAAGGAAGTGCCAAAGATTGTCTTATTGTAGGGAAGCATTATTTTATCGGTATGACAGGAAAAGAAAGAGACCTTGCTAAAGCATATCATTACCTAGAGCATGCATGCCGTTTAGGAGAAGGACGAGGGTGTTTCTATCTGGGGAGACTTGCTCAAAACAATGTTGTAAGAGCACGCTACTATGGAAAAGCATGTAAAAAGGGCTATGCCGGTGCTTGTGCCGAGGTAGGAATACTCTACTTGCAGGGGCGCGATACATCCATTGCCTATCATCAAGCCAGATACTATTTAGAACAAGGGTGCAAGATGAACGATTGGGTATCTTGTATATGGATGGAGGCGTTCTCTCTTTTAGGGATGGCAGGTGAAGTAGATGAGAAAAAAGCGGCATATTATCGTCAAAAAGCGATAAAAATAAGAGAACATCCTTGGAAATATTGAAAAAATAGGGGGGGAATGTTTTTTTTACTTCGTATAGAGGGTAAGCAATACAAGCGTATTGCATATTTACGATAGTAAAGGAAACAAAGAATGAAACGATTTACAATAGCCTTTGCGGCATTGGCAGTTATGGTAGGTTTGAGTGGGTGTGCACAGAAGATGCAACGTTATTCGGTCTCTTCGGACAACGTGCAGGTTCTACGGGGGGTTGTTGGCACATAGTCAAAGTGTGGGAATCGGTACTTTTACCGACTCCAGTAATAGCGGCAATGCCTTGACCTGTCGTCTGAGTACCCCGATGGAGACACCGAACGGAGAGAGTTTTGCAGACTATATCAAGAACGCGTTTAGAAAAGAGCTTATTGTCTCGGGTATGTTCAGCCATGACCCTAAAACAATCATCTCTGCAAACTTGAACAGTGTTAAAAGCAGTACCACGTTAGGAGATGCCTACTGGGAGTTCGATATTACGGTAAGATCTTTTAACGGTAAAAGCTTCAGAGTACGTTCGCGCTATGAGTACAGTTCGAGTTTCTCTGCCGATGCTGCCTGCTATAAGATGCGCACAACACTTCCTATAGCGGTACGAAAACTTATCAACGACATTATTATGGATCCGCGTTTCGTGACACTTTTGAAGAAGAAGTAGGAAAGTGTAACGATAAATCAATTATAATTACTCCTCATAACGGGAGGAGTAATGAAAGAGAAAAGTTCTTTACTACAGCAATTATGTCGAATACACTGCAAAGCACTGTTCAAAACGACACAAGAACGCTGTGAAGTGCACTGTGTGGACAATAGTGACGAAGCGTCACTCGTTCAATGCATACAAGCCTATAACCGTGTAGAGAAGAATCGCTTCTGGGTGCTCTACTACACTTTTGCCGAGCAAAAAAGTATACAGGTATGCCGAAGTTGTTACAGTAAGCGAGATGCCTGTACGGACTACCTTCTCTCACGACTCCCTCAGCAGATAGAAGCGTTTGATGTTTCACAGGAATCCGCACTCTTTACACAAGTACGCGCAATGCTTCAAGATGAGGTGTGTATGAACAAAGAGGAGAGTGCGATCCACTTTTACAATAAAATACGACGACGCTATACACAAACCGCTACCGTGCCTGAAAAAGCGGCTGCGATCGTCGAGAACGCACTCTTTTTCTTCGATCCGTATCATCATGCACACACCTTGCACCATGCGCTTGGGTATCGTTTCTATGATGTTCCTTTGGTATTGGAAGTGCTGGTTAAAGCATGTGTTGCTTATGATGGATCGAAAGTTAAGCAGCTTGAACCTTATATCTTCGAAGAGCTTATCGGGTGTGAGAAGTTTAGTGTCTATATCTCCCGTGCATTAAAGAACAGGCTTATCGATTTTACCCGTAGCAGTACTTATAGCAAGGAGATATTGGATGAACCTGAAGTCTGTGAAGCAGTAGAGGAGCAAGATGCGGAAGATATCACTTTGCTTACACCGCTTAATGATGAACAGCAGCTGATCTACAAGCTAAAATATGGCTTTAGGCTTGAAAATGCCGAGTTTCTGGAGGTCATTGCACGTCTTGACTACCGGGATGATAAGTTACTCTCATGCCTAAGTAGTGAGGAGAAGTTCTATGTTCAGCTAAAAACACGGTACGACCTTAAAGATGACACGCCTCAAATGTCTGCATTGGATGTTCCGAGCATCAAAGCATCCATCTCAAAAAAGCTCTCCAAAGAGAGGGAGAAACTACAGTCGTATTCGTATAGTGAATATATGGATGATGCAAAAAAAGAGATCTATCTGAAATTGGTCTATAGCGAACCCTTGAGTGCAAAGGAGATCGGTGTGATATTCGGTAGAACAGCCAAGCAGATAGATAAAAAAATAGAGAATGCCAAGAAAAAACTAAAGAGAATATCATGAAAGAAGATCTACGCTATATCGAGCGATTGATGGAGCCTGTCACTATAGAAGAGGAGCAACATTTAAAACCTGCCGCTTTAGAGGCACTTCGTAAGCAGAGCCTTTTGCCAAAGGAGAAAGAGAAGGTGTTCTCTCATCTATTGGAGTGTGAGGCCTGTATGCAACGTTATGTATCGCTTGAGACAAAGTCAAAAAGACCTTATTTACGTAATGTCTCCTTGAAGGCATTGGCAGGAGCGGCATTGGCATTGGCCGCATCTTTGCTTTTCTTGTTCGTAGTACCGCTTGGTAAAGAGAGTGACCTCTCTCTTGGAAAATACTCCTTTGCACAGGTTTGGATGGATTCGGGCTATAAGTCAGCACCGGTAAATGTGCCTGCCTCCGAACAGATAGATATGGATACGGCACTTCAAAACATCGTGAAGCGTACATCGATGGATGGTGTGCCTTATTATGCCAAAGCGATGAGGTTGGCAGCACAAGGTGCATTCGAACAGGCACGTATCTACTACAAAAAAGCCCAGATCACGATCCGTCATACCAAGGATACCAAATTGCGTATGCAGCAGCAGATCGTACTGAACTACCGTTTGATGCAGTTGGCCCATCGAGAGGCACGTGAAGTAAGAGAGGGGATCGAGGAGTATAAAAAGCTTTTGCGTTATGACATTGCGATATACCTGCTAAAGTATAAGGAGGAGAGATAGAATGCGTCTTTTCGTATGGCTTTTTGTGCTAGGGAAAATAGTTTTGGCATCGCAAAGCTATGCTTTGATCGTGACCGTTGGGAAGTATGCGCATATACAGGGGCCTTCCAAAATGGAACAGGAGCAGCGTTACTATCGGGAGATAGCCCGAAAGTGGGGTGCGACAAAGATCGATATATTGCATAATGCGCTGGCAACAAAAGAGGCTGTTTTGCAGAAACTCTCTCATATCGCTACGCATATCAAAAAGGGTGATCGCTTCTTTTTTTTCTTTTCGGGTCATGGAAGTAGCCTTTACGATCCACTCTACAGTGCACGTTTCCAAGAGGCGGGGCTGACGGAGTGGATGCGAGATTCCGGTGCGCTTTTGCCTTATGACTTTTCACCTGCGGATATCTCTAAGAGCGTTATCATAGGTAAACGTGATCTACGACCGATCCTTGAGCGTATTGATGTGAAGATAACAGAAGGCGTGGTGGTATTCGATGCCTGTTTTGCCGAGACGACCGTGCGGGGTGCGGAGGGGAAAGAGCCTTTAACACCATTCTTGCTAACGGAGAACAGGGGGTATCCCTACCGACATTTGATCTACATCGCTTCTTCCATTACAGAGGCACAAAGTGGCATATTCGCACCGGTTCTGGCTGTATGTTCAACTAAACAGCTTAATATATCCTCACTTCAAATATGTCTGAACCGACGCATGGCAAAGCGAGCACAAATACCGGCAGTGATCGTACCCAAAGAGGTACAATAAAGGAGAAAATTACTCCTATTTAAGATGTTAACGTCCCACTCTAATAATTTTTTGCTATAATCGGGGTTAAAATTAAAATACAATGGAGTGTGTGATCATGCAGATGAGTGGTGCACAGATGGTGTGTGAGGCGATTATCGCCGAGGGTGTGAAGACCGTTTTCGGTTACCCCGGCGGAGCGATCATGCACGTTTACGATGAAATTTATAAGCAGAACGGTTTTGAACATATTCTTAACCGTCATGAACAAGCGGCCGTACACGCGGCTGACGGATATGCAAGAGCAACAGGTGAAGTAGGCGTGGCGATGGTCACATCGGGACCGGGCTTTACCAATGCGGTGACAGGATTGGCGACCGCTTACATGGACTCCATCCCCATGGTGGTCATCTCGGGGCAGGTACCGCTTTCACTTATCGGAACGGACGGGTTTCAGGAGATCGATGCGGTAGGTATCTCAAGACCGTGTACGAAGCACAACTTCCTCGTACGCTCGCTTGAAGAGCTTCCGCGTATTCTTAAAGAGGCGTTCTATCTTGCTAGAACAGGAAGACCAGGTCCCGTACTGGTCGATATCCCTAAAGATATTACTGTGGAGATCGGTGAGTTCAAGTACCCTGAGAGTGTGAATATCCCAACCTACAAACCGACCTACAAAGGGAATAACCGTCAGATCGAAAAGGCGGTCGAAGCGATCAAGAAAGCGAAAAAACCGCTTCTCTATCTTGGGGGTGGTGTGGTTGCCTCCAATGCCTACAAACTGGTAAGAGAATTGGCTGAGAAAACCCAGATCCCGGCAGTTGAGACATTGATGGCAAGGGGTGTCATGGGTGCGAAGAACCCATTGCTTCTTGGGATGCTTGGAATGCACGGGAACTATGCTTCGAACATGGCGATGAGCGAGACCGACCTTGTCATCTCCCTTGGTGCGCGTTTTGATGACCGTGTAACGGGAAAATTGAGTGAGTTCGCCAAGTATGCCGATGTGATCCATGTTGATATCGATCCTGCGAACATCTCCAAACTTGTCGATGTCGATTATCCGATCGTTGGCGACATCACACAAGTGCTTGAGAAGATGATCCCGCTCCTTGAAGGTGTCAACCCCGACCGTTATCAGGCATGGAGAGAGATCTTGAAGCGCTATGATGAACTTCACCCGCAATCGTATGAAGACAGCGATGAGGTCATTAAACCGCAGTGGGCGATCGAACGTATCGGTGAATTAGTCGGTGAACAGGCGATCATCACTTCGGATGTCGGTCAACACCAAATGTGGGCGGCACAGCACTATCCGTTCGACAGACCTCGCCAGTGGATCAACTCCGGTGGTCTTGGAACGATGGGGTTCGGACTTCCTGCCGCGATCGGTGCGAAGCGTGCTTGTCCCGAAAAGACCGTTATCAACATTACCGGAGACGGTTCTATATTGATGAACGTCCAAGAGCTGGTAACGGCAGCTGAGTACAAAACGCCGGTCATCAACGTTATTTTGAACAACCACTTCCTTGGTATGGTACGCCAGTGGCAGACCTTTTTTTATGAGAAGCGCTACTCCGAGACCGATCTGACATTCCAGCCAAACTGGAAGATGCTGGTAGAAGCGTGTGGCGGGATCGGGTATGATGTGACGACCAAAGAGGAGTTCGATGCGGCACTCAAAGATGCCATAGAAAAGGACAAGGTCTGTTTCATGAACGTTGCGGTCAACCGTTTTGAGAACGTACTACCGATGGTACCGGCGGGCGGAGCGCTCTTTAACATGATGCTGCCGCCGAAGATCGAAAATAACGGGGAGGAGAAGTAATGCCTAATACAACCAATGAAAGACGTGTCATCTCCGTTGTGGTGATGAATGAGAGTTCCGTACTTGCACGTGTTACCGCACTCTTTGCCGGTCGTGGGTATAACATCGAGTCTCTGACCGTTGCCCCTATCCCCAACTCGGATATGTCGCACATTACCATTGAGACAAAAGGGAACGCCAGAGTGATGGAGCAGATCACCAAGCAGCTGCACAAGCTCATTCCTGTCTATAAGGTCATTGAGCATGAAGAGATGGTCGAAAAAGAGATGGTACTGGTGAAGTTCCCTATTGCCGAGAACCTCAGTGACATTGCCGCACTGGCAGCTGCTTATAACGGCGGTATCGTCAATGTCGGCAAAGAGATGGTTGTTGCACAAGTAGCGGACGAGCCTAAACGTGTGAAACACTTCATCGAAGCGGCACAGCGTTACAATCCGTGCGAGATCGTTCGCGGCGGTGTTGTGGCGATCGAAAGATAAGTTTCCCTTCGACAGGCTCAGGGAACATTATATATGTTTCTTGAGTTTCTTTTTTATTTTCCATGATATTTTGGTGGCTGACCTGCCGAAGCCCAAAGGATGACCTATGACTTACAAACTCTCCCAGATCGCAAAAGAACTCAACCTTGAATTTAACGGTACCGATATCGAGATAGAGGGTATCCATACACTCTTAGAAGCAACACCTTCTCAGCTCAGTTTTTTTAACGATGCCAAATACCTCTCGCAGCTTCCTACGACCAAAGCGGCAGCGGTACTGGTCGATGAAGCCAATGCCAAGTTTTTACCCGAGACAACGGTGGCGCTCATTACCGATGAGGCGTACTTGAAGCTTGCCGAAGCCTCCAAGCTTTTTGCCCATCCGCTTACGGTTGAAGAGGGAACACCATGGATGGGTGAGGGGTGTCAAGTTGCCGACTCGGTTCGTTTTGGCAACAATGTCGTGTTGGGTGAGAATGTCACCATCATGGCAGGATGCTATTTAGGTGATGATGTGGTTGTAGGCGATAACACACTGCTTCACCCCAATGTCACACTCTACCACGGCACGAAAGTAGGAAGCGAATGTATCATTCACAGCGGTACGGTCATTGGGTGTGACGGGTACGGTTTTGCCCATACAAAGCAAGGCGAACACGTGAAGATCTATCAGAACGGTCATGTCATTATAGAAGACCATGTCGAGATCGGTGCTAACTGTGCCATTGACCGTGCGGTGTTCGGTGCAACGCATATCCGTAAAGGAACGAAGATGGACAACCTCATTCAGGTCGCACATAACTGTGAGGTAGGGGAGCATACACTCATGGCGGCACAGGTCGGACTTGCCGGTTCATCTACACTTGGACGTAATGTGGTCATGGGTGGACAGAGTGCCACCGCAGGACACTTGGAGATCGGAGCTTTCGCTACCATTGCAGGAAAGGGCGGCGTGACCAAGTCTTTGGAGGGCGGTAAGACCTATGCCGGCTTCCCTGCGATAGAGATCAAGCAGTGGCGAAGGCTTCAGGCGGTTTTGATGCGTTTGGTTAAGAAGCGTTAACCTTTTATGTTATAATCGATCAAAGCAATTTTAAAGGAGTTCGATATGAGTGGAAAGGTAACCCAGATCGCACAAATGGATCTAAGTGGAAGCAATGACGGAAAGATCACGGTAACGACCATTGAATCGCCTTACGGTGAAGGGAGTGAAAGTGTCGCAAGCATCGGTATCACACTAAGTTCGGATGCAAACGAGCCTGATTGGAAAGTGCATATTCCAAAGGAGAACATCGATGCAGTGATCGATGCATTGCAGAAGGCTAAAGTAACGCTTTAAGCCCGTAAGAGAAGAGAGTTATTTCTCTTCTTCGGCTTTCATCTTCTTATACTGCTCAAGTGCAGCATTCATCGCTTCTCTATCAGGTATTTTACGACCGGCGATATACCCTACGATATTTCCGTTCTCATCAAATTTCGGCTTGATCCATACGATAACAAGGTAGTATTTCCCCTCGTTGTTCATATTCTTTACAAGCCCTTCCCAGTACTCACCGGCCTTAATAGTGTCCCATAAACCTTTGAATGCAGCCTTTGGCATATCGGGATGTCGGTTGATGCTGTGTGGTGCACCGATAAGCTCCTCTTTGGAGTATCCGGTCATTTCACGGAATTTACGGTTTGCGTAGGTAATGATACCGGCAGTATCGGTCTCGGTGATCATCACACCACCGTCAAACGGAATCTCTTCATCAATAGGATCCGGTTTGACGATCTCTTTGCTGGTAATAACATTTTTAATAACTTTTCCCATATCTTTTCCATTCCTTTGCGGTAAAGTCCAGGTAAAGAAAAAGAGGTATCCAAATAGATAGGGTATTTAGATAACTGTATGGCAACCTGGCGATCTCTTTTCAAAGACCCATGGCTTTCCGTCCCCTCTTTTCAGCAGGGTTTGGCTTTTTCATTTACAGTCTGGCTTTAGATTTAAGCAGAAGTATAGCATCTTTCCGTTAATAAATCCTCAACGGGAATAGCTGATGTGTTATATGCTATATTCCGTATCTCTATACTTTTATACGATAGCACAAGAATATAACACAAATACAACAAAATATGAGAATAACGACAAAATGGTGTATCCTGTTTCGGCTTTAACGATACTTTGATACAATTACGAAAGATATTGCGGGTGAAGCGACCCAAAAAAGGAGTCTTGTGTCTACCACAGAAAAGATACGATCATTGATCGATGAACGCATATTGGTTATCGATGGTGCCATGGGTACGCAGATACAGGATCTTGATATTCCCAAAGAGGCATGGATAGATCATGAAGGACGTGAGCAAGAGGGGTGTAACGAACTCCTTATCGATACGGCTCCGGACCTTATTAAACGTATTCATAAGCGTTATGCGATGGCGGGTGCGGATCTTATCAAGACCAATACCTTCGGAACGATGCCGTGGGTACTGGACGAGTATCAGATGGGTGATCGTGCCTATGAACTCTCTAAGAAAGGGGCGATGCTTGTAAAAGAGGTATGTGATGTATACACGACTCCCCAAAAGCCACGTTTTGTACTCGGATCCATTGGCCCTGGAACCAAACTGCCCTCGCTCGGACATATTCACTACGATGAGATGTACGCAGGGTATAAAGTGGTTGCAGAGGGGCTTATAGATGGTGGATGTGACATCTTCTTGCTTGAGACCTGTCAAGATCCGCTACAGATCAAAGCCGCACTCCATGCGTGTCAGGATGCCAATAAAGAGAGAGGTACAGAACTGCCCATTATGGTCTCTGTAACCATTGAGCTGAGCGGTTCGATGCTCATTGGTACCGATGCGGCAACGATCGTGACCATTTTAGAGCCGTTCGATATTCTCTCTTTGGGACTCAACTGTGGTACGGGCCCCGATCAGGCGAAGAAGCATTTAAAGGTACTCAGCGAGCTGTGTAACATCCCGCTCTCTATCCATGCCAACGCGGGATTGCCGCAGAATCGTGGTGGATACACCTACTACCCGATGGGACCCGATGAGTTTACAGCCAAGCAGCTGGAGTTCACGGAGTTTGACGGGGTGAGTTTTCTGGGGGGATGCTGTGGAACGACCCCTCAGCATATTCAAGCATTAGAGAAAGCAGTGTGTACGATCAAACCTAAAAAACCGACAGGGAGTATCAAGCCAAGCATCGCATCGCTCTTTAACTCGGTAGAGCTTTTCCAAGAGCCTGCACCTCTGCTTATAGGGGAAAGAAGTAATGCCACCGGTTCAAAAGCTTTCCGTGAACTCATTATTGCCGGAGATTATGAGGGGACACTGACGGTAGGACAGGCACAGGTACGTGACGGAGCGCACTGTCTTGATGTCAATGTCGAGTTTGCCGGACGCGACGGTGCCAAAGACATGCAAGCGGTCATGGAACTGTACAACCAGAAGATCCCACTGCCTCTCATGCCTGATGCCACCCGTGTCAAGACGATGGAAGAGGGGCTTAAGTGCATCGGTGGAAAGCCCATCATCAACTCGGTCAACCTTGAAGATGGAGAAGAGAAGCTCGATGCTATCTGTGGACTTGCCAAGAAGTACGGTACCGCGCTGGTCTGTCTGACCATCGATGAGAAGGGGATGGCAAAGACCAAAGAGGAGAAGATCGCTGTAGCCGAACGTCTCTATGATCTGTGTGTCAACCGTCACGGCATTGCACCGCACAACCTTATTTTTGACGTACTGACCTTTACGGTCGGTTCGGGAGACGAGGAGTACCGTGATGCCGCCATCCAGACGCTTGAAGCGATCAGAGAACTGCACAAGCGTCATCCGGAAGTAGGCTCGACTTTGGGGCTTAGCAATATCTCGTTCGGGCTAGATAAGAATGCGCGTATGTACCTTAACTCCGTCTTCTTGCACCACTGTTTGGAAGCGGGACTGACCTCTGTCATCATTAATGTCAAGCATATCATTCCGCTTAACAAGATGAGCAAAGAGGATATCGAAGTGTGTGAAGAGCTGCTCTTTCACCCTGATGACCAGTCACTCTTCAAGTTCATCGAGCATTTCTCAGGCAAAGAGGTGGATACTGAAGCCAACGATGAAGCGTACGAGGCGATGAATACCGAAGAGAAGATCGCCAGATTGTTGATGGACGGAGACAAAGAGCGGATGATCCCGCTGGTCGAAGAGGCGCGTCACGAGATACACCCCGACCGTATCGTCAATGAAATTCTCATCGATGCCATGAAGGTGGTAGGTGAACTTTTCGGTAGCGGTGAGATGCAGCTTCCGTTCGTACTTCAATCGGCAGAGACCATGAAGGCAACGGTCGATTACCTCAACCCCTATCTGACCAAGCAGGAGAAAGAGACCGATACCACACTGGTTATCGGGACGGTCAAAGGGGATGTGCATGATGTCGGAAAGAACCTTGTAGACATCATCCTCTCCAATAACGGTTTCAAGGTTATTAACGTCGGTATCAAAACTGAGCTTGAGACCTACCTTGATGTGATGAAAGAGAAGTCCATCCAGGCCATCGGGATGAGTGGATTGCTGGTTAAATCAACAGCGGTGATGAAGGATAACCTTGAGACAATGGCGGAGATGGGATTGGATATCCCGGTTCTGCTTGGCGGTGCGGCATTGACACGCAGCTTTGTGGACGACTTCTGTAGACCTATCTACAAAGGGCCGATCTTCTACTGCCGTGATGCCTTTGACGGGGTGATCGCGATGAGCCGTATTGAGAAGTACAATGAAGAGGTGAAAACAAACCCCGATGCTGTGCTCGATACCCGTATGGCGGGAGATATGGTCAAACATGAGAAAAAAGAGAAGAAAGAGGTGATCATTCCTCCGTTTGAGGAGATAGAGATGCCAGAACCTGTCGACATCCCCACCCCGCCGTTCTGGGGCAGACGTGTGCTACAAAAAGCCGATCTTGATCTTGACATGGTCTTTGACTGGGTGAACAAAAAAACCGTCATCAAAATGCATTGGGGTTACAAAAAAGGCAAGATGGACAAAGCCGAATATGAAAAAATGCTTGAAGAGAAGGTCTATCCTGCCTATGAGCGGCTTAAACGTGAGTTCATCGAAAAAGATCTTTTTGAACCGACCATCATTTACGGGTACTACCCGGTACGTAGTAATGACCAAGAGCTGCTTGTCTTCCCTGAGATAGAAGGGTGGAACGTCGATGCCAATGCCAACCGTGAACCACTTGATGACATTATCGGGCGTGCGGAGTATGTATTTAGCTTCCCAAGACAGGGCAGAAAGCCACACCGTGCGCTGAGTGACTTTTTCAGACATGAACGCCATGATGTACTGCCCATTACCTGTGTGAGTGCGGGGCCGAAGTTCTCAGCGTATGAAAAAGAGCTTTACGATGCAGGGAAATACCTTGAGTACAATATGGTACACGGCTTTTCGGTCGAACTTGCAGAAGCACTTGCAGAAGTGGCACACAAGCAGATACGTATGGACTTGAACATCCTGCGTGAAGATGAGGGAGCAACCCTGCGTGATGTACGTATGAACCGCTACCGAGGTGCACGTTACTCATTTGGTTATCCTGCATGCCCCGACCTTGAGCAGAGCCGCATCATCTTTGACCTGCTTAGACCTGAAGAGTTTGGCATCGAACTGAGTGAAACGTTCCAGATCCATCCGGAGCAGAGTACGACAGCGTTGGTGGTGCATCATCCGAAGGCGACGTATTATGCGGTGTGATATACCGCAAGTGAAGAGTGAATAATTAATAGTGAATAGTGTCGGTATGCATTGCTTTGCAATGCTTTTTGTCTGTAGGGTGGGCAATTGCCCACCCTGAGAGGGAATATGCATACGGTCACAGCTTATGGCGAAAGCCCTATATAAAACAATGGTTTAAGAAGGTAGGCAGTTGTACCTCTAAGGGCACTTCCTTACGGGGCGCCTACCCTTGAAAGAAAGTAAAATGGAAAACAAAAAAAACGAAGTCCCTTGCCGCTACTGTAAACAGCCGGTTACCACAGGTACAAAACGCTGTCCCCACTGTGGGACGCTGAATCCCTCCATGAACGTCAAAAGAGCGATGATCTGGACGGTAACGACCATCGCGGTATTGTATCTCATCAACTTTGTCATTCAGATAGCAAGATAGATGCAGGGATGCCCTTTGTGGGTACTCTTCTGCTCGGGCAACCACAAGGGATTGCCTCTACGCAATTGAATTTATACTTTCCCGCCGTTGATCATATCGGAGACGATGCCTTTCTCTTCCGTTGCATCGGCAACGATCACGCCTGCAATATGCAGCGGTACGAAGATGAGCAGGGCATTGTACATGAACTCATGCAGTTCTTTAATATCATGAGCAGCATCTTTGGTAAGTCCTAATGTGTCATAAAAATGGATCATCAATCCGCTGACTGCCATGAAAGCAATCACGCCGTAAATAACGATGTAGCCTATTTTGACGGCTTTTTTGTGTAGAGTTTCACGCTTGAGGTCTTGGTAATTCCGTTTTCCGCTTTGGGTAAAGAGGAGGGCAATACGCCAGATGACCAGTGCAGTCAGCCCGTAACCAAGAATGATGTGCCACTCCCACATAGGTGCACGAATGGCTTTGGCAACGATCTTCGCTTCTTCTGCCGTGACATCGATGCCTTGTTCTGTCAGTTTTGTAACAATGATCTCACTGTTGGTACGCCAGCTCAGGAAGGTTTTTCTCAGAAATACCGTGCCAAGAAGAGCGAGAATGATGGCTGCATGTATCCAGTGCCATAGTCTAAAGTTCAAACTCCATTTTTGCATCAATCGTTCCTTTTTTGTGTTGATTTTCGTTATAGTAGCATATCAATATCAACGGAGTGTGAAATGGAAGTGCAAAAAGGTATCTACAGACACTACAAAGGCAATGAGTATGAAGTGATCACTGTTGCAAAACACAGTGAAACGGAAGAGGAGATGGTGGTGTATCGTGCTTTATACGGAGAATACGGATACTGGGTACGTCCGCTTGGGATGTTTGCCCAAAAGGTAGAGGTAAACGGGGAGATGGTTGATCGTTTTCAGTTTTTGTATGCGTAGGTCGTATTCCCCGAATACGACACAGCTTTAATACACATCATACTATTCGAGTAGATAACAGAGTGTCGTATTGAGGACAATACGACCTACGCGAATGGGTTTAAATTCCTTCGATTCTTTGAACTTTGAACCGAACAAGCCGTTCACCTTCAAATCTGAACAAAATCTCGATAGGACGGCAGCAGACCTCGCAGTCCTCGATGTAGTCGCTCTCCTCTTCACTGGGGTCAAGTACCATGGATATGCGTTCCCAGCAGTAGGGGCAGTCAAAAAAGTGTTCCATTATTTTTTCTCTTTGGTAAACCATTTGGTCATCCATGTCGGCAAGGTACATCCGCTGCAGTTGCCGTCTCTTTCACATCGTGTTAGTTGTATGTTTCTCCAGAGCATAAAGGCGAAGCCCAGAGCGATGATGAGGTAGAGTGATCCGCTGGCGTAGTCACTGTTTATGAAGCTTTGTACTGCCATGACGAGAAAGAGGATGGTGATGATGAGGCACATGGTTAATCCTGATTTTTTGTGGATTATACTATACTTCTCTTTCGTATTATGGTGTGTTTCCACCTTTTTCTCAAAGAGAGTGATTTGCTGTCGCAAACCGTTTCACTTCACAAAAGAAAAGGTGGAGCCAAAAGCGTTACTTTTGCAATCGTGCGGATGATGTTTATTGCCTCCGTGGCTTCGCTGCACTCCGACCACTTCGGTTCCGAAGCTACAAATGTGAAGCAGTTCACATTTGCTTAACGCTTCTCATCTGCACGAGAAGTGCAAAAGTAATACAAAACTTTAATTTGTATGTAAGGTAGGCGCCCCGTAAGGAAGTGCCCTTAGGGTACTTTAGCCTACCACTTTAAAAGGAAAACAAATATGTCAAAAATAATCGAATATTTTCAACAGCTGACACAGATACCGCACTGTTCCAAAGAGGCGGATGGGCTTTGTGATTTTTTGGTGGGGTTTGCCAGGGAGAGAGGGTACGAGGTTGAGGTGGATGAGGCAAAGAATATCTATATTCGCAAAGGAGCACCGAGACTTTGCTTGCAGGCGCACTATGACATGGTGTGTATGGGGAAAGCGCCGAGTATCGAGACCTATGTGGAAGAGGGATGGATGAAGGCTAAGGACTCCTCTTTGGGGGCGGATAACGGGATGGCGATCGCGATGATGATGCAGTTGATGGATGAGGGGAGGGTGCTTGAGTACCTGCTCACTTCCGATGAAGAGATAGGGCTTATTGGTGCCAATCAGTTGGCGTTCGATCTGAAAGCAGACTATATGCTCAACCTTGACAGTGAGGATGAGGCAGAAGTCTACATTGGGTGTGCCGGCGGGGCGGATATTACGGCATTGAAGCAGGACAGTTATGTAGAAGGTAAGGGTGTGTGTTATGAAGTGGCGGTCAAGGGGCTTGTGGGAGGACACTCGGGAGTGGATATTGACAAAGGTATCCCTTCTGCTATTAAAGTACTGGGTGCATACCTGAAAGACAAAGGTGTGACACAGCTTGTAAGCATCTATGCCGGAGAGCGCCGTAACTCCATCCCTGCAAATGCCGTAGCGATCGTGCGAAGCGAAACACTATTGGTGAGTGAAGGGGATGTAACGGCACGTGTGCTGAATGAATCACCGGATATCTTGAAAGAGGGTGAGAAAGTTATTGATCTTATCAACACTTTCAAACAAGGTGTACATCGTATGAATGAAGAGCTGGGTATTCCGGATGTCAGTATCAACCTTGCCATCATCAATGCCGATGAAAAAGGTGGTATAGCCATCGAGACAAGTACACGTGCGATGGATATGGACTCTCTGGATAGCTTGACACAGGAGACGGTTAGCTTGTTTGAGAACTATGGTTTCAAGACAAAGGTAGAAGACAAGTACCCCGCATGGAAACCGGATATAACGGACTTTACCAAACTGGTCGATAAAAAAATGAAAGAGGTGTTCGGTACAAGTAAGCTCATGGCGATCCATGCGGGGTTGGAGTGTGGTGTCATTGCCGAAAAATACCCCAATATGAAGTTTGCTTCCATCGGACCGGCCATCCGCTATCCGCACTCGACACGGGAGATGGTGAAACTTGATTCGGTAGAGAAGACATTTGATGTTCTTGATCGAATCATACAGTCAATATAGTGCAAGGGGGGGGAAGGAGTAATTAAGGAGAGTTTACTACCCACTACCCATGATTACACCTTGAATGTCTCCGTCGTTTTACAGTAAGGCTTCATAAAACAGTCGTTACATTCGGGTTTGACGGCCTTACAGTGATATCGTCCGAAGAGTACCATCGCCTGGTGCAGACGGTGTAGATCGGTCTTGAACTTTTTTGTCAGCTGCTCTTCACACTTCAGTGCGGTGGAAGCGTCACAGAGACCCAGCCGGTGAGCGACACGGTACACGTGCGTATCGACCGCCATCAAGTTCGCACCGGTGTACTCGATCATGACCACATTGGCGGTCTTTTGTCCTACACCGGCAAGCTTGACCAGTTCATCTCTATCTAATGGTATCTCGCCACCGTAGTTCTCTACGACCGATTGCGCCATTTTAATGAGGTTCTTCGCTTTGTTGTTAAAGAACGAACAGCTTTGGATCAATGCTTTGACGTCATCAAGATTCGCATTGGCAAGAGAAACAGGGTCAGGGTATTTTTCGAAAAGAGCGGGAGTGATGATGTTGACCCGTTTGTCGGTACATTGGGCCGATAGCATCACGGCAACAAGCAGCTCGTAGACGTTACGGTATACCAATTCCGTTATGGAATCTGGATAGTGTTCGAGAAACAGTTGTTTGATCTCTTCGATCTTTGTTTTGGTTGCTTGTTTGATACGTTTTGCCATGGCTAAAAGGCTCCTTGATCAATAATTTTATAGAAAGAAATCTTAGCATAACCTCCATTTGTTAATGATTTGTTTAACAAGAATCGATATACTGCTATCCATTATAATCTAAAATCTATCAAAAGGATATTCACATAATGTTAAAATTTGCAAGAACATCACTTATCGCTGCGGCACTTCTTACGACGTCGGTTGTCGCTTCGGACATCATTGTTACCGTGAACGGGAAGAATATTACGAAGCAAGACGCAGAGGCATTTGTAAGTGCGACTGCACCCAATGCACACTACGAACAGTTGTCTCCGCAGCAAAAAGCGTTGGTAAAAAAGACGTTAGTCGAAAAAGCGCTTTTAAGTGACCTCGCAAAAAAAGAGGGGATCGACAAAACATCTGAATTCAAAAAGAACCTTGAGAAGATCGCCAATGAACTTATGGTGAATATGTGGATGAAAAAACAGATGGATAGTGCTGTAGTCAGTGATTCCGAAGCAAAAGACTTCTATGAAAAGAATAAAGCGAAGTTCCTTATGCCCGAAACAGTTCATGCAAGACATATCCTTGTAAAGAGTGAAAAAGAGGCGAAGCAGATCATCTCTGAACTTAAAGGGCTTAAGGGTGATGCGCTAAAGCAAAAGTTCATCTCTCTTGCAAAATCAAAATCGATCGGTCCTTCAAAGTCTAAGGGTGGTGATCTCGGAACATTCAAAAAAGGACAAATGGTTCCGGCTTTCTCTCAAGCGGTATGGAGTTTGAAACCGGGTGAAGTGACCAAAACACCGGTTAAAACACAGTTTGGATACCATGTGATCTATCTTGAGTCTAAAAATCCTGCACAGGCAGTCTCTTACGATAAAGTAAAAAATAAGATTATCGCAACATTGAAACAACAAGAGTTCGCAAAGAAAGTATCGGAAGTGGTAAGCGAACTACGTAGTAAAGCAAAGATCGTCGATATGGAAAAAGAGACGGCAAAATCTGCCAAATAAAATATTGTACCATATGCAATGAAAAGATTAAAAAATGTAATTGCGGCAGCAGGGGTTTTGACACTCTTTGCTCAGCCTGCAACGGCAGATGCTCTCAAAAATAGCCTTTCTGGTATGCTTCACCAAAAAGATGAAATCCCCTCAATGGTAAACCTTAATACATTAGGAATGTCAGCTGCACAGCCGGCAGTGCCTAAAAGTCGCTCCTCTAAAGCAGTAGTTGCGATCGTTGACGGACATAAAGTACGTAAAAAAGAGGTTGATAGCTACCTTAAGCAGCGAACAAAAGGAAAGGTATCTGATTTTGACCTTCTTCCTAAAGAGCAGCAGATGGCACTTTTAAAAGAGATCTATATTCCTAAAATTTTGGCAAAAGTTGCAAAAAAGGAGTTGACTCAAGAAGAGAGAGAGGGTGTTCTTTCCAGTGCTTGGATGCAAAAAGCAGCTAAAGAAGTAACGATATCGGATGAAGAGATCGTATCTGCCTATGAACGTATTAAAGCCCGTGCGCAAGCACAGAGTGCATTGGCTCAAGTACCGCCTTTGGAGAAGATCAAAAGACGTATCCAAATGCAGCTTGTAGAGCAGAAGATCATTGCAAACTTAATGCGGGGTGTTGAAGTACGTGTAGAGCCTGAATCTCAGAATATTTCCGGGTATGTAGGGATGCTTCCTATCAGTGTTGAAGAGGCAAATCATGCACTAGAGAAGATGACGCAAGGGAAAATGATGTGGAACACGTTACCTCCCACTGAGAAGAAGCGTCTCCTTGAGATGCTTGCACCTAATAAACTCATTGCACTCTCTGCAGAGAACGATCTAAGCCAAGAGGAGAAAGACACAGTCTATTCTAACTTTTGGATGCAAAAACAGATCGAACAGACAGACGTCAGTGATAAAGAGATCAAGCGGCGTTATGCAAAGATCAAAAAACGTTCAAAGAAAAAAGTACCAAGTTTAGAAGAGCTTACGCCGACACTCAAGATGCAGATAGCACAAGAGAAAGTGGTTGAAAGTTTGATAAAAAAAGCACATATTAAACTTAAATAAGAAGGAAATAGTAAATGTCTACAAAAGTATTGGATTCTATTAGACCGGGTGTGGTTACTGGAGATGATCTTCAGACACTTTTCAAGATCGCAAAAGCCAATGAGTTCGCGATCCCTGCGGTCAATGTTGTCAGCACATCATCGATCAATGCGGTAATGGAGTCGGCAAAAAAAGTGAACTCACCGGTGATCGTACAGTTCAGTAACGGTGGAGCGGCATACTATGCAGGAAAAGGGATAGATAGTAAAGAGGGAGCGGTACTCGGAGCGATCAGCGGAGCGATCCATGTGCATACACTAGCGGAGGCTTACGGTGTGCCGGTCGTATTGCATACCGACCATGCGGCACGTAAGCTTCTTCCGTGGATCGATGCATTGCTCGATGCAAGTGAAGCGCAGTTCAAGAGCAGTGGAAAACCGCTCTTCTCTTCTCATATGATTGATCTTTCCGAAGAGCCGCTTGAAGAGAATATCGAAACATGTAAACGTTATCTTGAGCGTATGAGCAAAATGGGAATGACCCTTGAGATCGAGCTCGGTATTACCGGAGGAGAAGAAGATGGTGTTGACAACAGCGATGTAGACAATGCACTGCTCTATACCCAACCGGAAGAGGTTGCCTATGCGTATGAAGAGTTGATGAAGGTTTCCGATAAGTTCACGATCGCAGCATCTTTTGGAAATGTTCATGGGGTCTATAAACCGGGGAATGTGATCTTGCGTCCTGAGATCCTGGATAACTCTCAAAAATATATCCAAGAGAAGTTCAATACGGATGCAAAACCTGTAGATTTCGTATTTCACGGAGGAAGCGGTTCCGAGCTTCAGGATATTCGTAATGCTATCAGTTACGGTGTGATCAAAATGAACATCGATACCGATACGCAGTGGGCATTTTGGGATGGTGTACGCGGTTATGTCGAGAAGTACCATGACTATCTTCAAGCACAGATCGGGAATCCTGAGGGTGAAGATAAGCCTAATAAGAGCTATTACGATCCGCGTAAATGGCTTAGAGAGGGTGAACTCTCTATGGTCAAACGTCTTGAGCAGGCGTTTGAGGATCTTAATTGCGTGGGACGTAATTAAGAAGCGTTTAGCGTTTAGCGCTGAGCGTTGAGAGAAGGTCGTAATCTTTGATTGCGACTTTTTAATGATGACAGACTTTCAACTTACTTCTCCCATTGAAACGATCCGGTTTCAAAACCACACTTTTTTTCTTAAACGTGATGATCTTATCCATCCTGATTTCTCAGGGAACAAGGCGCGAAAATTTTACTACTATCTTAAAAATGACTTTCCTTATATCAAAAAGATTGTCTCTTACGGTTCTGTACAGTCCAATGCGATGTACTCACTCTCTGTTCTGGCAAAGATGAAGGGGTGGGAGTTTGAGTATTATGTGGATCATATAGCTGATTACTTGAGAGAAAATCCGCATGGGAATTATGCTGCGGCATTGAAAAACGATATGCATCTCATTGTAGGTCGGGGTATCCCCACCCCGACAAAAAATATGCTTTTTATCGAAGAAGGTGGTAGGCAGAAAGAGGCGGAGTATGGGATCAGGATCCTTGCAGAAGAGATCAGCTTCTGGCAAAAAGAGCAGAAAATCGAAAAACTGAATATCTTTCTCCCCTCCGGTACAGGAACCACTGCTTTATATTTGCAAAAAGCTTTTGTCGGGGTAGGGATACCCCAACCTACGGTATACACATGTGCATGTGTGGGAGATGATATGTATCTGAAAGAACAGTTCTCCATGCTCGAAGCGGATGAAAAATACCATCCGACCATTCTTGCTTTAGAGAAAAAACACCATTTTGGTAAACTTTATAGAGAAAATTACGAAATTTGGCTAAAATTACACGAACAAACGGGCGTGGTGTTCGACTTGCTTTACGACCCTTTGGGATGGCGTACATTATTGGCTCATCCCCAAGTCTATGAAGAGGCACCATTGCTTTATATTCATCAAGGCGGCATACTTGGGAATGAAAGTATGTTGCCGCGTTATCAACGGAAGTATCCGTTAATGGCGAATGAATAGTTAATAATGAATAGTGAATAGTTTTGGTATGCTTTCTTTCAGAAAGCTTTTATCAGAGAAAAGGTAGATCGATGAAAATATTTTACAGCAGTGATGATACGTTCGAAGCGAACTTCAATGCGCTTTTGGAGCGTGGAAAGATGGATATCGAGGGTGTGACGGGGATCGTTGCAGGGCTTCTTAAAGAGATACAGACCGAAGGTAACAGTGCGCTCAAAGCACAGATCGCACGTTTTGACCGTTGGGAGCCCAAAGAGGATGCCGAGCTGATGGTCTCTACCGAGGCAATGGCAAAGGCGTATGATGCGATCGATGCTGAGCTGCGCGATGCATTGAAGCTTGCTTATGATCGTATTAAAACCTACCATGAGAAGTTGATGCCAAAGACATGGATGGATAAAGAGGCTAACGGTACGATCCTTGGGCAGAAGGTAACACCGGTCGATAGAGCGGGGCTCTATATTCCCGGAGGTAAAGCGGCATATCCAAGTTCGCTTTTGATGAACGTCATCCCTGCACAGGTTGCGGGGGTTGAAGAGATCGTAGTATGTACGCCGGCACCGGATAACGAGCTGAACGAACTGCTTTTGGCTGCGTGTCACTTGTGTGGTGTGAGTAAAGTATTTAAGGTAGGCGGTGCATCTGCGATAGGTGCGATGGCGTACGGAACTCAGAGTATTCCTAAAGTCGATGTTATTACCGGACCTGGTAACATCTTTGTTGCAACAGCCAAAAAGCTGGTTTACGGTGAAGTGAATATCGATATGATCGCAGGACCTTCCGAGATCGGTATCTTGGCAGATGAGAGTGCAAGAGAGGACTATTTGGCTATCGACTTGCTCTCTCAAGCAGAGCATGATGAAATGGCGAGTTCTATTCTTATTACGACAGAGAGTGAATTGGCAAACAGAGTAAGTGATAAAGTAGAAGAGTTCCTTGGCGCGCTCAGCCGTGAAGAGATCGCCAGAAAGTCCATAGAAGAGCGTGGTGCGATCATTGTGACATCCGATATGGATGAAGCGATCGATCTGATGAACGAGATCGCCCCTGAACACCTTGAGGTAGTAACCAAAGATCCTATGTCGTTACTTGATAAGATCAAACATGCCGGAGCGATCTTCTTAGGTGAAAATACCCCTGAACCTATCGGTGACTATATCGCAGGGCCTAACCATACGCTTCCTACCGGTGGTACGGCAAAGTTTTACTCTCCGCTTAGCGTAGAACACTTCTTGAAAAAATCCTCTATTATCTCCATGAGTAAAGAGGGGATCAAAGAGATCGGAGAGCAGTGTGCACTCATTGCCAATACGGAAGGATTGACCGCACATGAAGAGAGTGTGCGTATCCGTTTAAAATAAACATCTATTTTTATATGGGGGATCTCCCCCCCTCTATTCTCCACAAAGCCCCTTATCTCCGTACGTTATCCTTAATTCACACTTTTTCTATTCATTTTCCTTAGGAAGTTTTTCAATATTTTTTAATTTTAAAATAAGTTTCTTCTTGATATTATTTCATATAGGACAAGGAAAAAGAAACAAGGAAGGAAGACAATGAAAAGAAAACATCTTTTTATACTATGTATGATGTTGGGGTTTGGGGCGAGTAGCCTCTTTGGAAGCAATGCACAACTTGCACAGTTGGCAAGTAAGCATGTAAAGCTTTCTCAAAAGATCATGCAAGAGTATAAACATAAGAACAGTGCAACAGCAATGGCGCTCATTAAAGAGTTGGAAGTAGGGCAAAAGAAGCTAAAGAGCGGTGTACGCAGTAGAGAGCTTGACAATCTGCTAAAGTATCTTAATCTATGTGTTGTGGATGCTAAACGTGTATTGAAAAAACCATACTCTTCGAGCAACAGCAAGAAACTCTCAGACCTTAGCGCATCTTTGATGGAGGGGAATCGCTATATCGCTAGAGCACTGTAATAGTGCGCTAGTTTATCTTCTTGAACATCTTTATGTTCGTCATCTTAATCATAATAACTATCGAACTGTATTGGTTTTTTATCATTTGAATGTGTTTGAGGATCATAAAAAGAAGTGGCGCGGCGGACGAGACTCGAACTCGCGACCCCCTGCGTGACAGGCAGGTATTCTAACCAACTGAACTACCGCCGCACCGTAACCTTAGAAAGGTTGATAAGATTTTACTGAAAAAAGCTTTTGTGAAGCTTAATTTCATGGTGGTCGCTACAAGACTCGAACTTGTGACATCTACCTTGTAAGGGTAGCGCTCTACCAACTGAGCTAAGCGACCATAGAAAACATAACAGTGCTATGTTGGCGACCCCTAGAGGATTTGAACCTCTGTGACTACGATGAAAACGTAGCATCCTTGGCCACTAGATGAAAGGGTCATCTAGATCCAAACAGTCATAAGTTTCAATGGTGGTCGCTACAAGACTCGAACTTGTGACATCTACCTTGTAAGGGTAGCGCTCTACCAACTGAGCTAAGCGACCGAATATTTGAAACTAAATTTGGTGGTGACCCGTCTAGGATTCGAACCTAGGGCCCACTCCTTAAAAGGGAGTTGCTCTACCAACTGAGCTAACGGGTCACAAATAGAGTGCAGATAAATGGCGCGGCGGACGAGACTCGAACTCGCGACCCCCTGCGTGACAGGCAGGTATTCTAACCAACTGAACTACCGCCGCACATTTATATACTAAAAATAGTGGTGACCCGTCTAGGATTCGAACCTAGGGCCCACTCCTTAAAAGGGAGTTGCTCTACCAACTGAGCTAACGGGTCACATCTTCTTATTCGTTTATTGTGAATAAGTGGACGGAATTATAGCCAAGACAGAGATACTTGTCAAGAGTTTTTTGAAAAAAAATGAAAAAAAATAATATTTTCCCAATATCCATTTTTATAGTATATAAATGCACAAATCAGATCTCCGCGATCTTGTCTTATCACTCGTTACGGGAGTAAAGTAAGAGAAATTTGGCCAGCTGTGTAATGGCAAAATCGACGGAGGATTGTTGTATTTGCTCTCGATCACCGCTGAAGTGACAGTGAAATATCTCTTTTTGTGATGGAGTTGAGATGCCGATAAATACCGTTCCTACCGGTTTTAACGGTGTACCGCCTCCAGGCCCTGCGATCCCTGAAACGGCAATGGCATAATCGGCATTTGCCATTTTGATGATCCCACTAAGCATCTGGTCGACACATGCTTGACTTACTGCACCTTCTGTAAGGAGTATCTCTTCTTCAACACCGAGCCATTGGGTTTTGATCTTGTTGGAGTAGGTGATGCACGCGCCATTGAGTACCTCCGAAGCACCGGGTATGGCAGTAAAAGTCGCTGCGATCCTTCCCCCGGTACAACTTTCTGCAAAGGTGATGCTCCTTTTCTCGGAAGCCAAGGTTTGGATGATATCTTTTGTGAGTTCTTCTATCTTTTTCATACAATCATTATAGCAAAAGTAGCCTCTAATGGACATTTAGATATAATCCCCCGATATATAGGCGCTTTTAGACCGGTTTTAAATAAGAGTTGAAAGTGTCCCGTAAACTACTTGAAGGTATTATCAGCATGGATTTCAAAGAGACCCTACTTCTTCCGAAAACGGACTTTCCGATGCGTGGAAATCTCCCCACCAACGAACCCAAAAAATATCAAGCATGGTTTGATGCCAATATGTACGAACAGATGAAGGCAAAACGTGAGAATGCCGAAATGTTCACGCTTCATGACGGACCTCCCTACGCTAATGGTGATATTCATATCGGTCATGCACTCAATAAGATCCTCAAAGATATCATCTTGAAGTACAACTACTTCCAAGGGAAAGCGGTGCGTATGACACCGGGATGGGACTGTCATGGACTTCCGATCGAGCAGAAGGTCGAAGAGAAGCTTGGCAAGTCCAAGAAAGAGGCGATGCCTACTGAGCAGTTCAGAGCACTTTGTAGAGAGCATGCGGCGAAGTTCATCGACATTCAAAGAGAAGGGTTCAAGTCTTTAGGTGTTATGGCCGACTGGGAAAACCCGTACGTGACCATGGACTTCAAATTTGAAGCCAACATCTACCGTACACTCTGTGAAGTGGCTAAACGTGGGCTCTTGGTAGAACGTCATAAGCCGATCTTCTGGTCATGGGCGGCACAGACGGCATTGGCAGATGCGGAAGTGGAGTATGAGGACAAAGAGGATTACTCTATCTACGTTCACTTTGAGCTCAGTGATGCAGCCAAAGAGAAACTGGATATTCATGAAAAAGCAGGACTTGTCATCTGGACGACTACACCGTGGACACTGCCGGCAAACACCGGTATCTCTCTTAATCCTGAAGAGATGTATGTGTTGACAGATGATGGTCACATTGTGGCAGAAGCGCGTTACGATGCGATGATCGAAGAGGGTGTCGTCAGCGGTCACGCTTCACGAAAGATCGCTGCAACCGAGCTTGAAGGATTGCTTGCGATCAACCCGCTAAACTCCAGACCTTCCAAAGTTGTTCTTGGTGATCACGTCTTGATGGACGGTGGTACGGGATGTGTTCATACCGCTCCGGGACACGGGGAAGATGACTACAAAGTAGGGCTCAAGTACGGACTTGAAGTGGTGATGCCTGTGAATGAAAAGGGACTCTATGATGAGTCGGTCGTAGGATTGAACCTGCTTCCGAACCCGGAAGAGTTTGTCGGTATGCACATTTTCAAAGCCAATGAGAAGATCCTTGAGCTTCTTGGTGACAGTTTGCTGAAAGTAAGCAAGTTCGTTCACTCCTACCCGCACTGCTGGAGAACGAAGAAACCGCTCATCTACAGAGCGACTAACCAGTGGTTCATCTCTATTGATGACAAGCCGGAAGGTTCAGACAAAACACTCAGAGAGTCGGCACTAAATGCCATTGAAGATGTCGATTTCTATCCGGCATCGGCAAAGAACAGACTCAAGCCGATGATCGAAGGCAGACCTGACTGGTGTATCTCACGTCAAAGAAGCTGGGGTGTGCCTATTGCCTTCTTCCGTGTCAAGAGCACCAAAGCGGTGATCTTCGATGAGGATGTGCTTGAGCATGTAGCGGCACTCTTTGACGAGCACGGGGCGGATGCATGGTACTCCATGAGCATTGCCGAACTCCTTCCCAAAGGCAGCAAGTACAACCCTGATGACCTTGAGAAGATCGAAGATATCCTCGATGTATGGTTTGACTCAGGATCTACATGGAACTCTGTACTTAGCAGCGGTAACTATGATGCGGGGAACTACCCGGCATCGCTCTATCTTGAGGGAAGTGACCAGCATAGAGGGTGGTTCCAGTCTTCACTCCTTTTAAGCAGTGCTGTACATCAAAGATCACCGTATGAGAACCTCATTACCCACGGATTCACCGTCGATGAGAAGGGTGAGAAGATGAGTAAGTCCAAAGGGAATGTCGTTGCTCCGGACAAGGTGATCAAGCAGTACGGTTCGGAGATTTTGAGATTGTGGGTTGCGCTTTCGGACTACCAAAGCGATCTGAAGATCAGTGACGGTATTTTAAAGCAAACGGCGGAGCAGTACAGAAAGATCCGTAACACGTTCCGTTTCCTTCTTGCCAACGTCAACGATCTGGATGCACTGGTCGTGCAGGAAGCCTACGGTGAGCTTGATAGATGGATCCTTACCAAAGCAAGAGAGGTCTTTGCATCGGTCAAAGCGAGTTTCGATGCCAACGACTTCCTCAAAGGTTTTGCAACGCTCAACCACTTCATTACCAACGAGCTAAGCGGTATCTATATGGATATTACCAAAGACAGACTCTACTGTGAAGCCAAAGACTCCGATGTCAGACGTGCGACACAGTCTGCAATGATGCTCATCTCCAAAGCGATGCTCGGACTGGTCGCACCGGTCATTACCTATACTGCAGATGAGATACTGGAGTATGCACCGAACATATTCAAAGGTGAGATGGAAACGATCTTCGATCTTCTCTATGAAGAGGTACCTGAAGTGGCACCGAGTTTCGAAGATACCATTTTACTTGAAGCACGTGAGAAGTTCTCCGAAGCGATCGACTCACTCAAAAAAGAGAAGGTCATTAAAGCGACACTTGAACTTGAGATTGCAGGTGAGAGAGAGCTATTCCCAATTAAGAGCAATAAAGACCTTGAAGACTGGTTCGTGGTCTCTGCGGTTAAAACAAGCAGTGAGGGTGAGCAGGTCGCTTCCTTTGAAGTAGAGGGAAAAACCTTTACGGTACACAAAGCAACTGCACATAAGTGTCCGAGATGCTGGAGATTCACCAGCGAATCTGAAGATTCTCTCTGTAGCAGATGTGCCGAGGTTGTGGCATAATGTTCGATATGAGCCAGCCTATTTCGATGAGTGTGATCATCGGATCGATCATCTTCATTTTGGGACTGGTAGGTGTTGGGCTTGCCGTTGTGGCATACTATAAAAAGAAGTTTGATATCAAATAGCGAGGATAGAGGGTGATTACATTAAAAGAAGCGTTAACCAAATCTACCGAGGAACTGGCTGAGCTTAGAGGGCAATTGGAAGCGAAAGCAAAAGAGAGTGGTCTCAATGCCTATGTCGGGTTTGAGAGCTCGGGTGAGGGTGTGCCGATCCTCATTAAGGATAACATTCAGGTCAAAGGGTGGTCTGTGACATCGGGTTCGAAGATCCTGCAAGGGTACATCGCCCCGTATGAAGCGACAGCAGTCAAGAATCTAAAGTCCAAGGGGATGATGGCATTCGGGCGTGCGAACATGGATGAGTTTGCGATGGGGTCAACTACCGAGAGTTCCTATTATGGTCCTACCAAGAACCCGTATGGTGACGATAGAGTACCGGGTGGCAGTTCGGGTGGTTCGGCTGCTGCGGTTGCCGGAGGCATTGCCATTGCCGCACTGGGTTCGGACACGGGCGGTTCCATCCGTCAGCCGGCAGCCTACTGTGGCTGTGTGGGGATGAAGCCGACTTACGGGCGTGTAAGCCGTTATGGACTGGCTTCCTATGCCTCCAGTCTTGATCAGATCGGGCCTATTGCGCAAAATGTCGAAGATGCGGCGATCCTTTACGATGCGATCAAAGGACATGACGACAAAGACTCTACCTCTGCGGATTTTGAGATAGAGGATATCGCCAACAATCTCAACCCCGATGTCAAATTGACCATTGCCGTCATTGACTCCTATGTTGAAGCGGCAGATGCGGATATTCAGAAGGCATTCAATGAAACGGTTGCCAAGCTTGAAGCTGCAGGGCATACCATCGTGCATAAAGAGATGAGCAATACCAAATACGATATTGCGACCTACTACATCATCGCCACAGCGGAAGCGGCAACAAACCTTGCCCGTTATGACGGGGTACGCTATGGTACAAGAGCGGAGTCCAAAACAACAGAAGAGCTTTTCTTCAATACACGCAGCGAAGGGTTTGGAGAAGAGGTGAAGCGTCGTATTTTGCTTGGGAACTTTGTTCTCTCCTCAGGGTACTATGATGCCTACTATGTCAAGGCACAGAAGGTTAGACACCTGATCCGTGACGAGTTCAACGCCATCTTTGAAGAGGCTGATCTCATCTTAGCACCGGTCGCACCAAGCGTAGCGCCGAAAATGGGTGCACTGCATGACCCGCTTGAGATGTACAAGTCGGACATGTATACGCTCGGTGTCAATCTTGCCGGACTTCCGGGGATCAGCCTGCCGGTAGCGAAGAGTGATGAGGGGATGCCTATCGGGCTTCAGCTCATTGCCAAAGCATTTGATGAAAAAACACTCTTTAACGGTGCTGCAAGCATGGAAAAAGCAGTAAATTACCAGAAATAAAAATAAAGACGAAGGAATTAACTATGAATATTAAAAAAAGAGCACTTACATTCGAAGATGTACTTCTTGTACCACAACACTCTACCGTACTCCCTAAAGAGGTGAGTGTGAAGACACAATTGACCCGTAATGTCTCACTGAACATTCCTATCGTCTCTGCTGCGATGGATACGGTAACCGAGTTCAAAGCGGCAATTGCCATGGCACGTCTTGGTGGGATCGGTGTGATCCATAAGAATATGGATGTCCCTACGCAAGTGCTTCAGGTAAAGAAGGTCAAGAAAAGTGAGAGCGGTATTATTATCGATCCTATCTTCATCGGGCCTGATGCGACCGTAGCTGAAGCGGATGCAATGATGGGTGAGTACCGCATCTCCGGTGTACCGGTAGTCGATGAGAGTAAAAAGCTCATCGGTATCATTACCAACCGTGATATGCGCTTTATTACCGATATGAGCTTGAAGGTCTCAGAGGTCATGACACCTGCACCGCTTGTAACGGCAAAAAAAGGAACAACATTAGAAGAGGCGGCGAAAGTACTTCAAAAGCATAAGATCGAAAAGCTTCCTATTGTAGAAGATGACGGTACGTTAGCCGGGCTTATCACGATCAAAGATATTGAGAAGAAAGAGCAGTTCCCATATGCGAACAAAGATGAGTTCGGTCGTCTCAGAGTTGCCGCAGCTATTGGTGTAGGACAGCTTGACCGTGCCAAAGCATTGGTGGAAGCAGGGGTTGACGTATTGGTACTCGATTCCGCACACGGGCACTCTCAAGGGATCATCGATACAGTCAAACTTATTAAAAAAGAGTTGGAAGTGGATGTGATCGCAGGAAATATCGCTACGGCTGCTGCGGCAAAAGATTTGATCGAAGCGGGTGCGGACGGTGTGAAAGTAGGGATCGGACCTGGATCGATCTGTACGACACGTATCGTTGCAGGTGTGGGAGTACCGCAGATCTCTGCTATTGATGAAGTGGCGCAAGAGGCACAAAAACACGGTGTACCGGTGATCGCGGACGGTGGTATCAAATACTCCGGTGATGTGGCAAAGGCATTGGCTGTAGGTGCAAGCTGTGTGATGCTTGGTTCTGCACTGGCTGGAACATACGAAGCACCGGGTGAGATGATCATCTATAACGGTAGACAGTTCAAAGAGTACCGTGGTATGGGAAGTATCGGTGCGATGACCAAAGGGAGTACGGACAGATACTTCCAAGAGGGAACGGCAGCGGACAAACTGGTTCCTGAGGGGATCGAAGGGCGTGTTCCGTACAGAGGAAAGATCGCTGACGTGATCCATCAAATGATCGGTGGACTCAGATCTTCTATGGGATACTGTGGGTCGGAGAGCATACCGATGTTCTGGGAGAAAGCGGAGTTCGTCGAGATCACCTCTGCGGGACTGAAAGAGTCGCATGTGCATGATGTAACTATTACCAAAGAGTCTCCTAACTATCACGGATGATCTTTTTGAAGGGCAGATGCTTTTTGCATCTACCTGACTATCTCTCTTTTTTCTTATTTCTCTCTTTTTCTTCCATTTCTGTATAGTTTTAAATCCCAATAAGATACAATAGTAAAATAAATTCATCGTATAAGAACAAGGAAAAGGAGAAAGCTATGGCTTTTTTTGGAAGTAGTAAAAGTGAAAAAGAGGCGGCACCATTCTCTGCACCAAGTACCCCGAGTGCACCTAAAGGCGGGGCGGCGACCATTACAGGTTGTATGGAGATATTAGGGAACATTAAAGGGTGCGGAAGTATTCATATTGACGGGAAAGTCCATGGGGATTTGAGTGTAGAAGATCAAGTGATTATCGGGAAAGAGGGGCTTGTCAATGGAGATGTTCATGCTAAAAAAGTGGTCGTTAGCGGTAAAGTGAACGGTAATGTCAACTGTGAAGTACTAGAAGTTACCCAAACAGGCTCCTTAAGTCAGACCATTATGGCGGACAAGATCATCTCTGACGGTAAGATAGAAGCGACCATCAGTGAATGTGAGACGATCCATGTTACCAAGAACGGTAAAGTGGTTACCAAGAAGATGATGGGAAAACATATTATCGTCAATGGAAGTATCGAAGGGAATGTGATCGCGACCGAGCTTCTTGAGATCAATCAGGACGGACGTGTCAAAGGGGAGATGCAGGTAAGAAAGATCAAGGTATCAGAAGGTGGTCTGATGCTTGGTACTATGTTGACATACGAGCCATCCAATCCGGTAAGAACCGTTGAAAAAAAAGAGAAAAAAGAGTCTAAGAGTACGGAGAGTACCATGCCTAAGAATGAACAGGCAACAGCACTCAAAGAGATCGTGAAGACAAAGGAAAAAGAGTAATGCATGAACAGACCTTAGCCATCCATGCCGGATATGAAAAAGATGCACAAGGAACCATGGCGGTACCGATCTACCAGAGTACGGCATATGAGTTCAGAGATACCGAACATGCGGCGAACCTTTTTGCCCTCAAAGAGCTGGGGAACATCTATACGAGGTTGATGAACCCGACCACGGATGTGTTCGAGAAGCGCTTTGCCGCACTTGAAGGTGGTATTGCGGCGATCGGTACTGCATCGGGGATGGCGGCTATCTTCTATGCCATTGCCAATGTCGCCGAAGCGGGAGATAACATCATCGTAGCCAAGCAGGTCTATGGCGGTACGACCACACTGACAGGACACACCATCAAACGTTTCGGTATCGAGACACGCTATTTTGACGTGACTAACCCTTCCGAGATAGAATCACTGGTCGATGAGAAGACCAAGATCATCATCTTCGAGAGTATTACCAACCCAAGTATCGATGTGGCGGATATTGAAGCGATCGTTGCTATTGCCGACAAACACGGCATTCTTACCTGTGTGGACAATACGGTCGGCACACCGATACTCTGCAAACCTATCTCTTATGGTGTCAATCTGGTTGTGCACAGTACCAGCAAATATACGACAGGGCAGGGGCTGGCTCTTGGCGGTATCATCGTAGAGCGTGAGGATCTGGCAGAGAAGATCAAAGGCAATGTGCGCTACTACCACTTTAATGAGCCTGATCCAAGCTATCACGGGCTTGTCTACTCAGATCTTCCCCTGCCGCTCTTTACGCTCAGGGTACGTCTGGCACTGCTGCGTGACCTTGGCGGGGCGCCAAGTCCGTTCAATTCATGGCTGCATATCCAGGGCTTGGAGCATCTGCCGCTTCGTATGAAACAACACTCCGATTCCGCTTTGGCGATCGCAGAATTCCTTGAGGCACATCCGAAAGTGAAAAAAGTCAACTATCCAGGACTGAGATCTTCACCGCATTATGCATTGGTACAGAAGTATTTCAAGAACGGTATGGCAAGTGGACTGCTCTCCTTTGAGGTGGAGAGCAAAGAGATGGCGCAGAAGATCGCAGACAGTGTAGAGATTTTCTCTGTCGTGACCAATATTGGGGACAGTAAATCCATCATCACCCACCCTGCCAGTACGACACACCAGCAGCTTTCACCGCAAGAGCTTATCGATGCGGGTGTACCGGGTGGGCTTATCCGTTTGAGCGTCGGACTTGAAGATACGCAGGATCTTATCAAAGATTTAAAAAAGGCATTAGCATAATCTAAAAATAAATAGGGAGAAAAAATGCGGCTTATTTTAATGTTAGTAGTACTTTTTTTTATTGGAGGATGTTCTTTGGATCCGTCATATGAGGTATATCCACAGGAGCGATTAAACTATATTAAGACGAAACGGGTTACACCGCGTACTGTACAAACCTATATTCCTATTGATCGTTATTACGGGTATCCAACACTTGATTGGATTTGTTATGATAAAAATGGTAGTGCCTATTATTTATATAAACGAAAGCCAGAACGCTTATCTGAAGGTATGAAGCCTTTTACACTTTATGGATTGTCAAAAAAATTTGTGAAAAGTTTTAATACGGTGAGTGAAATTAGCACATATGTTAAGCTTTATTGTGAAAAGTTGAAATCTACGAACAAAAGTCATCTGTATCATACATTTTTACCTGAGGTTAATCTCTATGTAAAAGTAAAAAAAGAAAATTTTATTATAGGTGACGGTATAACAGATCTTATTTTTGAAGTAACGGATGATTATTTAAACGATTCTGATGCAAGAAAGATTATAGGTGAGGTATTAATTAAAACAGAGTTGGAATCTTTTTTAAAATCTCTTAATGCACAAAAAGGTGATTTACCACTTTATAATATGATAGACAGGAAAAAGATGCGTTGGTACTCTGAGCAAGGGAAGAATCGCTATATTGAAGGAAAAGGTAGCATCTTGCTTCCTTTTAAAGATGATGAATACTTGGATTATATTTCGATAGAAGGTTATTTTAAAGATGGATGGCCGGATGGAGATGTAAACATAGAGGTATATGCTCAAAAGTGTTTAAAAAGAGGTATCCTTATTTGTCAGAAAAAGGTAGCCCACCGCTATAGAGAAACGATCTCTTCTCGGCATATGAAAATAATGATTATAGAAGGAATCAAAACCGTCAGAAGTTCGATAGAACGAAAAGTAGACGAATATTTGAGTACGCATCGGCAGTCATCATCATCGAACGGTACGGTTTCAGTTGATTCATGTGAGTATGAAGACTGGAAGAAAAATATTACTTGTCATGTACTATACAATGGATCGTATGATGGTCTAATTTGGTATTCTCAACATGATGATCCGAATAATTTCTTGATAAATATGGGTGGATTGAAGCATGGTCGTATTACTAGTGGACATTATAATAGTTATTTTAAGACATTGAAGACACGGTGTGGAAAGATAAATGTTTCCGGAATACAAGATGCACTATTGAAAACGGCAAATTGTGCGTACAATAATAGCTATTGAGAGAAAATAGATGATGCGTAAAATGAAAGAAATCAATCCGTTTTATAAAAGATAATTGAAACCAGCTAAAAAAAGAAAGAGCTTTGATAGTCTAGTGCCAAAGCTATTATATGAAGCTCAAAGAGAGGAGAGATTTTTTTGTCAAGTGTTTGCTAATACAATAGTACTTGCTCTCCGATGAGGAAGAAGTGACCTCCGTAACACATAAGCCCAATTTTGATAAAATACGGCAAACTATGATTTTACTATAAAAGCCGTATATGAAAATAGAGACAAAAACCGCCCATTTCAGTTCGCCGCTCTACCTTGAGAGCGGACGTATCCTAGAGCCTTATGAGATCGCTTACGAAACGTATGGTGAGCTTAACGAGGATAGATCCAATGTCATACTGGTCTGTCATGCGCTTAGTGGTTCTCACCATGCAGCGGGGCTTTATGAAGGTGATAGAAAACCGGGATGGTGGGATGGACTCATCGGTGACGGCAAAGCGATCGATACAACCAAGTATTTTGTCATCTGTACCAATGTGATCGGTTCGTGTTTTGGAAGTACGGGACCGATGAGCGAGAGCTATCCCTCTTTAGAACCCTATAGGTTGAAGTTCCCTGTTGTGACCATCAAAGATATGATACGCGCGCAGATGCACCTGCTCTCCGAACTTGGGATCTACCATGTCAGGGCGATCGTAGGCGGTTCAATGGGCGGGATGCAAGCGTTGCAGTTTGCAGTGGACTACCCGAATTTCGCAGATGATATTATCTCACTAGCAGCTACGTATGCGACCCGTCCATGGACGATAGCTTTCAATAAAGTGGCAGTGGAGGCGATCCGACGTGACCCGTGTTTTAAGAATGGGAACTATGAGAAGAATGCCTTTAAAGAAGAAGGTTTGGACGGACTTGCCATCGGACGTATCGCAGGGCATATCTCCTACCTCTCTCCTGAGTCGATGGATGAGAAGTTTGGACGTAACTATGTCAGTAACGACGGTCTTTTCGAACTGTTCGGACGTTATGAAGTAGAGCGTTATATGGAGTATAACACCAATAACTTCTCCCGTATCTTCGATCCGTTAAGTTACCTTTACATCGTCAAAGCGATCAATACATTCAATCTGAGCCGTGGGTATGACTCTTTGCATGATGCCATTAGCCGGATCAAGGCGAATGTGCATTTGATCAGTTTTGCATCGGATTACCTTTTCTTTCCTTCGGAGATGGCACATATCGCTAAGATGCTGAAGCGTAACGGACAGCCCCATACCTATATGGAGGTTGATAGTGACTATGGACATGATGCGTTCTTGGTAGAGCTTGATAAATTTGAGCATCACATCAGAGATGTACTAAAGTGAAGCATTAAGAGTGAAGTGTAAAGAGTTTTGGTATGCTTTTCTCCGAAAAGCTACATTGATATATTGGAGTGGGGACACAAGTCCCATCTTTTATGGGAGAAGTAATGAAGACTGAAACATTTGAAAAGCGATTGGCACAAGCAAAAGAGAAGCTTGAGAAGCTGATGGACCCGGATATTACACTTGAAGAGTCTGTCAAGCTTTACGAAGAGGGGCTTAAAGAGATCAAAGAAGCACAACATATGCTAGAAGAGGCAAAAATGAAGATCGCCGTGATCGATAAAGAGAGTCAGCAGGTCGAAGGGGTTTAGATGGGGAAGAAGCTTGTTGTCGCCGCACTTCAGCTGCCGACACTCGGAATGAATGCAACACGGTTAGAGTTCTATCTCAAAAAGGCGACAGAGCGTGATGCCCATGTGATGTTACTGGGGGAGTATGTCCTAAACCATTTCTTTAAAGACCTTGCTACCATGTCCCGCAGTATGGTCAAAGCACAGACAAAAAAGCATTTGGAGCTACTTAAAGCCCTCTCTATTAAATATGACATTGTTTTCATCGCACCGATCGTTTTGACAAAGAAGGACGGCTACTATAAAACGATCGTCAAGATCACACCTAAAAATACCCGCTACTATGAACAGCAGATCCTGCTTCCTTATGAACATTGGAATGAAAAAGCCTTTTTTGCAAATAAGGTCAAACCGCTAAAAGACCCTATGGTCTTTAAGCTTAAAGGCTTTAAGATCATGGTCATGGCAGGGTTCGAGTTGCATTTCGATCCCTTTTGGCAGAAGGTCACGGAGAAAAAGGTCGACCTTGTCCTTCTTCCTACTGCATCGACTTTCAGTTCTCATAACCGATGGCGTGAGATTATTAAGACGAAGGCATTCCTACATGGATGTTTTATTCTTCGCGCAAACCGTTTGGGTGAGTATAGTGACAAAGAGATCCAGTGGAAGTTCTATGGGGATACGATGCTTGTATCTCCTGAGGGGGAAGTGGAGATGATGCTTGAAGATAAAGAGTCGATGCTTGTAGAGGTGATCGATAAAAAAGAGGTGATAGAACACCGTAAAGCATGGCAGTTTGAAAAAGCGCTTAAGGAGCATGAGGTATGAATGAAGATGCTTACTTTAAACGGCAGATAGCGCTTTGGGGGAAAGAAAAGCAAAGAGCGCTTAGGGATAAAAAGATCGCGATCATCGGTGCAGGAGGTCTGGGGTCATCCTTGGCACTGGCTCTAGGGACATCGGGTATCGGTACTATCGATATTGTTGATTTCGATACGGTCTCACTTCATAACATCCATAGACAGGTCGCTTTTACCTTAGAAGATGAAGGGCAGTTCAAAGCTGAAGTGACCGCAGCGCTTCTGAAAAAGAAAAATCCCTTCTTGCAAGTGAATGCATATACCGTTCCTTTTGATCTATTGGTCAAAGAGCATGGAATGAGATATGATCTGATCTTGGATGCGACAGATAACCTTCCTGTCCGTGCCGAGATCAATGACTATGCAAGATCTCGGAAGATACCGTGGATATATGCATCAGTAGAGTCGTTCAATGGACAAGTCTGTTTTTTTGAGGATGCGGATTTTAAAGTATTCAACATCTCCGACCACCAACCCGGAGGCATAGCGGCTCCGATTGTCATGCATATTGCTTCTTTACAAGCGAACTTGGCACTGCGCTATCTTGTCGGACTACCGGTAGTAAAAGATAAGCTTTACTATCTCTACTTCAATGAAGAGGGAGAGCTTATTACGCAGAAGTTCAATATGCCAAAGGTAACGCTATAGGCGATATTATTAATGATTTTGGGGTATAATTTGAGGATAAAGGAGATATATATGAGATATTTTACCTTAGCTTCTCTTGCTGTAACGGCATTATTGACAGGGTGTACACAAGAGACACAGAACTCATTGAGCCGTTCCCTTCAGAACTGGACGGGGACGAATGGGGTATTGGATGTCTATGCAGGGGATAAACTAGTACATCGATTCATCAAGATCGATAAACTATCGACCGCATACGGTACCAATGACGGAAAGAGCCGACCTTACCGTTACGGATACGGGATCGATGACATGAACTTTAACTGGAAACAGGATGACGGAGAGAAAAAGGTCTACTTTGAGTTCTCTGACTATTCGACCTCTTATATCTTCTACGAAAGAAATACAAAATAAAGGATTACACTATGATGAGAATAATAGCAACCAAAGAAGCACCTGCGGCTATCGGACCATACTCTCAAGCGATCGTAGCGAACGGTTTGGTCTATACCTCCGGTCAGATCGCATTGATGCCTGACGGAACGATGGAGACGCGTGGTATCGAATATCAGACGAAACAGGTATTGAAGAACCTCTACTATGTTCTTCAAGAAGCGGGAGCAGGCTTTAATGATGTGATCAAAACAACGATCTATCTTGCCGATATGGATGACTTTGCCAAGGTCAATGAGATCTATGAACACTTCTTTGGTGATCATAAACCGGCACGTAGTACGATTGCGGTCAAGACACTACCGAAGAATGCACTGGTAGAGATAGAATGTATTGCCTTTGCGGATCAACAGGTCGATTTCGGGTAAAGTAGAGTGATTTAAAACTATATTAAACATTGTTTCGATATAATCACGAACTTTTTTAAAATACACAGATAGTAAAGGGTTTGCAATGTACGCAATCATTAAAGCAAGTGGTCAGCAGTTCAAAGTCCAAGAGGGCGATATCATCTGTTTTGACAAAATGGGTCTTGAGCCGAAGTCGGCTGTAGAGTTCAAAGAGGTTTTGGCAATTGATAACGGTGAATTGACAGTAGGTACACCTTTCGTAGAGGGTGCTGTAGTTAAAGGTGAAGTTATCAACGAAGGTAGAGACAAGAAAGTCGTTATCTATAAGAAAAGAAGAAGAAAAGATTCTAAACTAAAAAGAGGTTTCAGAAGAGACTTCACAAGAGTTAGAATTACTAAAATCGCATAATCATAAGGAGATAGAATGGCACACAAGAAAGGTCAAGGGTCTACCCAGAATAACCGTGATTCCGTTGGACGCCGCTTAGGTGTAAAGAAATTTGGTGGTGAGAAAGTAATCCCTGGGAACATTATCATCAGACAAAGAGGAACAAAAGTGAAGCCTGGTAACGGTGTAGGTATGGGTAAAGACCATACTATCTTTGCACTTGTTGAGGGGACTGTCCAGTTCGAGAACCACAGCAGAACACAAAAAAGAGTTTCTGTTATCCCTGCATAATTACTGCAAACCCGATCCGGTCTTCCGGATCGGACTTTCATTTTTTCTTTTAGCGTATTAAATCACCATTGTCATCGATACGAAGCAGATAGCGGCACTTTTTTCTTCCTAGAAACCATCCTTTGTAATATTCGGGTCTATTGTTAAAATTCCAGTGTGATTTTGTATAGAAACCTCTTGCAGTCTCACATCCGTCCTTAATGCCTTCTTTTTGCATTGACGTAAGAGATTGACCGAAGTAGATATGATGGTAGTAAAATCCATTGGGTATATTGGAAGGAGTGATATTACACGCTAAGAGAAAGAATGTAGCGGTAGTTAGCAGTATATATCGGGAGTAAAGTCGGATCATTGTTACCTCTTTGGTTAATATGAAGAATTATATCAAAGATTGTTCAAGTTTGGATATAATTACACCACTGATATGATCCTTAAATAAGAGATCGTTTTTTAATATAAAGGTAGAAAAGTATGTTTGTAGATAGTGTAGAACTAACGATTAGTTCAGGAAAGGGAGGGGCGGGTGCCATCTCTTTTTGGACGGAGAAATTTGTTATTAAAGGTGGCCCTGACGGTGGTGATGGAGGGCGTGGTGGATCGGTTTTTTTTAAAGTCGATAACAATACCGATACCCTTTCAGGTCTAAGGGGTCGTAATCATATTAAAGCGGAGAACGGACGTCCGGGAGAGGGGCGTAAGAAATACGGTCGCAAAGGGAAGGATGTTACTATTACCGTTCCTCCGGGTACAACCGTGATCGATATGGAAACAGGAGAGGAACTCCTTGACCTTGTTGAAGAGGGAACGATCGTCAAGTTCCTTGAGGGCGGGAAAGGCGGTTTGGGGAATATGCATTTTAAAAGTGCGACCAACCAAAGACCGACCTATGCACAGCCCGGACTTCCGGGCATTACCAAACATGTCAGACTGGAGATGAAGCTTATTGCCGATGTAGGGTTGGTAGGGTATCCGAACGTAGGAAAATCAACACTTATCGCTACACTCTCCAATGCACGCCCTCAAGTGGCGAACTATGAATTTACCACATTGACACCGAAGTTGGGTGTTGTACATATCGGTGATTACGATTCGTTCATGATGGCGGATATACCGGGGATCATCGAAGGGGCAAGTGACGGTAGAGGTCTGGGACTGGAATTTTTAAAGCATATCGAGCGTACCAAGACCCTGCTTTTAATGATCGATGCTGCCAACTACCGTGAGATGAAGTACCAGTACGAAACGTTATTGGTAGAGTTGAAGAGATACTCCGAGACTCTGGCAAAACGCAAACATGCCGTTGCCATTACCAAGATCGATTCTCTATCTCAAGATGAAGTGAATGCTTTGACCTCACAGTTCTTAGCCGATATCGGGCTTGATGCCAATGATAAGTTGAAGCAGTATAAAGCGGATATGGGGTATGTCTGTTATGGATTTAGGACCGATCATGGCGTGAAGTTACCGGAGACTGAACCGCTTTTCGTACTTCCAATCTCCTCTGTAGCACATATCAATACGGAAGCGTTACGCTATGCATTGGGTGATTTTGTCAAGAATGTAGAAGCCCAAGAGAAAGAAGAGAGCGAGGAGGCGTAATGCGTCTGGTCATCAAGGTAGGGTCTCATGTATTGACCGAAAACGGTACGATCGCAAAAGAGAGAATGCGTGCTTTGGTTGATCTGGTCTCCGATCTAAAGTCGGCGGCATATGAAGTGATACTTGTCAGTTCCGGTGCTGTAGCGGCAGGTTATACTCAGCTTCCGCTTGATCGTACATCTGTAGCGAACCGTCAAGCGTTGGCTGCGATCGGTCAACCGCTTCTTTTGAAAATGTATCAAGAAAAATTTGCCAAGCGTGATATCATCTGTTCTCAAGTACTTTTAAGTGCGGAGGTTTTTGACTCACGGAAGGCAACGGCACATGCCAAGGTCGCGATCGATACACTGCTTGCCAATGGTGTGGTGCCTATTATCAATGAGAACGATACGGTCAGTATCGAAGAGTTGGTTTTTGGGGATAATGACAGGCTTTCTGCCCATGTAACACACTACTTTGATGCGCAGATGCTTGTGATACTCTCGGATATCGATGCTCTTTACGATAAAGATCCCAATCGATATGATGACGCTGTGGTGCGAAAAGTGGTTACAAGTATCTCCCAAGAGGAGTTGGAGGCGGAGCATACTCCCAATAATGAGTTTGCGACCGGAGGTATCGTAACCAAGTTGCAGTCTGCAGACTTCTTGATGAAACATCAAAGAGCGATGTTTCTTGCATCAGGTTTTAACCTAAGTGATATTCGGTCATTTCTCCTTGAAAAAAAGCATCTGGGAGGTACGCTTTTTACCGATGAGAAAGAGTATAGATTAGAGAATTAAGCATACCGTTGGTATGATTCGCGCAAAATCGATGGTGATCGTTACACATTAATCCTACAAGAAAGAGAAGAGATCAAATGAAGAAGAAAATCGTTTACATGGGAACCCCGCACTATGCTGAAGAGATCCTCCGTACGCTTATAGAAGCGGATGATATGGATGTGGGACTTGTCTTGACACAGCCTGATCGTCCGGTAGGCAGAAAAAAGGTGATGACCCCACCACCGGTAAAAGTGCTGGCTCAAGCACACAATATCTCTGTAATGCAGCCACAGCGCTTAAGTGACGAGGGGGTTTATGAAGCGATCGTCAATGAAGCTCCGGATTTCATCGTAGTTGCCGCATTTGGACAGATACTGCCTCATTCGATTCTCGATATCGCACCATGTATCAATCTCCATGCCTCTTTACTTCCAAAGTATCGTGGGGCATCACCTGTTCAGCAAGCACTACTTAACGGAGATAAAGTAACAGGTGTGACCTCTATGTTGATGGAAGAAGGACTTGATACAGGGCCGATGTTGGAGAAGATCGTTTTTGAGATCCCTGAAGATATGAGACTTTTTGCATTGATGGATCAGCTTACCAAAGATGCTGCGATCCTAACACTAAGTACACTGAGAGATTACGAGAAGATCACTCCTGTCGTACAGAACGAATCGGAAGCCTCTTTGTGTAAAAAGATCAAGAAGCAAGACGGATTGGTACATATGGTCGATGCACGTGAAGTATATAATAAATATCGTGCTTTTGAGGGGTGGCCGGGTATCTTTGCCCAAAACGGTACAAAGTTCGATGATCTCTCTTTGGTGGAGGATAAGTTGTTACACAGACCTTTTGAGATCCTTGCGTTCGAAGAGGAGAGCGTGATCATCGGTTGTGGATGTGGAAGTTTGGAGATAGGAACGATCCAGCCGGTTTCAAAAAAACCGATGAGCGCACGTGCATATACGATCGGAAGAGGGTTGAAGATAGGGGATCTGCTTCTAGAGCTTCCAAGCCATGCCTAGTTGTGTTTTCTCTGTTCTGCACTTCTCTTCGCTCCCTTCGACTCAGACCTATTTGAGTGATGCGATATCGAAAGGTACACTGAAGGCACCGATCGCAGTGATGGCGGAAGATCAATATGACGGTATCGGTAGTAGAGAGAACCGATGGGAAGGGTCAAAGGGGAATTTCTTTGCCTCTTTTGCCGTAGATATTGCGATGCTTCCTAAAGATCTTCCCATCGCATCAGCCTCGATCTACTTCTCTTTTATCATGAAGAAACTTCTCTCTTCCTATCATCAAGAGGTGTGGTTGAAGTGGCCGAACGATCTTTATGTAGGTCGGAAGAAAGCTGGAGGGACGATCACGAAACAGTGTTGCGATACACTAATATGCGGTATGGGTATTAACTTGAAAGAGGCACCTGTACCATACGGGTGTATCGAAGTGGATATCAGTGCAAAAACACTATTGGAAAAGTATCTGGAAGTGCTGTGCGAGTTTCCTTCTTGGAAGCAGGTTTTTAGTGAGTATCGGGTAGAATTTGAACAGAGTAAAGGGTATGAAACCCATATTGAAAGTGAAAAAATGAGCCTTGAGAACGCATCTTTATGCGAAGACGGCTCTCTATCTATTGACGGGAAAAAGGTATTTAGCAGAAGATGAGCGAAGTAATTAGTATTGCCAACCAAAAAGGTGGCGTAGGAAAGACGACAACAGCAGTGAACCTTGCGGCATCTTTGGCTGAAAAAGGTAAAAAGGTGCTCCTACTCGATATCGATCCGCAATCCAATGCCACAACGAGTCTGGGATTCAGCAGAAACGATTATGAATACAATATCTACCATGTACTGATCGGGAGCAAGAAACTCTCGGAAGTGGTCTTGAAAACAGCGATCAAAAAGCTCGATCTTGCTCCTTCCAACATAGGTCTTGTCGGTATTGAGAAAGAGTTCTACAATCCAAAGAAGAAGAATCGTGAACTGGTACTCAAAGAGAAGATCAAAGAGGTCTCCCATAAGTATGATTTCATTATCATCGATTCACCTCCGGCACTGGGTCCTATCACTATCAACGCTTTGAGTGCATCCGACTCGGTCATCATACCGATCCAATGTGAATTCTTTGCACTTGAAGGGTTGGCACAGCTTTTAAATACGGTCAGCTTGCTTAAGAAGACGATCAATCCGAAGCTCAAGATCAAAGGTTTCCTGCCTACGATGTACTCTAAGCAGAACAATCTTTCCAAGCAGGTCTTGGCAGATCTCTCCCACCATTTCAAAGATAAGCTCTTCCATAAGAAGAAGAACTCGAAGGAGTGTATCGTCATTCCGCGTAATGTCAAGATCGCAGAGAGTCCGAGCTTTGGTAAGCCCGTCACTGCCTATGCCACCGCATCCAAAGGTTCATTGGCATACCGTGACCTCGCTGCTGTGATCGCAAGAGGATAATATTATGGCATTAGGAAGAGGACTGGGAGCGATACTCTCAGAGGTGGAAGAAGCGTACGAAAAAGACCTTAGCAGCATCGATGAGTTCGATCTTGAAGCACAGGGTGCAAGGGTGGAGGAGATAGATGTTGAAGAGATATCCCCCAACCCCTTTCAGCCTCGTAAACATTTTGATGAAAAGGCGCTACAAGAGTTAAGTGCCTCGATCAAAGAGCATGGATTGCTACAACCGATCGTTGTGATCGAGAAAGAGGGCGGTTATCTTCTGATCGCAGGAGAGCGTCGTCTTCGTGCCCATAAGTTAGCAGGGCTCTCTACGATAAAGGCGATCGTTGCCAATATCGATATCGACGAGTTCCGCCTCCGTGAACTGGCACTGATAGAAAATATCCAACGTGAGGATCTGAATGCGATCGAGCTTGCGAACTCCTATGCTGAGTTGATCGAAGTACATAAGATCACCCACGAGGAGCTTTCAAAGATCGTTCACAAAAGTCGTTCTCAGATCACCAATACCATGCGTCTTCTTGCTCTGGGTAAGTATGCAAAAGAGCAGCTTGTCAACGGAAAGATCACGCAAGGACATGCCAAAGTATTGGTCGGTCTTGATGAGAAGCGTCAAAAGATCATGATCGACTCCATTATCGGGCAGAAGTTAAGCGTACGAGACGTAGAGAGAATGGTAAAGAATGCCTCGATCTCTTCACATACTTCCCAAAAGCCCAAAGAGATGCGTTTTTCCCTCCAACCGTACGAAGAGGAGATTGCAGATCTGCTACCGTTCCCACATAAGCTCAAAGGCGACCGCATCGAGATTTCTTTCAAAAATACGCAAGAGCTGACAAACTTTCTTACATTCCTCAAAAATCGCTGAAAATTAACCCTTATCTCATCAATAAGATGGTAATATAATGCGAAATTACTAGAGGAGTTTGAATGCTTGACATACATGTATCGTTGATGTTGTTCGTCTTTGCGTTGTTTCTTACCCTTCTTGTCGTTTTAAATCGTATGCTGTTTCAACCGTTGTTGAAATTCATGGATGATCGTGATCGTTCCATAGCAAAAGATTTGGAAGCGGCAAAGGGTTTGAGCGGCAATAGCGATGAACTCAATGCAAAAGCGGAAGAGAATCTTAGCAATGCTAAGAGTGAAGCTGCTGCGATCCGACAGAAAGCCATTGAAGAAGAGAAAGCTTTGGCGGCAAGTAAAGTCGAAACAAAACAAGCCGAATTGGACAAAGCGTATGCAGATTTCGTTGCAAATCTTGCAGAAGAGAAAGAGAAGCTCAAGAATGATCTTCTTTCACAAATGCCTCTTTTCAAAGAGAGCCTCAAAGCCAAGTTCAGCAAGCTGTAAGGGAAAGGATAAAGATATGAAAAAAATAGCATTACTATCTCTTCTTGCACTGCCGGCTATACTTTTGGCAAGCAGTGGTCACGGTGAAGAGGCTAGTCGTTACCTCGCTCAAACGGGTAGAGAGAGTGACTTTTGGCCAAGAGTGGTCAACTTCACGATCTTTGCTGCATTGGCTTGGTATCTTTTGGCAAAGCCTATCAAAGATTTCTTTGTAGGTAGAAGTCAGGGTATCGCATCTCAGCTACAAGAGATCGAAGCGAAGCTTCAAGCGGCAAAAGATGAGAAGAAAGAGGCACAAGCACGTTTGGATGAAAGCATCCAGAAAGCTGAGCAGATTATCGAAGATGCAAAGAAAGAAGCAGTCGTTCTTGCGAAGAAGATCTCAGAATCAAATGCGCAAGAGCTTGAAGTGATGGAAAAGCAATTTGTTGAAAAGATCGCCCTTGAAGAGCGTAAAGCGACAAGAGAAGCGATCGATGAAGTATTGAGCGAGAACATCACAGCAGATGACATCATGCTTGATGAAGCAAAAGTTGTTGATATCATTTCAAAGAAGGTGGCGTAAATGGAAGAATTGATCGCTAAACGATATGCAACGGCTCTCTCTTCTGCCAGTAAGGATATCACTTCTGTTGCGGCAGTTTTGAATGTACTGACAGAAGCGATTTCCGCTAATGAGGTTAAGAGTGTACTTACTTCTCCGATCGTATCGTCAGAGAAGAAGACAGAGATGATCCTTGCTGCATTGGGTAAAAAAACGGACGGTGTTTTGACGAACTTCATCAAGATCCTTGGTGAGAACAAAAGACTTGACCTAATTCCTGCCATTGCAAAGGTATTGAATGCCGAACTACAAAAAGCATCGAACAAATACGAAGGTATTGTTAAGAGTGCGAAAGCACTTGATGATAAAGAGCTTGGTAAGTTAGAGCAGACATTGGCAAAATATACGGGATCTGAGATCAGCCTGAAACAAGAGAAGAGTGATCTTGACGGATTGCGTGTATCTGTGGATGATCTGGGTATTGAGGTTAACTTCTCCAAACAGAGAGTTAAGGAACAGCTTATTGATTTCATTAAGAAATCATTGTAGTGATCTATTAAAATAGAAAGGAGTATCAGTGGCAGTAAAATTGCAAGCAGATGAGATCAGTTCGATCATCAAAGAGAGAATCGAGAACTTCGAGATTGATGTTGACATCAACGAAGTAGGGAAAGTAGTAGGTATCGCGGACGGGATTACAACGGTTTACGGTCTTAACAATGTTATGGCCGGAGAGGTTGTAGAGTTCGAGAACGGAGCAAGAGGACTTGTTCTTAACCTTGAAGAGGCGAACGTAGGTGTTGTTGTTTTGGGTACCAGCGCAGGGATCAAAGAGGGGATGAGTGTTAAAAGACTCGGTGAACTTCTTAAAACACCTGTAGGTGACGGTATGATGGGTAGAGTTGTTAACCCACTTGGTGAGCCGCTTGACGGAAAAGGTGCGATCGAAGCTGCAGAGCATAGATTCATCGAAGAGAAGGCACCGGGGATCATGGCACGTAAATCTGTTCATGAGCCACTTCAAACAGGGATCAAAGCGATCGACGCACTCGTACCGGTTGGACGTGGGCAAAGAGAGCTTATCATTGGTGACAGACAAACCGGTAAAACAACATTGGCGATCGATACGATCATCAACCAAAAAGGTCAAGATGTTGTATGTATCTATGTTGCGATCGGTCAAAAGCAATCAACTGTTGCTGCAACTGTAAAAAAACTTGAAGAGCATGGAGCAATGGATTACACTATCGTAGTTAATGCCGGTGCCGCTGACTCTTCTGCACTTCAGTTCCTTGCACCATATGCAGGTGTAACAATGGCTGAGTACTTCAGAGATAACGGTAGGCATGCAGTAATCTTCTATGATGACCTTTCTAAGCACGCAGTTGCATATAGAGAGATGTCTTTGATCCTTAGACGTCCTCCAGGTCGTGAAGCTTACCCAGGGGATGTTTTCTATCTACACTCAAGACTTCTTGAAAGAGCGGCGAAGTTGAATGATGATCTTGGTGCTGGTTCTATTACTGCATTCCCTATCATTGAAACACAAGCGGGAGACGTTGCGGCATATATTCCAACAAACGTTATCTCTATTACTGACGGTCAGATCTTCCTAGAAACAGACCTCTTCAACTCAGGTATCAGACCTGCGATCAACGTTGGTCTTTCTGTATCGAGAGTTGGTGGTGCTGCGCAGATCAAAGCGACTAAGCAGGTCTCAGGAACACTAAGACTTGACCTTGCATCATTCCGTGAGCTTCAAGCATTTGCACAGTTTGCATCAGATCTTGACGATCACACAAGAGCACAGCTTGAGCGTGGACAGAGAATGGTCGAAGTATTGAAACAAGGGCCATACTCTCCAGTGCCGATCGAGAAGCAAGTTGTAATCATCTTTGCTGGTGCGAACGGTTACCTTGATGATATTCCGGCATCTGCTGTTGTTAAGTTCGAAGCAGAACTTATGCCATTCATGGAAGCAAAATACATGAACGTTCTCGATGCGATCAGAAATGACAAGAAGATCACAGACGAGACAGAAGCTGAACTGAGAAAAGCGATCGAAGATTTCAAAGCTTCATTTGCAGCGTAAGAAAGGCTAATCATGGCTAATTTAAAAGAGATTAAGCGTAAGATCGGGAGTGTAAAGAATACACAAAAGACCACTAACGCTATGAAACTCGTCTCTTCTGCAAAATTGAGAAGAACTGAAGAGCTTGCAAAAAGATCACGTGTCTATGCTGCAAAGCTCACAGAGCTTCTTAATGAGATTGCGCAGAAAATGCAGAAGACAAGTGAAGAGGGACTTGATAATGTCTACTTTAGAGAAGTAAAGAACCCTAAAGTCGTAGATATTATCTTTATCACAGCAGACAAAGGTCTTTGTGGTGGGTTCAATGCACAGACGATCAAAAGGGTTAACCAACTGATCGAAAGTTATAAAGCAGAGAATGTCAAGATCCGTCTAAGAGCGATCGGTAGAAAAGGTATCGATTACTTCAAATTCAACAATGTAGAGTTGAATGACGAAGTGATCGGTCTCTCTGCTGCACCGGATTATGCACAGGCTGCCGAGTTCATCTCGGAAGTCTCTCAAGCATATGTGAATGGTGAAACAGACAAGATCATTATGGTTCACAACGGATATGTCAATATGATCTCTCAAGAGATCAGAGAAGACCAGGTATTACCTGTAGACACTTCCAAGTTGGAACTTTCAGCAGTATCTACTTCAGAATTGGAAGTAGAGCCTGATGATGACGATACACTACTCGATGCACTTGTAAAACGTTATGTAGAGTATAGTATCTACTATGCATTGATCGACTCACTTGCAGCAGAACACTCTGCACGTATGCAAGCGATGGATGCGGCGACAAAAAATGCAAAAGAGATGGTGAAGACACTGACAGTGGCTTACAACAAAGCAAGACAAGAAGCGATTACGACTGAGCTCATCGAGATCATCAGTGGTATGGAATCAATGAAATAATTAGAGGAGAAGTAATGACAGGTAAAATTGTACAAGTCTTGGGTCCAGTTATCGATGTGGACTTTACAGACTATCTACCGGAGATCAATGAAGCACTGGAAACAGTTTACACATTTGACGGTAAAGAGCAAAGATTGGTATTGGAAGTAGCGGCACAACTTGGTGATAACAGAGTTAGAACCATCGCTATGGACATGAGTGAAGGTGTTGTTAGAGGACAAGAAGTAAAAGCTACTGGTGCACCGATCAAAGTACCGGTTGGTGAAGAAGTCCTCGGACGTATCTTTAACGTTATCGGTGAGACTGTTGATGACAACGGTCCATGTGAAGCAAAAGAGTACTGGTCTATCCATAGAGACCCACCATCATTCGAAGAGCAAAGTACAAAAACAGAGGTTTTCGAAACAGGTATTAAAGTCGTTGACCTTCTTGCACCATATGCAAAAGGTGGTAAGGTCGGACTATTCGGTGGTGCGGGTGTTGGTAAAACCGTCATCATTATGGAGCTTATCAACAATGTTGCAATGAAACACAGCGGTTACTCCGTATTTGCAGGTGTTGGTGAAAGAACACGTGAAGGTAACGACCTTTACTTCGAAATGAAAGAGTCGAACGTACTTGACAAAGTTGCACTCTGTTACGGACAAATGAGTGAACCTCCGGGAGCACGTAACCGTATTGCACTTACCGGTCTTACAATGGCTGAGTACTTCCGTGACGAGATGGGACTTGATGTACTTATGTTCATCGACAACATCTTCCGTTTTGCACAGTCTGGTTCTGAGATGTCAGCACTTCTTGGACGTATCCCTTCAGCGGTTGGTTATCAGCCGACACTTAGCCGTGAGATGGGTGCATTGCAAGAGCGTATTACATCAACAACAAAAGGCTCTATTACTTCTGTTCAAGCGGTTTACGTACCTGCGGATGACTTGACCGACCCGGCTCCTGCATCTGTATTTGCTCACTTGGATGCGACAACGGTTCTTAACAGATCGATCGCAGAAAAAGGGATCTACCCAGCGGTTGACCCACTAGATTCTACATCGAGAATGCTCGATCCACAGATCATCGGTGAAGAGCACTACAATGTAGCACGTGGTGTACAGCAGATCCTTCAGAAGTACAAAGATCTTCAAGATATCATTGCGATCCTTGGTATGGATGAGCTTTCTGAAGATGACAAACTTGTTGTTGAAAGAGCAAGAAAGATTGAAAAATATCTTTCTCAGCCATTCCACGTTGCAGAAGTATTTACAGGATCTCCAGGTGTATATGTAACACTTGAAGATACGATCGAAGGTTTCAAAGGTCTACTCGAAGGTAAATATGACCATATGAACGAAGCAGCGTTCTATATGGTAGGAAATATGGCTGAGGCTGTTGCGAAAAACGATAAGATCAATGCTAAGTAAGCTTAGTTCTTGTCTGACTAAAGGATACTTATGGAACTAATGAAGCTTGAAATCGTCACACCCAACGGTGTGATCTTCGACAACGATGTCCGTCAAGTGACACTACCGGGATCAGAAGGTGAGTTCGGCGTGCTTCCAAGACACGCAACACTGGTTTCTCTTCTTGAGACCGGTGTGATCGAAATTGTCAAAGCGGACGGTAAAGAGGTTGCAGTAGCGATCAACTCCGGTTATGTTAAAGTGGACGAAGAGAAGACCACTTGTATCGTTGACGGTGCAGTTGCACTCTCCGGAGAAGACACTGACCTTGCAAAAGCATTGAACGAAGCGAAAGAACTGCTTAAGAAAGCGGAATCTTCCAATACTGTTATTGCCGCAGCGGTCAGTAAAGTAGAACAGATCGGAAAGTCTCTCTAAATTGAGTTCTCTACTACATTATTTCACACAAAGCAGTGCGATCACGATGATCGTTCTGCTCGTGCTCTCACTCTATTTCATTGCAACATTCTGGATCTTTTTGGATCGATACTATCTTTTAACACGTCGTATTGCCGCCGAAGTACGATCACTTAAAGCACTCTATACAGGTCAGTCAAAATCAGTGGCGAGCAACTCACTAATTTTTACTTATCTGGCACGTGTGAATAGACCGAATAAGGCTATCTTGGAAGCTGCCGCATCAGATGCGATCAGAGTTTCGACAAAGGGACTTACCTGGCTCTCTATCATCGCATCCACCTCTCCTTTTATAGGACTTTTCGGTACGGTCGTTGGTATACTTGAGACTTTCTCAAAGCTTGGAAAGGACTCATCTGCATCATTGAATGTTGTGGCGCCTGCGATCTCAGAAGCCTTGATCGCGACAGCGGCGGGGATCGCTGTGGCGATCTTTGCTTACAGTTTTCATCTTATTTTGAAACGAAAGGCGTACGAGCTCTCTTCTTTGCTTGCATCACAGTCTGAAGTTATTCTTTCTCAGAACGAGGCATAGCTATGTTTTCGTGGGATGACGATCCGGATCTTAATATCACACCACTGGTTGATGTGATGTTGGTACTGATGGCGATCTTGATGATAACTGCTCCCACCATTATATTTCAAGAACAGATCCAACTTCCCGACGGATCAAAGACCCGAAAAGTGACAGAACCTAAAAGCCTTACGATCCGTATGGATAAAGAGAGAAAAGTATATCTTGGTAATGATACCTTTAGCTTAGTGACATTTGCCGATGATTTCCGTAATCGCTCCTCTACTATGAATAAAGAGAGTGAAGTTTACATTCGTGCAGATGAACGTCTGTCTTATAAAGATGTGATGTATCTTCTTAAAAGCATCAAGGCGGCTGGCTTTACGAAGGTTTCACTTATTACATTATGAAACCGATACTCTTAAAAGCCGTCTGGGGTGTTATCGCTGTTTGTATCTATCTGCTTTTGATCGGATCTTTATTCTTTTATTTTAACCATCGGAGTGATGTGGATAAAAAACATTATGTCAAAAAGAATGAGTCACGTATTCAAGTCTCTTTGGCCTCGCCTTCTCAGCCTAAAATCATAAAGAAACTAGAATATACTGCTCCCAAAAAGAAGCTAGGTAAAAAACCCAAGCATGAAAAACACAGACCCAAGAAGCTTCCCAAACATCCAACTAAGAGTGCTAAACACCTTGTAAAAAAGCTAGAACATAATAAAACGAAACCTTCATCCAAAAGAGCGCGTGATCTTTTTGCGAATGTAAAAACACAGCCTAAAAAGAAGCCGCTTATTGTTGTAACGGACAAACCTGTTAAGTATCTCCCAGAACGAAAACTTTTTGAAATGGTAGATGCCCAACCTTCACCCTCATCAAGAAGTGCATTGAAGAAACAAAGAGAGATAGATAGTGGTGTGGAGAACAGCTATTTGGCAAAAGTGCAGAATATGCTTGAAGGGTGGCCGGCTCAAAGCGACTTTGCCGGTGAAAAGGTAAAGGTACATCTAAAGATCGATCCTACAGGACGATTTGAGTTCGAAATCAAACGTAGGTCAAGAAATCGTGCGTTCAATCAAGCACTTACCGAATATCTTGAGCAACTTCAGGAGTTTGGTTTTGGTCCACATAAAGGAAATCGCACGTATCTGTTCGAAGCGGAATTCGTGGCTAAAGAGTAAGAGAGCCGTATAAGATATACGGCTTATTTTGTAGTTGAGGAGATTACTCCTCGATCACTCTGTTGTTTGTGTGTTGTAGCGGTCTGTTGTTAGGGAACCCGAATAGATTGAAGAAGGTGTTGATCTGTTCTTTCGAGACAGTGACCGGTGTTTTAAGTACATGCCATTTGACATTTTCGCTACATGGTGGTGTAGTAAGAGAACCGGTGAACTTGTAGTAATCTTTGTTCTTTGGCATTAGGGCTTTGACCTCATCTGCACTTAGTCCGCACTTGATAGCTTCACCAACTTTGAGTGACGGCAATCTTTTCCAGATCTTTGCAAGGACAGTGTTGGCTTTTCCCTCTTTGAACATAACGGCAACAACTGCAAGTTTTCCATCATCGGTTGCGTGCACGAAGTGTGCTTCCATTGGGAACTTGTCGCCTTTGATATTGTTCTCACTTGGTACGTGGAAGTGGAACTGCTTTAGTTTATACGCCTCTCCGTCGATCATCATTGCACTACCGTCTTTGATATTCACTTGTACAGTGTGACCATTGTTAATGATGCTCTTAGAGCCTGTTTTGTACGCAAGATTCAGTGGTTTCAAGTCTGTATCTTTGGTCGGAACGACATTGATCGGTGTTTGCATCTTTCCTTGTGAACACATGTTATATTGTAGGTTGAGCTCTCCCCAGTGCATTGGGCCTGTGTCACCGAGGTATCCCCAGTGTTTTGTATGTGTTGTCTGTGCATGTGCCTCTACTTGTGTTGCATGAAGCTGTGGTGTTGCAAGAAGTGCCGCTACAGCGACAACGGAGTACTTTAAATATTTTTTCATTGGAATCCTTTAGTTGTGTTTGTAGTGTTATTGTAGGTGAATAAGTTTAACCATTTTATTAGTATTTCTATATATGTATCAAAAAGAGAGAAAATAGATAAAATCATATGATCTTAATATTACTACTTCAACTTTAATGATGTAAGGTATCAATTCTTATCTTTGGCAGCTTCGTTCATATTAATGTGGATTTTAACTCCGACTTGATACAATGAATAGTAAAAATCATATTGAAATTCTGAGACTGAAAGGATCAATATTGCGGTATCTTCTCTTAGTGATGATCACTATCAATCTATTTGCTGTCGATGCGACCCTGACCATAGAAAAAGATGTGGAACAGCGTACGCGTATCGCCTTGGAAGAGGGCTCTGAGGTCTATCACCCGTCACTTTTCGAACTTTTTCGTTCTGACCTGAAGGTCTCCGGACATTTTTTGACAGATGCTAATGCTTATACCGGTAGTTATGAAGGGGGTGTAGTCGACCCTGCACAAAAGGCACAGGAGTATGTACTGAAGTACCGTTTTGATGAGAGCCGTGGTGCGAAGCTCTCCGTTAGACTGTTAAAAGCAGGGGATGGTAAAGAGGTTTTTCGAAAGAGCTATGCAATCCCACGCAGCAGTAAAATGCCGTTTTTGGTACATAAAGCCGTATCTGATCTCAATGACCTATTGAAGTACCCTTCTATTGCATGGATCAATCGTTATGTGATCTATGCAAAATATACGACACCTAAGCATAGCGAGATCGTATTGGCTGATTATACGTTCAGTTACAAAAAAACGATTATTCGTGGTGGTTTGAACCTTTTCCCTGTCTGGGCGGATAGCAAGCAACGAAGTTTTTACTACACCTCATACCGTGGTTTGGTACCGACCCTTTATCGTCTGAATATCTATACCGGTCAGAAGCAGAAGATCGCCTCTTCGGAGGGGATGATGGTCTGTTCCGATGTGAGCCGTAATGGGAAGAAGATATTGGTCACGATGGCACCTTCCGGACAGCCCGATATCTATGAAATAGATCTTGGCAGTGGCGACAAAAGACGTATTACCCACTTTAACGGTATTGATGTCGGAGGTAGATATATTGATGATGAGAACCGTATTGTCTTTGTTTCGAACCGTTTAGGGTATCCGAACATCTTTAAGAAAGGTATAGGAAGATCTGCTGTTTCGCAGGTGGTCTATCATGGTAGGAATAACAATGCATGTGATGCCTTTAACGATAAGATCATCTATGCAAGCAGAGAGAGCAGTAGTGTTTTCGGACATAATACCTTCAATCTCTATCTAACATCGACACAAAGTACCCAGACCCGTCCCTTAACGACCACAGGGAGTAATCAGTTCCCACGTTTTTCGGCAAACGGTGCTGTGGTGCTCTTTATTAAGCAGCATGCTGAGGGTTCATCCGTAGGATATATTAACCTTCAGAGCAAACAGAGCCTTCTTTTCCCTATTGACGGAGAGAAGATACAGTCTATTGATTGGTAGAACAAAAGAGTATTTTATAAAAGGATAGATTATGAAGCAACGATATAAAGAAGTACTATTGGCACTCTCTTTAGTGCTACTGAGCGGTTGTGGTCAACCTGTTCCTAATATGGGTAACGATAGTAGCAATATCAATAATGCCGATACGATCAGTATCGACGAAGAGAGATATAACGGGTCTAACGGGTCTAACGGTTTGGATGGGAACAGCGGTATGTATAACAGCAGTGCAGATGGCTTCCAAAGTCTCTATTTTGATTTCGATTCGTACAGTATCACTCCCGATATGGAACGTGTAATTGCAAAAGATGCGGCTGTTGCACAAAAAAGCGGGGATAGGAAGATCAAGATAGAGGGAAACTGTGATGAGTTCGGTACGGATGAGTACAACTATGCATTGGGACTTAAACGTGCCAAAGCGGTCAAGGATATGCTTGCGATGCAGGGAGTACCGTCTTCAAGAATGGTAATGGTGAGCTATGGTGAGAGCAATCCTGCCTGTACGGTACAGAGTGATGCCTGTTATGCACAGAACAGACGGGTCGACCTCCGTTTGGCACGATAGTATAGAAGAGGTGTATGTCCAATGAAGATGCTTCAAGTCTGGAGTGTGAGTATGGCTATAGCCACAGGCTGTTTTGCTTTTGGTGATGATCTGGCAAAAGAGAACCGGAACCGTATCATGGCGTTACAGCGTATGGTGATGGAGCAAAATGAACGTATTGACGGGCTAACTTCGCTTTTAGAAGGCTTGAGTGCTTCTGTAGCACGTCTTGAGGAATCAACCAAAACAAAGGATGATAGCCGAAGCAAGGAGCTTATTGTATCATTGGAGCAGACGATAGAGCAGATCAAGCGAGACTATGTGACAAAAGAGGCACTGGAGAGACGTTTGGGGCAAGGGCATACCACTGCTAAACGGAGTGTCCCATTACAAGAAGAGACGCACATTTCAAAAACATCCCCCAAGCCTTTGTCAAAATACTATAGTGAAGGGGTTCGTTCCTTTGTTAAAAGGCGCTATGACGAAGCAAAAAATGATTTTCTTATTACTGCAGAAAAAGGTTATAAATCGGCAGCATCCAATTATTATCTTGGTGAGATCGCATACTATACCAAACACTATGATGATGCGATCTTCTACTATAAGAAGAGTGCAGGTCTATATGATAGGGCAAGTTACATGGACGTGCTTCTATTGCATACGGCGATATCACTGGATAAAAAAGGACGAAAGAAGCAGGCAAAACTTTTTTATGAGAGTGTGATAAACGACTACCCTGGCACAAAAGCCGCAGAGATCGCACAAAAGAGAGTGGAGCGGTTGTGAGTGTGTTAAGATCGATACTGGTGACGGTACTGATGGGAGTGTTCGTTTTGGCACAAGAGGAGACGTACGACCCTTCTGCTCCACCAAAGCCCTTGAGCCATGAGCTTATTCCTCTATCAAAATCCGTTTTTGAAGTCTATGATCTGCGTACAGGCAAAAGCCGAAGGGTTGACCTGACAGGTAAGGACTTTATTGTAGTTTCGGTGAGAGAACCTGGAAGTGACGGACGCTTTTATGCAGTTGACAGGGATGGTACGGTGTGGTGGAGCGGTGCGGTCACGTCGGGTGCAGCTCAGTTTCGTAGTCCTTCCGGGGTATTTCCGATCATTCAGAAACGGCGTTATCATATGTCGAGGGACTACCCTGATGAGAGTGGGGTGAACAATATGGATTTTATGATGAAATTTACCAAGTGGGGACATGCATTGCATAAAGGAAGTGTCGATTGGATGTCCCACGGCTGTATCCATATAGACCCTAAAGATGTGCCGGTGATTTTCCGATGGTCGAAAGTCGGCATGCCGGTGGTTATTACACGGCATAGTTATATGCCATTTGCACAGAGTGATTTGAAGCGTATCTATTTGGATGATTGACCAGAAAGGATCAGTGCTTTTTGGTATGCATCAGAGATCGCTTCAATACACCCTGCACGTACACGGTATCGTTCCAGTGCAGCATACCCTGCGGCAGTTGTGCCTCCGGGACTCATAACACTATCTTTCAGAAGAGCGGGGTGTGTCTCTTGAATGAGTTTTCCAAAGCCTTCGAAGAGTCCTCTCATCACTCTCATTGCATCATCTCGTTTTAAACCTTGATTAACCGCACCGTCAGTAAGTGCCTCTGCGATAAGTGCAAGATATGCCGGTCCTGATCCTGCAAGTGCAGTAGCGATATCGAGTTCCTTTTCACTTTCCAGCCAGAGAACATCTCCAGCACCTCGCATCAGTACTTCCGCTTCCTCTTTATGTTCGATATCTCCTGTGAGGGTCGTCATGGACGCCCCTACACTGGCTGCAAGGTTAGGCATGGCACGAACAGTTGCTTTACTTTTAAGGTGTTTTTTCAATTTTTCGAGCTGAACTCCCGCTAAGACAGAGATAAGAAGTTTGGCTTTTCCCTTTAACTGTTTTGCAACATTCTCAAGGTTGCCCGGTTTAACACATAGAATAATGGTTCTATCATTTATGTTAAAGTCATTGAGTAGAAATTTTTCCACCTCTTTCCCCAATGCATTTTCAAAGGCATTGAGCTTATTCATATCACGTCCGACCACTTCTATATTATATTTTTGCTTTAGTCCTTTTGCTATACTAAGTGCCATAGTACCGTTTCCGATGAATGTAATGGTTTGCATGGGGTCACCTTTTTACGTAAAATGTAATAGTAGAGCTGATTATATCATACTAAATGTAGTAAAGCTTTATGTTTATACAAAGATGAAGCCTTTTTTTAGTACAAGCACGATAGAGTATCTTAGCAAGAACTGAGAAATGGGGAAACTCTAAATGTCAAAAACAAAACATATTGGTATGTGTGTTAAAAGTATTGAGGGACGTGGCGGGATTCAAAAAAACTATCTTTTATGGTTCCGGATGTTTCGCAAACGAGGAATTGCGGTTACGCTTTATGTCTTAGACCGTACCTCTGTGCAAGAGGATGGAATTATTTACTTAGAGGGAGATTCTTTAGATCGGAAAAAGAGATCACTTGCAACATATCTGAAGGGAAATGTATATGATCTTTTTTTATTGAATGCCGAATATATGAAGCCTGTGCTGAAAATGTATTGTCAACCTTATTATATAACGGTACATAATACTTGGGAGATCAAGGGGTGGTTATGGAAGCGCTATAAACAACGTAAACGTCTTGAGAAAAAGTATCTTCATGAAAAATTAATAGGAATTTCCAAATCGGTGTTGGATAATATTACGGATGTTCTAAGTATACCAGTTCAGAGTAAAACCGTTATTTATGCCCCTCATGATTTTGAAAGTGTCCGTTATCTTTCAACAAAGATTGTATTAGATGAACCTTTGATTGTTGCTGTGGGAAGTTTGACCAGAAGAAAAAACTATCAGATGTTAATCGAGGCATACCGTCATATTGAAAATAAGATTCCTCATAAACTTTTTATTGTTGGTGACGGAGAAGATAGAACGCGTTTGGAAAAATTGGTAAAACAGTATGGGTTAACAGAGCGTATTGTATTTGTAGGGTATGAAAAAAATCCATATCCTTATATCTCTCAGGCATCATTATTAGTCTCGACTTCTCTTTCGGAAGGATTACCGCGTGTAATTGTCGAAGCACTTATTCTCCATACACCGGTTGTAACCACTTATGCTTCAAAGGGAATTGATGAAGTGATGATAGATGAACTTTCTAAGTTTATTGTGAAATCATACGATAGTAATCTTTTTGCACAAATGATACTCAAGGCGTTAGAGTGCTATCCTAAAATTACGGAAGTGTACTACCAAAAGTTTTCAGAGGAGTTCGGTTATCAAAGCTTTTTACGTTTAATGCAGTATTATAGGGGCTAATGGCGAATTTGCTATAATTACTCAATTTTAAATGCAAGGATCGGATATTATGGAAAGATTTTTACAGCAGGCTAAAGCTTCGAGTCGTGTACTTTCAACACTAAGCGGTGCGAAGAAGAATGAGATATTAAAAGCTATGGCAGAAGCACTGCGTACTGATCGAGCTTCGATCATTGAGGCAAATAAGCTTGATATGGCACAAGCAGAGGTTAATAACCTTAGCTCTGCGCTTAAAGACAGACTTTTTTTAGATGAGGGGCGTATCGAAGCAATGGCGGTTGCTATTGAACAGATCGCAGTGCTTAAAGAACCGGTAGGACGAGTACTGGACGGTTGGTATGCCGATGCAGGCTTTAAGATAGAGAAGGTCTCTGTACCTATCGGTGTGATCGGTGTGATCTATGAGTCTCGACCGAATGTAACGGCTGATGTGGGGGCACTCTGTTTTAAGAGTGGGAATGTCGCGATCTTGAAAGGGGGTAAGGAGGCAGAGCACTCCAATCGTGCTATTGCCAAAGTACTTCAGCAGGTCTTGCACACGAACGGGCTTCCAGAAGCGGCGATCGCACTCTTACCTGATAGTTCGCGAGAAGGGGTAGCGAAGCTTATTAAACAAGACCGTTATGTCGACCTTATCGTACCGCGTGGTGGTGAAGCGTTGATCCGATATGTCGCAAGCAATGCGACCGTACCGGTTGTCAAGCATGACAAGGGGCTTTGTCATACCTATATCGATGAAGATGCTGATATGCAAAAGGCATTGGATATCGTGCTTAATGCCAAGTGTCGCCGTACGGGGATATGTGGAGCGATGGAGACTTTGCTTGTCGATGTGACTATTGCCGAAGAGGTACTTCCTCGTATCAAAGAGGTGTTTGATGCACAGGGAACACAGCTTAAAGGGTGTGAACGTACGTGCGAGATCATTAACGTCGAAGAGGCTACGGCAGAAGATTTCGATACGGAGTATCTGGATAATACTCTAAGCATTAAGGTCGTCGATGGTGTTGATGCGGCAGTATCACATATTGCCCGTTACGGTTCACAACACTCCGAAGCGATCGTTACGGAGAACTATACGACCGCTGAACGTTTTTTGAATGGTGTGGATGCGGCATGTGTCTACCTGAACGCTTCGACACAGTTTACCGATGGCGGAGAGTTCGGTTTTGGTGCGGAAGTGGGGATCAGTACCAATAAACTGCATGCCAGAGGGCCAATGGGTGTGAGTGAATTGACCACATATAAGTATAAGATCTACGGACATGGGGAGACACGTCCATAAGATTAAATAAATAGTGTTATTATTCTACATTATTATTTTAAAGGAGAAAGTATGAAATTCGCAGCACCGTTGAAGATGCAAAAAGAGGAGAGTGCGATCACGAAAGTACTTGGTAAAGCAAAGTATTTCGGGATCTTTGATGATGAGAGCAATGAGATGAAGGTGATCGTGAACGAAGATCCTACCGGACCGGCGATCTTTTCGGTACTTCACGCTTTGGGTGTGGATGCAGTCTTGACACCACATGCCGGACCGGGTGCGGTAAAAGCAGCAATGGGATTGGGTATCGCACTTTTTTATTGTGGTGATGAGCGTAAAACACTCCCTGAAGCAGTATCGGAGTTCAAAGCGCAAGGCTATCCCCAGATCACGCCGGAGAATTTTCACCTCTACCGTTAAGGGTATAAGGCGGAGTAAAGTTTGCTTAGATAAAATGGCACAAAATCTAACAATAGGAACTATTTTATGGCAATTGAAGCACAAAACAGTGTTGTAGGCATTGAGTACGAAGTAAAAGAAGCAGGAAGCAACGAGGTTGTCGATACGAATAAAGGGGCACAGCCTTTAGAGTTCATTACAGGAAAAGGGCATATTATCCCAGGTCTTGAAAATGCGCTTGTAGGAATGAAAGAGGGTGAGAGCGCGGACATTCTTGTCAAAGCAGCAGATGCTTACGGTGAAGTGAACCCTGAAGCGGTACAGACACTTCCAATCGAGCAGTTCGAAGGTGTTGATCTTAAAGAAGGAATGACACTCTACGGACAGGGTGAGAACGGTGAGACTGTACAAGTAACGGTAAAATCGTTTAACGATAAAGAAGTAACGATCGACTTCAATCACCCATTGGCTGGTAAAGACTTGATGTTCTCCGTTACCGTGCTTTCTAACAGAGAAGCAACGGAAGAGGAAGCGGCAAGCGGACAAGTCGGTGGTGGTGAAGAGCATTGCGAAAGCGGTTCTTGCGGTTGCGGACACTAAAATAATGGCATTTTGCTGTTTCAAAAAGAGTCGTTTGACTCTTTTCTTCTTTCCTCTATCTCTTTTCCTTTCTTATTTTTTCTCATTTTTCAACTATATAGGTTATAATCATTATAATGAGTGATTACACACGGGAGTAGTAGTATGAAAAAAATAGAGAAATTCTTCGATATTAATATGGTGCTTATGACGATCTTCGCCGCTTTGGAGGGGGTTCGTACACATGAGCAGATAGAATTGGTCTATGATATCGATACCACGATCCCTAAAGAGTTGAAAGGAGATGTCGAAACGGTCACACATCTACTCTCTCAACTTTTGAAGTTCGTATTCCAAAACACACCTAACCATGAAGTGATACTTCATCTTCGCGCACCGGAGGATTTTCTCTATCAAGAGTTCATCTCGTTTGAAGTGGAAGATACCCATATCTCCAAAGAGAAGGCAGAGAGTTTCTTTGAAGCACGTTTGAAGCTTCCGTTAGAGAAGCTTGATGGAGAAGTGAAGTATGAGGAGGAGACGAGCAAAATCACGGTCTCAGTACCTTTCAAACTGCAAGATATCGGAAACAGACGCTACTATAGATTACCGGATATCGGTATGCTTGGAAAAAAAGTATTGATCATCTCAAAGAGTAAGATCGTTGCAAACAGTTTGAAGAAGATGTTCAAATATTTCCTATATGAGGTTGATGTGGGTGCGGAAGAGTATAAGAAACGTGGTAGCAACCTCGCACACTACGATATTTTCGTACTGGATGAAGCACTGGTGACCGAGGGTATCGAGCAGTTGGTCAGAACGGTTCAAAAAGAGCAGGATTTCAAATTCGTCGTACTCCAGGATGTCTATAACACAGAGGTGGTAAATAAAGATTTCGTTAGTGCTTCATTGGTCAAACCTGTGATGCAGGAGAGTATCTTTGAGTTGATCATCTCACTCTTTGAGAAGGATGTTAAAGAGAGAAAGATCAAAAAAGAGATGCAAAAACCGGTGATCAATATGGAAAAATACATCATCGATGCCTTTAGAAGAAGTGAAGAGGCATATATGGAGGCAGAGGAGATCGCCCCGTATATTCCTGTAAAGAACAGTATCTCAGCAGAGATACCGGTACCGCTGACAAAAGAGGAAGAATCAAGCCTCAAAGTGCTCAATCGTGAGTATGGACAGGATCGATGTAAACAGATGGGAGTTGATTATGTTAAAGAGCTTGAGTCGTATGTAGAGGCATTCGGAAAATCGGATTACTACTTTAGAGAGATCGTTAAGAACAAAGCAAGTTGGCAGATCAAAGAGTTCGCAATTGACCTTGAGAAACGATCCAAACAGATAGGAGCGGAACGTATGGCGAAGATCGCGGAGCGTATTGGATTGCTTTTTGTCTATGATAATCTTGATATGCTACCGGTCTATACGGGGAAATTCCACCTTGAGCTTAAAAAACTTCTCAAAGAGATTGAAACTTATTTGAAAAAGTAGCTAAAAGCCTGTCAATTTGACAGATTTTAGCCCTCCTATACCTTATTTGACTATACTTCCCTTTATGCAGCACTTTACCGATATACAGATCTACTCTATCGCACTGTTACTCTTTTTTTCCCTTCTGTCCTTTTGGAAGCTCTTTCGCTGGATAGGCAGAGATGTGAAGCAACGCTATCTTTGTAAACATCGTCGGCTCAAACGTTTGAAAAGACTCAGTTGGAGTGAGTTCGAACATCTATGTGCCGTACTCTTTGAGAAAGAGGGTTGGCATGTGTTCGAGACTACGACGCAAGGGGCGGACGGGGGTGTCGATATTCATATGAAGAAGCGGATGAAACGAGCGATTGTGCAGTGTAAGAAGTATGAGGATGGGAAGGTCACGGTCAAGGTCGTGCGTGAAATGTATGGGTTGATGCATGAATATGAGGTGGATGAAGTCTATATCGTCACGACCAGTGAATTTACTAAAGAATGCTACCGTTTCGTAGAGGATAAACCGATGGTGTTACTCAACGGAGACGCGCTTGTCGCGCGTATTCGCAAACGCTGTTAAAGAGAAACATGGTAAAATAAAACAAATTATCATGATAAAAGCAAGGAGCATAGATGTCAGTAAAATGTGCATTTTTATTTCCGGGGCAAGGGTCCCAAGCCAAAGGAATGGGTGAGGATTTCTTCAAGAACTCCGAGATCGCCAGAAAGATGATCGCGGATGCGAGTGAGAAAACGGGGATCGACTTTGAGTCATTACTCTTTACGGAGAACGACAATCTCGAAAAGACAGAGTTTACACAGCCGGCCATTTTACTTGTCTCTGCTATTGCACATAGATTGTTTGAGAACGAGATGCCTATTAAACCGGTGTATGCCTTGGGACACTCTCTTGGTGAGTTCTCTGCATTGACAGCGGTTGGAGCGTTGGATCCTATCGATGCGGTCGCATTGGTGAACTTGAGAGGAAAACTGATGGCAGAGGCGTGTGAAGGGCAAGATGTTGGAATGCTTGTCTCTTTGGGATTGGATGACGAGACTGTTGAGAAGATATGCCAAGAGCAACGTGATGCAGGGATGAAGGTGTGGCCTGTGAACTATAATGCGCAGGGGCAGATCGTGATCGCAGGATTGAAACCGGACCTTCAAAAACTAGAGCCGATCCTAAAAGAGGCAAAAGCAAGACGTGCAATGCTGTTGAATATGTCGGTTGCAAGTCACTGCCCGCTTCTTGAGAGTGCGACGGCACCTTTGGCAGAGAAGTTGAATGAAGTGCTGAAAGATGAGTTCAAAGCACCGGTTGTCTCTAACGTAACGGCAGAAAAGTACATGAGCAAAGAGGAAGCGTTGGAACTTCTTCCTAAACAGTTGGTCTCTCCGGTACTCTACAAGCAATCCATTGCCAAGTTCGACGATGAGATTGACTGTTATATCGAGTTCGGTCATGGAGGTGTTCTCAAAGGCTTGAATAGAAAAGCAACGAAGAAGCCACACTTTGTCGTTTCAGATATGCAGTCGCTTGCCAATGCACTGGAAGAGGTAGCGAAACTTGGATAAGCCTAATAGAATTGCGATCATGGGGGCAATGCCTGAAGAGATAGAGCCGCTTATAGCAAAACTCGATAATGTAACGGCGAACCTTTATGCGAACAACACCTACTATGAGGGGACATATCAAGGACAGGATGTCGTTGTTGCCTACTCTAAGATCGGGAAGGTCTTTGCTACGCTCACTGCTACGATCCTCATTGAGAAGTTCGGGTGTGATATGCTGCTTTTTAGCGGTGTGGCAGGTGCGATCTCGGATGACCTGAAGATCGGGGATCTTGTCATTGCTGACGGTCTATGTCAGCATGATCTTGATATTACAGCATTCGGTCACCCTTTTGGGTATGTACCTGAAGGTGAAGTATGTATCCCGACAGATGTGAACTTACGCAATATCGCAAAGGAAGTCGCTAAGGCAAAAGAGCTCTCTTTGAAAGAAGGTATTATTGCAACGGGAGACCAGTTCGTTGCGGATCCTGATCGTAAGACGTGGATCGGTGAGACTTTCCAAGCGGATGCACTTGAGATGGAGGGGGCGAGTGTTGCCGTAGTATGTCATGCCTTGAACATACCGTTCTTTATCTTGCGTGCTATCTCCGATAGTGCCGATATGGATGCAAGTTTCAACTTCGATGTGTTTTTGGAAAGCTCTGCCCAGATCAGTGCGGATTTCATTCTCTCTATGGTCGAAGCGATCGCTGAAGCGTCGTGACAGTATGATGCCAATGGCGGGTCAGAGTACCCGTCTTTTACCAAACTCCTTTTATGTAGATAGAGCAGTTTGCTAAGAGAAATCACAGTATTGGAAAAACAGAAGAGAATCATGGCAGAGAACGAAACAAATAAAAGAGTACGTAAAGCAGAGGGTGAGACGATCCCTATGAGTAAGAAATTATTGAAGATAATAGGGAAGACCAATGTAGAGTTCCGTCTTATCGGAGAAGGGGACAAGGTTCTCGTCGGTCTGAGCGGGGGGAAAGACTCTCTTGCACTGGTACATGCATTGAAATATATTCAAAAGCATGCCCCTTTCAATTTTGAATTTGAGGCGTGTACGGTAAAGTACGGTATGCCCGATGAACACTACGATTATCTTGTCGAGCATTGTAAACGTTATGGCATAAAGCATACGGTATACGATACGAATATCTATGAGATATCACATGAAACGATAAGAGAGAATTCATCGTTCTGCTCCTACTTCTCACGTATGCGTAGAGGGGCACTCTACTCTTTTGCACAAGAAGGGGGGTTTACCAAAGTGGCACTGGGGCACCATTTCGACGATGCGGTCGAGAGCTTTTTTATGAATATGTTCTACAACGGTACGTTAAGAAGCATGGCACCTATCTACAAGACAGGAAAAGGGTTTCATCTGATCCGTCCGTTAATACAGGTACGAGAACGTCAACTGAGGGATTTTGCAACAGAGAATAACTTGCAGGTCATTGGTGATGAAGCGTGTCCGGCTATGTTGAAAGATGTCAAGATGCCGCATGCAAGAGCATCGACCAAAGCGTGGCTCTATGAGATGGAGAAGGAGAACAAGGAGATGTTCAAGATGATCAAAGCATCATTTAAACATATCCATGACGATACTTTCCTCGATCCTGCACGTTGGGATAGGGATGATATTTCAATGAGTAATGAGTAATGAGTAATGAGGAACTGAGAGTCTCTGACTCAGGAAGGATTGACAAAATTCTTGCACAAACGCTCGATGTCAGTCGTAATCAAGTTGAAAAACTGATAAAAGAGGGGCTAGTCTCGGTCAATGGTAAAACAGTAACAAAACCCAGTTTTAAAGTAGCAGAAGGGGATGAGCTTACATATACCTTCAAAGAAGCCCAAAAGAGAGAAGCTGTTGAGATCGATTTTGATGTAGAGGTCCTCTATGAGGATGAGTATCTTTTGGTTGTGAACAAACCTAGTGGACTTGTCGTTCATCCTGCGCCCTCCGTTAAGGAGCCGACACTTGTTGACTGGTTGGTACACAAAGGAGTTTCACTCTCTACTATCAGTGGAGAGGAGCGGCATGGGATCGTACATCGTATCGATAAAGAGACAACAGGGGCGTTGGTGATCGCAAAAGATAATAAGACCCATGAGAAGCTGAGTCTACAACTGCAAGATAAGAGTATGGGGCGATACTACCTTGCACTGATAGATCATCCGTTAAAAGAGAGTATCATTGTCGATAAGCCTATCGGGCGTAATTCCAAGAATCGCTTGAAGATGGATGTTATACCTCATGGGAAAGAGGCTAGAACCGCATTTAGAAAGCTTTTGACCTCACCGCATGATACGGAGTTGGTCGCAGCAAAACTCTATACAGGAAGAACACATCAGATAAGGGTGCATCTTAAGAGTTTGGGACGTCATATTCTTGGAGATACTTTATATGGCTTTAAGAGCAAAAGAGATAAAATTCCCCGTGTATATCTGCACGCCTATCTGCTCTATTTGACCCATCCTGTAACAGGAAAAGCGATGGAGTTCGTCGCTCCGCTCTTTGATGATATGACCAACTATCTGGAAAAATATTTTGATGAGGATGAGATACATACCGTATTGACCCCCGACCGTATTAAAGAGGAGTTTACAAGATAGACGTGCATGTGATTCTATTTGACAAAGGACTGGACCATGCCACATATCAAAGTAAAACCGTTCGATACCGCGATCGTAGAGGAGAAGATCCCTCATAGTGAACTCTTGACGTTCCGTGCAACCTCATATAACCGTGGAGATGAACTTTGGGGTGTGGTCATCGACCAAAGAGAATTCTTACTGCAAGTAAAGAAGTTCGATGATGAAGTACTTATTAAATATGACAAGGTGACGCGTCCGCTAAAAGTCAACCTGCTTAAAGAAGCGTTGGCTCGTGTAGCCCAAGAACTCAATCTTGAGATCATCTCCTCAAATATCACACAGCATAAAGAGAGCCGTTTCGCTTCAGAGTATGAGAAACAGATCGAAGATTTCGAGTCTATTGTATTTCCTTTTGAGAAGGTCTCTGTAGAAGTAGGGTTCGGTTCGGGAAGACATCTGCTCTATCAGGCGAAAAAACATCCAGATACGCTCTTTATCGGCTTGGAGATCCATACCCCATCGGCACAGCAGGTATTAAAACAGATCGCACTTCAGGGCTTGGAGAATATCTGGGTGGTCAATTATGATGCAAGGCTCTTTTTGGAGATGCTTCCATCCAACCTTTTGGAAAAGATCTTCGTTCACTTTCCTGTACCTTGGGACAAAAAGCCGCATCGTCGTGTGATCAGTCCGACATTCTTGGCGGAGTCTTTACGTGTATTGCGACAGGGTGGGCGATTGGAGCTTCGTACCGATAGTAATAATTATTTCTGGTATGCGCTGGAGACCTTTTTTGCCGTACCGAAGATTGAAGTAGAGGTGCGTAAGAACGAAGCCTTGGAAGTAACGAGTAAATATGAGGCACGTTGGCTTAAGATGGAGAAGGATATCTATGATGTCTATGTTACAGCCAAAGAGGTTTCTGAACCGAAAGAACCGATAAGTAACTTTAATTTTAATATTGTAAAATATCAGAAAGGGATAGAAGATGCTCTGCCGAAGAAGGCAGTGGTGGAAGAGGATTACTTCGTGCATATCGAACGATGCTACAAGATCAATAAAACACGTTGGTTGATCAAGTGTTCATTCGGTAGTTTCGATCGTCCTGAGCATAAGTATATTTTGCTTCAAGAGGATGGATGCCGCTATTTTGTTTCTCCTCCTGTAAAGACCAGTGTCAATGCAAAGGCCCATCAAAAAATCGTGGAGTTACTCAGTCATGTCGAACGTCATTAGTGCAAAAAACCTGACCTTAGCGTATGATAACGGTCGTAAAGAGATCATCAAGAATGCCAGTTTCAATATTAGAAAAGGAGATTTCGTTTTTATTACCGGCCCTAGCGGATCGGGGAAATCGACACTTCTAAAAGCGCTCTACGGACAGCTTAAGCCAAAGTCAGGAAATTTGATCATCGGAGGGGTCGACCTTGCCAATGTCAAGCCTAAAAAGCTACAAGAACTGCGTACCCATATGGGTATTATCTTTCAAGACTATAAGCTGATCAATGAGTGGACGGTCGCTAAGAATGTCGTATTGCCGTTAATGATCGCAGGATACTCCATTGATGTGCAAAACACACAAGCACACAGGCTTTTAAAGCATGTAAAGCTTGCCGAATATGCCGATAAGTATCCTTTGGAGCTAAGTGGTGGAGAGCAGCAACGCGTGGGTGTGGCACGTGCATTGGCGAAGAACCCTGTTCTGATTCTGGCAGATGAACCGACGGGGAACCTCGATGATTACTCCTCTAATGTCATCTGGGATCTAATGGAGAACGCTTGTCAGCAGTTGGAGACCACCGTACTGGTTGTAACCCATAAAATACCAACAATCTTCTCTCTACCTTACCGTCATTTTATTATTGAAAGCAAGGGTGTTTATGAAGTTCATTAAAAATCACTTAATGTTTATTTTGCCATTGATGGCGATCTTGTTGGGGATCGAGTTCTATTTGGTGTTCGACCGCACGACAGACTCATATGAGAAGGGATTGAAAGAGGGCTATACCATGCTGGTCGTCACCCGTAAACCCATTACTCTTGAACAGCTCCGAGCCCATAATGACCATATTGCATCGATGAAAGCGATCAAGCGAGAGAGTATCGTTTCGGAAGCAGCACAGGGGATCAGCAAAGAGAGCAAGGCGGAGATATTGAAGTCTTTGCCATACTTCTATAATGTAGGACTGGACAGTTATCTTGGTACAAGAGAGCTTGAGCATATTAAAGAGGATCTGGAGAAAGACCCTGTGGTCAAGCGTGTAGAGACATTTGGAAGCAGCTACAGTTCTGCATACAGGCTCTTCTCCTTTATCAAATTTCTCTTAAAGGTCTTTATCGGGTTTATGGGGATCGTCAGTCTCTTTTTGATCATCAAACAGATGGAGATATGGAAGTATGCCCATCAAGAGCGTATGCGTGTGATGGAGATATTCGGGGCACCGCTGATGCTGCGTTCGGGGGTGCTCTTTAAAGTAGCGATCTTTGATGCTTTTATCGCAACGATGTTGACAAGCGGGGTCTTTTTATATGTGAAGTTCGTTTGGGCGGCACAAAGTGGGATCGATCTGATGGTGGAGAAACAGAACGAACTTTTCAAGATGACCGATATGGCGATCTTATTGGGTGTTGCACTACTGTTGGTGATCATTGCGGTCTATATGGTCGTATTCAGTGCGAAAGGAGAAGAGGAGTGAAGCGCTTACTCTTTCTGATCCTTTTCCCTTCTTTATTGTTATGGGGAGCGAGTTCAACGACAAAGAAGATATCATCCTCCCAAAAGAGCTTGAGTAAAACACAAAAAGAGAGAAAACGTGCAGCCCGACGTTTAGACAAGATCGCAAAGGATATCAAGGCTGCAGAAAAAGAGATAACCTATCTCGAGAAGAAGATCGATGCACTTGGTAAGGATCAGAGTGAAAGTGAAGCGACCTATCGCAAGCTGAAGAAGCGTCTTAAGGCATCTGAAGCAGAGTTGCAACAAACAGAAGAGGTGCTGAAAAAGAAAGAGAAACAGTTTATCTCCCTACTCTCCGAGAGATTCTCTGTAGTGTTTGCAATGGAAAAGGCACATGAACCTACCCGTAAGTCCATTATCGACCAAGAAGTCTATCAGGCTTATAAAGCGGAGAATGCAAAAATGCTCGAGTCGCTCAAAGGGGATATCAGTCGTCTGAAACGGCGTAAAAGCGATACCATAAGTTTACGTGAGCGTACAAAGAAGCAGATAGAGCGTATCATTCAGAAACGAGAATCCTATGCACAAAAGAAAAAACAGAAAGAGGCACTGCTAAAACGTCTCTCTGAAGATGAAGAGAAGTATACGGCAAAACTTCAAAAGATCGTTGACAAGCAGAATGCCCTGCGTGCAACATTGGCAAAGCTGAATATCCTTCGAAAGCAAGAGGTCGAAGAGGCGAAGCGTCGTGCAGCGGCACGAAAAGAGGCATTGAGAAAAGAGAAGGAGCGTAAACGGAAATTGCGTCTTGCCAAAGCAAGAGCCAAAGAGAAGGCGCGTAAGGCAAAAGAGGCGCTACGCCGTGCCAAAACAGAGGAGGCAAGAAAGAAAGCCCGCCTTGCTGCCAAAGAGGCTGAGGCAGAGAAGAAGAAATTGGCAAAAGAGAGTAGTCGTGTTCGCAATATCAACTCCTCCTATAAGAAAGAGGCTGTCTATCGGTATCGTGGAGCGAAGACCATCTCTCCTATCGCAGGCGCAAAGGTGGTCAAGAAGTTTGGTACGTATGTCGATCCGATATACAAAATCAAGATATTTAACGAGTCGGTCACGTTACTGGCACCGACCTCCCCTGCAAAAGTGAAGAATATTCTAAACGGAAAAGTAGTTTTTGCCGGGAAGTCGAGTATGCTTGGAAGAGTCGTGGTCGTTGCCCATAGAGGTAAAATGCATACGGTCTACGCCGGACTCTCCAAGATCGCACCGACCATACATGTAGGCAGTAAGATCAAAAAGGGGTATGTTGTCGGCAAAGTGAAGAAAAAACTGATCTTTCAAGCGACGAAGAATTCTAAACATATTGACCCTTTGAAACTGATCCGTCTCTAAACGGTTTAAACGCCTCCTAACCAAGAATAGAGTATAATCGCGAAATTATATAAGGGGCATATCTGTGACGAAAAGAGTATTGGTAAAGTTCTCCGGTGAAGCATTAGCGGGTAAAGAAGGCTATGGGATCGATACGAAGATCCTCAATTTTATTGCAGGTGAGATCAAAGAGCTTGTTGACAATGGCGTACAGGTCGGGATCGTTGTCGGCGGTGGTAATATCATCCGTGGTGTAAGTGCGGCTGCTGACGGGATCATCAAGCGTACCAGTGGTGATTACATGGGAATGTTGGCAACCGTCATCAATGGTGTTGCCATTCAAGAAGCCTTGGAACATGCAGGTATCTCCGCACGTTTGCAGACGGCGATCGACATGCAGGAGATCGGTGAAGCGTTCATTGTCAGACGCGCGAAGCGTCATCTTGATAAAGGGCGTGTCGTGGTCTTTGCCGGTGGTACGGGTAATCCATACTTTACGACTGACACGGCAGCGACATTGAGAGCTTCCGAGATCGATGCGGATCTGCTTATTAAAGCGACAAAAGTGGACGGTGTCTACGATAAAGACCCGAACAAGTTCGATGATGCGGTCAAGCTCGATACGCTTAGTTACGATCAGGCGTTGAACGACCACATTAAAGTGATGGATGATACTTCTATCGCATTGGCAAAAGAGAACGGTCTTCCGATCGTTGTATGTAATATGTTCGAGAAGGGTAACCTCCTTTCGATCATTAAAGGCGATATGAGCCTCTGCTCGATCGTAAAATAAATAATATATTTGCAAGGATAAGAGAATAATGAGAACAGAACAGTTAACAGCAAAAGCATTGGAAAGAGTCGATTTCGATAAGTACCTTTTGGCCAATGCCGTAGGAAAAAGAGCGGAAGAGATCGCTAAGGGTGCAGAGCCTTTGGTCGATGCTGACCCAAAACTTGTAAAACATACGGATATCGCATTGCGTGAGATCGCAGAAGGTAAGCTCATCGTCTCTCTTGAGGGGTAGTTCCCCTTGGATGCATTCCTCTCTACAGTCAAAGATATCCATACGATAGAAGAGGCTACTGTACTTCTATGGGAACAACTTCCCATGCACTCCCAAACAACAGAACAGGCACTGACATTTGCGATCCATGCCCATGAAGGGCAGACACGAAAAAGCGGTGAACCCTATATTGTCCATCCTATTCTTGTCGCAGCGATCACCGCATCTATCTCCAATGACGAACTGATGGTGCAGGCGGCACTGCTGCATGATGTTGTAGAAGATACCCCGTATGAACTTGAAGATATCGTCAGTCGTTTCGGAGAGGATGTAGCGCATATGGTTGAGGGATTGACCAAGATCGTAGAGATACGCGATGAGAAGTTGATCCCCTCAGGGTCGGATGAACGGCTTATCTCTTCGGCATTGACCTTCAGAAAGATGCTGGTCGCATCGATCAAGGATATCAGGGTATTGGTGATCAAACTATGTGACCGTATGCACAATATGTTGACACTCGATGCGCTTCGTCCTGAAAAACAAAAACGTATAGCCGAAGAGACGCTGGTGGTCTATGCGCCCATCGCTCACCGTTTGGGTATCTCCCGTCTAAAGAACCATCTTGAAGACTTGAGTTTCTACTATATCTATCCGGAAGATTATGCAAAGATAGATGAGTATATCCAAGCAAATGCACAAAATCTACAGTTCAAGCTCAATGCCTTCATTCAAAAAGTAACGACGATGATGGAGAAACAAGGGTTCGCACAGGGGCAGTTCGAGATCATCGGACGGGTCAAGCACTACTACTCCATCTATTTGAAAATGCACCGAAAAGGGGTAAGTATCGATGAAGTACTGGATCTTCTTGCCATTCGTATTATTGTAGCAGAGCCTTTGGAGTGTTACAAGGTTCTTGGTCTGATGCATTTGAACTTTACACCGCTTATCTCTCGATTCAAAGATTATATCGCCGTGCCTAAAGAGAATGGTTACAAGACTATCCACACGACACTTTTCAATGAAGAAGGTATCGTTGAAGCACAGATACGTACCAAGCAGATGCACCGTTTGGCGGAGTACGGGGTTGCGGCACATTGGAAATATAAAGAAGGAAGTAACAGTGTCAATCTACAGTGGTTGGAGGGACTTTGCTATCAGAACGAGTCGGTCGAAGAGTTCTACGAATTGGCAAAGAGCGACCTCTTCTCCGAAGATATCACGGTCTTTTCACCTAAAGGGGACTACTATACGCTTCCTAAAGGATCGGTCGCACTCGATTTTGCCTATGCGATCCACTCTGAGGTGGGCGCACACGCTTCAGGTGCACTGGTCAACAAGCAAAAGGCCTCTTTGCTGACAGTCTTGAAAAACGGTGATATCGTCCGTATCATCAAAGATGAGATGCCGCATCTGCATTGCTCTTGGCAAGATGCGGTGAAGACCTCTAAAGCCAAAGAGGGCATACGCAGTATGTGCCGTGCGAGACTCAAAGAGACAGATACGTTTGCCGCTTACAATATTTTGGCGACCCTTTTTGATCAAAGCAGCGATGCGATCAAGAAACGTATCGAAGATATGGGATTGGCGGAGACGATCCACAAACTCCCTACGCAGTTGGCATATTTCAAAGAGGTGATCCATAAGCTTGCAGCATATATCGGTGCGAAGGAGGTACGTTTCTGGGAGTTGCTCAAAAAAGGTTATAAACGCCCGCAGATCAAAGAGATAGAGCATTTTCAGTTCTATACCAACAAGCCTATAGAGGGAGTGGAGTTCGATTATTGCTGTCATCCTAAAGTTGGGGACCTGATCGTTGCTTTTTATAAGGACAGTAAGGCTATTATACACCATAAATTGTGCAAGAAGGCATATGCGAAGATCCTGCATGCCGAGCCTATGCTCTTTGTGGACTGGCGGAACACTAAACTCTCCCGCTATCGACTGATCATCAGTCTACAGAACCAAAAAGGAGTATTGGCGGACCTGCTTGCCAAGTTGAGTGCATTGGATCTGAACGTCGTGAGTATCGAACTGGGGATCAAGAACTCCGAAAGTGCTGAGTATTGTCAGATCGAGGTTGAGAGTACGGAGTCTAAAAAGCGTTTGATCGAAGAGAAGATCTCTCAACACTTCAAGCTTATTGAGATCACAAGCTTGGACGATGCATATAACAATAAATAACCACTATTATGATGAAGAAGGAACACAATGGTAGAAAAAGCGTTAGATGAGATCCGAAGAGGAACTGCCGAGATCATCGATATGGAGCGTATCGAGGCACTTGTAAAGAAGTTTTATGAAACAGGTGAGACCTATACGGTCAAAGCGGGGTTTGACCCGACGGGTACGGATCTGCATCTTGGACATACCGTACTGTTGCAGAAGCTGAGCCTTTTTCAGAAGCATGGTGGGCGTATCCAACTTCTTATCGGTGACTTTACCGCGATGATCGGTGACCCGACCGGAAAGAGTGAAACGCGTAAAGTGCTTGACAGGGAGACGATCCTTGCCAATGCAAAGACCTATACCGATCAAGTCTTTAATCTTTTGGATAAAGAGAAGACGGATGTGGTATTCAACTCTCAGTGGCTTGAGAAGTTGGGTGCTGCCGGTATGGTCACCCTGACCACTACGTTCAACGTTGCCCGTATGCTGGAGCGTGATGACTTTGAAAAGCGTTACAAGGCAGGGCAGAGCATCTCCATCTCCGAATTCATCTATCCTCTGCTGCAAGGGTATGATTCGGTTGAATTAAAGTCTGACATCGAAATAGGCGGGACCGATCAGAAGTTCAACCTTTTGATGGGAAGACACCTTCAACGAACCTACAACGTAGGTAAAGAGCAGGCGGTCTTGATGATGCCTATTCTAGAAGGGCTTGACGGTGTGCAGAAGATGAGTAAATCGCTGAACAACTACATCGGTATTACTGAAGCGCCCAATGACATCTATGCCAAGACACTCTCCATCTCTGATGAGTTGATGTGGCGATACTATGAGCTTTTAAGTGAAAAGAGTCTTGAAGAGATCGCACAGATGAAAGCCGACGTGGCTGAAGGTAAGCTGCACCCCAAAGTTGCCAAAGAGAACCTTGCGATGGAGCTTGTGGCACGTTTTTATGATGAAGAGGCGGCAAAAGCGGCAAAAGTGGCGTTCGATCAGGTATTCAAAGCCAACAAGCTGCCTGACGATATGCCTGAAGTAGAGGTGGAAGCCGATATCTGGATATGTAAAGCGTTGGTGGAAGCGGGTATCGAGCCTTCAACCTCTCAGGCAAGACGTGACATCAAGCAGGGTGCGGTGCGTGTCGATCAGGAAAAGGTGACCGATGAGAAGAAGAACCTCTCAAGCGGAGAGTACATCTTACAAGTTGGAAAACGTAAATTTGCAAAAGTGAAAGTGGGGTAGTCATGACTTTAAAACCGATGAAGATTGGAAAGCATACGATCGAAAAGCCGATCGTTCAAGGTGGTATGGGTGTCGGGATCTCTTGGGATCAGCTTGCAGGAACGGTGAGTAAAGAGGGTGGACTGGGTGTTGTCTCTGCCGTAGGAACAGGTGCATATAAAAATCGTATGTATCTTGAGCCGGATGAGATGATAGGCAAAGAGCATCGTCCTTTAGAGGCGGAGAACTTCTACTCTGCCAGAGCACTCAAGCATATCATGGCGAATGCCAGAGAGATCTGCGGTGACAAGCCTTTGGCAGTAAATATCCTCTATGCACAGAGTGATTACGACAGAGTAGTTACCGATGCATGTGAAGCGGGTGCCGATATGATCATCACCGGTGCGGGACTTCCGCTAACGATGCCCGAAGCGGCAAAGGACTACCCTGAAGTAGCACTTATCCCTATCGTCTCTACGGCAAAAGCGTTGCGTATTCTCTGCCGTCGCTGGAAGAAGACACATGACAGATTGCCGGACGCGGTCATTGTGGAAGGACCGCTCAGCGGCGGACACCAAGGGTTCAAGTATGAAGAGTGTTTCTTGCCTGAGAACCAACTCGAAGCGATCTTGCCACCGGTAGTAGAAGAGGCGAAGAACTGGGGTGACATCCCCGTGATCGCAGCAGGGGGGGTCTGGGATCATGATGATATCGTCAAAATGATCGAACTGGGTGCCAGCGGCGTACAGATGGGAACCCGTTTCATCGGTACGGTCGAGTGTGACGCAAGCGAAGTGATGAAGCAGAAGATCATCGATGCCAAAGAAGAAGACATTAAACTCTTCAAATCACCGGTCGGATACCCTGCGCGTGGTGTGAAGTCCGAGCTTCATAAACGCATCGAAGAGGGAACTGCGCCGAAGATCGCATGTATCTCCAATTGTGTCACACCGTGTAACCGCGGTGAAGAGGCGAAAGTGGTCGGGTACTGTATCGCCGACAGACTGACCGATGCTTATGACGGCATTGCCGAAACAGGACTTTTCTTTACCGGAGCGAACGGATACAAACTCAATGAGATCATCACCGTCAAAGAGTTGATGGATAAACTGATGAACGGAGAAGAGAAGTAGCGTGAGGTTCATGAAACTTTTGATTTTGTGGCTGCTTCTTGGCAGCACGATGCTCTTGGCATCCATTGCCGTTTTGGAAAAAGCGGAGATCAAAAGGGGTGAACTGCGCCTACACTTCGATAAAGCTTACAACAAAAGTAAGATCAAGCACTTTGCACTGACGCATCCCTACCGTGAAGTATTCGATATTCCTGATGCAAGAGTGAAACGCAGTAACATCGCAAAAGGGCTAAAGAGCTCCCATTGCCGCTCTATACGTATATCACAATATAAGAAAAATACGGTTCGTGTCGTTTTGGAGACAGGGAAAGGGTATGGCTGTAACCCTTACCGTCCGCTTTTTGCCTATAATGCCTACCATATCCCGCTTCCGCCTTTCAAGGTGAAACCGATTCCCGTTACCTCTTCAAAGCCAAAAAAGAAGAAGACACCCGTAGCAGTCTCTCATAAAAGACATCAGCATACCCAAAAGAAACCCGCAGGGGTTAAACGCGCTAGGGTCATGCCTGCATCTAAAAATATCTATGCAAGAGGAACGGGTGAGGTGATCGTGATCGATGCGGGGCACGGCGGTCATGACAGCGGTGCTGTTGCCGGAGGAAAGAAAGAGAAAGATCTGGTTCTGCAAATTGCCAAAAAGGTGGAAAAAGAGCTGAAGAAGCGAGGATATCGTGTTTATCTGACAAGACGAAGTGATAAGTTCTTAAAGCTCCCTCAGCGTACACATATTGCCGATAGGAAAGATGCAAAAGTCTTTATTTCGATCCATGCAAACTCCGTACCTAAACGTAAGCGCTATAAAGTGCACGGTGTTGAGACCTTCTTTTTACAAAAGACACGTGATGCGAAGTCACAACGTATTGCTGCCAGAGAGAATGCAGCGGTACTGAAGGGGGCGGGAACCTCCTTGAGTAAAAAGGTCATTGTCGATTCGGTCTTGAACGGCCCTAAGATCATCGAGAGTAATAAATTGGCGATCGATGTGCAACGGCGGATCATGGCGAATTTACGTGCTCATTATAAAGGTGTTAAAGATGGTGGTGTTCGTCATGCCCCTTTTTGGGTATTGGTTGGTGCGAGCCGTCCTTCTATTCTGGTAGAGGTAGGGTATATCTCGCATCCTAAAGAGAGGAAAAGACTCTTTAGTAGACGTTACCAAGAACAGATCGCCAAAGGGATCGCCGAGGGGATACAGTGCTATTTGAACAACCGTAAAAAAGAGATAGAACTTTAAATAATTTTGAGGGGGGAGTATGAGTATGATTTTTAAAGGGGTGGTGCTTGTGGCACTTTTCCTCTTGAGTGCATGTATGGGACCGGATCGTTCATCACGTCTTGTCGTGATCGATGCGGGGCATGGTGGGCTTGATTGTGGCGCTAAATGCAAAGGGCAGCTGGAGAAAGATGCCGTGTTGCAGATCGCAAAAAAGGTAGCCAAAGAATTTAGAAGCGAAGGGTACCGTGTCTATCTTACACGAAGAAATGACCGCTTCTTGACACTGGGACAGCGTACGCGTATCGCAGATAAAAAAGATGCCGACGTATTCATCTCCATTCATGCCAATGCTATTGCCAATAAAGAACGCTTTGATATTGTAGAGGGGATAGAAACCTATTTCCTGCAAAAGACACGTGATGCCAAATCACAGAAGATCGCCGCACGTGAGAATGCTTCGGTACTGCAAGGAACGGATGCCTTAAGTCAAGATGTCATTATCGATTCGGTATTGAACGGTCCTAAGATCATAGAGAGTAATAAGCTTGCGATCGATGTGCAACGTAACATTATGAAGCGTGTTAAAGGTAAGTACCCCGATGCCAAAGACGGCGGTGTGCGGCCTGCACCTTTTTATGTGCTTGTAGGTGCGAGCCGCCCTTCCATTCTAGTCGAAGTCGGCTATATCACCAATCCCAAAGAGCGTAAACGTCTCTTTGACGAAGACTACCAAGAACGTATTGCAGAAGGGATCGTTGAGGGTGTAAACCGATATTTGGATAATCGCCAGAGGGAATTGGAGATTTAAACAGAAGGTTCGATGGTGAAGCTTTGTCGCCTTCGTAGGTCATTTTGCTTCACCATTTTTGTTTCGGCCCTATAAACGTGAACTGGTTCACGTTTATGTTTTGGGTCTTATTTATAATTCTTGATCGCTTTCTCAAGGATCTCGACAGCTGCCGCTTTGTCTTTAAAGCCGCTTACTTTGACCCATTTGTTCGGTTCAAGCATTTTGTATGTCTCGAAGAAGTTCTTGATACGGTTGAGTGTATGCTCAGGTACATCTGCGAGGTCTTGGATCTTCGCATACGTCGGGTCGATCTTCTCGGTCGGTACGGCAAGAAGCTTCTCATCTCCGCCTGATTCGTCTTCTGTCATCAATACACCAACCAGTCTACATTTGATGTAAGAACCTGCCTGAAGCGGATAGTCGCAAAGCACAAGAACGTCTGCCGGGTCACCGTCGTCTGAGAGTGTGTTGGCTACAAATCCGTAGTTTGCAGGGTAGTGCATAGCCGAATAGAGAACTCTGTCCACTTCAACAGCACCTGATTCTTTGTCGATCTCATATTTGATGTTCGAGTTAAGCGGTACTTCGATGATCGCTTTGACCGCATCTGGGCATTCGCCCGGTCCGATTTTAGTAATATCCATAAGATATCTCCTTAGTGAAGAGGCTACTCTCCAGAATTTTCGTGAGCAGATAGTAGCATAAAATTCATAAATAGTTCATCAAATTTAGTTAGTATGCATGAAAACAAAAGTGAGGAAAGTCAATGAAGAAGATCATCGTAGGATTGTTGGTTGCAGCAGTAAGCAGTTTTTCCATAGAAGTGGGAAAAATCCCGCCATCTGTGGTCTTACAAGGAGATAATGGTGGTATGACCGATGGAAAAGCTTGGCACTCTGAAATGTTGAAGGGAAAGGTTCATGTTCTCTTTTATGTCGATCCTGATAAAAAGGATCTCAATGCACCTTTGACACGAGCATTGAAGCAACGCCATTTTGACAGAGAGAAGTATGCATCGGTTGCCGTGGTGAATCTTGCAGCTACATGGAAACCGGATATGATCATTGAAGCATTATTGAAAAAGAAGCAAAAAGAGTTTCCTGATACGGTCTATGTGAAAGACAAGAAGAAGGTATTGGTCAAGAAGTGGCAACTTTCCGATGATAATTCCGATATCTTGCTTTTTGATAAAACAGGTCGATTGATCTATCAGAAATTCGGGAAGCTCTCGCCTAAAGAGATAGAGAGAGTACTCTCTCTTATAGAACAATGCTTATAGGGTTCTTTGTTTGAACCATAGATAATAGAGTGCCGTAGCGAAGAATCCCATCCCAAGGGTAAAGGTAATAGCTTGAAGCGAAAGCCCTCCTTTAAAGGCGTACCCTATAAAGAGTGCTGTTGCGATATTTGAGAGCATGAAGAACATATCGTTATAGGAGATGATACGACCTAAGTAGGCTTGCTCTGTCTCCTCTTGTAGCAGTAAATAGGTATATGACCAAAGTGTTGTCGTAAAGAAACCCACACCAAAGAGTGCAAGTAGTGCAAGGTAGAAGTTAGATTGGGTCATGCTCCAGAATACAACGGCTATCCCTTGGGCAATGAAAAAATAGTGTAGGTTATGACGGCTGACAAGTTTCCCGATCATGAGTGGGCCTATCATGAGTGCAACTGCACGTATAGCATTTATCCAGCCAATAGCGAGAGGGACAGCAATAAGAGTTTTATATTGATGATCGGCAAGCAAGGTAACAAGCGTATCGAAGCTGGTAAGTCCCAATGAGGCGTGAAGTAGGATCAGGTGTAATATTTTAGGATGGTGTTTAAGGTAAAGAAAGCCATCTATGAACATCTGCCAGTGTGACTGGGTACGTTTGGGTGGGGTAAGTTGTAAAGGTAATCCTATTATTACCATTAAGGCTATAGAATAGAGCAGAGCATCCATATAGAAAGCGGTATCATATCTGAAACGGTAAGTGACAATACCACCTACCGCCATACCGGCTGCATAGGTAAAAGACCAGATGATCGAGTGGATCTCATTGGTACTTTTGAGTATTTCACCTTCAATAATTTTGGGGAAGAGTGTCATCTCTGCAGAAAAGAGCATTGATGCGGCAGTGGAGCGAATGAAGATCAGGAACATTAATAGAGGGATCATGGAAGCTGTATCGATGTAAGTAAATCCGATCGTCATGAGAAGTTCGGTAACAAGCAGGATAACGATCAATCTTTTAAAGGGTACTCTGTCAACAACAATACCGATAAGCGGTGCAAGCAGGATAGAGGGTAGCATGGTCATTGCCGCTGTCATTGCGATGGTTAAGGCATCGGCATTGAATGCCACTAGCATAGAGTAGATAGCGACTTGAGAGAACCATGTACCGAAATAACTGATCAGTTGAACCAGTGAGAGTCTGGCGACTACGGGGTGTTTTAGGGCTTGAGCATAACGCTTCATTTAGGCTTTATCATCATCCAGTGTATAAGGGATCTTTTTATTCTTCAGATCTTTGATATAGGTTTCAAATGTCTCTTTTGCCAATACTTTGTCGTGTGAAGCGACGGAGATGGTAACATGCCATCGTGTATCATCATGGAGTTTGGGCAAAGAGGAGATCTCAACCCCTTTGGGGGTTTGCTCCATACGTTCGATAAACTCGTTCTCTTTGCATTGGGCCGTAAGCGTATAGCGGTAAAGAGGACTTCCTTTAGGTATCTTGGTTTGTAGTATCTCTTTAACCATAGGATGGCTCATTTCAGGAAATCCGGGCATAAAGAAGAAACGGTCGTCAAGATAGAATGCAGGCATATTGTTCACAGGATTATGTAAGAGTTTTGACCCTTTAGGAAGCTCTGCCATTTTGATCGGGTGTGGATATGCGTGTTTCCCCAATGTCTCTTCTATGATACGCTTTGCCTCTTCGTGTACCTCTGTCTGCCCGTTTCGAAGGGCAATGGCAGCACACTTTCGGGTATGGTCATCGGGGGTTGAGCCGATACCGCCAAAACAAAAGAGTATAGGGTTGGGTTGGGAGGCAATGAACTTAAGCATATTAATGATTAGTGCAGGGTCATCTTCGATGATGAAACTCCCCTTCAATCTATATCCATGCTCAATGAGTGCATGTGCAAGAAAGTCAAAATGGGCATCTTTTCTTCTTTGGTTCAATATCTCTGTGCCGATGATGAGTGCGAAGATCGAAGGTTTGGTATGCATATATAGATAGCCTTGTTGGAATTGTATGCAGGAGAACCCTGCACAATAATAGTACCATTATAGCATAGAAGTGGATGGAGATGGCTCTTATGGGAGCTTGAACCCTATTACGGTTATATCGTCATTTCGTTCCTCATCTCCCTGATAGCGCTTCAGTGCTTGAAGAAGTGCGTTCTTTTGCTCATGGAGCGGGAGTGAGAGGGCGTGTTGCAGTAGCCTTATGAATCGTTTTCTTCCCATTGGAAAACCTTTCTCTCCACCATTTTGGTCGATATAACCATCAGTAGAGAGGTAGAAGGTCGTTCCCTCTGCATACTGTAGCGTATGCTCGCTATACTGATAGTCATCATGGCACTGTTTGTACCCGATAGAGTAGCGATCCTTTTTGAGTTTTTTGATCTCAGTTACATCCGTATAGAAGAGGTCGATGTTTGCACCGCTAAAGGTGAGTACCTGTTTGGTTTTGTGAATATGTACGACACCTGCATCCATTCCGACATTCGCATCGGCAGATTCCTGTTTGAGCAGGGTTTTGAGCGTACGGTTGAAGTAGCTTAGTATTTTTGATGGTGAGTGGAGGATATCGGGTTGAGATGCCACTTGTGCTTCGATTGCTTTGGCCAACATGGTTACAAAGGCTCCCGATACACCGTGACCTGTACAGTCGATCACATAGAGAAGCGCTTGTGTATCGTTGATCGTATGGAAGAAATAGATATCCCCTCCGACAATATCTTTGGGTTCCCATATCACAAAATGGTCACTGAAAAAATCACCTAGCTCCTCTTGTGGAGGGAGTATGGTATTTTGTATGAGTGCGGCATAGGTGATGGAGTCTTGCATATGACGGTTGATGCGTGCAAGTGCTTCGGTACGCTCTTCTACCTTCTCCTCAAGGCTCTCATTCAGCAGTCTAAGCGCTTTTGTCTTTTCATCAACGAGTTTTTTAAGATGGCGGTTGACAAGCCAGAATATCACGAAGATCAAAAGAGCGGTAAGAAGGATCCCTGCAAGTAGTCGCCAATCCATCTCTTTTTGGATCTTGATAGAGGTCCATTTCCGATAGATATCGTTACGCTCTCTGTTAGAAATGGTTGCGAGTGCTTCGTCGATACGGTTGAGTATTGCTTTGGGCACCTCTTTTCGCAGAGCGATCTTCAAGTGGAACATATAGTCCATTTTGGTCAGAACCTTAGCTTGGTCAAATCCTAGAATATTAATATAGTAGAGTGCTGTGACCCCATTGATACCAAAGAAGTCGATCTCCCCCTCTTCAATGGCTTGAAAGCCCTCTTGCACTGTTTCATAAAAGACAAATTCCGCATGAGGGTAGTGTGCTTTGATCCAGTCACCTAAAGAGTTCCCTTTGACAATACCGATCCGTTTTCTTTGGAAATCCGTATCCAAGCTAAATTCACTGTCGATATGAGAGACAAGAACGGCAGGATAGCTATAGATACTGTGTTGAGTGAAATTGAGATATTTTTGACGTGCTTGTGTTACGGGAACGGCACTGAACATATCGGCCTTCCCTTTTTTGACAAGCTGGACAGACTCTTCCCAATTCTCAGTAGGGACAGGGATGAAGTCGATCTCTGTTTTTTGGGAAATGATCGCAAGAATATCAGAAATGATCCCCAGATGTGCTTTTCGCATCTCATCTTTCCACTCAAAAGGTCTCCAGTCCGAGTCATAGACGTAAGAGATGGATGTAATAGGTTGACCACTCTCATAATAGCGCTCACTCTTTTCATATATCCAGCGTTTTTCGATCTCTAGGAGATGTTTGGGTGAAAGCCTTTGGAAACCTCTGTTGAACCTCTCTTTCTTTTGCTTGGAAGTTGTAATCGCATCAACATCCGATGCTTTTGAGAGTAGGGAAGAGCGTTGCATGAGATGCTGTTGATGGTGAGAGATGGCATAGTATGAGAGTGGTGCCATATCATCATAGATCGCATCAACCTTTTGAGAAAGAAGGGCATCTACCAAAGAGTCATAATCGATGTAGCTTGTGATATTGAGATCAGGATCATAATGGCGTAGTTCTTCTTTATAGTCATCTCCGACGATCCCGACGTGTGTGATCTTCTCTTGGTACCCTTTACGTATGAAAAAAGAGGTTTTTGTCTGGTAGAAGGGGTAGCTTGCTTTCATCCATGGTTCATAAGGGGTGGTTCCTAAGAAGTAGTCGACCTTTTGCTCTTTGACTAAAGTGATCGCATCATCCCAGTTCTTTCCCGCTATGAAGGTGACTGTCTCATTGTTCTCTTTTGCATAATATCGCCAGATGTCGATAAAGAGACCATAGGGCTCCCCTTTGACATTATAAGAGTATGGGGCATAGTTAGGGTCATAAGAGACCTTGATATTGGCAGATCCTATGCTTAGGAGTAAGAAAAGAAGAAGAAAGATACGAAAGAGTCTGCTCATCTATATAGTCGCGCAGAGTTTAAAGTAGTATCGATCATCGCTGATCTTGTCAAATCGAAAATCGAGGTTCTCAACTTTACGTGCAATCTCGTAAAATCCAAGTCCTCCTCCTTTGTCATGTGACCCGCGTCCACTTCTGCGTATCTCTCGATAACGTTTCTTAAGCCCTTCTTTATCAAGTGAGGTCACTTCTTCCAGACGTGCTTCGATCAGTGTCTTATCGGATTCGGTAATGATGTTCTGGCCGCATACGAAGTAGTGGTTCTCTTTTTTCCCGACAAATACCAGCCCTTTAGGATCAAAGTGAAGACTGTTCTTTCTCTTTTTTGCATAGTTCATGATATTTTGGGCAAGCTCGATGAATACAACGAATATATTGTTCGATGTAGCCATGGAAAGCTCATCCTCTTCGATCTCTTTTTCCAGAACACCTGTCATCCCTGCGATAAGCGATTGGGTAAAGGTCCCCCCATAGGTTAAGAAAATGATCTGCTCTTCGTTAAATATCGATTCAAGTGAGTTGATGGTGATCATGGGTATCCTTTAGTATGAATGTAAACTTTGCACCATCTTTGGTATTCTCTGCTAAGAGTTCACCATGGTGCTTTTGTGCGATCTGTGCGCTCATGTAGAGCCCAATACCGCTTCCTTTCTCTCCTTTTGTCGAACTGCGGAGGTCAAAGATCGTATCCATGATATCAGGCGCGATCCCTCCGGCATTGTCAATGACCTCAAAACGTTGTGATGCTCCCAATATCCGAATGTGGATATTACGTGATGAGATGTTTTGTTCTTCAAATGCATATTTTGCATTACTTAAGAGGTTGATGATGATATGTTTGAACTCACTTTCGTTCCCTATCAGTTCAAAGTCCTCTTCGACTTCAAGCAAAAGGGTTATCTTCGCTCTTAGAAGATCGTTTTTCATGAGTTCAAGAGCATCTTCTATCATGGCTTTTACTGAGAATGGAACAGCATCATGCATCGGCTTGAAGAAGTTTCGGAAACTGCTGAGCGTTTTGCTCATATGCATGATCTGCATAGTCGCGTTCTCTTTGAACGTACATATCTCATCAGAAGAGAGCGCATGCTGTTTAATCGAGTTAATATGTAAAAGTTCGATCTGTGTGGCAAGTACGTTCAGTGGTTGTGTCCACTGGTGTGCAACGGCATCGATCATCTCGGCAAGTGTTGCCAGACGAGACTGTTCCATAAGAAGCTCCTCTTGCTCTTGCCGTTTCTGTATCTCTTCGGCTACACGCTTTTCCAGATTCTGTTTATAGTCATCAAGTTCTTCGTTCAGCTCAAGGATCGCCATTTGCTGTTTGTCCGAGAGCTTGATGATCCGTTCAAGCCGTTTGTTCTTTTTGGCGTATATGTCGGATAGGGTCAGGATATCCTCTTTGAAAGAGATTTCATCTTGCTCCTTGGCTTCAAGAAGGAGTCGGTTGATGATATCTTCAAATTGGCGATTGTATTTCATGAGGTGGTCCACTTCTCTATAAGTTGGATATTAAGCATCTCAAAATCATCAATGAAGTCTTCTCCAGCTTCCAAAGCACTTTCGTTCTCAGGGTCATAGATCCACTCTATTGTGATGTCCGATCTCTCCCTGTATTCTTCTAGACGATCGAAAAGGTCAAAAAAGAATTTGGAACTACTGGAGTTGAAGTAGATGATCTCCATTTGCAGTGTCGTCTTGACTTGTGGGGATCGAAAGTATGTTTCGATCCACTCAATCATAGGCTTGTAGAACTCAAATGTATTTTCAGGATAGGACTTTCCCTTGATCTGAAGAAGTCCTTTTTCGGCATCCATTATAATGCGGGGTGTATATTTTGTCTCTTCTATAGATAATTTTTCCATTCTCTTCCCTTCAAAAAGTAGCATAAGCTACCATTCTTTGTAAACTAACATAAAATTGTGAACGGAATGTGAACTCCGAGTGAGAGAAGAGTCTTCTCCTGCTGTATCACTCTTCTATATAGTTCTTCAGCTTACGTCCTACCTTAGGATGCTTAAGTTTCTTGATCGCGGAACTCTCTATTTGTCTGACACGTTCACGGGTCACATTGAGCTCTTTTCCGATCTCTTCTAGTGTTCTGTCACTCTCATCTTCAAGCAGTCCAAAACGCATACGAATGACCGCTTTCTCTCTTTCATTGAGTTGATCGAGCACTTCATCGATCTGGTTGTTGAGGTCGTCTTTGAGTACTGCATCGGTCGGGCTTAGTGTTGTTTTGTCCTCAATGAAGTCACCGAATCTTCCGTCATCCTCATCACCCACCGGTGTCTCAAGTGAAACAGGTTCTTTGGTGATCTTGATAACGTTCTTGACTTTATCTACAGAGAGTCCCACCTCTTTTGCGATCGTATCGAGATCGGGCTCTTTCCCCGTCTCTTGGAGGTATTTACGGATGATCTTGTTGATGCGGTTGATCGTCTCGATCATATGGATCGGGATACGGATGGTTCTTGCCTGATCGGCAATAGCTCTTGAGATCGCCTGACGGATCCACCATGTTGCATAGGTGGAGAACTTGTACCCTTTTTCGTACTCGAATTTGTCAACGGCTTTCATTAGACCGATATTCCCTTCTTGGATGAGGTCAAGGAAAGGCAGACCACGGTTGGTGTAACGTTTAGCAATAGAGACGACCAGACGGAGGTTCGATTTTGCCATACGTGTTTTGGCTTTCTCACTCTTTGCCTTACCTTGACGGATCTGGTTAAGAATCTCTTGGAGCTTCTCTTCGCTCAGGTCAAAACCGCCTTTACTTGCCTCTCTTGTCTCAAAGAGCTTCTTGATCTCGACATAGGTGCTGACCATCGTTGTTTCGGGTACGGCATCGATAATATCTTCTTTATCCATATGGATAATGTTATCAAGGATCTTCTGGTGGTTGGCTCTGAGCGTATCGTTAAAGAGTGGTAGTTTGTACTCCAAACGTTTCAGCTCTTTATCGAAACTGTCGTCACTCTTGAGGGCCGTTTCCATCGCCTTGACCAGCTCGTTGATGAGTTTGGATGTCGGTCCGAGGTCAAGTAGGGCAGCTTTGAGCTGCTCTTTTTTAAAGGCGATCTTCAAACGTTCATGGATGATCTTGACAGGGTCGGTCTCATTGGCAAGCAGTTCGTCCAAGCCCTCACGTGCTTTCATCCACTCTTTTTTTGCTTTTTCCAGACGTTTGAAGCTCTCTACGACCTGCTTGACACGCTTGTCGTTCTTTGGTTTTTCACTTCCTTCGCTCTCATCACTCTCATCGGCATCCTCTTTGTCACTGTCGCCTTTTTCATCCTCAAAGCTTTTAAAGAGCTCTTTTACACGTCTTTCACGGTTAAGCAGCGGCTCTTTGTAGTTAAGGATATAGTCGATGAGGTAAGGAACCGAACAGATCGCATCGATAATGATCTCTTCACCCTCTTCGATCTGTTTACTCAGCTCCACCTCTTCTTCTTTGGTCAAAAGCGGGATCTTACCCATTTCACGCAGGTACATACGAACAGGGGAGTCTGAGCGGCTCCACTCAAGAAGCTCTTTCTCCTTATGGAGGTCGAACTCATCCTCTATCTCCCCGTCAGCGGCACGCTTACGTGCATCTTTACGACGTTTGCTCTCTTTGTCTGTGAGGTGTTTGGCATATTCGGAAGCGGAGATGATCTCTACTTTCGCCTCTTCCGCCATTTTCGCGATCTTTTTTGCCTGTGCAGCCGTAGGTGCTTTGGTGAACTCTTTTGCGATGTTCTCAAATGTAACAACATCACCCTTCTTTTTAGACTTAAAAAGTGCTTCGATCTGTTTCATACTGTCTTTTGTTGCCATGGGGCCCCTTTACTAGATAGTGTATCGTGTGATTCAATAATGGATGTATAGAACTCAGGATTATTTAAGGTGGATTATACCGAAAATTTCTTCGTTTTTGCGTATGCGATTTGGCAAAATCCTTTTTTTTGGCTATAATCGCGAAAATTTTATCGAGGGCGACCTCGCGTTTTAAAGGATGCACTTTGCAAGGAAAAGTTTGGAAATTCGGCGATAATATCGATACGGACCTGATTATTGCCGCACGATATCTCAATACCAGTGAGCCGAGTGAACTGGCAAAACACGTTATGGAGGATGCTGATCCTGAGTTCGTCTCCAAGATGAGTGAAGGCGATATCATCGTTGCCGGAGAGAACTTCGGTTGCGGTTCAAGCCGTGAGCATGCGCCTATCGCACTGAAAGCTGCGGGGATCAATGCAGTGATCGCACCGACATTCGCACGTATTTTCTACAGAAATGCATTCAATATGGGATTGCCTATCTTTGAATTGAAAGAGGCGGACGAGATCAATGAAGGTGATACGGTACGTATCGATATGGATGCGGGTGAGATCATCAATGTCACACAGGCAAAGACCTACAAGTTCACACCGATCCCGGCATTTATGCAGGAGTTGGTAGATGCGGGCGGGTTGATCAATTTCGCTAAAAAAGAGATCGAGGCAGGAGCATAAGATGAATAGTTATAGAATTGGTGTTATCAAAGGTGATGGGATCGGACCTGAGATCGTAGATGAAGCGATCAAAGTATTGGATGCGGTCTCTGTCGCACAGGGATTCAATCTTAAATATGAAGAGATGCTTCTTGGTGGAGCTGCGATCGATGAGACGGGTGTACCGCTTCCTGAAGAGACCATTCAAGGTGTCAAGAAGGTCGATGCCGTACTCTTTGGTGCGATCGGTGGCCCGAAATGGGATAACCTTGAGCGTCATCTAAGACCTGAGACAGGACTGCTGGGTCTTCGTAAAGAGATGGGGACGTTCGCCAACCTCAGACCGGCAATGGTCTATGATGAACTGGTCAACGCTTCCAGCCTCAAGCCTGAAGTGATCCAGGGTGTGGATATCATGGTCGTACGTGAGCTCACAGGCGGTATCTACTTCGGTCAGCCAAGAGAACTTTTGGAAGATAGAGCCTACAACACCATGGTCTATACTAAAGAGGAAGTAAGACGTATCGCGGTCGTGGCGTTCGATATCGCGATGAAGAGAAACAAGCGTTTGTGTTCTGTCGATAAAGCGAACGTGCTTGAGGTAAGCCAATTCTGGAGAGAGATCGTAGAGGATGTGGCAAAAGACTATCCTGAAGTGGAACTCTCTCATATGTATGTCGATAATGCCGCTATGCAACTGATCCGTGATCCTAAACAGTTCGATGTGATCTTGACAGGGAACATTTTTGGAGATATCCTTTCCGATGCGGCTTCTATGTTAAGCGGTTCAATCGGTTTGCTTCCAAGTGCAAGTACGGGAAAAGGTGTAGGGCTTTTCGAGCCGATCCACGGTTCTGCGCCTGACATCGCAGGGCAGGGGATCGCCAATCCGTTGGCAACCATCTCATCTGCAAGTATGATGCTTCGTTATGCGCTTAATGAGCAGGAAGCGGCAGACCGTATCGATGAAGCGATCAAAAAAGCGTTGGCTGAAGGGTATAGAACCGGAGATATCGGTGATTACGATGCCAAAGAGATCGTCTCTTGTTCGGAGATGGGTGATATTATCGCAGACTATGCCTCACGATAGTCACACTACGTATGAAGTGAATGGTGAATAACAAATAGTGAATAGTTGTTGTAAGCGGTGCGGTGGCTCCGCTTTATTTTATATTAATTGTAGGAGTACCCCTTGTGGGTGCCCTTTATTATAAAGGGTTGTAGTAGTGGAAACCAGAGTGCGTGTACTTATCGACTGTCATGATGCCAAGGGATTGGTCTATAAGATATCCAAGGTATTCTACGACCGTGATCTCAATATCGATTCCAACCGTGAGTTCGTTGATAAAGAGAATGAGAAGTTCTTTATGCGTACGGTCGTCAGCGGTACGTTCGAGATAGAAGAGCTTGATGCAGCCCTAAGAGAAGTCGCGCCTGAAGATGCGCATATTCGTGTAATCGCACCACAAGATAAGAAAATAGTCATTCTCGCTACCAAAGAGTCGCATGCACTGGGTGATATCCTCATCCGGTATGCCGCGGGTGAATTGGGTGCCCAGATCGAGTGTGTCATTGCCAATCATGATACGCTAAGAGATCTTGTTGAACGTTTTGACATACCTTTCTTCCATGTACCTGCTGAAGGGCTTAGTAGAGAGGAGCATGAAGCAAAAGTGATGGCAAAGATCGATGGGAATGCGTTCGACTACATCGTACTTGCCAAATATATGCGTATCCTTACCCCTGCCTTTGTTTCGGCATATCCTCAGCGTATTATCAATATTCACCACTCCTTCCTTCCTGCCTTTATCGGAGCGAATCCTTATAAACAGGCATTTGAAAGAGGAGTAAAGATCATCGGTGCAACGGCACACTTTGTCACGGACGATCTTGATGAAGGACCGATCATCGCACAAGATGTCATTCCTGTCAATCACCGTTTCGATTGGAGAGATATGCAACGTGCCGGACGTGATGTGGAGAAGGTCGTACTCTCCCGTGCATTGAACTTGGTACTGCATGACCGTGTTTTTGTCAACGGTAATAAAACGATCGTATTTTAGTGAGGAATGAGTAGGTCGGGGTGTCCCCACCCCGACGATTGATTTATGATACACAAATAAACATTTTATCTCATCCAGATATCAATATCGGGGTAAAGATACCCCGACCTACATAAAAAAAGGAAAAAAATGTTCAATGTTGTTCTAGTCGAGCCACAAATTCCTCAAAATACCGGAACTATCGGGCGTATTTGTGTCAATCTTGGTGCAACACTGCATTTGGTCAAGCCGCTAGGGTTTGATATTGACGACAAAGCGGTCAAGCGTGCAGGACTGGACTATTGGAAAGAGCTCGATCTTGTGGTCTGGGAGAGCTTTGATGAATTTCTCAAAGCCCATCCTATCGGAAAGAACAGTTATATGTCCACGACTAAAACGGACAATCTCTACTTCAATGCTCCTTTTAAAAAGGGTGATTTTATTCTGTTCGGTTCGGAGACCAAGGGAATTGATGAACGGGTACTCTTAGAACACCCCAAGCAGTGCATTACCATTCCTATGGGACCTAAAGGCAGAAGCCTCAATCTTGGTGTGAGCGTAGGTGTGGTGCTTTACGATGCGGTTCGACAGAACTATGAGGGGTTCGAGAAGATCACGATCCCCAATACTTTAGCTACAAAGGAATCCTAATGTCATTTGGTGACTATCTTTATATTGTCGTAGCAGGGCTTTTTGCCTATATGACCTTTGCGATCGTAAGAAACAACTTCCGCTCCAAGTTCGATGAAGAGTGGCGTCGTAAAGATCTTGCCGAAAAAGAGGCGCAGGAAAAAGAGGATCGCTAACGCCCGGATGCGTAGCGTCTTCTGTAGGGGCTTCGCTCATAGAGTGCGATCGCCTGAGGCATAAGTCTACGCAGGTTTGCGATCCTGTGAGAGGAGCTTGGATGGGTAGAGAGAAATTCAGGCATACCGGAACCCGCTTTAGCGAACTTCTCCCAAAAAGCCAAAGCGGCTCTTGGGTCATAGCCTGCTTTTGCCATGAGCATCAGCCCAATAGCATCGGCTTCGGCTTCTTTTTCTCTGGAGTAAGGGCGTAAGTACCCGTATGTAGCACCGTATCCGTAGGCTTGATTGACCGTTCGAGCCAGTGATGGATCCACCCCTGCTACTCCCATACCCACTTGGATTAGTGCACCCACAAGCGATGCGTTCTGTTGGCGTTGCGCACCGTCAATACCGTGAGATTTAAGAGCATGCGCTACCTCATGTGCAATGACCGTTGCCAGTTCTGCATCGGAGTGGATGTACTTGAATAGCCCCGTATTGACGAATATCTTCCCGCCGGGAAGTACAAAGGCATTGGCGGTAGGGTTATCGAGCACATAGTATCGCCAATGGAAGTTGGGTCTGTTCGCTACACGGGCGATGCGTTTACCTACACGTGTGACACGGCGATTGTATGTCGGATTTTTGCTGACTTTCGATTTTTGAAGTACCTGTTGTGCCTGCTGCTCCCCCAAAGCACGCTCCTGCTGCGGTGATACGCGCGTATCGCAGGCGGTTAGGATCACAGCGCTACAGAGTAAGGCTATCGTCCGTTTCATCTTCTCTTCTCCCATACTTTTGATGATGTTGAATTATAGCCAAGCTCGATTTAAATCTCTAACCCCCTATTTACCAACTTTTGGGTAAAATATCTCCTATTATCTCCTTACAGGATTATCCAATATGACACAACCATTACTAATTGAGATCGGTGTTGAAGAACTTCCGGCGATCCCGTTGCTTAAGATCGTAAAAAATATAGAAGCCTCATGGCAGAAACTGCTTGAGAGCTACAAGCTGAGATCAGATTTTACTTTTGTCTATACACCAAGACGTCTGGTGCTTCGTCATGATGCGATGCCGACAAAGCAAGAGGACAGCACTATCGAACTGATGGGACCTCCCGAAACTGCGGCTTTTAAAGATGGAGAACCGACACCTGCGGCACTGGGGTTTGCTAGAAAGTGCGGAGTGGATCTTTCCGAACTTGGACGTGCTCAGAAGGGGAAGACAGAGGTACTTTACTTTAAAAAAGAGGAGAAGGGCGCTCAGACTGCCACACTGTTGCAGGAGATGATCGAAAAATGGATCGCTTCGATGGCATTTGGAAAGATGATGCGCTGGGGAGATAGAAGCGATGAGTTCATTCGTCCGGTCAGATGGCTTCAGGTACGTTTGGGTGAAACTTCCGTACCGGTAGAGCTTTTTGGTGTGGAGTCGGATACCAAAACCTATGTACACCGTATGGTGACGTATGATGCGGTAGATGTACCTGCGATCGAGAACTATGAAAAGGTACTCCAAGAGGGTGCGGTCATGATTGAGCCTAAAGCGCGTGAAGCGTTGATCTTGGAGCAGTTCGATGCGCTTGAAGATACGCATGGTATTGTGATCGAGCGAGATAGTGCGCTTCTTGCCGAAGTGGTCGCTATTACGGAAAACCCTAAAGCGTTGGTAGGTAACTTCGATGAGATGTTCCTTGAACTGCCGCCGGAAGTGATCATCACCTCTATGAAAGAGCATCAGCGTTACTTCCCTGTTTTTGAGAAAGGGAAGATCACCAACAAGTTCGTGGTTGTCTCCAATGCCTATACGGATGATTATTCAAAGGTGATCGCAGGGAATGAACGTGTACTGAAACCGCGTCTGGCTGATGGACTTTTCTTCTATCGTAACGACCTTAAAAATGGACTCTCTACCGATGGTTTGGAGAAAGTACAGTTCATCGATGGGCTGGGAACACTGGCTGACAAGATCAAACGTGAGAAGCATATCGCCCTTAGACTGCTGGCACTTTACATGGACAGATTGGAAGTCCAGACAGGCAAGAGTGCGGCTGAGCTTGAAAAACTGATGGACAGAGCGGTCGAACTTGCCAAAGCTGACCTGATGAGTGAAATGGTCTATGAGTTCACCGAGCTTCAGGGGCTGATGGGGTACTACTATGCCAAGGCGCTTGGAGAAGACCCGCTGGTCTACAACGCTATTAAAGAGCAGTACATGCCTGTAGGTGAGGGAGCGGAACTTCCAAGTTCTCTCTTTTCTGCTATTGTGGCGATGAGTATCAAGCTTGACACACTGCTTGGACTCTTCTCGGTAGGTAAGATCCCTACCGGTTCCAAAGACCCGTTCGCATTGCGCCGTGCGGTGAATGGGATCGTGCGTATCGTTACAGACAATGATGTACCGTTTCACATAGATGATATGCTTGAACTGCTTAAAGGGGAGTATGCCCAGTTCGATACCGAAGTGCTTAAAGCCTTCATTATCGAGCGTATCAACAAATCACTCGATGCCAACCCGTCTGTTATTGCCGCGGTTCTTGCTTCGGGAGAGTTGGATATCAACGAGATCGCCAAGAAGGTGGCCGCACTCAATGAGATCGTAGGCAGTGATGAGTTCAAAGAACAGTTTACGACCTTTAAACGTGTTGCGAACATCTCAAAGGATGTCGATCTTGAGGGTGACTTGAGCATTGATGTGAGCCTCTTTAAAGAGGATGCGGAAGTGGCACTCTATAATGCTTATGAGAAGGTCATTAACAGTGACTATCCTGATTACAAAACAAAGCTTGAGGCACTCTTTGGATTGAAGCGTGAGCTTGACCAGTATTTTGATGATGTCTTGGTCAATGCGGAAGATGAGGATCTTAAGCGTAACAGATTGCATATGATCGCTTCGATCTATAAGACGTTTAGGGATATTGCGGATATAAAAGAGATTACGGTTTAAAGCTCTTTTGTAATATATGATCTATTGGTGAATTGAAGCCTTCTTCCTACTTTTTTAAAAAAAGTAGGCAAAAATCGTTACTTTTGCAATGGTGCGGACGATGCTCTCAGCGCCTTGCTTCGCAAATATGGGCGCTTTCGCATCTGCACCAAAAGTGCAAAAGTAACACAAAAAAATAATGGATAATAATGTCTGTGCAATATGATACCATTGTCATCGGAGCGGGTATTGCCGGTTGTTGTGCGGCTTTTGCATTGCAGCAGAAGGGGCAGAAGGTGCTTTTGGTTGATCGCAGTGGGATGGCGGCAACGGGTGGAAGTGGTGCAGCGGGGGCGTTCGTCTCTCCGAAGATCGGCAAGGGTGGACCGCTTCAGGCTTTGACCAATGAGGCGTTTGTTTATGCCAAAGATTTTTATAAAGAATATTTTCCCGACTACTTTCACCAAACTGGTGTCATACGCATTCCCAAGGATGCTGAGGATGCAGAGAAATTCTCTGTTTATGAGCAATATAACGACACAAACTACCAATGGCTTACTCCTGCCGAACTTCAAGCCTTGGGCATTAAAGAAGAACACAGCAGTTTTCTCTTTGAAGAGGCAGGTGTCTGTGATGCGCCTGAACTCTGTAACGCCATACTCAAGCAAATCCCATTTAAACAGTTCGATGTACAAGAACTTCAATATGATGGTACATATTGGTCACTCCTCACTCCTCACTCCTCACTCCTCACTAAAAAAGTTGTGCTTTCCCTCGGCTACGAGAACACCCTCTTTGACATGCGCTACATGGGCGTACGCGGTACATGGGGAAGCAGGGGAGATTACTACTCGAATCTCAAACTTGATGTCAGTATGCACAAAAGCATCTCTGTCTCTGCCAATGTTGACGGCATCATCAAACTGGGAGCGACCCATGTCAAAGCCAAAGAGCCTTGCATGGTGTGTGACGGCAGACCTCTGAAGAGCCTTGAGGAGAAAGCAGCGCAGATGGTCGATACTTCTGATTTTAGACTCAAAGAGACCTTCTGCGGGATGCGTTCGGGGAGTAAAGACTATTTTCCGCTCGTGGGCAGGGTAGTGGATGTACCCTATATGGCAGAACACCACCCCAATGTATTCAGGGGGGCAAAGCCTGCACTGAAGCATTTGAAGAATATGTTCGTACTCAATGGTCTTGGTGGACGCGGTTTTGTCTTTGCACCGTTAATGGCGCAGTGGCTTGCTGAACTCATAGTCGACGGTAAAGAGATGGATAAGCGTGTTGATCCTGATAGGTTGTTCTTGAAGTGGGCGAGGAAAGTAGGAGTGAGGAGTGAGGAGTGAGGAGTGTTTGTATGTTTTTCTTCAAAAAACTTTTATCAAGTATAGAAGCATTGCAAAGCAATGCATACCAAAATTCTTAATTCCTAATTCCTAATTTTTCGCTCTCCCACGGTTCCCACTCCGGTATCTCCGAGATATGCGGGAATCCATCCAGTATCTCTTCGGGTTTGAACTTTGATTTGTAGGCGAACGCTTTACATCCATCTACCCAATAGCCTAGGTAGATCCATGGCAGCTCTAAAATACCTGCAAGTTTGATCTGATAGAGCAGTGAGTAGGTACCCAGTGAGAGGTGGGCGTAGTCCGGGTCGTAGTAGAAGTAGATGGCACTGATGCCGTCATCGAGAATATCGATGAGGTCTACACCGACAAGTTTTCCATCGACAATATAGAGTACCTCTTTGCCAAAATCGTGAGCGCCGTCCACAAAATTCTCATGGTATTCTCTTTGGGAGATATTACGGTGGCTCCAGCCGTCTTTTTCATGTTTGAAAGCGTGGTATTTGTTATAGAGATCAAGGTGTGCCTGTGTGAGGGTTGGTTTTTGCACGATGATCTGGGTATGTTCGTTTTTCCGAATGACCTTACGCTGAGACTTGCTGAACTTATAGTTTTTCACATCGATACGGATGCTCTTACACGCGTTACATCCGTTGCAGATAGGGTGGAAAAAGTACTTTCCAAAGCGTCGCCACCCTCTGGCAATGACTGCCGTAGCAAATGTCTTGGAGGCATTCTCGACATATTTGTAGTGCATACGTACACTGCGACCGGGAAGATAGGCACAGTCATAATCGAGCATGGAAAAGTCGGTCGAAGGAGGATTGAGCAGGTCGATCTTTTCTTCATTGTTCATAGCAGATGCTCCTCCTTTTGGTATTAATAATCACGATTATACTCAAAATACTGTAAAATTCAACTACTTTTTTTTCGGGAGTCTCTGTGTTTTTATATCAACCGACATCGGGTTACTGCTATAACAGTGACTCGATCTTTCTTTATGACTTTATCTCACGTTTCAAACCCAAAGGGAAACTGCTTGATGTCGGGTGTGGTGTGGGGATCATTTCACTTTTGTTGACACGTGATTTCAATGTAGAGACCAGTATCATTGACAAACAGGAGAAGATGCTCTCTTATGCCACACACAATTTTGCTTTGAACGGTTTGGATGTAACCCCTTATCTGGGTGACTTTACGACCGATCTGCAAACAGAAGAGAGGTTCGATTTCATCGTATCGAACCCGCCCTTTTATGATCCGAGAGTCACTCAGAGTGAAGATACTCATCTCAATATCGCCCGATATGCACATCATCTGCCTATCGATGCATTCATTAGACGGGTAAAGACCTTTTTGAAGCCCAAAGGGTGGTTTATCTTCTGCTATGATGCCAAGCAGATAGACTTGTTGATGTACTATCTTAAATCAAACGGCATTAACCCCGAAAAGATACAGTTTGTTCACTCCAAGATAGACAGAGAGTCCAAGCTGGTAATGATAGCCGCACGCAACAACTCAAGGTCGATGATACAGATATTACCGCCGTTTGTGGTATTTGATGAGAAGAGTAACTATCTTCCTTCGGCAATGCGTGCATTCGAAAAGGCGAATACACACAGTATCAAAGGGGACTTTGATAGTGAATGATGAATGATTATGGTATGCATTGCATTGCAATGCTTTTGTTTTCAATAAATGTAGGGGCGGATCCTGTATCTGCCCGATAGGAAATAGAATGAATGAAACACTAATGGAAAAAGAGGGTTACAGCTTCAAGTTCGATCCATCTGCCTGTGAAGCATGTGGCGGACATTGCTGTACGGGAGAGAGCGGTTATATCTGGGCAAAGTATGATGAGATCGTTAATATGGCGGCATTTGTTAACCTTTCGGTGGAAGAATTCGCTACAATGTATCTTAAGAAAGTGAAGCATCGCTACTCACTGGTAGAGAAGCAGCTAGCCCCTGATAACTACGCCTGTATCTTTTTTGATGAAAAGAAAGAGCGGTGTACGATCTATCCGGTGCGGCCGCTTCAGTGTCGCACATTCCCGTTTTGGGAACAGTTCAAACAAGATGAAGAAGAGGTAAGAAAAGAGTGTCCTGGAATCGTATAGCCGTTCAAACCGTTGCCAGTATTCTGCTTAGTGCCTCTTTGGTATGGGGTGCAGGAGAGCGGGCATCTTTTAATGAAGATACAATGATCATCAAGGGATTGTTCTATGCGGAATTTCATGCCTATGATGAGAGTTGTCGTATGTTCGAACGTCTTTACGATAAGACAGGAGAGAAAGGGTATCTCTTTAGGGGGGTCGCTTCTGCACTTTTAGGAAAGACTCATATCTATAGCAGTATCGATCGTCTTAAAGCTTATGCTGCACGAAATCCTAATGATCTTGAAGCGATCAGATTATTGATCCCGCTTTATTTGACTTCCCAACAGTTAAAAGATGCCAAAGAGGAAGCGAAGAGGCTTTTGGCACGTTCGGAAGATGCAATAGATCTTGACCTCGCGGCAAACCCTTATCTCTACTCCGGTGATTTTACCAAAGCATTATCTCTGCTGAAACGCTCTTATGAAAAACGTCCTAATGAGACGGTACTTCTTCGTATGGCAGCGATCATGGATGAGTATACAGGTCAAAGAAAAGAGGCGATACAGCTACTTGAGACTCATCGACGGGTCAATGTCGTTACCAGTAACGATGTCTATTTTAAACTTTTGAGTCTCTATGTCAAAGAGAATGATGTCGATGGTGTACTTTCGATCTATCAGGCACTCTATGAGAACGATCGTCGTGATGAGTATCTTCAAAAGATCATTAAGGCGTATGCCTATAAAGGTGACCTTGAAGGTGCTATCGCCTTTTTGGAAAAAAATCAGGCAGGTTTAAAGACACTCTATCAGCTCTACAAGAGTAAGCACCGTTTTACAAAGGCATTGAAGCTTGCCAAACGCTTCTATCAGGAAGAACGTGATCCAAAGTGGTTGGCAGAGATGGCGATCTTGTATTATGAAGAGGCAAAAGATAAGAATGATAAAGCGATGATCGAAAAAGTCGTCAAAACATTCGATAAAGCACTCTCTTTGGGGGTTGATGACAGTATTTATTTGAACTATTACGGCTATACGCTGATCGATAAGGATATTGATGTTAAAAAAGGGGTGAAGATCTTGCAAGATGCCCTCTATCAGCAACCTGACAATACCTACTATCTTGATTCTCTTGCATGGGGATACTATAAGGAACACCAGTGCAAGAAAGCCTATAAGCTGATGAAACGTGTGGTCGATCAAGAGGGAACCAAAGAGCCTGAGATCGCAGAGCACTGGGAACTGATACGAAAATGTAAGTAGGCTTCAGCATCCATCCTTTTCCCTTCGGGTATAATTCGATAAAAAGTAATAAAGAGAAGAGTATATGGCACAGATTTTAGATGAGATCATTAAAAAGACCAAAGCGGATCTTGAAAAACGCAAAGTTGACTATCCGGTAGAGTGGCTCGGGCGCTCTTTGGCATATAATCCTTTTGTTCCCAAAGATGTACAAGCGGCATTACGCTCAACCCCTGAGAACCCTTATCGTATTATTGCAGAAGTAAAGAAAGCTAGTCCTAGTAAAGGGGTCATCAGAGAGGATTTCGATCCGGTCGTGATCGCGCAAGCGTATGAGAAGGGAGGTGCGGATTCTCTTTCCGTACTGACAGAGCCACACTTCTTTCAGGGAGATAAAGAGTATCTGGGAATGATACGCCGCTATGTGAGCATTCCACTGCTTCGTAAAGATTTCATTATCGATAAGTATCAGTTGGTAGAAGCGTTGGTATTTGGAGCGGATTATGTACTGCTTATTGCCAAGGCACTCTCGCGAAAAGAGCTTAAAGAGCTCTATGAGTATGCACTGCACCTTGGTCTGGAAGTATTGGTCGAGATACACGATAAGACAGACCTTATTAAAGCGATGTTCGCAGGGGCGAATATTATCGGTATCAACCATCGAAATCTTGAGACCTTCGAGATGGATATGCGATTGACCGAGAAACTCATTCCTTTGATCCCAAATAACAAGATCATCGTGGCTGAATCAGGTATTAATGACCATGAAACGGTCGTAGAGATCGCTAAGATGGGTGCAGATGCATTCTTGGTCGGTGAACACTTTATGCGTCAAGATGATATTACAGCAGCTATTAGAGAAGTGAAGTACGGGAAGGAGAGTTAAGGTTTTAGATCTTAGAATTAAGATTTGTGAAAGTTTATATATGTCAGCGTTATAAACGCTAAACGCTAAACGCTAAACGCTAAACGCTAAACGCTAAACGCTAAACGCTAAACGCTAAACGCTAAACGCTAAACGCTAAACGCTAAACGCTAAACGCTAAACGCTCTCACGATAGTAGC
>JAMORY010000013.1 GCA_027063305.1 Sulfurovum sp. | reverse complement strand
TAAACGCTAAACGCTAAACGCTAAACGCTAAACGCTAAACGCTAAACGCTAAACGCTAAACGCTAAACGCTAAACGCTAAACGCTAAACGCTAAACGCTAAACGCTAAACGCTCTCACGATAGTAGCTTTTTCACAACCTGATTGATCCGTCCTCCGTCTGCGCGGCTTCCCACCTTCGCTTTGGCAGCACCCATCACTTTACCCATATCTTTCATACTCTCAGCACCCACTTCGTCAATGATCTCTTTAAGAACGTTCTCCAACTCTTCATCACTGAGCGGTTCAGGCAGGTAACTTTTGACAATGAGCAGTTCGGCCTCCTCTTTGGCTACAAGGTCGTCACGTCCCGCATCGGCAAACTGTGCCTTTGCATCTTCACGCTGCTTGGCATACTTCATCAAGATCGCTTCGACATCTGCCTCGCTGAGTTCTCGTCGTTCATCCACTTCAATCTGTTTGATAGCTGCTTGGATGTTTCTTAGTGTATCTCTTTTTGTTGTCTCTTTAGCGCGCATTGCCGCTTTGATATCATTTTTGATTCTTTCTTTTAAACTCACCTGTTTCTCCTGATATTTTAATGAAATTATACTACAATCAATCTATGATACTTACAATACAAAATAGACAATTTAACACAAAAGAGATCACACAGCTTTATCCGGCGGCAGTTGTGAAGACCGGGTATGAAGATGAGACCACACAGGTGAGTCTGGAGTGGCTTGAGGTGGAGGCAAAAGGAAAGGTGGAGCTGGTCGGCTATGCCATATTCGTTCATTTGGAAGAGGAGGAGGTGGTACGGTTTTTATTTCCGAGTAAAGAAGAGATGGATGCAGAGGTCGGCCGTATCGCACTCCAGCTCAAAGCTGAATGATTTTCTTTGGATTTAAGTTAGAATAGACTATGATTCGACATTCACTTTTGGAGCTTTCATGACAACATTTCAACTTTTATTACTGATCATTGCAGGTGGTGTTTTCTACCTTTTTTTCAAACAGCTCTTTTCCGGAAGCTATCCTAAACGTGGGGTCGATTTTGAAGCGAAACTCCCTGATGAACGTATTGGCGGTATTAATCGTCCTGATAAAACATTCTCTAAGCCGCAGCAGGAGATCTCACGTATCGATCAGCTCATTCAAATGACAGATGAAGCTATAGAAAAGGGTGATCTTCTTGAAGCAAGAAAAGCGGTACAGAGTGCATTGATACTGGATGAGAACAATATTGAAGCACTGCGTCGAGAGGGTTATCTTTATCTTGAGGATAGAGAGTATAAGGAGGCTAAGAAGGTCTATGAGAAGATACTCTCCCTCGATCCTAGCGATGATATGGCACACGATGCACTGGCAAATACACTACATCACCTCAAAGAGGATGAAGCGGCAAAAGTGCATCATGAAAAAGCAATAGCCCTTGATCCTGAATATGCCCCACATTACTTCAATTATGCCAATACGCTTTATGACCTTGGAATGTATGATGAAGCATTAGAAAACTACCGTAAAGCTTATGAGCTCGATAAGAGTATCGAAGAAGCGAAGAAGATGATCAACGAGTTGGAGGAGAGAGAATGAGCAGCCCATGTTTTGTCAGTCAAGTTGCGACGAAAGAGATATTGATCCGTGTTACACAAGTGTGTGCAGAGTGCTATAGTGAACTACAAGAGGGAGATATGATCCATTATGATATGCAACAATACCGTTATTTATGTGATTGTTGTCAACAGAAATTGGAGTCTATGATGGATGAGTCATGTCAGATCATTCAGGAAGAGGCGGAACCAAGCCTATTTTGTTAGGAGCTAGATAGTAGGGAATAAGGAGTAGTAAAGGATAGGTATATAATTCACTACCCACTACCCACTATATATTTCACCGCATTCAAATAACTTAACCCATTGACCTCTTTACCGCTATAGGCAATATCGAATGCCGTACCGTGATCGACCGATGTTCGTAGTATGGGCAGGTTCAAACTCACATTGATCCCCTCGTCAAAATAGAGAGCTTTCAGCGGTGCCAACCCTTGGTCGTGGTACATGGCTATATAGTGGGTATAGTGTTTGCGTACATTAGGTGTAAAAGCGACATCCGGAACAAGAGGATCACTGTAGGTCGGGGTGCCCTCACCCCGACGATAGGTTGGATCGATGCTGACATTTGCTCGGTTGATCGCTTTTTGAATGATGGTCTCTTCATCTCCCAATACCCCGTCATCTCCGGCATGCGGGTTGAGCCCAAGGACAGCTACAGTGGAGGTAGGTTTTGCCGTATAGTAGAAGTCGAGAAGGAAACGGGTCAGGTCAGTTTCATTAATGCTTCCTGCTACCTCTTTGAGAGGAATATGTTCCGTGTAGAGTGCCACATACATCTTTGGACACCCCAGCATCATGATCGCCTCTGCATCGAAGAAGTCTCTCAGTGCATCGGTATGGCCTTTGTATTGTACCCCTGTAAGCTCCCATGCTTTTTTATGAATGGGTAGGGTGGTGACGGCATCGACCTCTTTTGCTTTTGCCAGTTCCACAGCTTTTACAAAGGAAGCGTAAGCGTAGGCTCCGCTCTCTTTGCTGACTTGCCCCGGTTCGATGATGAAATGTGGGGCAATATTTTCTACGGTTTGAAAGTCATTGGGGATAATGAGGTTGAGTTTGGTTGCCACTTGTGTGAGCATGGTTGAGTCGATGCAGTAGATAGGCTCTACCAGTCTGGAGACCGCTTTGTGGTTCTCCAGTGCAAGTTGGATACCAATGCCGTTGAGGTCGCCGATGGAGATGGCTACTTTTTTCATAGTCCACTCCGTGTACTATGAACAGTGAGAAGGTAGAAGGTAGGAGGTAGGAGTATCGGTATGCTTTGCTTTGCAAAGCTTTGATCTAAAAAAATAAAAGCATTTTGAAAAAATGCAAACAATAACTCCTCACTCCTCACTCCTCACTCCTCACTTTTATCTAATTAGCTTCGCTTTCATATCCAAAATTGCCTGCTCCAACCCTACATAGACTGAACGGGCAATGATGCTCTGCCCTATGTTGAGCTCTTCGATGGTCTCTATCTCGACGATGGCACCGACATTTTGCATATTCAGCCCATGTCCGGCAGCGACTCTAAGACCCATCTCCATGGCATCGCAGCTAAGCAGCCTGAGGTTTCTGAGTTCATCATCCATCATCTGTTTAAGCACCTTGCGAGGCAGGTCAAGCTCTGGGATGGTGTGGTGGGTCTTGCCAAGGTTGCTGTAGAGCATCGCGTAGATGTTGGCGTACTTTCCGGTATGAAATTCGATCCACTCGACATTGAGCGCTTCGGAGGCTCTGACCGCTTCGAGGGTAGGGTCGATGAAGAGGGAGACCTCTATCTCTTCGGCTTGAAGCCGTTTGATCGCCTCTTTAAGCCTGCTTTGATCTCTTGTGACCATGAGTCCGCCCTCAGTTGTCACCTCTTCACGCTTTTCAGGCACAAGTGTTACACGATGCGGACGAAGCTCGCAGGCGATGTCGATCATGCTTGGTTCAATGGCGCACTCAAGATTGACAGGGAGTGCGGAGAGTTTGATGATACGTGCCGCATCATCGTCTTGAATATGCCGTCTGTCCTCACGCAGATGGATGGTGACCTGGTCTGCACCTGCACGTTTACAGATGCCCAGTGCATCAAGCGGATCGGGATCGGCAACTCTTCTGGCTTCTCTCAGTACAGCGATATGGTCAATGTTGACACCTAGTAGCATACACGAACTCCTCAAATGAATTAATTCGATTATAGCAAAAGGTATGTATAATTTGCCTCATATCGACCCAAAAGGAATGTGATGGATGAGAAAAAACTGCTTCCGGTCAATGAGTACAGGCATATCAAACACAACATCGGTAACGGACGACCGACTATATTGGCATTTGGTATGAGCCACTGCTACAGTTGTAAAGCGATGTCTCATGTGTTTGCTACGATCCTTGAAGAGCATCCGGAGTTTCAGATCTACGCCATAGATGGGCAGAAAGAGCGTCATATCAGCCGAGATATCTACAAACTCAAAGAGATGCCTACACAGATATTTTTCGATGCTGAGGGGAATGAAGTATTCCGTCATACGGGTGCTTACAAAAAAGCGGTGGCGGAGATTATCTTGAAGAAGTGGGGATTTTTGTAGAGAATTAAAATAATTATTATTAGTAATCTAAGATATTTTTTCACTATAATAGTCTCATCTTACGAGGGAGAGAAAGATGAGCTCTACAGAAACACTAACGTACAACTATACTTTTGCATCACTGCTTCAAAGTTCACAAAATGAGTCCGATCTCTTTCTCTCCAACTACTCTGAAGTGCCACAAACCGATCTGCCCTGTTTTTTTGACGGTAGGCTTTCCAATCCCTATATGGTCGCACGCTGTTTGATAGCTCTTGCCAATGTGGTCAAGTCCAACTTCATCTTGACTCAGGCGCAGCTTGAGGCGATGAGAGACCCCATCGTTACAGTAGGAAATGGGATGATCCGTTTTGAAGGCTTTTCTCAGTGTGCAGGGGTGTATGCCAGAGTTGATGTGGATGAATCACATCAAAAAGAGGCATTTGTGGCAAGTGGAACGACCAATGTTGATTTCAATCAGGAGATGATCTCGGCACTGGGGAGTGTGGGCAGAGATGTACCGCTTACACTGCATGTAGGTTCCAAAGATGTCAAGGTAGAGACGCAAGCGCATCAAGTCACTGAAAAAAAGGTCAAACTGCCTACGCGATGGGTCAAGTCTCTAACTGCGGTGCAGGACTATCTGGCACACTCCAAACCCTATGCAACGCTTAATAGGCTGCAAGCCATACAGCTCTTTCGCTCCATCCCAAAAGGGGTTGTTAAAACAGATTACTATCTCATCAATCGTACCAACCGCTACAGCTTCTCTCCTATGGCACAAAAGGATGCCATGCACATCGGGGCGATCAACCGCCTGAGACTTTTGGAACCCTTGCTTCCGTTACTCAAGGAGCTAAAAGTTTTTGTTCATGAAGAGGGGCTTTCGAGTACTTGGCAGCTCTATTTTGAGAGTGTTGTATTCTCTTTGACAATCTCGCGTGATGCCTACAGAGGATTTTCGGGAGAGGGCACGCAGCTTGATGCGCTTATGGCGGATATAGATGAAGAGGAGATGGAACGTTTTAGTAACTTTGGTTATGCCAATCAGACTTTTACGCCTACACTTTTACCCATCCGTATCGGTAAAGACCCCGCAGAAGTAGAAAAGTTTACAGCTAAACTCTCTGCAATGGGGTTGCTTGGGTATGACCTTAATACCGGTACCTACTTCTACCGGCAGCTTCCGTTTAAACCTTCGCGTATTCTCACACTCAATCCACGACTTAAAGGGGCTAAAAAGCTTATTGAAAGGGGAGAGGTAAACGTAATTGCCAATGAGAATGGAAGAGTAGAAGCAAGAGTCGCAGGTAGTGGGGTGGAGCATCTGGTTATCATAGAGAATGATGAAGCGAAGTGTACCTGCCAGTGGTATAGCAAGTATCAAGGCTCTCGTGGAGAGTGTAAGCATGTGTTGGCTGTGAAGGAGGTGGTGAAGTGAAAATACTGAAAATCATTTTTTTAATGTTGTTTGTTTCACTCTATGCAGATGGTCAGAGCAGTGTATATGCTCAACCCTATAAAGAATCAACAGTGCCACATCTGTATGAGAAATTTGACTACTCTTCCGATATAGAATCCATGGAGTGTGACAATATGATATCTCCAAGTAAATGCAGTTTTAAAAAATCGTATGATGCCCATCTTGGAACTATACTTCTTATTTTGTTTGTTACTTTTTTACTGATGAGTGGGCTCATTGGCAGAAATCCTGACTATGACGGCATAGACTACTCAGGAGGCTATTGAGATGAATAGAGATAAGCTAAAAGAGAGGGTCAATGCGCAACCTATCTATTGGGGTTGGGCTCTTGTGGTATTTATCTGCGCACTCTATCTTATCAAATATATTCGTGCTGAAGATACCAGCAAAATTATAGATTTCTACAAACAAGTACTTATTGTAAAGGATAGAGAAGGTCAAGAGATCACTAGATATCCACTCAAAAAATTACAAGTCATAGAAGTACTTAAATTCAAAGATGGTGACTACACACACTATGAACTCAACTTTCGTTTTGAAGATAAACGCATTAATCTTTATGCAAGTAAAGATGATTTACTTCCATGTATCTATGCACAGGATCTTTCAAATAGGTTGCATAAGCCGGTTGTGAAGATAGAGACAGAGGAGTAAAAATGATCCAAAAACTACAATACATCATTGAGGCAAAGGATACCTCTTCGCTTATTGACTTTTTAAAAAATCTTTCAGATAAAGAGCGATCATATATCGCCCGTAAGATAGAAGATTCAAGCAAAGAGCATATTGATCGATCGAATATGGAGATGGATATATTTTTAGAACATCATGAGATACAAGAATATTATCAGTCCGATCTTTATCAAAAGTATGCCATCAAACATACAAAATTTCAATTGGTTCAATTTATTTGTGGTACTGTTACTTATGTCAATAGTGATATATGTAAATTGATCTATCAACACCAGATACTGGACTGGTATTTTCCAAGATGGCTTTATGAAGATAAACATGACCGTTATTTTCCAACACACTATTATCTACAGTTAAAATGCCAAGAGAACAATGTTCGTACGGCGAGTTGGGAAGAGACAGCCAACGCTTTGGCACGATTTGATCTTTTTAGTGTCGAGACAATCCCCCAGATCACACTTCAGGAACATATTTGGTACCTCTTTGCCTATGAGTGTAATATTCACAACCAATATGAGGGCAAAGGTGACTACTGGATTGAGATGGTTGTAAAACTTGCACAAGAGAAAAAGATCTCTCATTTGCGTGTTGTTGAGGAGTGTCTGCTTAGTGTAACCCGTTTTTCAAATAAAGCTATTACCGGATACTTCTTTAAAATGTTGTATTTTCTTGAGCCTACAGATGAAGAACTTTTGGCACTTCAGCCTTCTTTGCACTTGGTACTCCAGTCCCAACACTCCAAACCCATCAACCAAACACTCAAGTATATAAAACGCATCTACAAAGAGCCAAGTTTTGATATAGATAGCTTTATGGAGCAAGTACCACTGCTACTAAGCTGGAGTGTTAAGAGTGTAGTCAATGCTACATTGAGTTTGATAGATTTACTCATCAAAGCATATCCTGCTTACAAAGAGTCTCTAGCACTACTAGCTACTCAAGCTCTAGCTCAAACAGATGAGAGTTTACAGAGTAAAACTATCAAACTACTAGCCAAGCACAAATTGCTAGAGAAGCAAACCATACTAGATGAGATATCTATCTATAGTGATGGTCTTTACAGCAACATAAAAGCTATGTTACCTGATATGCAACAAATAGATAGCAAATCAAAAGATATAGAGATAACTCCACCAAAATATATAAGAGAAGATAACCGTATCATCTATCCTGAAAGTTTTGAGGATATGGTGTTTTTTTTCTCTTCCATACTGGACGCAACAGAGCCGTATAAATTTGATATCTTTACTGCTTTACTTCCAAAGTTTGATACGATGGTTACAAAAAACAATGCAGACAAGATCGCTCCTGCCATACAAAGGGCATATAGATACTATATCAAATGGGGCGTGAGTGAAAGGATCGAGCCTCAGCTTTATTTTATTGTTTCTAATGCTTTGCTTTATTATGGATGGCTACTTATTCGGCGACTTAGTAAAAACTTTAGTGATAAAGAGCTATCTTTTTCATTACATAAACTCTTTTTTAACAGTTTTAAGTCACCACGAGGAGCAGAATTTTCTAAGATTATACAAAAAGAGTATAATGAAAGTCCAAAAGAGTATAAAGACTTCCAAAAACTTCTTGCTTCGCTTCAAGCATTTGTAGGATATGAAGTTCCACCAATAGATTTTAAAAATTTGCCTAAAGAGGCATCGGTATTGTACATCTTTAAACAACAGTTACAGCAAACATTTAAAAATATAGAAATACAAACACCACCACAAATACCATTGAGTTTACCGACACACAGTCCCTGCTTTATTGAGATGCAACACTTCATAAGTAGAGTCAATAATCATAAAGAGTTCTCTGATATGCAAATGCAAATCACATTGCAAAGATTACAATTAGAAAATATCGATGAAAAAATATTTGATTTATTGGTATCAAGTGAACTAAAGCTATTGCTTTTATATCTTAGTAACAAAGTGGATTTTCCTTCTTCCCCATTGAAACATCCCTCATGGTGGTTGATAGCTATATCTCGTAAACAAGATAAAGAAGCATTAAAAACATTTGTTCAAACCTATATAAAAACAAAGATTAATATTGATGCTATCTTTAATGTTTCATTTGAAGTAATATCAAAAAAGTGGCAGTATGAGGGATGGGAAAAGGGAGAGAAAGTGATGCTCTCAATGATTGACAAGAAGCTAAAGCTTTACAAAGAACCATTCTTGATTAATCTACCATTTGAATCTATATTTAAACATATCTATATAGAGTATCAAAATAGTGAGATATCGATACTTGATGTCATTTATGGACTCTACCTCATGCCACTTACACCTGAACCTTATATAGTTAAGTTTTTAGAAAATATTATAGGTCACTGGGGTAGTTCTCAAACAAAAAAAGCAACAGAGTATTTTGTGAAGTATCTTATAGATATCTGGAGAGACTTTCAGCCCTCAGCTACTACTTTTGTTGCAGTTATGATGCTCTATGAAAGTAAAACAGCCAGACAACTCTCATCTGAACTATGGTACAAAGCCACCACTGAAGGAACAATGAATCATCAACTCCTTGGTGAGATACTCGGTAAGCTTGAACATAACGAATACGCCCCACTTAAACGCTTTACAGACTTGGTAGTCAGCAATATGCTCAACCTCTCTTCACTACACAATCAAGCTCTTCATACCCTACTCTCTAGTATGATATCACAGATGAATGATGAGCCTATCAAAGGAACCAAAAAATTGTTAGAGATATATTTGGAAGTGTTAAGTCTAACAAACTTAGAGATACCTCAAAAGACACGCACTAAGCTTCAAATCTGGGGTGAGGTGAAGAGTTTGAGAAGTGTTGTGAAGAAGATAAATAGCAGAAGATAGATTTTTGGAACAGGGACTTTAGTCCCTGCTGTTGCGATTGAAATCGCACATCCAAAGATTGAAGCTAAATAGAAAAGGTATGATTTAGAGAGATACAGTACGCTTAAAGTTTAGTGTGGGAGCAATGAGAGAAAGAAGGATGAAGATATGAGTCAAACATTATGGATACTAGCAGAGGGGCAAGAGAGTGATACTTGGGATCATACTTTAGTTTTAGAACAGATAAAAAAGATTGATACCTATTGTGTAGAAAAAGGGTATGCACCTTTAAGCAGTTATTTGGATGAGTCCATTGTTGCAGAGGAGTTTGGGATGGATCTACCACCTAAATATGTTGTTCCTGAAAATATCATAACACTTTTTGAAGCATTAAGCGATTTTGGTGACAAAGGGTTACAGGAGGAGTTGAAAGATATTCTTACAAAAGCAAAGCAGGCTCATCATAACGGAGTTAAGATCAGATTAGCTCTGGTATCTTAAAAAGAAGATAATGGAGTTCATTGTGGGAAATGTGATTGAAATATATGAAAAAATCCTGATAGAAGGTACAGAGCAAGAAGTTATCTCTTTTTTACAATCATTATCAGATAGTGATAAAAAGATATTGAACTACAAAATAAAACATTTAGGTGAAATATATAGAAAAAAAGTTTTTACTTATGCTCAAACTCATATTTGTATTTTACAAGATACACCTGATTATAAGAGATGGCAATATATTGCAGTGAGTGCTTTTGTTTGTTGTGAGCAAAATATATTTACTGATATCTTTACCTGGTCACATACATATTTTCAAATAATAACAGCACATAAAGTATATCTATGGGGTATGCCATCATGGTTTGCTACCTATTTAGAAAAGCATCCTTTTATGCTAGATTCTTATGAACGACTTTTAGAGTGTATAGTACATAATAATCTTGCACCTACCAAAGAGACGATTATATTTCAACTTCATCGTAAAGCACCCATAACATTGGAATCATTTCCGTCTATATTTCTTGAAGAACATCTTTGGTATATCTTTGAAGTATCAGAAGAGATAATTCATTTTGATAGCAAAAGTTGGTCTGTACTTTTTCAAAGATTATTAGAAAATGGTGATATTCCTTTACAAAAACTTTTGATGCACCTCTTGGAGCATACACCGGTTCCTATGGATTGTTTAGAAACATTAAATAGGTTAGATATACCATCAAGTGCTTATATGGAATATCAAAAAGTCTTGATATGTACATTGGATGCAACAGAAAGAAAAAGAGTGAACCTCTCACTAAAACTGATCAAAAAAATATGTGAAAATGCATTGTTCGATGATAAATATTTTATAGATTACCTCCCCATGTTACTACACTCCTCTGTAAAAATGATACGAAACAGTACATTAAGTATTGTTGTCAAACTATTAAAAAAGTCTTCAAATCATCATTCAAGCATAGCTGTGGCACTTGGTGAATCACTGTTACACAAGGACAGTCAGTGGCAGATAAAAGTGATCAAGTTGCTACAAAAATATGATTTTTTAAAAGAAGAATATATTCGGATAGCAGATTATGAAGATGCTCTTTTTATGGAAGCAAAAGCATTAATTACTGAGTATACACCCGATATTGATGTCTCTGAAACGGTAATAGTCACACAAGCAAAAGCAATAGAGTTGGACAATACGCACATCATTGATATGCCCCAGACTTTTGAAGAGCGTATTTTTGTACTTTCCCGAACATTTGAAAAGATCTATATCGATAATTTTGACCGTTTTATGCACCTTCTTCTAAAAATTGATTCCCAAGTCAATACAGATAATGTTGATAAATTGATACCACTTATTCAAACGGCATATAAAAAAGCAACGGTATTTAATTATAATCTTGGGCTTGTTACCTATATTTGTCTTGATACCATGCTAAGGTATGCCCAGTATTTGACTAGAGTATTCCCTGACTCTAAAATGACTATTGATTCTATTCTCAAAGAGAAACCTTATTTTTCATCACTGATTGAAAACCCCTATTTTTATAAACCTTTTGTGTATATAGCCTTCTTGGTGCAACAAAAGATCTTAGATAAAGAGTATTCACCACTCTTATCATTTGCCACTCACTCTTATGGTTATATCGATATAAATATTCTTATTGAACGTATAGCGTATTATCAAAAAAACGCTATAGCCATTGATCTTATTGATTTTCAGATAGCAGTGCTTCGTGTAGTGATTTCTAAGGATAAAATAGAAGATATCAAGCAAAAAATTTCAGGAGAAATAAGTGATGTATTGTTGTATCTTTTTAGTGAAAATACATTGGATATAATAAAAGTCAAAACCCCTGAATTGTGGATCACAGCTCTACTACGGAGTGATAAAGAAGATGAACTAGATATGTTTGCAGAGCATTTTGATAAAGGATTACTATTTCCTTATCAGATGCCAATATATCAGATAGGAGAGATAGACTACACTTTTTATAGTACGGCAGAACAGCGCTACCTTAAGGATCTGTCAAAAGTAAAAACAGTCAATATCATACCGACATATTTTGAACACCCTAGCAGAGTTGCCAATATTTTTACCATGATACACCATAACCGTATATCTCAAGATCTGCATAAAGGTGACGATGAGAAGTTTTTGCTCTTAAGCCCACATATAACAGATAGAATGTTACTCTTTTTTATTCGGGTGCATGGTTATGACAGAAACTATTTAAGAGCCAACAGTATGCGTCATGCAGAGCAGATACTCCCGGTTTTGTCAGAGTTGTGGCATGATGCTATGCATGAATATAATTATGTGTATCTTGCATGTTCTTTGGTAGACAAATCTTCAAGTGTTAGATTTTTTGGAAGTGAACTATGGTACAAAGCCACCACTGAAGGCACAATGAATCATCAACTCCTTGGTGAGATACTCGGCAAACTTGAATACAACGAATATGCTCCACTTAAACGCTTTACCGACCTGATCATCAGTAATATGCTAAATCTGTCAAATCTGCATAATGAAGGGCTTCATATACTGCTTTCAGCCATGATCACTCAGATGAATGATGTGCCTATTAAAGGAATCAAAAAACTTTTGGAGATCTACTTGGAAGTGTTGAGTTTTACTGGGATTGGGGTACCGAAGAGGATCAGAAGAAAGCTTCAAATTTGGGTTGAGGTGAAGAGTTTGAAAGGTGTGGCAAAGAAGCTATTGACGTAAGATATCTTGGGAAAAAACAAGCCCTAACCAAATTTACGCTAAAATCGCGGCAATTATATTATTTAAAAGGCTGTGATAATGGCAAAAAGAGAGATCAAAAAAGCGGTATTGGCTTACTCGGGTGGGCTTGATACCAGTATTATTCTAAAGTGGCTCCAGGATGAGTACAACTGTGAAGTGGTGACATTTACCGCTGACCTGGGACAGGGTGAAGAGGTGGAACCGGCGCGTCAAAAAGCGCTCGATATGGGGATTAAACCAGAGAATATCTTCATTCTTGACCTAAGAGAAGAGTTCGTTAAAGATTTTGTATTTCCAATGTTCAGAGCCAATGCGATCTATGAGGGTGAGTATCTGCTCGGTACTTCTATCGCAAGACCGCTGATCGCGAAAAAACAGATCGAGATCGCACATGAGACAGGGGCGGATGCCGTTTCTCACGGAGCGACGGGAAAAGGGAACGACCAGGTACGTTTCGAGCTTGGTTACCTTGCACTCGATCCGGACATTGCCGTGATCGCACCATGGAGAGAGTGGGATCTGAACTCTCGTACCAAATTGCTTGAGTATGCAAAAGCGCATGGTATTGATATCGATGGCAAAGGGAAACCAAAACCGTATTCGATGGATGCGAACCTCTTACATATCTCTTATGAGGGTGAGTGGTTGGAAAACCCGTACAATGAGCCTGAAGAAGATATGTGGCTCTGGTCTGTCTCTCCTGAAGAGGCACCGGATGAAGCGGAGTACATCACTATCACATACAAGCATGGTGATCCGGTAGCTATTAATGGTGAAGAGATGAGCCCTGCGACCATCCTTGAAACCTTGAATACCTACGGTAAAAAACATGGTATCGGTCGTATCGACATCGTAGAGAACCGTATGGTAGGGATGAAAGCGCGTGGATGTTACGAGACTCCGGGTGGAACGATCATGCTTAAAGCGCACCGTGCGATCGAGTCCATTACTCTTGATAGAGAAGAAGCACATGCCAAAGATGAGATGATGCCAAAGTATGCGAAGCTTATCTACAACGGTCTATGGTGGTCACCTGAGCGTAGAATGATGCAAGCTGCCATCGATGCAACGCAGGAACAGGTTAACGGAGAAGTACGTTTGAAGCTCTATAAAGGGAATGTGATGGTGGTTGGACGTAAGTCTGAGAACTCTCTCTACTCAGAAGAACACTCTACATTTGAAGCGGATGAGGTCTATAACCAAAAAGATGCGGAAGGGTTCATCCGTCTCAATGCGCTTCGTTTCATTATCGAAGGGAAGAAACAGCCTGAGCGTATCAAAACGCTCATTAATGACTAATCTTTCAGTATTAGTCGCATCTCCTCTTTAAGCAAAGAGGGGGTGAATCGTGATATTTCTTCTCTCAATATGATCCCAGGGATCACCTCTAAAAAAAGATACCCCAACCATAACATTGGATAGAATACACGGTATTCATAGTAAAAAGATTTAAAAGTGTATCGTTCTTTGAACCATCGTGCAGCACTTTTAAGATGATGCGAAAAGAGTAGTACTTGCATAGAGAAGATTACACCCCATACCAGATAGGTCATTCCTACAACAAGCACTGCCCCTTCAATACCGTAGATACCCATAACAGCGGCAAGAAAGATCGCCCCGTAAATAGAGAAAGAGGCAAACCCGATCGCGGCAAAAACCACCAGTGCCGAAAAGATAAAGAGTACTGCCCCCATCAGGATAAAGAGCTCAAGAAAGTTCTTTTGCTCTTCAAAGGTCGGAGAGAAGTAGGCACCTGCAAGGGTAATGACAAACAGTGCAATGATCGTTAGCATAAGGTATCCATACTCTTTCACAATGACTCCTTAGTCGATCTCATAGAGTTTGATGAGACTCTCTATCTGCGGTTTACGACCAAGCCATTCCATATAGAGTTCGCTCATCTCCTTAGCACCACCGTTACTGAGGATATAGGCTTTGTATTCGATAGCCTTTTCTTTATTGAATCCGTCCTTTTCATCCAGACAGGCAAAGAATGCATCGGCACTGAGCACTTCGGCCCATTTATAGCTGTAGTATCCTGCGGCATATCCACCGGCAAAGATGTGAGAGAAACCATGCTGGAACCTGTTGTAGCTTGGTGGTTTCAGTAAAGAGGTTTTTTCTCTAATAGTGTCAAGCAGTGCTTGAACCTCCTCTCCCTGATAGAGTTTTTGATGAAGTTTGAAATCAAACAGAGAGAACTCTACCTGTCGAAGAATGCCAAGGGCTGCCTGAAAGTTCTTGGTCTCTTTGATCTTGGCAATGAGTTCGTCAGAGATCGGTTCACCGGTTTCGTAATGGAATCCAAGACGTCTGATAATGGCAGGCTCATAGGCAAAGTTCTCCAAGAATTGTGAAGGGAACTCCACTACATCCCATGCCACGCCGTTGATACCGGAGACGGAACGCTCACGGCACTTGCCAAAGAGATGGTGAATGGCGTGTCCCATCTCATGGAAAAGGGTGACCACATCATCATGGCGAAGCAGGGAAGGGGTTGTCTCAGTCGCCGGTGCGTAGTTACAGACGACAAAGGCAGAGGCGAGATGTTCTTTACCTTGTGTATCGACAAAGTGAGTTTCCCAGTCATGCATCCACGCCCCACCACGTTTTTCCTTACGTGCTTCAAGGTCAAAGTAGATACGTCCTGAGAGTTTTTCATCTTCATAGATATCAAAGGCTTTAACACATGCATGCCATGTCGGTACATCGGCAGGTTTGAATGTAACACTGAAGAGTTCAGAGACAATATCGAGCATACCGTTTAGAACACGCTGCTGTTGGAAGTAGGGTTTGGTCATGGTATCGTCAAAGTTGAACTTTTCCTTTTTGAGTTTTTCGCTGTAGTAAGCCACATCATGCGTAGCGAAGTCCTCTATGCAGTCACACTCTTTGGCAAATGTTTTGAGCTCTTCAAGCTCCTCTTTTGCCTGAGGCAGCGCGGCATCTGCCAGTTTATTCAAGAATGAGAGCACCTCCTCTTCGGAAGAGGCATCTCTGGTCTGAAGCGCATATTCTGCATAGTTCTTAAAGCCTAAAATTCCTGCTTTCTCCTGCTTGAGTGCCAAAATACGATCAATTACTTCACTATTTTCGGGAGCGCGGGTGCTGTAGGCTTTAGAGAGCTCTTTACGATATTCACGGTTTGGACCGTAGGTCATGTAGGCAAGATAACTTGGGATCTGCAAGGTGAACTTGTAAACCGTTTTGCCATCTACTTCGGTTTTTGCCGCTTCGATATCAGTTTGAGGCATCCCCTCAACATCTTTTGCATCTTCGATGATCAGCTCATAGGCATTCGTAGCATTAAGAAGGTTCTGAGAGAAAGTATTTGAGAGTTCCGAGAGTGCAAGGTTGATCTCTTCAAGACGTTTCTTCTCTTTTTTTGGTAGGTCTATCCCTGAGAGTTTAAAATCTCTAATATCGTTATTAAGTACTTTCGCCTCTTCTTGTGTAGAAGCTTTGAGTTTTGATATCTTTTGAAAAAGTGGGACATTCTGTGCCATTTCGGAACTGAACTTCGAAAGTAGAGGTAGGGATGCCTCATAGGCTTTTTGAGTCTCATCGGAGTTCATGACCGAATTGAGATGAGAGAGAGGTGTGAAGAAGAGGCTTAGTTCCTCATCCATATCCTGAAGCGGCTTAAGTAGGCTCTGATAGGTGTGTTCATCTTGCTGTGTCAGTGTGTCGATCTCTTTGCGTTGACGCTCAAGCAGAGCATCAAGCTCTTTGGGAAACGATTCTAAATTATCGATTTGAAAGGTTTGAAACATACTTTTTGTTCCTAAATATTTTATTTTGTGTGATTGTATCACATCGGCATTAAGAGTATTAACAAAGTTTCGATAAAATAGTGATAATTTATTTAAGATAAGGACATAAAAGAATGAAAGTATTATTAATCAAAGATGTCAAAACATTAGGAAAAGCAGGTGAGATCAAAGAGGTAAAAGACGGGTATGGTCAGAACTTCCTCATCAACAAAGGGCTTGCCAAACTGGCAACTCCGGAAGTGGTAGCCAATTGGAAAGCGGAGCAGGCACGTAAAGAACAGGAGCTTAAAGAGGAGCTTGCACGTCTTGAAAAAGAGAAAAAAGAGCTTGAAGCGGCGACCATCCGCATCGAGAAGAAAGCTGCACCCGTAGGGATCAAAGGTTCGGTTGGAAATGCCGATATCTCAGCAGCGATCAAAGCACAGCTTGGGATCGATCTTGATAAGAAGCATATTAACTTGAAAAAAGCGCTCAAGTCTACTGGTATCCACAATGTCGATGCCAAACTCGGACATGGTATCCACGCGAACCTGAAAGTAGAAGTGGTAGGCGTCTAATGTTCGAAGCAACCACGATACTGGGATACAAAGCTGACGGCAAAGCGGTCATTGGTGGAGATGGTCAGGTGACGTTCGGTGATACGGTACTTAAAAGCAATGCGACCAAGATCCGTACGCTCTATGAAGGGCAGATCTTGGCAGGATTTGCCGGAAGTACAGCCGATGCATTCAACCTGTTCGATATGTTCGAAGGGTTCTTGAATGAGAAACGCGGTGATCTCTTCAAGTCGGTCATCGCCTTTTCCAAAGCATGGCGTAAGGATAAGCACCTGCGTCAGCTTGAAGCGATGATGATCGTGTTGAATAAAGAGCATATCTTTATCCTCTCGGGTACGGGAGATGTGGTCGAGCCGCAAGACGGGAAGATCGCAGCCATCGGAAGCGGTGGAAACTATGCGATCTCCGCTGCGCGTGCATTGGATAAACATGCCAATCTTGCACCTGTCGATCTGGTGAAGGAGTCTTTGCAGATCGCTGGGGAGCTTTGTATCTATACGAATACGAATATTAAGATATTGGAGTTGTGATCTATTGGGTTTTTATGTTCCTTTCTTTTTCTTTGTTCGTGCAACTAAAGAAAAGAGAAACGAATCCAAAGAATAAAGAAAATGCAAAGAACTGTCGTCTCGTCAAAAAACTTCCTTTTGCTGTTTGAAATGTAATGGACGATCGATTTGTTATTTGCTAATGAATAAATGTAGGGTGGGCAATTGCCCACCTTCGTGATTTTAGAATATGAATAAGGAAGGTAACTTTTGGATAACTTAACACCTAAAGAAATTGTTGCACATCTTGATAAATATGTCATCGGACAGAATGATGCCAAGAAGACCATTGCCGTAGCGTTGCGTAACCGTTACAGACGTATGCAGTTAACGCCGGAGATGCAGCAGGATGTGACACCGAAGAATATCTTGATGATCGGAAGTACCGGTGTGGGTAAAACCGAGATCGCACGTCGCCTGGCGAAGATGATGAGACTACCCTTTATCAAGGTGGAAGCGAGCAAATATACCGAAGTAGGCTTTGTCGGACGTGATGTCGAGTCGATGATCCGTGATCTTGCAGCGACAGCGATGGGGATAGTGCGTGAAGCGGAGAATGAGAAGAACAAAGAGAAGATCGCCAACTATATCGAGAACAAGATCATTGAAAAACTGCTTCCGCCGCTACCAGCAGGTGCAAGTGATCAGAAACAGGCTGAGTATGATGCCTCTTTTGCGCGTATGCAGGAAAAGTTTGCAAAAGGTGAGCTTGATCATCTTATGGTAAAGATCAATATGCCGATCAAAACAGAGATGCCTGAGGATGGATTACCGCCACAGATGATCCAAGTGCAAGAATCCATTGTCAAGGTACTGGGTGGCTATGGTAAAAAAGGTCCTGAAAAAGAGGTGACCGTAGCCGAAGCAAAGAAGATATTGGCAGAGGAGGCAAGTGAGGTTCTGCTTGATGAAGAGAAGCTCAAAGAGCTTGCTAAAGAGAAAGTGGAGAAGGGTGGTATCGTTTTCCTTGATGAAGTAGATAAGATCGCTGTTTCCTCTACTTCTCAAAGTAGACAAGACCCAAGTAAAGAGGGTGTTCAGCGTGACCTTCTTCCTATTGTTGAAGGCTCAACCGTCAATACCAAACTCGGACCGGTCAATACCGATCATATCCTCTTCATTGCCGCAGGTGCATTCCACTTGAGCAAACCCAGTGATCTGATCCCTGAACTTCAAGGACGTTTTCCTCTTCGTGTGGAGCTTGAGAGCTTGAATGAAGAGACACTTTATCGTATTCTGACAGAGCCTAAGAACTCGCTTATCAAACAGTATCAGGCACTCTTGGCGGTAGAGGGTGTCGAGCTTATCTTTGAAGAGGAGGCACTTAGAGCCATTGCACACTATGCACTTCTTGCCAATGAGAAAACAGAAGATATCGGTGCGAGACGTTTGCATACGGTCATGGAAAAGATCGTCGAGGAGATCAGCTTTGAAGCAGATGAGCACAAGGGGGAGACCTACAGGGTGACCAAGGCACTGATCGAAGAGAAGATCGGTAGTGTGGTCGAGGATGAGGATATGACACGTTATATTCTTTAACTAAGAGTGAATAATGATGAAATCCCGTAGGTACGAGGACAATAATTTTGGTATGCTTTTTTGTTGTAGGGTGAGCAATCGCCCACCAATAAGAAGGACTGCATACTGATTAACCTTAGATCGCGAAAGCACGAATTAAAATTATAAAATAGGAAGATAATGTTTAACAACGAACACGAAGATACCAAAGCCGGATTTGTTGCGGTTGTCGGAAGACCCAATGCGGGGAAAAGTACACTGCTTAATCACCTTGTAGGTGAAAAACTGGCAATGGTATCGAAAAAAGCGCAGGCAACGCGTAAACGTATGAATATCATAGTCATGCATAAGAATGCGCAGATCATCTTTGTGGATACTCCGGGTATCCATGAAAAAGAGAGATTGCTTAACCAGTTTATGCTGGATGAAGCGCTCAAAGCAATGGGAGACAGCGACCTGATCGTATTCCTCGCACCAGTGACAGATAAACTCTCAGAGTATGAGAAGTTCCTTGCACTTAATGAAGCCAAGGGTACAAAGCATATTATCGTACTGACAAAGATCGACCATGCCAAACAGGAGGATATCCTTAAGAAACTGGGTGAGTACCAGAAGTATCAAGATAAATTTGAAGCGATCATCCCGTTCTCCGTCAATAAGAATGTAGGAAAAGAACAACTGCTTGACGAGATTGCAAAGCATCTGCCTGATTCACCATGGCTCTTTGATCCAGAGATACTGACTACGGATAATATCCGTGACATCTACAAAGAGCTGATCCGTGAATCGATCTTTGAGAATATGAGTGATGAGATCCCCTATGAAAGTGACGTATTGATCGAGAAGATCTACGAAGAGGAGCATATCGATAAGGTCTATGCGACCATCGTTGTAGAGAAAGAGACCCAAAAGGGGATGATCGTCGGACAAAAGGGAGCTGGGATCAAACGTATCGGAAAGAGAGCAAGAGAAGTCATGGAAAAGTTCGCAGGTAAAAAGATATATCTAGACCTCCATGTTTCCGTTAAAAAAGGCTGGAGTAAAAATAGAGAAAGCCTAGAAGAGTTTGGATATATTGTGTGATCTGAAATATCAAAAAAAGGAGGAAAAAAACTTTATAAAATAAGAAAGATTGAATAGAGAATTTTTATATTTTTTATCTTATGTAAGATACTTTTAATATTATAACATATATAATTGGTTAACAAACAAGGAAGTTTAGAAATGTTTTTGCAAAAGAATGGATCACAAGAATCACAATCGGTTATAAAAAATATTGTTACCCTAAACGCCTATACCGGGAAGCACTATATATTTAAAGGGGATATGTTCCAACCTTTAAATAAGCTTACCTATAATAAGGCGAATTTTATTACTTCATATTTGAGCAATAAAGACTTTATTACTACAACGGTCCAGATAAGCCGGAGTATCCCGGAAGAGGATATACCGGATATTATAGAGATCAAAGCATATGAAGAGTTAGGGTTAGATCAAGCAAGCAGCTATGCGATCTCCTCTGTTGAAATTAAAGGGGAAACAGAAGAGAGAGAATTTCATATTTTTGCAGTTGAACATGATGTTCTGCTTCAATTATATACGCCTTTAAAACAAGAAACAAAATATATTGACCTTATTACACCGGCACCTCTCCTATACAAAGCACTTTATAAAAAAGAGATATTGAACGATACGGGTACACAGTGTTTTGTCTACTTTACAAAGCATGATGCATTTGTTACCTTCTATCATAATGGGGAGTATCTTTATTCAAAATCTATCGAGTTCTCACTTGAACAGATCTATGATAAGTTCTGTGAAATAGAAGGAGAACAGGTTGATAAGAAAGAGTTTTTCTCTACACTTGAAACAGAAGGGCTAAAAGCGATAGACAGTCGTTACCAGCAGAACTTCATGAAAATCTTCGGTGAGGTATTCATTACGATCAATGATGTTATCATTTATGCAAAGAGAGCCTTCCAGTTGGACGGTATCGACCATATGTATATCGGAAGTTCTGAAGGTCCTATCGTAGGATTGGATGAGTATAGCCATAACTATCTAGGCCTCTCCTCTTCAGATTTTAACTTTGACTATAATATCAGTAATGATGAATGGTATACGGATCAGCTTCAATATTTGATGCTTCTTATTTCAATGGAGTACATGGAAGATCCTAGTATAACACTAAATCTTACAATGTTTCCTCGTCCTCCGTCTTTTGTCAATCGTGCGAGTGGACAATTTATTATTGCAACATTTGCTGCAATTTCTATCGGTTTGGCTTATCCACTTTATCATTTGGTCAGTGCATATACCAATGAAGCCAAGATCTTTGCACTTTCAAAACAAGATACAGAATTAAAAAAGGAAGCAAAGAAATATAAAACGATCATTGGGAAGAAGAAAAAGCAGATCAATGCATTAGATAAAGAGTTGGCTGACCTTGCAAAGCTCTATGCAGGAAAAACTAAGACGCTCTCTTCAATTTACAATGAAAAGGTCAACTATAGACTCAAGTCTGGTGTTTTCTATCAGATCGCAGATGAACTGCATAAATATGATGTATTTGTCGATAAGATCTATACTAAAGAAGATACGGTCTGGATGTCTTTATTAAGTTCAGATGATCGTAAGTTGACGGAACTGATCAAGTATATCTCAAATACACATTTTGACGATATCAAAGAGATAGATATAGAATTGATCCAAAAAGATCCTAAGAGTAAATTCTATACAGGGCTACTAAAGGTTGTACTAAAATGAAATTCATTGAAGATAAACTAGAAGAGTTAGATGCATATTTCGCTCCGAAGAAAGAGAGTGAGAAATGGATGGTCATCTTAGGGATCGCTGGATTGATCACCTATATGTCCTATGAATACTTTTTACCATATACCGAGCAGATGCATAAGAAGACAGAGGTTAGAAAGAAAGCGATCGAAAAAAGCATCAAAGATAATACGGTCTATTTGAATTCGATCACTGTAAATGGTGATAGAGAATATTATGTAAAGAAATATACGCATGATATCGAAAGGAAAACAAAGCAAGTTCAAAAGATGAAACAGAAGATCACCTTTATAGATGCTAACTTGAACAAGCTTTCAGATATGCTCTTCAATCAGAAGAACTGGTCTATTTTCTTAAACTCCATTACCAGTAAAGCGGAGATGCAAAATGTCGAGCTTTCTTATATTATAAATTCATATGTAAAGAACAATGACGGTAATTTTGGGCATGTACTTGAAGTTGGTATTGGTTGTAAAGGAGACTACAAGAGTATTGTAAAGTTTATGAATGAGCTTGAACAAAGTGTTCTTGTTACGGATATCTATGGTACAAAACTTCAATTGGATGATAATTCGACTAAAGTTGTAGCAGATATCAATGTTTCAGTTTGGGGGATCAATAGATAATGAAAAGGTTATATATATTAGGCTTACTGATCTCATTTTCATATGCCGATCTGTCTGTAAAACAAATAGAACAAATGATCGAAAAGATTCATTTAAAACGTGAAGGTGTTAGTCTGGAGGCACTAGAACAAACGAAAGAACCTTTTATTCATGTAAAAGAGGAAGATAACAAAACAGTTGTTAAAATACCTGAGAAAGAGGAGGCGATGAAACTTACTCTCCATGCAATTATGGCGGGTAAAGCATATATCAATGATGGATGGAAAAAAGTCGGAGATCATGTTCTTGGGTATAGAATTGAGTATATCGGGAAAAAAGGTATTGTTTTAAGAAATGGTAATACGATCAAGACACTGTTTCTTAATAAATCGAAAAAGAATCTGATTATGTTAGAGGAAAGGGAATAATAATGAAAAGTTTTAAAATGAAAGGAATAAGGCTTCTTGTCGGTGCAGCTTTGCTACTAGGTGTAGCAAATACCAATGTATCTGCATCAAGTAGTTGTTCGACAAAGCTTTTTTCAGTAACTATCGATAATCAACTATCGATAGGTGATGTTATCGATAACCTGGCTGATACGTGTGGTTTGACGGTCATTGTTAAAGATGAAGCGGCAAGAATGCGTATGAATAAAAAGCTTTACTATGTAAAGTTAAAGAACAGTACTTTAAAAGGTTTTTTAAATACGATATTGAAAGATAATGATCTTCACTATACACTTGTAGGGAATAAACTCAAGATCTCCTATCTAATCACAAGAACGTTCCGTATCCACTATATTTCAGGACAGCGTATCGGAAAGAGTACTGCAAATGTAACGATCGCAAACTCTCAGAACTCAGCATCATCGACCGGTGGTGTAGGTGGAAGTAGTAGTGGAGGAGACAATGTCTCTAAAACAGGTATTTCCATTGAAAGCAATGATGAATTTCAGTTCTGGAAAACCGTTGAGACCGAGATACAACGTATTCTCATCGGTGCATCGGACAATAGTACACACTATACGAAAAGTGGTGATACATGGATAGGACCTGACGGTAGAGTATGGGAATATAATCCTCTTGCACCGATCGTGAACCCTGAAGCAGGAATGGTAACGGTAACAGGTACGGAAAGACAGATCAATCGTGTTGCACGTTATATCCACACACTTACTAAACAGATCAAACAACAAGTATTGATCGATGTGAGAATCCTTTCCGTATCGTTTGATAACAGTAGTACATCCGGTGTGGATTGGTCACAACTCTATAGCCTTCAGAATGTTACGGTAAGCTCTTTGCAAATGGCACAGAAGAATGTTTCCTCTTATACCTTTGATGCGATCGAGGGTATTACGGATGCTTCTTTTGCTCAAGGTACAGAACCTACATCTGCAAATGTGATCAATATTACAGGACAAGCACAGTTACAAGAGGTTGTTAAGTTCCTTGGTACACAAGGAGATGTAAAATCTATCTCTAGTCCAAGGGTCATGACATTGAATAACCAGCCGGCCTTGATCAGTGTGGGGCGTGAACTCTTCTATAAGATTCAATCTGCAAGTACTGCAAGTGGTGGTGGTGGAGCTGTTGCCGCTCAGGGTGAATTGGTGGACTCTGTATTTGCCGGTATTCTTTTGGATATCACTCCTGAAATCGATGCGAACGGTATGATTACATTGAAGATCAACCCATCTATCTCAGAGACCGCAACAGCGGTAAGTGATACGAGCAATGCGCTTAGAAGTATTCCGCCAGATCTTATCAGAAGACAGATCGCTTCTGTTGTAAAAGTAAAAGATGGAGAGCATGCGATCCTTGGTGGATTGATCACATCGAAAACAGGTACAACCGTAAATAAAGTACCGCTCCTAGGCGATCTGCCTCTATTGGGATATGCATTTAAGCATGAAGAGAAGATCGAAACAGTAGAAGAGTTGGTATTGATCATCACACCACATATCGTAAAAAGTGGTAGATCGGTCTCTCTTAAAGATCTAGGATATAGTAAAGTCAATGAAAAGTAGGTATGAGACTGCAAAGAATGTTTTTGTCGACTCGGTAGATCTTCAAGATTATATCGAGTTGGACTCATCTGTTCGAGCATATGAACAGCTTGAACATAGTATAAATAAGCCGCTGAAGATGATCCTTCTCTTCGGCCGTCCCGGGACAGGGAAAAGTATCCTTCTTAACCGCCTTCAAAATAAGCTGAAACATCAGCGAGAGATCCACTACTTTGATACACCGGCAATGAATGAAAAAGAGTTCTTCCATAAGATATTCAAGATCTTGACGAAAAAATCATTACCTCAAAATACAGAGGTGAACTTCTCTGCATTGGTGAATTACTGTAAGGATTTACGAGGAAAAAGAGAGATAGTCATTATTTTAGATGAAGCACAGATGTATAGTGTAGAGCTGATGGAAAAGATCCGTCTTCTCTCTGACAGTCGTACCGTAAAGTTCATTGTCTCTCTTCATAAAACAGAAGATGAGGATCTTGTGGCAAAAGAGCACTTCCAATCTCGTATCTGGGAAGTCATAGAGCTGAAGAACGCTACCTTGAACGATCAGATGGCCTATATTCACAAAAAGCTTCTCAAACATAATCTTTTTGAGTTGGCAAACAGTATTAAGGAGAAGGATATGAGGCTGATCCATAAGTTCACAAAAGGTAATTTTAGAGAGTGTAATAAAATGATGTTCACGATCTTTGAGATCTGTGAATATTATGATAAGAATGAGCCGGGAAAGATCAATTATGACAAGATACCTAAAAGAGTGATCGAAATGGCAGCATTGAAATTGGGGTATATTCATGTATAACATTAAGGCATTGGAAGAGGAGTGGAGACGTTACAAAAGAAAGCAACGTCGTCCTTTGCTGATAACAACCATTTTGGTCTTGGCTATTGCTCTTGCTGGAGGTGTAGGGTATTATCAAAATTTCAAACTGGAGACACTTATTGACTATATAGGGAAATATACGTCAGGGTATTCTTCTAAAGAAGAGAATCGAAGTTTAGTGTTCAAACCTTATTTGGATCAGCCAAAAGAGACCCCGCTAAAACATCCCAAAGAAGAGCTTACGGTTGATAATCCATTGGTAGTACAGCCTGTATTGGAGAGGGTAGAGAAGAAGCCGAAGAAAAAACTTCATATAGAAGTGATCGATTCAAATGGGGCAGCTGCCTATAAAGAGGTGGCAAAACGGTTTCGATTGGGGCATGATCCGGATGACTCACTTTTTTTGGCAAAATATTTTTATGCAAAAAGAAACTATAAGAAAGCAGAATATTGGGCTTTACAAACAAATAAGATCAATGATAATATTGAAGAGAGTTGGTTGATATTTGCAAAGGCAAAAGCAAAACGTGGCTATAGAAACGAAGCAAAACGTATTTTAAAAGCATATATAAAAAAAACAAATTCAACAGAAGCAAAAGTCCTACTTGACAAGATACAGAAGGGTAGACGATTTTAGCGTGAGAAGTGAGATCTCATGGTATACTAGAGTGTTGAAAAAAAGGAGTATATCTTATGGTTAAATTAATTGAAATAATGTTAGATGAAGGTCTCATTACAAAAGATGCTATTTCACGATTGGTTAAAAGCAGACCTCCAAAAAAGATATCATTTGCAAACTTGATCGCTGAAAAGATGATCGATCTTGAAGTTGTAGAGAGCTTTTTGGCTAAAAAGATACGACAAGGTGTGATCACACTTGCCCATCTTGAGAAGATCGAGGGGATCGATATCGTACCGATCCTGAAAGAGGTTGCAAAAGCTTTGCATATTGAGTATGTCGATCTCGATGATGTTGAGATTGATATGAAGCTCTTCTCGGAAGTTCCCTATAAACAACTTATTAAATATAATGTAATTCCGATCGAAGAGACTGAACTGAATGTACTTGTCGTACTGGATGATCCACTTGATATGGGAGCACAGGATGCTGTGCAGCGGCTTTTCCCAAAAAAACCGATCAAAATCGCTATTGCAAAACCAAGTCAGATACATCAGTATCTGCAGCGTCTTGAGATCAATGAAAGTGTAAAAGGATTGATACAGGATATTCGTAAAGACCTGAATCAAGAGAGCAGTATCAATGATAATGAGGGTTCTTCTGCGATCTTGAAATTGATCGATATCATCCTAAAATCAGCAATATATATCGGAGCAAGTGATATTCATATCGAGGCAACGGAAAAAAGCTGTATTGTGAGAGAGCGGGTAGATGGTATTTTAAGACAAAGTTTTACGTTCGATAAAGATATCTTCAATCCTTTGGCATCAAGAATGAAGCTTCTTTCAAACCTTGATATTGCAGAGAAGCGCAAACCTCAGGATGGACGTTTTTCTGCCAAGGTTGGAGAAAAAGATTTTGACTTCAGGGTCTCTACGCTCCCGACTATCTATGGAGAGTCGATCGTTCTACGGATCCTGGATAAGACAAAAGCGATGATCCGACTTGAAGATGCAGGGATGAGCAACTTCTGTTATGAACGGTTCTCTCAGGCTATTAAAGTACCGTATGGGATCGTATTGGTAACCGGTCCTACAGGGTCGGGTAAGACAACAACACTCTATGGTGCATTAAATGCCATTAAAGATGTTAAGGATAAGATCATTACGGTTGAAGATCCGGTAGAGTATCAGATGAGTGGTTTACAGCAGGTACTTGTCCGTCCAAATGTCGGATTGACCTTTGCAGCGGCACTAAAATCGATACTAAGACAAGATCCGGATAAGATCATGATCGGGGAGATCAGGGATCAAGAGACGCTACGTATTGCGATTCAAGCAGCACTTACAGGACACTTGGTTCTCTCAACACTGCATACCAATGATGCGATCTCTGCGGTAACTAGGATATTGGATATGGGGATCGAAGAGTATCTGGTTAGTGGGGCATTGGTAGCGATCCAAGCGCAAAGACTTGTACGTAAGATATGCCCTCATTGTAGAACCGAGACAGTACTTCCTGAAAAACTTTTAAAAGACGTCAAACAGTATTTACCTGAAAATCCTACTTTTTATAAAGGTGAAGGGTGTAAGGAGTGTGGCCATAGCGGTTATAAAGGACGAGAGATGATCTCTGAAGTACTCACGATAAGTGAAACGATGTCTCGAATGATCGCACGTAACGCCTCTAAAGAGGAGATGACGCAGCAAGCGATCGAAGAGGGGTTTATCAGTATGTTCGAAGATGGTGTGAATAAAGCCCTTGAGGGGAAAACAACGATCGAAGAAATTTATAGAGTAGCGAGATTATAATGAAATATTTTAGTATTACCGTAATGGAAAAAGGGAAGAAGCGCCAAGAGGTGCTTCAAGCAGAGAATAAAATTTCAGCCATTCAATCAGCGAAGCAGAAGTTTCCAAGAGCGATCATTGTAAAAGCAGAAGAAACGGCTGCGCCGTTAGAGGATGTACTAAACTCATTCTTCGCTGAATTAAAAAAGTCTGTGAAGTCTAAGATCCCCATCAATGATAAGATCTCGACGATAAGACAGATTGCTGTTATGACAGATGCAGGGATTGCTATCAATGATACATTAGAAGATGTTGCAGAGAATACACATAACCAACGATTAAAAGAGATATACTCCAAGATCAATAATGATATCAATGCCGGGCATAGTCTCTCCGATGCGATGGAACCGTATACGGAAGAGTTCGGCCATGTCGCTTTGGCAATGACCAAGCTTGGAGAGAGAACCGGTAATATCTCAGAGTCCTATCATAAATTGGCAGATATCTTGGAAAATATCCGTGATAATACGGCTAAATTCAAAAAGGCGATCAGAACACCTTTGATCACATTGGTTGCTATGGCGATTGCCTTTACTATCCTTATTATGGTCGTTGTCCCGAAATTTAAAGATATTTTTGATAAGTTTAAAACAGACCTGCCAGTGCCTACGCAGATACTACTTAAGCTTGAATGGGCATTTAGTAATTATGGACTTTATATCATAAGTGCTCTTGCTTTAGGTATCTTTTTACTTAAGTTCTTTTATAAAAATAACGAAGACTTTCAATACTATGTGGATAAGCTATTGATACATCCTAAGTTCTATCTTATCAATAAGGCGATCTTTCTCTCTACCATGCATAAATATAACTTGGTTTTTGGAGAACTTGTACGTTCTGGTATCCCCGTTTCAGAGGCACTTGAAACTGCTGTAGGGATGGTTGATAATCTTGCAATTAAAGAACAGCTCTTAACAGTTAATGCTAATATTGGCCGTGGTATGAACCTTGCGGAAGCATTTGCTTTGACCGGACTTTATGAGAATATGTTATTGCAAATGATCAAAGCAGGAGAAGCTGGTGGTCAATTAGATGCAATGTTGGATAAAGTAACCCAGTATTATGATATGCAGTTCCAAGATCTGATCGATAACTTGGCTGCATATATTGAACCGATCATGCTCTTCTTTATTGCGGCACTTGTTCTTCTGATGGCTCTTGGTATCTTTATGCCAATGTGGGATCTTGGTAAAGCGGTTAAAAGTTAGAAGAACTCAAAAAGGAAAGCCTTGAAAAAGGGCTTTCTTCGATAGGATAAAACCGCTTAAAGCCTATGGTGCTTTAAGGCTCTCTCCAGATCTTCGGGTGTGTCTATCCCGAAACTCTCCGTTTCAACTTCCGTCATCGCGACCTCATATCCGTGATAGAGCGCGCGTAGTTGTTCCAGTTTTTCAATATCTTCGAGTGGTGCGGGTGAGAGTGCGCAGAATGTTGCCAGTGATCTGACGCTAAATCCGTAAATTCCCAAGTGACCTTTATAGTTGTCGAAGTGGTGATCTCTGGGGAAGGGCACTTTCGCCCGTGAGAAGTAGAGTGCGATGTCGTTCGCATCCGTTACGACCTTAACGATGTTCGGGTCATCGGCTTCAGGGTTGGTAATGGACTTGTAGCAGGAGTTCATGAGTATATTTTTATTCTCTGCGTTCTTCTTTGTCAGGTCATAGATCGCTTGTACGACCTCGCTTTCAATAAAGGGTTCATCCCCTTGTACATTGATGATGATCTCGTTTTCATCGAGTTTGAGCTTTTGTGCCGCTTCGAAGATACGGTCGGTACCGCTTTGGTGAGATGTGGATGTCATGACCGCTTCAATATCGTGACTAGCTGCGATATCTATGACCTCTTGAGAATCCGTAGCGATCACAACGGTGTCTATGTCTTGTACGGTCATTGCTGTTCGTATGACCATGGGAACTCCGCCGATATCGGCAAGGACCTTGTTGGGAAATCGGCTTGAACCGATTCGTGCAGGAATGATGATCATTGGGTTACCTTTATATGTTAAATTACTGTGATTTTACACTCACTATGCTAAAATACAGCACTTTAAAGGAATGAATATGAAACAAGCGCTTTTACTTTTAAATATGGGTGGTCCCAACAGTGTTGAAGAGGTAGAACTCTTTTTGCAAAATATGTTCGATGATAAGAACATTTTGCCGATGAACCCCTATATGAGAAAGTTCGTTGCCAATATGATCATCTCCAAGCGTATCGATGAAGTCAAGGAGAACTATCGTCTTTTAGGAGGTAAGTCTCCGCTTCCCGAACTGACACAAAGACTGATCGAAAAATTGCACTCAAGACTTGATATGCCCGTCTTTGCTGCAATGCGCTATGTACCGCCGTTTGCGGATGAAGCATTGGTAGCGTGTCAAAAAGATGGTGTTGAGGAGTTGATACTCTTTCCGATGTATCCGCAATATTCGACCACGACAACACGCTCTTCACTTGAGGATATCCAGCAGCGGTGTGAAGCGATGGGTTACCATCCTAAAATAACGCTCATCGACCCCTACTATGACGACTATGATTATATTGAGGCTTCGGTAGCGAAGATCATGGAGGCGATGGAGGGGAAAGATACCCGTGAGTATGATTTGCTTCTCTCCGCACATGGGCTTCCTATGAGTATCATCAAAGCGGGTGATCCCTATGAGAAGCAGGTGGAGGGAAATGTCTCAGCGATCAAGGTCTATTTGGCATCCAAGGGGATCGTATTTCGTGATATCAAGCTTGTGTATCAATCGAAAGTAGGAAAATCGGCATGGCTTGAGCCCAATCTTGCGGATGTATTGCGTAATCCTACTCATGATAAGGTGGTCATCTATCCGTTGGCGTTTACCGTCGATAACTCCGAAACGGTCTTTGAGCTGGATATTGAGCATCGGGAGATCGCTCAAAAGTTGAAGTATGAAGATTATGTCGTGACAAAATGTATGAATGATGATGATGCCTTTGCCGATTTGATCACACGCAGGGTTAAATCGCTCTAATGCAGTCTGTCAAAGCATCCTTCGAGAGCCTTACGGAGGTGAAACGTTCGAAGTTCTTGACATACCTTGTACCCTTTAGTGAATTTGATGGGTTTCAGGAGAAGCTAAAACAAGAACATCCCAAAGCCAACCATGTGGTCTATGCCGTGCGTTATCTGAACGAATATAATCAGATCGTAGAGAACAGCAGTGATGACGGTGAGCCCAAAGGATGTGCCGGCGTACCTGCACTCAATGTGTTGCGTGGTGAGGAAATGGTTAACTGTGCGGTGTTGATCGTGCGGTATTTCGGTGGTATCAAACTAGGTACAGGAGGTATGGCGCGTGCCTATGCCAAAGCGGTCAAAGATGTGTTGGAAATAGCGGAGATCGTACCGTATGAGAAACAGATGACACATACCTTTACCACAAGCTACAGTATGGTCGACAAGATACTACATACCTTAAAAGGGTGTGGCATTACCCAGATAGAGCGTGATTTTGGTACGAATGAAGTTACATGGAAGATCAGAGGAAGTAAAGAGGAGATAACAACTTTCTCAGCGCTCAGCGCTAAACGCTAAACGCTAAAAATCATAATGCATCCGCATCCTCTTCATCTGTTCTAATACGGATGGTCTTCTCGATCTCTGAGACAAAGATCTTTCCGTCACCGATCTTCCCTGTCTTCGCTGCTGTTTTGATCGCTTCAAGTGCTTTGTTTAGATACTCTCCGTCGCTTACAACGATCTCTATTTTGACTTTGGGAATGAATTCAACTACATACTCGGCACCTCTGTAGAGCTCCGAGTGTCCCTGCTGTCTTCCGTACCCTTTGACCTCGGAGATGGTCATCCCCTCGATCCCTGCTTCTACCAGCGCCTCTTTGACATCATCCAATTTGAATGGTTTGATGATCGCTTCGATCTTTTTCATTAATAGTACTCCTTATGGTTAAATACTTCGTTTAAATTCCGGATAGGCTTCCATACCGCACTCGATGACATCGATACCTTCGAGTTGTTCATCATCTGCTGCGCGCAGCATGAAGAATTTATTGATAGTGTAGATTATAGCATATGCAAGTGGGAAAACAATAGCGCCTACGACCAATATGCCCTTGATCTGCCCCCAAAGTGAGACATCGGCAAAGATCCCTACAGCCAAGGTACCCCAAATACCGTTAATAAGGTGTACCGAGAGTGCACCTACAGGATCATCCATCTTAAGTTTGTCAAAAAACGGTACAAAGAAGACAACAAAGGCACCACCGACAGCACCAATGAGGATCGGAATATAAATACTGTAAAGATCAGGTCCCGCCGTAACGGCAACCAGTCCGCCGAGCGCACCGTTGAGGATCATTGTGATATCAAACTTCTTGTAGCGGAAGTAGGTGAGTATCCAAGCGATGATCGCACCTGAGAGTCCGGCAGTGTTGGTATTCATAATCGTAAGTGCGACGGCATCAGCATTCTCTTTGCTTGAGATGGCACCCACGGAACCTCCGTTGAAACCGAACCAGCCGATCCAAAGTAAAAACGCACCCAACACGACCAATGGGATGTTCGATGCGGGGATGACCTGAATGGCACCGTTCTTTTTATAGCGTCCGCGTCTTGGTCCCATAATGAGAACGGCAGCAAGCAGCGCCCATCCGCCGGTAGAGTGGATCACGGTCGAGCCTGCCAGGTCATGCATGGATGAGATATCCAGTATTGTTCCTGAGAGGAAGTTCGCTCCCCAAGTGATGTTGACAATGGTCGGGTAGAGGAATGCCGCCACAACGACGGTGAAGAGCACCAGAGGGATGATACGTGAGCGTTCACTCACCCCGCCGCTCATAATGTTGACCACTTTTCCTACAAATGCCATCTGAAAGAGGAAAAAAGCATACTTGTTGATGCTCTCCTGATGGTCCCACCCGCCAAAGGCATAGGTGTAGCCTATAAGCAGAAACGCCATGGAGGCGACAGCATAGATCATCACATTGACCGTGAGTACGGCGGTGACATTTTTGGTTCGTACAAGACCCGCTTCAAGCATGGCAAAACCCGGTACCATCATAATGATAAGTACCATGGAAAAGATCGTGAAAAACGTATCGATGACATAGTGCATTTCCATAGTGTCTCCTAAAATATTTTTTCTTTTGTAAGTATAGCGGGTATGTAGAAGTATAAACGGTAAAAGATGATTAATTTTTCATCATTACTGTATTAGTGGTATCTCAAGTTTGATACTGTAGGTGTGAAATGAAGAGTTAATGTGGCATTGGCTGGAGAGTATATCGATCTCCTCATCCATATCTGCATATCTGTCATCCGCTTTAATGGAAAGTTGTGCGACAGGGGTTTTCTTCTCATCGATCATGATATGTTCGCCCATCAATAGTTTGAGTGTAATACAAATGGAGTCTGAAGTACGGAATGTATCAAGTACCTTTCTTAAGAGTTTGGAGAAGCTGTTCTGATCGATCTTAAATTGGGGAATATCAGGATCGGTAAGAAGCTGGAGATTGTTTTTGTTCTTTGTTTTAAAAAGGGCGATGTTCGCTTCAAGGAGCAGGTTAATGTCCGTTGTTGCCAGTTTGTCTCTTTGAAGCGATGTTGATGCTTTGATACGCGGGGCATTATAGAAACGGATAGAGAGCTGTTCTTCATTCTCATATCCTACTGTAATAGCATAGAAATTGAACGCGTCATAGTTGAGTGTTAGTGTGGTCGTTTTGTATCCGAAATTCTGTGGTGCATAGGTCAGTGCAAGGTCGTATAGCTCTTTTTTTGAGACATAGCCAAAGAGGATCTCCGCACTGTTGTTGAGGTAGAGGATCTTTCCCTGATGGTCAAAGAGAACAAAGGGACTGTTGTCCCAGTCTACGAAGGGTTGGAAATCAATCGATATGGTGTTCATGGATCTTTTTCCTTAAGGTATTTCGGTTAATCCCCAAGACTTGAGAGAGTTGAAGCTGTGAATGGAATTTCTCAAGACCGGCTTGAATAAGCGGAATTTCATAAATACCCAAATGCTCTTTGTATCCGTTGTTCCCTTCCAAATGCTGTATAAAGTAGTGGTGGAGCGCTTGTTGGATCTCCTCTTTGTTCATATTTTGAGACATCAGGTATTGATAGATGGACTTCTTGAGGCTTTTGGTATTGAGCGAAAGGTTCATCGGGATGGATCTGGGGTCGATACTGCTCTCTTCTATCATAAGGTCTTTACATGCCTGTTTCAGGAAGATAGACTTGATATGCACCGCATCTTTCGGACGCTCTTTCAGTGAAGGCAGATGGTAGATAAAAGCAAAAAGCGAATCGATGGTATGTTGGTTCGCAACATAGTTCGCCGTAGCGATGACCCGTTTATTGTCAAAGTTCAGTGACTCTTGGTTACGTAGTTTCTCAAAATCGGTAATGATCAGCTTGTCGCTCTCTTCGAGGAGTGTCTCGACTGCCTGCTGATCCTCTCCCGAGACGACGGGTATATCGGGGAAAAGATAACGTACCAGTGATTTTTTTCCAATATGAGGCTCTCCGATGATAATGGAAGAGACAAAGAGTGTTTTGGTAAGATTTAAACCTTTAAGAATATGTTGTACTTGCTCAGATTGCGTATAAAATAGTTTCATAAAGTGATATTCCAAGACATTTTGTGATTAAAAAATAATCATTTTATATTAAAAGTATTATATCAAACTTATGTTAAACTAGTGAAGTTGAAAGTTCACATGGCAATATTCTGGTGAATTGTGATGTGAATTTTCTAAAATATTTGGAAGGCAGAGCACATAAAAGAAGCATTCAACAGATTTTGTGACCATCATCCCTATTTGAGCCTTGAGAGTGCGATAGAGTACTTTTCAATACTTGGTGGTATTGAAACGACCGTTGAGCTGGATTATTTCGAGAGTGTCGAGGCAATGGTGCGTTCGAACTTTGTGGAGAACTTTGCACTTTTTGAAGCGCAAGTGAGACCTTCTTACCTGTTAGAAGCACCGTATAGTGAACTGCTTAGCGCCATAGCGCGCGGAGATGGCAAACTCTACTCCGCACTGCGTAAGGCGAAGCTAGGAGAGAGTGTAGGCGAGAGAATTGTCAATGCGTTGTGTGAGTTGGGGGTGCTTGGGGTTGAGATAAGCAGAGAACAGCCGCTTAAGACCCACCCTAAACACAAGCTGAAAAAGGAGCTTCGATGCTATCGCATTCAGGACAAGCTCCGTTTTACTGACCCATTTTTGCGTTTTTGGTTCGGGTTTGTCAGCTACTATCGAAGTGAGTTGATACAAGGCATGGGTGAACGGTTTATAGAGAACTTCCGTAATCACCATGAACGTCTACGCACACTGGTGTTTGAGCAGCTCTGTAATGACCTGCTTATTGACTATTTTTCCCAAACGACCCCGCTTTTAAGTCATGGAAGCTACTGGAACCAGTACAGCGAATTTGATATTTTGGCTGTGACCAGTGATAAAAAACTGGTGCTGGGCGAGTGTAAATATAAAGACCGAAAAGTGTGTAAGAATGAGTTGAACAAACTTAAAGCCAAAGCATTGCAGTCGGGAATCAAGGTCGACATTTACGCACTCTTTTCCAAAGACGGGTTCTCAAACGAACTGTTGGGAATGAAAGATGAGAGTTTGCTGCTGTTTGATCTAAATGATCTACAGGGATTGTGTTCGTAGGGGCAACCCCTTGTGGTTACCCTCAGAGAAAAGAAAACGCTTGATTAACAAAGGGCAATTACAAGGGTTGCCCCTACATAGAACAGGTTACGGCCGATACACCTTCACATTCTTGGCACCCTCCGCATCTCTTAGAAACTGTGCATGCAGCTGGCTCATGACCCCTTTGTCACAGTAGAGCAGGTACTCTTTGTTTTGAGGGAGTTTTTTAAACGCTGTTTTGAGCTGATAGAACGGGATCTTCAAAGTTTCATATTCGCTCTCAAGACACTGCTCTTCAGGGCGAATGTCGATGATGACATGCTTTGTGCTATCAAGCTCTTTGACGATCTCGATAGGCGCGTGCTCGGTAATGTTCTCTACGATCTCATCGACATAGATATGCTCGGCATTATCTACCGCTTTGTTTAGTACCTCATAGTTGAAGCGTTGCGCCTCTTTCTCCATGCGTTTGAACGAACCGTGTGTGATGGGGTTTTTGGAGATGACACCGCAGTATTCGGGCATACTCTCTGCGAAACGACGGGTACCGATGTCGTTGGCGATGCGGATGATCTCAGGCTTATTCATGGTCGCAAGGGGGCGAAGGACGAGCTTGTTTGTCACCTGATCGATGAGGGCGAGGTTTCTGAGTGTCTGGCTACTGACCTGTGCCACGCTTTCACCTGTAACGAGCGCGTCTATCTCCATCTCATTAGCGATGCGTTCTGCCGCCATGAGCATGAGGCGTTTGAGCGTGACACCCATGTAGGTCTCGCCCGTAGAGCGGAATATTTCGGTAACGACATCCTCAAACGGTACGGAGATGAACTTCACGCGGTGCGATGCACCGAACTTGCTCCAAAGATACCACGCAACCTGCTTTACCCCGATCTCATGAGCGATGCCGCCGAGATTAAAGAAGATAAAGTGGGTCTTGATACCCCGTTTCATCGTCAGGAAGCTTGCAACGGTCGAGTCGAACCCGCCGGACATAAGTGAGAGGATGTCCCCTTGCGTCCCGATAGGAAAACCGCTCAGTCCGTCATGTTTGGCAGTAATGATGTTGAGTTGATTGTTAATAAGCTCGATGCGTACGGTCACATCGGGGTTGTGTAGGTCAACCCGTTTTGCATTGGTATGGGCAAGGGTATAGCCTCCGATAACCCGCTCCATTTCTGAAGAGTTGAACGGGTGGCTTCCGGTTCGTTTGGCACGTACGACAAAGCTTTTGTCTTTGATCTCATTGGCAACGATCTGGGCTACCTTGGCCTTGATGGCATCGAGACTCTCCATATTGTCAAACTGTAACGCTTCAAGTACCTGCTCGATACCCGGAATTTGCAAGAGTATAGTTCGTACGCTATCGACATGGGTAATGGGGGTGACGACCTCTATCTTGTCGGAGAATTTTTTGATCGCAATGGCTTCATCGACAGGTTTAAGAAGGGTTTGCAGGTTCTGGTAGAGCTGAGCAACCATCTGCTTTTTGGCAGAACTCCCTTTGACCATGATTTCGGGAAAGAGCTTAAGGATGAATTTTTGTGTTTTTGTCTCTGTCAAGGCGGTACCTCTTGTGTAAAATGAGTGGAATTATACCATATTACATCCGCTTCTTCGTCTTGCTTGTTGCCTGCGCCTCCAGTGGGTTGTCCGGCCAGTAGTGTTTTTTGTACTTTCCTCTTAGCTCTTTTTTCACTTCATCATAAGTCGTCGCCCAGAAGTTCGCCAGGTCTTGGGTTACTTGCATAGGGCGGTGAGCAGGGGAGAGGAGGTGGAGCATCACTCTGACCTTACCATTTAGAACAGTTGGCGTATCGGTAGTGCCGAACATCTCTTGCAATCGGACGGCAAGGATGGGTTGTTCGGGATTATGGTAGTCTATGGCGATGTTGGAGCCTGAAGCGACTTTGAGTTTGGCAGGGGCGAGGCGGTCAAGCATTTGTGTCTGTTCGTAGCTGAGTTGTCCGAGCAGAATGGGGTAAAGGTCGAGGCTTTGCAGACCTTTAAGCGAGGTGATGCCCTCAAGGTAGGGGGCTAACCAGACATCGAGATTTTCCAAGAGCCAATTATCGGAGAAATCAGGGAAGTCCGGTTGGTGATGGTGCAAGAATGTGACCCGCTCTTTGAGTCTTGTCGCTTCCTTGCTCCATGTCAGTGCTTCCAAGCCCATCGCTTCAAGCTCTTCAAGGAGTACTTCGGTCACTTCAGATGTGTTGGCAGTTTGAAGTTGCTTCTCCTGAAGCGTGAGCTTACCGAGCATCTGCACCTCTCTGACCTCTACGCGTGCTTGCGTCTCATTCCATGTGACGCGTTGCATTGTGAGAGTCTGCATATGCGCTTGGAGTTGCGTACGGGTAACGGGCAGGGCTTTGTAGATGGTGGCATTACTCTCTTTGGCGTTGAGGTCTGAGACCACAAGGTAGGGGGTGTTAAAGAGTGTCTCATCTGCATGCAGGTGCGCTCCTTTGCCGTTACTGAGAAGGTAGGTGTTGGTGTTGGTATGTCGCAGCTGAGCGATGCGGTCTGGGTAGGCAAAGGCAAGGAGGATGCCAAGCATCTCGGTGTGCAGTGTGCCGGAACGGTTGGGTTCGAGCTTTTTGGCATTGGCAAGGAGGTAGCGGCACTGTTTGAGGTCGACGAATGTGCCGTTGAGCGTATTTTTGCATGCTACATCGTGCAGGGTCTCTACCCGCTCTTGCAGGTTAGCAGAGCGGTAGTTATGGGTAAAGATGTCCTTTTCAGTGACCAGTACGGCAAGGAGTGAGGCTTCATAGCTAAGCTCTAGTGCTTTGGCTTTGAGCATCATGTGTGCCAGTCGTGGGTGCAGACCGTAGCGCTGCATCGCTTCGCCGTGTGGAGTGATGTGCCCTTTGTCATCCAATGCGCCCAAACTTTGCAGCAGGGTTTTGGCATGCTTGAGGGAAATAAGTGGCGGGGTGTCCATCCATGAGAGAGTAGTGATATCGTCACAGCCCCATTTGGCAAGTTCAAGCACCAGTTGACTAAGGTCTGCTTGGAGGATCTCAGGGGTATCATGCTTTGGGAGTATCTTGGATGCGTGCCAGAGGTGGTAGCACTTCCCCGTACTCAAACGCCCCGCCCGTCCTGCACGCTGAATGGCGCTGTCCTCGCTGATGAACTGTACTTCAAGCTTGTCCATGCCTGAAAAGGGGTTAAATACCGAAACATTGTGCAGTCCCAAGTCGATGACCACCTTAATACCTTCGATGGTCAGTGAGGTTTGGGCGATGTTAGTAGCAAGAACAACTTTGCGTTTGCCGCTTGGCGGCGGCTCGATGGCTTGATGCTGCGCCTCTTTACTAAGATTGCCATAAAGCGGGGCAAGCAGAACATCGTTGCCGATGTGTGGTCGAAGCAGTCTTTCTACTTCTTTGATCTGCCGTACACCGGGGAGGAAGACAAGGATGTTGCCTTCATCCGCTTTAAGTGAACGCAGTATGGCTTGAGCGGTGAATGTGCCTATCTCTTTAAATGAGGGCTGCGGTGTTGCGGGGTCGAGGTAGATGCGCGCTACAGGGTAGCTTCGTCCCTGACTCTCGATGATAGGAGCATTGCCTAAGAGCTTGGAAATGGCATTGGTGTTGAGGGTGGCGGACATCACCAGTATTTTGAGGTCATCTCGAAGAATGGTTTGCGACTCCAAGGAGAGTGCCAAAGAGAGGTCGGCATGGAGTGAGCGCTCATGGAACTCATCGAAGATGATGAGGGCGACATCTTCTAACGCCGGGTCGTGCTGGAGTTTGCGGGTCAAGATACCTTCGGTGACAATGAGCAGTCTGGTTCTCTCACTTTGTACCGAGTCCATCTTGATCTGATAGCCAATGCGCTCTCCTACCTTCTCTTTCAACATCTCCGCCATACGGGTCGCTGCGGTACGCACCGCAAGACGGCGTGGTTCGAGCATGATGATCTTCTTGCCCTCCAGCCACAGCTCATCAAGCAGTGCCAATGGCAGTGCGGTGGTTTTTCCCGCTCCCGGAGGGGCTTGGAGTACCAGACGATTGTAGTGTCGGAGTTTTTCTTTGACATCAGGAATAACTTGGGTGATGGGCAGGGTGTTCATGATGGGGATTATACTCAATTTATGTGTAAACGACCCTATCGCCTCTGCTGATGGTTCCTGATTTGATTATCTTGGCACGGTATCCTCCAATATGCTTGAGCCCTTTCATCATATCTTCATCCAAGAGTCTTGAGAGGTAACGGCACGGCGGGCAGGTTCGTACAATTTTGAAAGAGGCAGAACCAATAGTGAACGCTTTACCTTTCAGCATTTTGTAGTCAAAATTCTCAATGATGAGGTTGCGGCGAAGGTCAAGAAAGTCAAGACCGCTTTTTAGTCTTTGGTTACACTCGGCAAGTGTTTCGTAGGGAAGGATGGAGACTTCCCGAACGGCTTGGTTGAGTTGTGGTTTGTTGAAAGTACCCGTACCGTAGAAGTAGCGGTCTCCCTCCAGCCCTTTGCCTGCAACGGCTTGAACGGAGTCGACATAGTGTAGCGGTGCTTTGGCTTCTTTACCGATGATAATGGCGTGGAGTCTCATGGGTGTTTGCATGAAGGGATTGTAGCGAAATTTGCTTTTGGTTTATGATTATGTTAAAATTGTTATGTATAAAATATTACATAAAAGGATTTATGTATGACAGTCAGAAAGAATTTTGTCTTCGATGAAGAGGTAGCCGAACACCTTGCAGAGCTTGCCAAGCAGGAGAAGAAGTCCCAGACGGCGTTTGTGCAGGAGCTTATAGAAAATCGCTATAGGAGTGAAAAGGTTAGAAAACGAAAAGAGGCGTTTGAAAAACTGATAGCACTTGCAGACAAAGAGTTTACAGGGCTCTTTGGAGATAAAACGATCCAATCGATCAAGGCGGAGATGGATGTATAAACGCGTATTTATCGATGTTAATATCTGGGTTGATGCGTTTGATGAAAGCAGACCCTTTACCAAGGAAAGTAGGAGAGCAATAGATTTTTTACTTGATTATGATGAGGTATCGCTGTTTACTTCATGTGATATTATCACGACGGTCTATTATCTGCTTGCAAAAAAAGGGAGGGAGAATGCACTCAATGCCATTGAGTATGTCAATGCTTTATGTTATGTGATCGAATTTGGCAACAGCGAAGTAACAAAAAGCTGCCGTCTTATGAAACAGAACAGCAACTTCAAAGACCTTGAAGATACTATTCAGTATGTGATGGCAAAAAAGGTCGATGCCGATCTGATCTTGAGTAATGATGCGGTATTTGAAAGTGACGGGATACCGTTGATGAGTACGGAAATGTTTTGTAAGGAGATGGGACTATAAATTACAACTTCCCCGGATCAAGTCTGTCATCATCCGAAGCAGGGGCTTCCTGCTCCTCTCTTCTCCATGCATTTTTCCTGTCGATGCGGTAGCCGAAGTAGAAGATGGCGGTGACAATGAGCGCCATGGCGGCGTAAAAGAATATTACGGTACTCATCTGTTTGCCTCTCTGCTTGAAGTACTTGTTTGCATCTGTTTTATTTTCATAGATTTGATTGTATCATGGACTTTGACATTTTCAAATAGTTTGATTATTTCCTGCTCCTCCAAGATGATCCTTTTTGGTAGCTTCTATAGTTTGCTCCGAACGATTTGGGTCGAACTTGCCGATAGTAATAGCACTGATGAGCTGTTCGTTAAAGAGGAATGGGACGAAGATATCTCCTTCATGTATGGTTTTGCTCACTTTGACGATGATACCTTCTATCTTGCCGTGTGTGCCTAAAATAGTGATGCGATTACTACTTTTAACCTTGAGTTTGGCGGTATCTTTTGTTTTTGCTAATGCTTCATAGATACTCCGTGATCGTAATTGTCATATTATAACATAGTTACTGTATTTTGATACCTTTTGTATCATTAAAAAAGAAAATGTGTAGTAAACAGTATGGTTTTAGAATATAATTCTGGCAATTCAATGTTTTTAATGAGAACAGATGGCAGTATTCTTGTATTTTGATTTTAGTTTTATGGTATGGACAATGCTCGGACCGCTGGTCAATGAGATCAGTGAAGCGTTGGAGCAGACAAGCGGTGCAGCATTGACCGACGGACAGATGGCGACACTGCTTGCCATACCGGTTTTAGCAGGGGCGCTGCTTCGTATCATACTTAGGTTCGGAGTGGATAAACTGGGTGCGAAGAAGACAGCGTTGATTGCACAGGGTATCGTCATTTCGGTTCTTTTCTACGCTTACTTCAAGGGAGCGACCATTACCTATCCTGAACTTTTGGTCGTAGCGCTCGGGCTCGGCTTCGCAGGGGATTCGTTCGCAGTAGCTCTGCCGCAGGTGAGACAGTGGTATCCGTCAAAGCTTCAAGGTATCTCGTACTTGGGATCGTCGGTGCGGGGAACATCGGTGTGGTCATCGACTTCCTTTTTTTTGCACCCAAAATTGCTGAAAAGTGGGGATGGGAAGCGGTATTCCTTGTTGGTGGGTCCTTTCACTGCTTGTATTCATTATGTACCTTTTCATGGCAAAAGATGCGCCGGCATCGGTCTACAAGCCGCGTCCCAAGAAGATCGGTGACTACTGGAAGCTGCTCAAAGACAGAGACAGCTGGTGGTTCATGCTCTTTTATGCTGTGAGCTTTGGTGGGTTCGTCGGGTTTGCCAACTATATGAAAGTCTACCTCATGAACACCTATCAGGCGGATATGAGCGCGTTTGGAATGGATGTCTTCAATGAGCCTAACGTCAAGGTCATTGCAGGGTACTTTGGAGCGTTGACCATCTTTGCCGGTGCGGTACTCAGACCGGTCGGTGGCGGGATCGCCGACAAGATCGGTGGGGTCAAATCGCTCTACGTCTTCTTTGGGATCGTCACGGCACTGGTCGCACTGAGCGGTTTTGTCAAGCTTCCGTTCTAGGTAGCCATTGGTGTGTTGTTCCTCATTATGGCGAACCTTGGTATGGCAAACGGTGCGGTCTTCCAGCTTGTGCCGTAGCGTTTCGGTAAAGATATCGGCATTATGACAGGACTCATCGGAGCAGCAGGAGGGATCGGCGGCTTTTTCCTCATTAAGACGCTCGGTTGGGCAAAAGGAACGTTTGACAGCTACAGCATCGGATTTTTCATCTTCGCATGGCTCGTACTTGTTGCCATCGGTGCGATATCACTGGTAAAAACAAGATGGAAAAACACCTGGGGAGCCAATGCAGGTGGTATGATCTAACACTACTTACTCTTTTTTCTCTCCTTCATTTAAGGAGGAGAGAGGTTATCTCATTATTCTTATATTTTTTCTATACTAGTTATTAGTTCCTCTGTTTTATGTGATAATTTTGATAGAATTTTTTGTTATACTAAATAATAAGGGCATGTAGGATTATTAGATATGCCCATAATCCAAAGAGAATCAAGATCCAAGAGGGGTAGGGATGCAGCACTTGAGTATGGTCTATCAGGGGGAGGAACACTTACAGGAATTTCTGCAAAAACACCAAATTGTCGATAGTGATCGTATTCTGTTACAAGTATTTACCTCTGAGAACGACTACGATCGTATCGATGCACTACGCCATACTTTGATCACTATACTTCCCCAAAGCCATATTATCGGAACAACGACGGATGGGGAGATCGTTGATGGGCATGTGGTTACACATGAGACGGTACTTTCCTTTACCATATTTGAGAAGAGTACATTACACTGTGCCGTATGTGATAAAGAGGATAGTTATCTGTTGGGACGTTGCCTATGCAATGTGCTTGTCGATGAAAAAACACAGATGCTGATCGTATTTGCGGATGGGTTGAGTACGAATGGTGAGCTATTTTTGGAAGGTATCAATGATGAAGCACCGCATATGATCGTTGCAGGTGGTCTGGCAGGGGACTATGCCCGTTTTGAGAAGACCTTCGTTTTTACCAAAGAGAAGATCCTCTCCAAAGGAGCAGTGGGGATCGCCTTGCGTGGTGACGGATTACGTGTCTTTAACGACTACTGCTTTAACTGGCAGAAGATCGGTAAGGCGTTGAAAGTAACGAAGTGTGAGTCCAACCGTGTCTATGAGATCGAAGGTAGAAGTGCAGTCGATACCTATGCTCACTATCTTGGAGAGGAGATCGCTGCACTTCTGCCTTCTATTGGGATAGAGTTCCCGCTCATAGGTGACCGTAACGGACTGGATGTTGCCAGAGCGGTTATCGCCAAACATAAGGATGGCTCATTGAGTTTTGCCGGGAATATCATAGAGGGGGAGAGCCTTCATTTTGGTTACGGTGATATGAAGAAGATCCTTGAAGATGCCAAAGTGATTCCACAGCGTATTGCTGAATTCCAGGCTGAGGCTATTTTTATCTACTCCTGTATGGCACGACGGAATTTCATTGGGAATGCCATCTCTCAAGAGCTTGAACCTTTGCAAGAGGTTGCCCCGTCGAGTGGTTTTTTTACCTATGGTGAGTTCTTCCATCGTCAAAAGAACGAGCTGATGAACCAGACTATGACGATCGTTGCATTGAGTGAGTCGGAAAAATATGAAAAGGTCAAGATACCGGAGTTTCCTGTAGAGGAGAGTCCTTATCACTCCATCAATGCCTTGATACATCTGTTGAACATCACCAGCCAAGAAGTGATGGAGCAGAAGGTCTTTACCCAAAGCTATGAACGTTTTGCGCAACTTTTTGAGTATTCGGGTGACGGTCTGGTGGTACTGAACGCTATGCAGATCATCGAGTGTAATGAGAAAACACTTTCATTATTTGGATACGCCTCTTATGAAAAGGAGCGTTTTTTACGTACACCCATCAATGAGTTTGTCATCTCCCAAGATGAGCTTGAAAAGATGGTTGAGAAGATCAGAAAGATACAGAGTGGTTCATTGCTTTTTGATATTGAGTGTCGCAGTATAGAGGGAAATTCATTTTGGGTTGAAGTAATGATGACGCGGGTCAAAAGCGGTAAGGAGACCTATTACTATATGGTACTGCGTGATATCTCCGAGCGAAAGAGCTTGGAGGCAAAACTTCAGGTACAGCATGACCAACTCTATCAAAAAGCCTACATCGATGACCTAACGGGACTGCCTAATCGTAAATCGATCATGGAGAGATTGGAAAAGGTCATAGAGAGTGCCAAATCGAACAATGAATCGTTGGCACTTCTTTTTATTGATCTTGATAAGTTGAAGGTGGTCAATGATTCTTTAGGACATATTGCAGGTGATAAGCTGATCCAGATCGCAGCCTCACGCTTAAAGGATGCAGTATCTGCTGAAAATACGATCGCCCGTTTGGGAGGGGATGAATTCCTGGTACTGCTTCGCGGGGTTGATAAAGAGCAGATCATCTCTCAAGCGGAGCGGTTGCTTCGTATCAGTAGAGAGGAGATCCATTTCGACAAATACCATTTGTATATCTCTGCAAGTATCGGGATCGCCCGTTTCCCATTGGATGCAAGTGACCCTTACAGCCTTTTGAAGTTTGCCGATACAGCGATGTATGAAGCCAAAGACAGAGGTGGGAACCAGTACTGTTTCTATAGTAAAGAGTTGACGCAAAAGGCGTATGAACAGGTTAAGATCGCAAAAGAGTTCAGGCGAGGGATCCGAAACAAAGAGTTTGTCGTCTACTATCAGCCGCAGATCGATATGCATACACAGAAGATCGTTGGTGTAGAGGCATTGATACGCTGGAGACATCCGGAAAAAGGTTTCTTCTCTCCGGCAAATTTTCTTCCCGCGATCGAAAAAGCCAACCTGCTTCAGCGGCTGGACCGTTGGGTAATGAACCAAGCGATGAAAGAGGTGGTAGAGTGGTATGACGAGGGGTTGGATCCGGGAAGGTTATCGCTAAATATCAGTATGTCGGAGCTAGAGAGCCGAAAGTGGGAGAAGCGTCTGCTTAAGACGATGAAGCGTATCGGCTTCAGACCGGAGTGGTTGGAGTTGGAGATCACGGAAACTGAGATCATGAAACAGCCGGAACGCGTCGTTTCGTTGATCAAGAATCTCCACACACATAACATCACTATAGCGATCGATGATTTTGGAACCGGTTACTCCTCACTGGCACAGTTGAAGTATCTGCCGTTCGATAAGCTTAAGATAGATAAGTTCTTTATCGATGACCTGCCTCAAAGTCAAGATGCCTGTGTGTTATTTGAAATGATGATGACACTTGCGAACAATATGAACGTTCCTGTCTTGGCTGAGGGGATGGAGAGAGAAGAACAGGTATCCTATCTCAAAGAGGTGGGATGCCACTATGCGCAAGGGTACTACTATGCCAAGCCGATGGATGCAGAGTCTGTACGAGCACTTTTGAAGAAAAAGGCTTAATGTCCAAGCTCGTAGGCGTAGCAGATCTGGTTCTTACCTCGTTTCTTCGCACAATACATCGCTTTATCGGCTTTCTCCATCAATGATTTGACCGTATTACCGTCTTCAGGGCAGAATGAGACTCCGATACTAAATGAGATCTTCAAGGATACCGAACCGTAAGTAATAGGCTCCTGCATCGCCTCTACCAAATTGCGAAGGGATCGGTCGACTGCCTCTTTGCTCTCTATACGGTTTAAAATGATCAAGAACTCATCACCTCCGATACGCAAGAGAGAATCTTTTGCACTGACAAAGCGTTTGAGGCGTTGTGTTACCTCTTGAAGTGTGGCATCCCCTGCTGCATGACCATATTGGTCATTGATCGGTTTGAAGTTGTCGAGATCGACAAAACAGATAGCGGCAACATCGCCATGCTCTTCTGCCATTGCAACGCTATGGTGTATCTCTTCGCGTAGGATATGACGGTTTGGCAGACCGGTAAGGTAGTCGTAGTGCGCCATGTTTTTTAGGCTTTGGATTGCTACCTCTTTCTCTTGGAAAAGAACACCGACTAAGAGTACAAGTAAAATATGACTGAACATGAAATAGTTAAGGTCAAGTAGGTTGTCGACCATCGATTCGGTATGGGTGAAAGTACCAATACCATGGTGTGCGAAGTAAAGAGAAATAGAGGCAAGTACTACCGATGAAATCGATGCATAGAGCAGGTTTCTTGTTGAGAGGTAGATGGTCATAGGCAGGGTAATAATCAGTAGTAGTGAGACATTTTTGATCTCGAAGGTGATCTGTACGATATAGTTGACCAGTAGAGTTACAGTAATAACTAATATGATCTCTTTAATGTTCAGGTTGTGGCGCTCATGGTAGAGGATCAAGAGCATTGGTGTAAGTAGGATCTGTCCTAAAACATTACCGATCCACCAATAGAAAAGACTATGAGTAAATGCTTCGGGTTGAAGAATACCGTTAAAGTAGAGGATAGTATTTCCAAGGATCGCACTGAAGGGTTGAAGCAGTAGAATGATCATTGCCAAAAGCCCAAATACGTCTTTGAGATTGGCAAGTGATGTATGAAGTTTGAAGCGATTGAAAAGAGTATAGGCGATATAGGCTTCAAGGGTATTTGAAAGACCGATCTCCAAACCGACAGAAAATGAGAAACCGAGACTGAGCGCTAAAATAAATTGCCCTAAAAAAATACCGGCAAGCATTCGTTTCCCAAAGAGGAGAACGGCAGCAAGGGCGAACCCTTCAGGAAAGAAGGCTGATAAGGTAATGAGGGTGTTTTCATTAAATACGGAAAGGCTTATAAGACCACTGACATAGTAAAGCAGTGCCATCAACAGTGTCGATAGTGACATGTTTAATATCTCTTTTGGTGATCTCATCGTCCGTTTTCCGTCTGTATTGAATTGATTTAAAATATGGGGTATTCAATTTAATGTGTGTTTGATTATAGTGTTAATTTATCGTTAAATCATCACAAAAAATGATATTTTTGAGATTTTTGTATCAAAATAAAGATAGAGATTACCAAAAGTATCACTTGAGTCTTACATCTTTTTTACACAATTTTATTGTATGATCTAGTAAGTAAAGTCAAAGGAGAAAAGATGCCGAATATGAAATATATTGTGCGGTACGGTTTGATACTGCTGTTTTTATCTTATAGCCTTTTTGCCCAAACCTACCAAAAGGTTGATGATTGGGATGAGAATGTGACAATGCCGCAAAAAAATTCTTCGCAACATCTAAGTAAAAAACGAAATGGAAATATGGTCTCAATGGCAATGTCTGTTGCCGCACCAATACCGATGAAGAAGATCGGTTTGGCGGTAGGAGGTGCGAAAGACAGCGGTAACTTCATTAGCAATATCGAACATGGCTATTTGCCGAAATATGATGCGATCACCTATGAAGGGGTATTCTATCAGCATTATTTCGATACGGCAATGCATGGTGCTTGTTATGATCTCTTCTGTCCCTCATATGCGCAAGCTCTTACTCAAGACCAGCTTACTGGAGAAAAGCGTTATTACTTAAGTGTCGGTTTGAACTCAGGACTTAATGCCACCGATTTCAAACGCCCCAAATTAAATCTTGTTATTGTGATGGATATTTCAGGATCGATGGCACAGTCGTTCGACCGTTACTACTATGACGATGCCTCTGCAAAAAGAGAGCGTAAGGTAGAGAGTAAAATGGAGATTGCTAATGCTTCGGTTGCTGCGATGGTGGATCACTTGGCGGAGTATGACCGTTTGGGAATGGTGCTTTTTGACAATCAAGCCTATACGGTGAAGCCACTTAGAGAAGTGGCAAAAACCGATATGAAAGCGATCAAAAGACATATTTTGGCACTGAAACCTAAAGGAGGTACCAATTGGAGTGCCGGTTATCAAGCGGCACTGGATTACTTTAAGCGTGTAAAGAAAGAGGGGTATGAGAATCGTATTGTTTTTATTACCGATGCGATGCCGAATTTGGGGGAATTACGTAAAGAGGGGCTTTTTGGATTGGCAAAAAAGGCGGCAAAATCACAGATTCATACGACATTTATCGGAGTAGGGGTTGACTTTAACCCAGAACTGGTTGAATATGTCAGTAAGACCAGAGGTGCGAACTACTATTCCGTACACTCTTCTCAAGATTTTCGTCAGAGAGTGGATAAAGAGTTCGACTATATGGTTACTCCGCTAGTATATGATCTGGTGTTGAATGTCGCTTCAAAAGGTTTTACGATCGATGCGGTCTACGGTGCACCCAAAGCTGATCTGATGACAGGGGATATTTTAGAGATCGATACGCTTTTCCCCAGTGCATCGGAAGAGGATCGGGTGAAAGGTGGTGTGATACTGCTACGTTTAAAGCGAATAGGTCATGCAGATAAGATTAACTTGAGTGTACGCTACCGTGACGGAAGTGGTAAGGAGCATCGGCATGTTGCTACAGTGAATTTTCGCCAAAAGGTTGGTTATGAGACAGCAGGAATCCGTAAAGCGATCCTACTTAGCCAGTATGTGACATTGATGAAGAATTGGATCATCGATATGCGTGCTACATGTGACGATCATATCTCTATACCGTATGAACGTGAGGTTGTAACCATGAACGATGTGCTGATCTACCCTCCAAAGCATCCTTACTTTCCATACTTGAGTCAATGGGAGAGAAGATCATGTCCTTTACGGGTCTCAAAAGCGTATCAGAAGATATTTAATCGTTTTGAAACGCTCTTTTCAAAGGAGATGAAGATACTAAAGGATCCCTCTTTGGATCAAGAGCGTAAAGTACTGAAGATCCTGACCTCTCAAGAGGTAGTGGATTGGGAAAAGGTTGATGACCGGCAGCATCTACCCCGTTTCCGTTAGGCTCATTTGCATAGTGGTTCAAGCAGTTTGTATGCATTGAACGGTCGTCCAGTATAGTATCCTTGCATACAGTCCGCCCCTAAAGAGCGTATCACATTGAATACCTCTTCATTGTGAATATGCTCAGCAATGGTACGTGCTTTAAGCTCTTTTGCCATATCGATAACACTTTTAACAACGGTAAGCGAAGTTTCGGAAGTGTTGATTTCACGAATGAGCGAACCGTCGATCTTAATACATTCGGGTTTGAGTTTAACCACGTTTTTCATATTGGAATAACCTGCACCGAAATCATCAATAGCAATCTGACAGCCGTATTGGCGTACCATCGCTACAAACGATTCGACAATAGTAAAGTCATCGATGAAGTCACTCTCTAGAATTTCGAACATAATACGTTCGGGGTGAGGAAACGTTTCTATTTTCTCTTTTAAGAAAGTAACAAATGCCTGATCGGAGATATCATCATATCCAAGGTTAAGACTAAATGACCAAGGAAGGGTACGGAAAATATCAAGTGAACGTTGTATCATCAGTCTGGCAAATTGTTCATACAGTTTAATGCTCTTTGCCGTCTGAAGTACAGGGAAAATGGAGTAGCACTCTTTTGTAAGCGGATCTTCCAGACGCATCAGGCACTCAAACTTCATGATCTGTTCGGTTTGCGTATCGATAATGGGCTGCACAAAGGGTATGATGCTCTCTTCGACCGAAACACGTTTGAGGAATACCACCGTATTGATAAGTTGTTGTTGCTCCTCCTCTTGGTAGGAGAGACTGAGAATATCCAGATTGATATCGATGATCTTGTGTACGGAGGAGAGAGCCTGCTCATAGCCGTGTTCAAGAAGTAGTCCGTCGAGAAATTGGCGAACATAACTGAATGCGGTATTGACATAGTGCGGTGGGAGTCCTATTTTGACATGGGTTTCACTGATAGTGATAAGTTTATGAAAATAGGCATCATCGTATGTACCGTTAAAAAGATCGAGAAACCATGCACTGATACCGGCGCGATGTTTCTGTAGGATCTGCGGACTGTTAAGAAAGATCTTCGCATGTTCAAAAGAGAAGATAAAATCGTAAAACCCTTCTAAAAGCGGTTGAAGCGATGTGCGCATTAGCGGTTGAAGTGTGGTAAGTACCTCCGCATCCTTATCGGTAAAACGATAATTCTCCATCATTTGTGTCGTATCGAGTTTACGTATGCCGGAGATGGCCTTGATATCTGAATGATGCATCCCTCTATTTCCCCCCTATGCTCTTCAAGATTAATTGTATATATTTTAAGCATAAATGACTATGGTTCGACTTAATTTACTGACATAATCATATGATTTCAAAAGCTATAAGAACCCTTTGGGTCATATCCGTAAACAGAATATAGAAACGTCAGGTTTTACTCTTGCAAAGGGGTGCAGTATGTCATGAAGTTCACCCCTTATGAAGCTGCCGAGGATGAGGTGATACTCGATCTTTTCGTTAAAGAGGTTTGGATGGCAAAGCGGCTTAAAGCCGGTTTTTTTCCCAAAAGCGGTCATTCCTAAAAAGCGTACACACCGTTACTACATTATGAGTTATGTTGAGGGGACACCGCTTAAGGAGTTCATTGCCAAAAGCCGCTTTCGGTCGATCTGGATATTGAGTTGGCACGCTTCTTGTTGAAGATGTCACAGTATCTCATTAAGTAGAATCTGGTGCATGGTGATATCAAGCCTGAGAATATCATTGTAACCAAGCGTAAGGAGAAGACCGTATTTAAAATGGTCGATTTCGGTTCGATCACTGAAGTCTACTCCGAAGTGACCCGTGCAGGCACGCCATCATACCTTGCACCGGAGCGTTTTAAACAGGCACCGGTAACGGAACAAACAGAGATCTATGCGATAGGCGTGACACTCTATGAAGCATTGCCGGGTAAGTTCCCTTTCGGTGAGATAGAGCCTTTCCAGAATCCCAGTTTTGACAAGCCGCCCAAGCATCCCGGTAAGCTCAACCCGAAGATCCCTGAATGGCTGGAGAGTGTGATATTGCGAGCGGTTGAGAGTGATACCGATAAGCGTTACCACAACTATTCGGAGATGCTCTTTGAGCTTGACAATCCGCAAAAGGTACGTCCCTATTTCGATAAGACGTCATCCTTTATCTAGAGGCATGAGCTGATGGTCTATAAGATCGGCTTCATTACGATGTTCGTACTGAATTTGGTACAGCTGATCTTCTTTTAGGGAACCATATTATCCCTTTCATACGCAATAACGGGACTGGAGTCCCATATTACTTCTCTTTTGCTTTTTGAATGTTCTTTCGATGGGCTTTGAAGCTTTTACTGAAATCGTGCGTTCCTGATCTTCCCTTCATAAAGTAGAGGTAGTCGGTCTTTGCAGGTTTGAGAGCGGCACGAATGGCTGTAAGTGAGACCGATCCGATGGGTGAAGGGGGAAGCCCTTTGAACTTGTAGGTGTTGAAGGTAGTGTTGTCATCTTTAATACGTTGTGGTGTGACCTTGATGTGAGAGTACTTTCCGTAGTTGAGCGTACCGTCCATCTGAAGACGCATCTTCTTTTTTAGCCGGTTATAGACGACCGATGCGACAATGGGCATCTCACGGTTGTTCGCCGCCTCTTTTTGGACAATGGATGCAATGGTAAGGATGCGTTGCCAACTCTCTTTATCGTACGATCCCAAAGTCTCTTTTGCAAGTTTCCGATAACGCTTTTCGGACTCTTTGACCAAAAAGGCGATCAGATGCTTCTCCTTGATCCCTGCAGGAACGAAGTAGGTGTCGGCATAGATCCCCGCCTCAGGATATTTGCTGTAGGTTCGATAATATTGAAAAAGTTTCTCTTTATCAAGCCCGTACTTCTTTGCCAGGGTATCAAAGAATATCTCCAGAGTCTCACCTGGTATCAATGTGATCTTATGTATCGCCGATTTGGCACTGGTAAGCTTATGTAGGAAGTCGATACGGTTCATCTCTTTCTTCCCGATGAATATCCACCCGTGCTGAGGCTGTCCGATCAGCCGCATGAGGTAGACATCGATCACAGAGAGGTCATACCCTTTTTTAGCCAGCTGTGATATAATACCTCCGATAGAGCCCTCAGGCACATAAACAGTCTGTTTTGTCTTGACGGGTAGGGTAATATAAAAGGCGAGTGAAATGATCAAGACCACGGCAAAGTTCTCTGCCAAAGCGATCCACGTACTCCATTTGATCGTACGCAATTTTTTCATTCTGCTTACCGTCCTTCTCTCCATACTCTTTTTTTGGCTTATCCACGGTATCTCGATCGATCGATTGGATATTGGTGAGTATAAGATAGCGGGATTATACATTAAACTCGATAAAAAGCTGACGCTGATGGCAACGGAGGTCACTCTTCCGCGCAGTAAGGCAAAACCCTCCTTTGGACGTGTCGATAAGACCTTTGATGATATAAAGTACCTTCTGGACTTCTTCGATATGATCATGCTCGACCGTATCAACTTCAAGAACAACCATGTTACGTTCCTCTATGCCGACGATGTCCTTTATATTACCAGTGATATCTATGAGATCGCGGGGAACATCAAACATGAGGGTGAGAAGTTGATCGCGGATGTCTCTTTGCTTTATATCAAAAAAGAGGAGGTCACACTGTCCGGTAGCCTGGCATACGATCTGAAAAAGAGTATACTCTTAACGGAAGGGGATTTTGAAGGGTTCGGTATCAAGGGGCACTTTCGGGTGCAAAAGCGTAAAGAGAAGATCTTGTATGCACTTAATACAGAAGCGTTCAATACGATCGAGCCGTTGATGTCTCGGATCTCGCTCCCCCCTGCCATTTCGGTCTGGATCACTGACAAGGTTCGGGCAAAGCGCTATAAAGTCTCCTATCTGACAGGTACAATGCTACTGGACGGAGAGAATATATTGTACGATCCTATGTTGCTACAGGGAAAAGTGCACTTTGATGATGTGACGATCCGTTACAAAGAGGGGGTTAGGGCTGTAGAGGCAGAGGCTATGGACCTTGTCTATAAGGAGGGGGGACTCTATTTCTCATTGATCCATCCGCACCATCTTGACCGTAAACTTGACGGAAGTGGTGTAAAGATACTGCATATCGCAGGTGGGAGAGAGCCGGTACTTCTTCTTGATCTTTATGTACAAAGTCCGCTGGATGAGGAGATACAGAAGATCCTTCATGCCTATAAACTGCATATTCCTCTCTACCACAATGGTAAGGATGACCGTGTGCATATCCATCTGGATATTCCGCTCAAGCGAAATCCTGATGGTAGTAAGCGTAAGATCGGTGTTCTTGTAGATGGGAACTTGAGTGCGGGAACACTACAGATAGAGAAATTCCCTTTAAAGATCGAGCGGGGTACGTTCTCTTATCAGGATGGGGAGGTGAAGCTATCGGATGTGGTGGTGGATGAGCGTTGGCTTAAGGGAGTGGTCTTCGGGAAGGTCGATGTCAAACAAAAGAGCATCTTACTTGAAGTAGATGCCAATGACCTAAGGCTTGGTGATATCTTGCAAATACGTAAAAAAAGAGTTCCTGTAAAGATCTCTTATGCCAACGGGTTGGAGATCACCCTCCCTTCACTTGCGATCTCCTTATCGAAGGAGAAGAGAACATGGATCGTACGATCTGGTGATCTAAGCCGTATTGCACCTTATATACGGGATAACTTCTTGGGTATCAGCGGAGGTGTTCTGACACTCAAGAGTACGGATATGCGAACCTTCCACTATACGGGGAAGGTACAAAGCAGTACATGTTTCTTCTATGAGAAACAGCATGCCTGTTATGCCGTGATCCCTGTTTCAGGCTACTTTACGACAACAGGCGCATGGAAGCTCAATGCCTTCGGTGATCGTTTGCGTCTGGATCTGACCAAAGGTGTGGTGCAGCTCAATGGGATCAATATCGATCTGAAAGTACTGCTCTCCAGATCTCTGCCAAAATACACGAAGAAAGGCAGGCTCAAACGCAAGTTCATCATTTTAGGAAAGAAGAGCCAGTTGCGTTACGGCCCTTACCGTCTCTTGCTGGACAGTTACGATATCGAGATACGTCCTGATGGTACGATCAAGGCAATAGGGAGTTTGGACGGAGATATCGTCAAGTTCACCAAACAGGGTAGGAATATTGTGATAGAGGCGTTGCGTATCAAAGATAAGATGTTAAGACCATTGATCAACTTCCGTGGTTTGAAAGGAGGACGTTACTCTTTACGAAAAGAGGGGGATCCCGAACACAAGATGAAAGGACGTATCTTGATCGAAGGGGGTGTTTTGAGTGATTTTAAAGCCTACAACAACACCCTTGCGTTCATCAATACTGTTCCAGCACTTGCGACTCTTAACAAGCCGGGCTTCTCGGGGAAGGGTTTCAAGATCAAAGAGGGGGTTATCGAGTACACCATGACGCAAAAGAAGATAACTTTCGATTCGGTCTACCTAAAGGGAGATTCCGCAACGATCGTCGGTACGGGTACGGTCGATCTCAAGAGTGGAAAGCTCGATATCAATCTGGCGATACAGACGGTAAGAGAATTGGGTAAGATCGTCGGTAACATACCGCTGTTAGGCTATATTCTTCTAGGGGATGATAACAGTATGACCGTAGGATTGAAGATCACCGGCACGTTAGCGAAACCAAAGGTCGCAACAAGTGTGGCAAAAGATATTCTGACACTGCCGATCCAGATCATTCAGCGTACCATCACGGCACCTGCCCATCTGGTACCTACGGGAACGAAAGGAAAGAAGAGTAGTCCCCCTTCTAAAAACGTACCTCAAGACGAAGTCCAAAAAGGGCAATAAGGTCGGTATCTGGGAAGAGTGCCGGATCTGCGATCAGTTGAAGGCTTGGTGTGATCTGCGTACGTTTTCCTATTTGATAGCGGTAGAAGAGCTCCGATGTCCACTGTGCATCGGCATCACCGTACAGTTCATCGTTAGGGATCCCCCAGTTCATTCCAAATCCAATAATATCTTCTCGATCGGGAATTTTATATCCGAACCCACTGCTGATAGAGCGCTCAAGCAGTGCCCCTCCGTCAACGGAGTAGCCTCCGCGAAGAAAGCCCATCCAGTTGGTGTTGAAAGTATGTGTAAGTGAGAAGTTCACACCCCACCCCTCTTGTGTACCTGCTTGTGGGCGTGCATCCATCTGCCATAGAGTAAGATGGAAGTTGTCGAAGTAGAGCGCCTCTTTTTGGGTCGTCCAGCCTATCTCTATCGATTTGAAGGTCTCAAGATCATCAAAGAGCGTCTCGAAACCGTGAAAAGGATCGGTCGGGTCGGCATTGGCATCAGCGATGCCTCCGACGATATAGGTACGGTCGTTCAGCCATGCCGCTGCCATGACACCCAAAGCACCGTCAGGCAATCCTCCCATGGTTGCAGAACCTGTGGCAAAGACCATATTGCCAAAAGCATTCCACGGGCTGATGAGTAAATAGACATCGACATATTCGGTCACATCGAGAAATCCGGCATAGATGACGGCATTGTTATCATTGAACGACTGCTTCCAGTAGAGTGTGGTCAGTCTAAGCTGCTGGTCGCTAAAGGTAGACTGTACCAATCCCGCATATCCCAGTGCGTTACTGAAGTCAACAGGGGAGATCTCGCTCAATGCGTGGCGATGCTCCAGCTTGAACACCAGTGAGCCGCTACCGGAGTTGTTTTGGTACATCTGCCACTCTCCAAAGAGGCGAAAGACCCCGCCCAGACTCTCTTTGTCATCCATACTTCGGTTGGCGTAGAACCCTACAAGGTGGTAGTCCGCACCAAGGGAAAGAGCATAGTTCTCTTGAAGTGATGCTTTCCACGCCTCATACCGTGCCATCGAGAAGAGGGGTGTTTGGTCCTCTTTCGTATCGGTAAGCAGATTGCTTACGGCATCTGGGGAGGTGTAGTAGGCGGAACGCTCGTACGTTGAAGGTGTGGCAAGGAGCATTCCCGATGAGAGCAGCAGTGTAAAGAGATGCTTTGCATACATCTACTTGCCTCTGCGAAGGGTGTTCTTATAGACTTTTCCATCTTTCATAATGAGTTTGATGTTCTTTTGTGGGTGGGCTAGGAGTGTGATATCCTTGGTCGGATCACCGGAAACAATGATCAAGTCGGCATAGGCTCCCTTTTCTATAACACCCAACTTGGCATCAGGATAGGGGTGGCGTTTCCCGCTTAGTTCAAGCAGTTGGGCATTGAGTGAAGTGACCTGTTTGAGTATTTCCAGACTGCTGAAGTATTTGGCACGCGCGGTGAATTCATCGGATTGTGTGGCTTGCAGATCGAGTGAACCGAAAGTGTCTGTTCCCCATGCCAGCTTCAAGCCGTACTTCTTTGCCAGTGCGTAGGTCTGCTCCGCACCTTTTTTGGCTTCGTTGAACTTCGGCTCCATCGGTGTACCGCTAATGCCGAGTTCTTGAGCCTCTTTGGAGTAGGAGATACATTGTGTCGAGAGCCAGATATCCTTATCTTTCATCAGCTTAAGTGTTTGCGGCTTGACCAAAAGCCCATGCTCGATGGACTTGACACCGGCTTTGATTGCGTTGCGCACCGCACCGTCGGAGTATGCGTGCACCATTACGTAAGTTCCCCAATGCTCCGCCTCGGTGACGATCGCTTTGAGTTCCTCATAAGTGTACTCCGTAGCATCGAGTGGGTCGTGCGCACCTGTAATGCTTCCGCTTGCCATGACCTTAAGCTGTGATGCGCCCGAGCGTAGAACTTCACGCGCAGCCTTCTGTACTTCGGGGACACCATCGGCGATCTTGACCCAGCTGTAGATCTCCGCTTTGTCGGGAATACCTGTGAAATGCGGGGAGAGATAGCTCATGGCCGTGTTGAAATCCCCGTGTCCCGCTGTTTGTGAAATGAAAGCATTGGAGGGCAAAATACGCGGTCCGGGTACTACACCCTCATCGATGGCACGTTTCAATCCGCCTACGGGACCTCCCGCATCACGTACGGTGGTAAACCCGCGAAGCAGCATACGTCTTGCCGCCTCTGTCGCGACCGCTCCGATATACATCTGATCGGACTTATAGATAGCCGTTTCAAAATCCTCCACTACCATTAGGTGGGTATGGGCATCGATCAATCCGGGCATCAATACGCCGTTGTTCCCGTCAATGATGGTCGTTAGCCTTGTTGTAGGGATATGTGTGGCGATCTTTGCGATCTTGTTGCCTTTGACGAGCAGATCTTTCCCCTCTATGAGCGTATCATGCATGCCGTCATAGATCTTGACATGGGTAAAGAGGTAGCTCTGTTCTTTCTTTGGTTGAGGTTTAGAGGTATCTGTTGCGCTGAATGACTGGAGTGTGATCAGTATGCAACTTGCCATGATCGATAGTAACTGTTTCATTTTTATCCTTCTTTCTTTAATAGGGGTATATTATAGCGGTAGAAAGATAAAAACGTTATGCAAGAAAAAAGGTTTTGAGGCCACCTCTTTAAAGGAGGTTACTTACTGGTTGCTGTAGGCATCGTAGGTACCGACAAAGTTGTAACTGTTCTTTGTCTGTTGCCATGTGACCTTGTAGTTGGCAACCCCGTCCCATTTCCCTTTTTTGCATACGGTCTCTTGAATATATTGGGTGAATTTCTTGTCAAAGTCGCTGTAGGCATCGACAAAACTGGTGAACTTGAAATCCTTACCGGAGACGATAGGTGCGGTCTGCACATACCAACTGCTGTAGCCAAAACGCATTTTCGATAGGTCGATAGGAGATGTCATGATCGTACACTCCTGTGCATGGATAGAAGCGGAAAGCAGTAGTGATGTAACGGCGATGGTGAGATGTTTGTGCATAGAGAAATTCCTTACGTTAAAAATGTAAGGAGATTATAGCACAACCTCTATTCGTTACGCAGTACTGTAAGTGGATCGGTCTGTGCTGCTTTTTTTGCAGGGTAGAGTGCCGAGAGGAGGATGATCACCGAGGTTCCGAGAAGAATAAGCCCGAAATCACTTAGTGTCAGGTCAACGGGGAGTTTACTGGTGCCGTAGACATCTTCGGGAACGGAGATAAGGTCAAAGGTCTTCAGTGCCCAGAGCCCTATACCGCCTAAAATGGAACCCGTAAGCATACCCGCACTACCTATGATCAGCCCCAATTTGAAGAATATCTGTCTGATCTCCGTTTGGGTCGCACCCAGTGTACGCATCAAAGCGATCTCACTGCGTCGGCTCATAACCGTCATGAGTAAGGATGAGATAATATTGAGAGAGGCAACGAGAATGATCAGTAGCAGTACTAGGAAGAGAGCCTTCTTCTCCATCTCCATAGCAGAGAAGAAGTTCCCGTTCTGCTGCCACCACCCTTCGATGATCGTGTTCTTAGGGAGTACCTGACGGATCGCCTTTATCTCTCCGAGAGGATCTTGCGTGTAGATGTGCAATCCGTCATAGACCCCTTTGGGACGTTTGAGTAGACGCTCAAAGGCTTCAAGTGTGGTGTACATGATCGCTTTGTCATACGCTTTCAGTCCGGAGTCGAAAATGCCATCGACAACGAAGCGTTTTTGAAGCGGCATGGTACCAAATCCGATCGCCTGCTGTTCGGAGAAGTAGAGTGTGACCTTTTCTCCTTTGGGTGCGTCCATTTCGTAAGAAAGAGAGTCACCGATCACGACCCTGAAGATACTTTGGCTCTTTGCAGAGGCAATGGCTTCTTTGAAGATGGGGTTCATTCGGCTCTCTTTGTTAAAATCGACTCCGTAAAGCAGTGATCCCTGCACGGCACCGGCATTCTTGGTAATGACCTGTGTGGTGTAGTAGGGGCTGAATTTCAGGTATGGGAAGGACTGACGCAGCTGTTCTATGAGCGTATCGTTGACAGCATTGTCCATCATGGGAAGTACCGTAAGCGGATAGTTCATGACAAAAAGGCGTTTTTTGAACTCTTTTTGCGTACCGTTCATGATCCCCATCGCGATCATCAATACCATCACCCCCGCGGCGATCCCCAAAAATGCCAAGATACCGGAGATGAAGATAAAGGGATTTTCCTTGTCGTACTTGAGGTAGTGTTTGATAATACGCCTAACGAAGGCTTTATTTGGAATGTTGGTATGCATAAAAATCCTCAGATAAAACGAGACTCGTCTCGCAAGCACGCTGCTGAAGCGAACTTAAGCGTTAGCGTAGCAATAAGGAGCTTTGCTTCTTATGCGTTGTTTGATGATAATAGACCTTTTTTAGGGCCGCTCTGTCCGCAGCAGTTCTTATATTTCTCACCTGAACCGCATGGACAAGGGTCGTTACGTTTAGGTTTTTTCGTTCCTGTGATAGGCTGGAGCTTGGACGAGTCCTCGGCAATGCTTCCCTCTTCAAAAGATTGGTTGAGCATCGCTTCGGCAACATCACTTTCAAGCTCTTCACGGATATGTTCGACCGCTGCCTCTTCCTCTTCGGGTGAAGTGAAGTCGAACTGTACCAGGTGCAGTGTCTTGACCGCTTCGAACTTAATACGCTGAACGAGGTCGGTAAAGAGTTTGTAGCTGTCTTGTTTGTACTCGGTCAACGGATCTTTCTGATTGTATCCGCGCAGACCGATACCGGTTTTAAGTACATCCATCTCATAGAGGTGGTCTCTCCACTGAGGGTCTAGCACTTGAAGGTAGAGAATACGTTCGATCTCTTTACGCTGTTGCGGTTCGAGTTGGCTCATCTTCTCTTCGTAGAAGTGCTCCATCATCGCAATGATCATCTCTTTGATCTCGGAAGCCTCTTTATCTTTGAGCTGTTCCGGATCGAGGGTGACATGAAGCTCCTCTTGGATGAGTGCGACAAGTTTCTCAAGATCGTAGTCCTCTCTAGGCATTCCGTCGATGATCTCCGCTTCATCGAGCAGGTGTTGCACATACTCTTCACGGTTCTCTTTGATCTTTGCATCGATATCGAATTCAGGATCAAGCAGTTGGTTACGGAAGGCGTAGATCGCTTTACGCTGATGGTTGGCGACATCATCGTACTCAAGGATGTGCTTACGCGCTTCGTAGTGCTGGTTCTCCACTTTTTTCTGTGCTTTCTCTACCGAACGTGTGACGATCTTGGAGTCGATATACTCTCCCTCTTCAACCCCCAGACGGTTCATGATGTTTCTGATCTTCTCTCCGCCAAAAATTCGTAGAAGGTTATCATCAAGACTTAGGAAGAACTGGCTCTCACCCGGATCACCCTGACGACCAGAACGACCTCTGAGCTGATTGTCGATACGGCGTGATTCGTGACGCTCCGTACCGATGATGGCAAGTCCGCCGAGTTCTCTTACTTCATCGTCGATCTTGATGTCGACCCCACGCCCCGCCATGTTCGTTGCAACGGTAACGGCACCTTTTTGTCCTGCATTTTTGATGATCTCCGCTTCTTGGAAGTGGTTTTTTGCATTGAGAATGTTGTGTGGGATCTTCTCTTTTTTCAAACGCTCATGGATCATCTCGGACTTTTCGATCGAAGCGGTACCGATGAGAACGGGCTGTCCTTTTTCATGGTACTCCTTGACCTTTCGCACGACCGCATCGAGCTTTTCACGCTCGGTATTATAGATCAGGTCGTTCTTATCGATACGCTGTACGGGAACATTGGTCGGGATGGAGATAACGTCAAGCCCGTAGATCTGCGCGAACTCAGTTGCCTCCGTTTGTGCCGTACCTGTCATACCCGCAAGTTTGTCGTAGAGTCTGAAGTAGTTCTGGTAGGTGATCTCCGCAAGTGTCTGTGACTCTTCTTGTATCTGGACACCCTCTTTGGCTTCGAGTGCTTGGTGAAGCCCCTCGGAGTAGCGTCTTCCTTCACTCAGTCTTCCTGTGAATTCGTCGACGATGATGATCTCACCGTCCTTTACGACATAGTCGACATCTTTTTCAAAGAGGTAGTGGGCTTTAAGTGCCTGGTCGAGGTGGTGGGAAAGGGCGGCGTTCTCCAAAGAGTAGAGGTTGTCCACCTCAAAGAGATCTTGTGCTTTTTGAAGTCCCTGTTCGGTCATGACGATGGTACGGTTCTTCTCATCTACGATGAAGTCGCCTGTGGTCTGTTCGTCTTCACCCGGACGTGTCTCTATCTTCTCGCCTCTCTCCATCTGACGTGCGATCTCGTCAGCTTTGTGATAGTGGTCGTGGGTACGCTGTGTCGGACCGGAGATAATAAGCGGTGTACGCGCCTCATCGATAAGGATGGAGTCCACTTCATCGACAATAGCGTAGTTGTGCTCACGCTGTACCTTCTCTTCAAGACGTACTTTCATGTTGTCACGCAGATAGTCGAAACCGTACTCGTTGTTCGTTCCGTAGGTGATGTCCGCATCGTATTGTGCTTTACGGGTGTACTCATCGTGGATATCGGAGGTGATACATCCGACCGTGTAGCCAAGAAAGCTGTAGAGCTGTCCCATCTCTTCGGAGTCACGTTTGGCAAGGTAGTCGTTGACGGTAACGACATGCACCCCTTTGCCTGTCATGGCATTGAGGATCACGGCAAGGGTCGCGACGAGGGTCTTTCCCTCACCGGTCTTCATTTCGGCAATGTTCCCGTCATGCAGTACCATACCCCCGACCATCTGAACATCGTAGTGGCGGAGTCCCAGTACCCTCTTACTCGCTTCACGGGTAATGGCGAACGAATCAAAAAGAACGTCATCGAGGCTCTTCTCTCCGCTGTTAACGGATGCTCTGAGTGCGTTGAACGCCTCTTTTAGCTCCTCGTCGTTCATCGGTTCATAGGTACTTTCGAGTGCATTGATCTGTTTGACTTTTTTGAGATATCCTTTGACGATCCGGTCATTCTGGGTGCCAAAGACTTTGAGTAGACTTTTTATCATGATTGTCTTGCCTTAATGAAAGAAATTGCGCTTATTTTATCGAAAAAGTGATTAATAAACCGTTATGCTTTCTTGCTTTACGAACGGTATATCTTTTTGTGTTAGTATTTAAAAGAACCTAAACCCTATCCAAGTGGTTTTAGGGTATATTTTTATCTTTATCAAAGGTTGGGGAAAGAGGGATGATCTCACTTTTTTCTCAGTCGAAAAGGGGTTGGAATGAAGCGTGTTCTTGGTATGATCGTCATGTTTGCAGGCACTCTCTATGGTGCAGATATCAGCCTGCCACAGCATTTTGAGGCTGATTTTAAGCAGCGTGTGACAAATCCGAAAAAACAGGTCATCAAGTATGAGGGGCATGTGCTCTTTTCTCAAAAGAACCGTCTGAAGTGGCTCTATACGGCACCTTCTCGAAAAGAGGTGTGTACCGACGGCAAAGAGATACTTGTCGTTGACCATGATCTGGAACAGGTTTCGGCATACAGGATAGGCAAGGGGTTTGATATGGCGAATATACTTGCACATGCCAAACCCTACCGTGACAATATCTATCTTACCACCTATGAGGGGAAGCAGTATACGGTCAAACTGGATCGGAAAGGGCGTCTGGAGAGTATTGCCTATTATGACGATCTGGATAATAAGGTACAGATCGTTTTTGAGAAGATGCACTACGGTACGAAGAGATTGTCGGCAAAGCGAATGCAGTGTAACTATCCTGCCGATTACGATATGATAAGGGGATAATTATGGATGAGTTGATCATAAAGATACAGAACGACCCGGTCTTGATGCTCGCTGCGGCGATCGGAGTGGTCATTTTGCTTTTTGTGGTTCTGGTGGTGGTGGTTGCCGCTATGCGCATACGTACCTACAAGCACCGCTTTATCAATGTCGATATTGATAATAGAGAAAAAGAGCAGACCATAGCGTCACTTCAAGCAGAAGTGGATGCACTACGTAAGGATAACACTAAGCAGGCAAGCCAGCTGGAGGCCTTTGCCAAGACACGTGCGACACTGGAGGAGACACAGGCGATGCTCGATACCCTTCGCAAAGAGTTCACAGATTTGCAATCACTACAGAAGCAGACAAGAACGGAGCTGGAGAATGTAACACGGCAGCTCTCACAGCTTCAAGAGGAGTATGCATCTTACCGTTTGCAGATGGAGAGTACCATAGAAGAGAACAACAAACTGCGTGTCAACAATGCTCGATTGCTTATGAAACTGGAGAGTGAAGAGCGTTTTGCACAGCAGTTGAAACAGCGTCAAGAGGGTGAAGGGTCATGAAGCATCAAGCACTTCAAATATCCAAAACCCTTCCTGAGTTGCAAAAGAACCCTAAAGAGGTCTTCAAGAAGAACGGGGCGATCAAACGCTCGTTCTATGAAAAGGAGAGTTTGCGGCTTCAGTACGAGCTGGTCAAACTGCAAAAGTGGATCATCGACAATCAAAAACGCTTGCTGATTATCTTCGAAGGGATGGATACGGCAGGAAAGAGTTCGAGTATCAAGGCGTTCATGAACTACCTTAACCCTAGAGAGGCGCGTTCGGTCGCTTTGCCCAAACCAAACTCCAAAGAGTTGGGGCAGTGGTATTTCCAGCGACATATCAAACAGATCCCCAACGCAGGAGAGATCGTCTTCTTTGACCGTTCATGGTACAACCGTGCGGGGATCGAGCAGGTGTTCGGTTTTTGTACACAGGAACAGCATGAGCATTTTTACAGACAGGTCAACGGTGTGGAGGAGATGTTGGTCGATGACGGCATACTCTTTTTCAAGTTCTACCTCAATATCTCGTTCGAGACACAGGCAAAGCGCCTTAAACAGCGTGAGACCGATCCGCTGAAAAGCTGGAAGCTCTCTGAGTTGGACTACCAATCGCATGAAGCCTACCCGTTTTATGAGAAACTGCGCGATAAGATGTTCAGGCTATCGGGTACGAAGTTCGCACCATGGTGTGAGCTCGATGCCAACGATAAGAAGCGTTCAAGGTTGAATGCTATAAGATACCTGCTTTCGAATATCGACTATGAAGGAAAGAACCATACGGTCGTTACCGGTGTCGATGAGAAGATCGTAACACTACACAATGAAGGAGTATGAGATGGCAGAAGTGACCATTTGGCATAACCCAAGATGCAGCAAATCAAGAGCGGCGGCACAGCTTTTGGAAGCCAAAGGCGTAGAAGCAGAAGTAGTCAAGTACCTTGAAACCCCGCCAAGCAAAGAGGAGATCAAAGCAGTATTGAAGATGCTGGGTATCTCTGCACGTGAGCTGATGCGTACCAAAGAAGATATCTATAAAGAGCTTGGACTTAAAGACGTGGAGGATGAAGAGAAACTCATTGAAGCGATGGCAGAGTATCCGAAACTCATAGAACGCCCCGTGGTCATTAATGACGGCAAAGCCGCTATCGGACGACCGATCGAGAAGATCATAGAATTAATTGATGCGTAGGGTAGGCTTGAGCCTACCCTACATTGACTAATCTTCTTCCCCGTTTCCATAGTTGGCATACAGATATGCCACTACCTCTTCAATATCCTCATTTTTAATAGGTGCATGGAACACTTCGATCATCTTGATGACCTTTTTTCTCCAAAATGCTTTTGACTGTGGTCCTTGGTTGATAGTGTAGCCCCATGAGTGGCACATATTGCACTTGCCTTTGGTAGAGTACATCCCTTTACCCGGTTTCATCGGAAATTCAATATAGGGCATTTTGATACCTTTGTTGCTATCGGCAAAAGTAGCGGTCGTACTGCATACAATGATGGCTGCTGTCAGTTTGATGACACTTCTCATACGACCACCTTCACGGTAACTTCATCGATACCGTTATATTTGTATCCGCCGCGGTTCCATTTTATTTCGTGTGGGAAGGGCTGGGTCTCTCCTTTGGTGTTGGTGGCACGGCACATAATGGAGAGCGTGCCGCCTTGTTTTGGAGTGATCGGGTGGGTGAAGGCACGGTAAGCGTATCTGCCCGCTTCATCTTTATCGAGTTTTGCCTCTTGCCATGTAGTACCGCCGTCTGTCGAGACTTCCACTTTGGCAATACCCTCTCCCCCGTCAAAAGCAACCCCCCTAACAATGAGCTCTGCTCCCTGTTTGACCTTGATGCCGCTGACAGGGTAGCCGATAACGGAGTTGACGTTCATCTTTTCAATAGGCTTGGTCTTTTGTGTAAGGTTGTCGGGTGTTTCACACTCGCACTCATTGTCCGGAATGCGGTAAGCATGCTCCATGAAGTGTAGCCTCATCTTCTCTTTGGTCACTTTGATGTTGGAGATCATCTTGATCCAGCTGTCGGAGTATGTTCCTGGGATGATGAGGCGAAGCGGGTAGCCGTTAAGATAGGGAAGGTCCTCGCCGTTCATCTCATAGGCAAGGATGATATTGTCGCTCAGTTTTTCAAGTTCCAGTGCGCGTACGAAGTTGTCCGTTTCTGCATAGACGGCTTTTTCCAATCCGTTAAAGCCGATCCATCGGGCATCTTTGGTGAGTCCTGCTTTGGCAAGTACATCTTTGAGCCTGACCCCTTTCCATCTGGCACACCCCATCGCACCGATCCCCCACTGAATACCTCCGGCAGTCGGTTTAAAGGCTGTACGGCTGTTTCCGCCACATTGAAGGACCGCGGTGAGTTCGACCTGTTCGAATTCAGTTTGAAGGCTCTTTAAAGAGAGTTTGAGCTCTCTTTCGACCGCACCATGAATATGAAGTGTAAATCGGTTTTTGCTGATATAGGTTGGGATCATCGGCATATGCCACCGTACGAAGAAGAGGTCGTTGGGTGTGATAGGACTAGTAAATACCTCTCTGGGGCTCTCTAGCAGCGGTGGACGGTCGGAGTAGGTGATAAGAGGACGCTTTTGCGGAAAGGCGATATCCGATACTTTGCGGTCATCGACCGGATGAAGGGTCTCTACCTGCTGGGATGCCTCAGAGAAGGTCGTACCGACTACCGCACCTCCGGCTAGGGTCAGGGTCTGTTTAAAAAAATCTCTTCGTTGCATAGGTTATCCTGTGATCTAAAATGCGCAATTATGGGGGAAGCTCACTTAATGGATACTGAAAAAGAGGTATTTTTTCGTCATATTCCATGTTTCAACACATTATGCTAAAATTCCACTAATTTTAATCAAAAGATACCAATTATTGAAGGAAATACCGTGCTTAGTACAGTTAATTTAACACAACGATACGGAAAGCGTGTGCTTTTCGACAAGATCAACCTTACCCTAGACGTGGGTAAACGCTACGGGCTCATTGGAGCCAACGGGGCAGGGAAGTCCACATTCATGAAGATCCTCGCAGGAGAGATAGAGCCAAGCGAAGGTGAAGTACAGCTTCAACCGGGACTCAAACTGGGGATGCTCTCTCAGAACCAGTATGCATTTGAGGATTTTACACTCAAAGATGCCGTACTATACGGGAACAAAAAGCTCTACGATGCACAAAAAGAGAAAGAGAAGCTCTACATGGAGGGTGACTTTGAGTCTGATGCGGTCAACAACCGTCTTGCAGAACTTGAGATGATTTGTGCTGACGAAGACCCGACATACGAGTCTGATGTCAAAATAGAAAAACTGCTCACGACGCTTGGTTTCCCTGTAGAGCAGCATAATGATTTGATGAGCTCGCTTACAGGCGGGGACAAGTTCAAGATCCTTTTGGCGCAGGTACTCTTTCTTAAGCCCGATGTCCTACTGCTGGACGAGCCTACCAACAACCTTGACATGGAGACCATTGCATGGCTCGAAGAGGAGCTGAAGCGTCACGAAGGAACACTGCTGGTCATCTCTCACGACAGACATTTCCTCAACGGTGTGGTCACACACATTCTTGACCTTGACTTCCAGACCATCCGTGAGTTCACCGGAAACTATGATGAGTGGTACATCGCGGCAAACCTCCTCTCCAAGCAGGCAGAAGCTGATAGAAGCAAAGCGCTGAAAGAGAAAGAGGAGCTTGAGAAGTTCATCGCAAGGTTCTCTGCAAACGCTTCCAAAGCAAAACAGGCAACGTCACGCCAGAAACAGCTTGACAAGCTTGATGTCGGCGAGATCAAACTCTCTTCACGCCGTGATCCCTCCATCATGTTCCGTCCGCACCGTGATATCGGGAACGAAGTGCTTGAAGTACAAGGCTTGAGTAAAAGTTATGACGGAGAGAAGGTTTTTGAAGATATCTCTTTTAAGGTTAACAAAGGCGACAAAATTGCGCTCATCGGTACCAACGGTGTGGGTAAAACAACCTTGCTTGAGATCCTCATGGGCAACCTTGAACCCGACAGCGGAAAGTTCAACTGGGGACAGACCATCACTACCAGCTACTTTCCTCAGAACACGACCGATGTGGTAACAGGTGATGTGGAACTTCCGCAGTGGATCCAGGGCTTTGATCCCAAATGGCACATCGATGACATTCGTAAGACATTGGGGCGTATGTTGTTCTCAGGTGAAGAGCAGAAGAAAAAAGTTGATGCCTGTTCAGGAGGAGAGAAGCACCGTGTCATGATGAGTAAGATGATGATGGACTCTGCCAATTTCCTTGTGATGGACGAGCCCAACAACCACCTCGACCTTGAAGCGATCGTCGCACTGGGAGAAGCGCTGCACAACTATCAAGGCGGTGCCATTGTCGTCTCTCACGACCGTGAACTTATCGATGCGTTTGCCAACCGTATCATTAAACTCAATGAAGATGGCACAATGATTGACTTTGAAGGAAATTATGAAGAATTCGTAGAAAAGTATGGTCGTCATTAACGACCATACTTAGTGTTCAGAAAAATTTTTGTGTTACTTTTGCACTTTTCGTGCAGTTGCGCAGCCGCCCATATTTGCGAAGCAAGGCGACGGAGTCAACGTCTGCTCGATTGCAAAAGTAACGCTTTTGGCTCCACCTTTTCTAAAAAGGTGGAATACAATCAGTTGATATTGGTGTAAACTGTCTGCACATCATCATCCTCTTCGAGTTTTTCAATGAGTGCTTCGATCTCTTCGAGTTGTTCGTCATTGAGTTCGATCGGTGTGTTGGCGATGTACTCAAGTGTAGACTTCTTAGGTTCGATACCTCTCTCTTCGAACGCTTTACTCATCTCTCCGAACGATGTGAAGTCCGCATAGATACGCAAAATAGGTTTATCTTCACCGTTCTCTTGCGGTTCGACATCCTCTTCGATCTCTTCAAGACCGTAGTCGATGAGTTCAAGCTCAAGCTCTTCTACATCCATATCTTCTGTCTTGTCAATGATAAAGACCGCTTTACGTGTGAACATATAGTTCAAAGAACCCGAAGTAAGCATCTCCGCATTGTTTTTTCTAAGGATCGCTTTGACATTGGCAACGGTACGGGTTCCGTTGTCCGTAGCACACTCGACGATCATCTGTACGCCGTAAGGAGCTTTGACATCGTAAGTGATCTCTTTAATGTCTGCGGCATCTTTGTTGAAAGCTCTTTTGATCGCCGCTTCGATGTTGTCTTTTGGCATATTCTGCGCTTTGGCATTGAGAATGGCTGTACGTAGTTTCGCATTCATCTCAGGATCGGGAGATCCTCCCTCTTTTGCCGCCATGGTAATGATCTTTCCCAGTTTCGGGAATAGACGGGACATTGTCCCCCATCGTTTCATCTTTGCTGCTTTACGGTACTCAAACGCTCTACCCATAAGTTATCCTTGGTTGATTTATTGTGCGTATTATACTCCAAATCAATTAATAATGAATAGTGAATAATGAATAATGACGGTATGCTTTTTTGCTAAAAAAGCTTTAATTGATGTAGGGCGGGCATTCCTGCCCACCACATAGGGAAGATTGAGCAGTTATCACGCTTTATGGCGAAAGCTGGAACTGACGTTAGGTATTGGTGTTGCATGAGTAGTGATTTATCTGATTCTAAGCAACCACTGATAGGATAACCCCATGAAACTAAACGAACTTAAACTGACCAATCCCTACCTGAACCTGCCATCAGAGTGTCATGACCGTGTGAATCCCTCACCGCTTCATGAGCCGTTTCTTATTCATGCCAACAGAGATGTCGCTCAAATGCTTAACATCGATACGGATGAACTCTATAGTGAAGATTTCGTCCGGTTTGTCAACGGTGACTACTACCCTGAGGGTAGCGACCCTTTTGCTATGTGTTACGCGGGGCATCAGTTTGGGCATTATGTACCAAGACTTGGTGATGGACGCGCCATTAACATCGGCACACTGAACGGATGGCACCTGCAGCTTAAAGGAGCGGGGCAGACGAAGTACTCCCGTTCAGGAGACGGACGTGCGGTGCTGCGCTCTTCCATACGTGAGTACCTCATGAGTGAAGCGATGCATGGACTGGGTATTGATACGACCCGGGCACTGGCGATCATAGGCTCGGAACACTCCGTTTACAGACAGGAGTGGGAAAAGGGCTCCATTGTCCTGCGTGTAAGCCCAAGCTGGGTGAGGTTTGGTACCTTTGAGTATTTTGCCCATAAGAAGAAGTTCAAAGAGCTTGAAGCACTGGCGGACTATGCCATTGACGAGAGCTACCCGCACCTGAAAGATTCAGAAGACACATATATACGTTTCTTTACAGAAGTGGTAGAGCGTACGGCAAAGCTTTTGGCACAGTGGCAGTCGGTAGGTTTTAACCACGGGGTGATGAACACGGATAATATGTCCATTCACGGACTGACCATTGACTACGGTCCCTATGCCTTCCTCGATGTCTATGACCATAACAACATCTGCAACCATACCGATGCCTACGGACGCTACAGTTTCGGCAATCAACCCAATATTGCCGAGTGGAACCTCAGAGCATTGATGGCGGCACTCTCACCGATGATCCCTCTGGATAAGATGGAACATGCTGTTGAGAGGTTCGGCACCCTTTACAGTGAGCACTACATTGCCATCATGTCCGGGAAGCTTGGTTTGGATGCGGTTGAGGAGAAGGACAGCGATATCATTAAGCAGCTTTTGGGTGCGTTGCAGGGGCTTCAAGTGGACTACACGCTCTTTTTCAGAACACTGAGCCGTTATACCGGTGAGAGAAAAGAGATACTCTCTTTGGGGCTTTACCATACACCGATGCATGACTGGCTGGATGTATATGACAAACGTCTTGCTCAAAACGAGAGCAGTGAAACCGAGCGTCATGAAGCCATGCTTCAAACCAACCCAAAATATGTTTTGAAAAACTATATGCTTCAGGAAGCCATTGATGCGGCGGAAGAAGGAAGCTACCGACTGATCGATGACCTTTTCGCCATTGCAAAAGAGCCATTTGCGGAGCATCCTCAGTTTGAACGCTGGGCAGGAGTGACACCGGAGGAGTTCCGAAATACAAAGTTGAGCTGTTCCTCCTAAAGATTTTTTTTTAAGTTTCAGCTTCCTATAATGAGACAAGATCTTTTTTGTAAGGAGTCGATCATGCACTATTTGCCTTCCATAGAGATGTGCGGTTACAGTGAACTTGAAAATGAGCTCAGACACTTCTTCGGTCGTTTGCACCAGATCAAAAGAAGACTCAATGAAGAGCGAAGCCGTTTAACGCTTAACCGTATTCAAAGAAGCAGATGCCGCCAGAACATTCTGGAACTTGAAGCGCTTGAACGCGACTTCTATGCACTCTCCCATAGAGATGACATTCAATACCTCTACCGAAAAGTCCACCGCTATGTCAAACTCGACCACGAAAGACTGATGCACCTCTTTGGACGGGAAACAATGGGACGGTGTTCTTTGTTTGTTGCGTTGTAACTTGCGGAAAACCCGTAAGTACCCCTCAAGTATCCCCACAAGTATTTAATTTTATAATCTTTTAAGCCCAATTGTCTATAATGAACCAAATAGACAAAAGGAGCAACTATGACAACGATTACTGCTTCCGATCTGAAACAAAATACCATGCGCTTACAAGATGCACTTCGAGGTGATCTGCTTGTGACCAAGCGGGACAAGCCCTTTGTTGTAGTAATGGATTATGAGAAGTACAAACGACTGGAGAGATTCATTGCTGCAATGGAGGAAGAAGAGGTAGAGGATGACGGATATCCGAGCATCTCGTTTGATGAAGCGTGTGAGCGGGTTGCTGAAGCGGTTGAACGCTATGAAAGTGGTACGATGAAAACCATATCCAAAGAGACTTTACGAGAAAGATTGAAGCAAAGAAGAAGTTAGATCTATGACTCTTGTTTTTGATGAACTTTTTGAAGAAAAACTGGTTACAATTTTAGACTACATCATGCAAGACAGTATAGGGGCAAGTATCGTATTTGAAGAAGTACTATTGACACATTTGGATCAATTACCGCTTTTCCCTTGCAAATTTAGAAAATCTCTCTACTATGACAGAGATAAAGTGAGAGATTACATTTTTAAAGGTTATACGATTCCCTATTTGATCGATGAGTCACGTAAAGAGATCATTATTTTAGATATTTTTAAATGGACAGATGAAAGAAAGGAAAATGCAACATGACTTTAGAAGAACTACAACAAGCCATTAAAGATGAGATAGGCGTACTGCTCTATTTCTCAGGAGAGAATTGTAATGTCTGCCATGCGCTCAGACCCAAGTTTAAAGAGCTGTTCGATACGGAGTTCCCAAAGATCAAACAGATCTACCTTGATGCGCATGAAAATCCTGAGATCTCTGCCCATTTTCAAGTCTTTAGCGTACCGACGATGATCGTCTTTTTGGATGGACGGGAGTTTGTGCGTGAGGGTAGGTCGGTAAGTATGCACAAGATGACCGAGCAGCTCAAACGACCTTATGCGATGATGACGGAGTGATCAAATGGCATATAGCCATTTGAAGCGTTCAGCGTTTAGCATGTAGCGTTCAGATGTAATATGGATATTTTGTGTTACTTTTGCACTTTTTGTGTAGTTGCGGAGGCAGTAGTGCCGGGAGCAACGTCCGCACAATTGCAAAAGTAACGATTTTTGCCTACTTTTTTAAAAAAGTAGGAAGTAAAGACGAAAATAGTAAAATAAGCTATTTTTACACTTTATATTATGTTAATCAAAAACTCCCTTTTTTCTCAAAAATCCCCATGAACCCCTCTAAAATGTAAAATAAGCCGTTTTTACCCTAATTTTAGATAAAATCAGTCTACTTTGAAATAAAGGAAAAATATGGCTGATCTCTTTGAACATGACAATACCGAAGAGGTATTGATTGAAGACAGTATCAAGTCGAGTTATCTTGACTACTCCATGTCGGTCATTATCGGTAGGGCACTGCCCGATGCACGCGATGGTCTGAAGCCGGTGCATCGCCGTATTCTCTATGCGATGAACGATCTGCATCTGGGGCATAGAAGCCCCTATAAGAAATCGGCGCGTATCGTCGGGGATGTGATCGGTAAGTATCACCCGCACGGTGACAATGCCGTGTATGATGCGCTTGTCCGTATGGCACAGGACTTCTCTATGCAGGCACCTCTGATCGACGGTCAGGGGAACTTTGGTTCGATCGACGGTGATAACGCTGCTGCGATGCGTTATACCGAAGCGCGTATGACCAAGATCGCCGAAGAGCTTTTGAGCGATATTGAGAAGGATACGGTCGATTTCGTACCCAACTATGACGACTCGATGGTCGAGCCCGATGTCCTTCCTTCGCGTGTGCCAAACCTGCTACTTAATGGTTCGAGCGGTATTGCCGTCGGTATGGCGACCAATATCCCGCCTCACCGCTTGACCGAGCTGGTCGATGCATTGGTGCTTCGCATTGATAACCCTGAATCGACGGTTGAGGATATGATGAAGATCGTGCAAGGGCCGGACTTCCCGACAGGGGGGATCATCTTCGGGCGTAAGGGTATCACCGATGCCTACATGACCGGACGCGGGCGTATCAAGGTACGTGCCAAGACACATATTGAGCAAAAGGGGAGCAAAGAGGTGATCATCATCGACGAGCTTCCATATCAGGTCAACAAAGCAAGGCTCATCGAGAATATCGCCCAGCTGGTACGTGACAAGCAGATCGAAGGGATCAGCGAGATCCGTGACGAGTCTGACCGTGAAGGTATCCGTGTGGTTATGGAGCTTAAGCGTGATGCGATGAGCGAGATCGTGCTCAATAACCTCTTTAAGAGTACGCAGATGCAGGTGACCTTTGGGATCATTATGCTGGCTATCAACAACAAAGAGCCGAAGGTATTCAACCTGCTTGAACTCTTCGACCTCTTCCTCAACCACCGAAAAACGGTCGTTATCCGCCGTACTATCTTCGATTTGGAGAAAGCGCGTGCAAGAGCGCATATCTTGGAAGGCTTGAAGATCGCGGTCGATAACATCGATGAGGTGATCAAGATCATCCGTGGCTCTTCCGATGATGAAGATGCCCGTAACAACCTGATGGAGCGTTTCAAACTCTCCGAGATCCAGGCAAAGGCGATCCTTGAAATGCGTCTGCGCCGTCTGACCGGTCTTGAGATCGAAAAGATCGAGAATGAGTTGGCGGAACTGCTCAAGAAGATCGAAGAGCTTGAGGGTATTTTGAAGTCCGAAGCGAAGATCAATGCGATCATCCGGGAAGAACTGGTAGAGCTTGGTGAGAAGTATGCCGCACCAAGACGTACCGAGATCGTAGATGATTATGACGATATCGATATCGAAGATCTCATTCCTAACGAGCCGATGGTCGTGACCATTACCCATAGAGGGTATATCAAGCGTGTACCGGTCAAGCTCTATGAGAAGCAGCATCGTGGCGGTAAGGGTAAGACGGCGGTAACGACCTATGATGATGACTTCATTGAGAGCTTCTTTACCTCCAATACGCACGATACGCTTATGTTCGTTACCGACCGCGGACAGCTTTATTGGCTGAAGGTCTACCGTATTCCTGAAGGTTCACGTACCGCCAAAGGTAAAGCGGTGGTCAACCTGATCAACCTCCAGCCTGACGAGAAGATCATGGCGATCATCCCGACAACGGACTTCTCAGATGAGAAGAGTCTGGTCTTCTTTACCAAGAATGGTATCGTTAAACGTACGAACCTAAGTGAATACTCCAATATCAGAAGCAACGGTGTCCGTGCGATCAACCTGGATGAGGATGATGAACTGGTTACGACCAAGATCGTAACTCCTGATGTGCAGTGGCTCTTCGTTGCGACAAAAAAAGGACTCTGTATCCGCTTTAAAGTGGAAGATGCCAGAGAGATCGGACGTGTCTCACGCGGGGTTACGGCGATCAAGTTCAAGATCGACGGCGACTATGTATGCGGTGCGACCACTATCCGCTCCGAAGAGGATGAGCTGTTGATGCTCTCTGAAAAAGGATTGGGTAAACGTACGACAGCCAGCGAGTACCGTGAGCAGAACCGTGCAGGTAAGGGTGTGATCTCGATGAAACTGACACCAAAAACCGGTGATGTGGTCGGTGTAGTGCTTGTTGAAGAGGATAAAGACTTGATGTGTTTAACTTCGGTCGGTAAGATGATCCGTGTCGATATGGAGCAGATCCGTAAAGCGGGACGTAATACTTCCGGTGTCAAGGTCGTGACCGTTGAGAAGAAAGACAAGGTTGTCTCTATGGCTAAATGTCAAAAAGAGGAGAAGCCTGACGAGGCTGAAGAAGAGAGTGAAGGTGAAGTGACAACACAATCCCAAGAGGCACCTTCAGAAAACAGCAATGAGAATAGTACAGGATTGTTTTAATGGCTAAAAAATATAACGTAGCAGTGGTCGGTGCATCAGGTGCCGTAGGTGAGGAGCTCTTTAGAGTGCTCGAAGAGGTGGATTTCCCTATCAACGAACTCCTTCCATTGGCAAGTGCCAGAAGTGTCGGTGTAGAGGTGGAGTGTCAAGGCAAGAGCTATAAGATCGAAGAGTTGACTGAAACGGTATTTGAAGGGCGTGATATCGATATCGCATTCTTCAGTGCGGGTGGAAGCATCTCTGCTCACTATGCGAAGTATGCGGTTGAAGCGGGTGCCGTGGTTATCGATAACACATCACATTTCCGTATGGACCCGAACGTACCGTTGGTCGTTCCCGAGGTGAACCCTGAAGATATTGAACTGTGGGAAGATACCGGTATCATCGCCAACCCGAACTGCTCGACCATTCAGATGGTACAGTTGCTTAAGCCTCTACATGACCTCTACGGTATCAAACGTGTAGATGTCAGTACCTATCAAGCGGTCTCGGGAGCAGGGAAATCGGGTATGGAAGAGCTTGTAATGCAGATGAAGGACTTCTTTGCGTTCAAACTTGATGAGAGCGAAGTCAAAGCATTTGCGCACCAGATCGCACTCAATGTCATTCCTCAGATCGATAAGCCTCAGCCAAACGGCTATACCAAAGAGGAGATGAAGATGGTTAATGAGACCAACAAGATCATGCACTCCGATATCGCTGTAAGTGCGACATGTGTACGTGTGCCTGTTTTGCGCTCTCACTCCGAGTCTATTACGGTAACATTTAAAGAGGGTGTTGATGTAAGTGTGGAAGAGGCGCGTGAAGCGTTGGCGAATTTTGAGAATGTCAAAGTGATCGATGACCTTGAAAAGGGTGAGTACCCGATGCCGATCATCTCAACCGATACGGACTACACCTATGTTGGACGGATTAGAAAAGATATCTTTGCAGAGAACATCCTTCATATGTGGGGTGTCGCCGATCAGGTACGTGTAGGAGCGGCGACCAATGCCGTACGTATCGCACAGAAGTGGATCAAACTTGAGGAGGGTATGTAATGAAAGAGGAGCATACACGAGAAAAGCACTACGAAATGGACAAAGCCTCCAGCTCTATGCTTGAGCAGGGCTTCGAGAGTCTGCTTTGGAGTACACGTTTCTTTGTTATTTTGGCGGTTGTATTCAGTATGATCGGTGGTATATCGCTCTTTATCGTTGCGAGTGTCGATGTGTGGCATGTTGCGATGATGGTCTTTAACAACTACTTCGGACATGCAGGGCACTTGGCGAACTTCCATGAGAAGATCGTAGCTGAACTGATCGGAGCGGTTGACCTTTATCTGATCGCTATCGTACTTTTCATTTTTGGGTTCGGGCTTTATGAGCTCTTCATCTCTCAGATCGATGTTGCCAAAAAGAGTGCGGCATCGAAGATATTGGAGATACACTCGCTCGATGAACTCAAAGACAAGCTTGCCAAGGTCATTATTATGGTATTGATCGTCGGCTTTTTCAAACGTGCAATGAACACCACCTACGGCAGTGCGATCGAGATGCTCTATCTCTCCGGTGCTATCTTGGGATTGGCGTTGGCATTCTACTTTATGCATAAGGGAGATGGACATTAATGGGTAAGATTTTCGTAGATGCCTGTTTAGGCAAAGAGACCCCATACACACCGGTATGGATGATGAGACAGGCGGGGCGCTACCTTCCTGAATATATGGCGGTGCGTGCAGAGGCAGGAAATTTCCTAAACCTTTGTCATGATCCGAAAAAAGCAGCAGAAGTGACCATCCAACCGCTTGATATCGTTGGTGTCGATGCTGCTATTTTGTTCAGTGATATCTTGGTCATTCCTGACGAGATGGGAATGGATTTGAGCTTTGTCAAAGGAGAAGGCCCGAAATTCTCCGATCCTATTGCAACACAAGAAGACCTTGACAGACTCATCGGCGGTGAAGAAGCGGCTGAGAAGCTGACCTATGTCTATGAGACCATTAAACTATTGAGAGAGCAGCTTGACGCACGTGGTGACGAGAAAGCGCTTATCGGTTTTACCGGTGCACCGTGGACACTGGCAACTTATATGATAGAGGGGCAGGGGACAAAGACGTATAACATCTGTAAAAAGATGATGTACTCCAACCCTGAACTGCTTCATAACATTCTTGCCAAAGTGACCGAAGTAGTGAAGTATTACATGGAGAAGCAGATTGAGTCAGGTGTCGATGTGGTTCAGATATTCGACAGCTGGGCGGCAGCAATCGAGCCGAGCAAATATGATGAGTTCAGCTGGAAATATATGGTAGAGATCGCAGACTACCTTAAAGCAAAGTATCCGCATATTCCAATCATCATGTTCCCTAAAGGGGTGGCTGCATTCATCGAACGCGGTCTTGTCTACGGGAACTTCGATGTCATGGGAATCGACTGGGGAACTCCGATGGCAATGGCAAAAGAGAAACTCGGAGACAAGTACGTGCTTCAAGGGAATATGGAGCCGTGTCGCCTCTACTCCAAAGAAGCAACGACCGAATGTGTCGAAGCCATTCAAGAGATCATGGGCGGCAAACGTCACATCTTCAACCTCGGACACGGTATCTTGCCTGATGTACCTGTGGAGAATGCGAAGCACTTTGTGAAGGAGTGTCAACGTGTGTCCAAGCGTTGACACAGCGTTCAGTGTGTAGCGTTCAGAAAAGTAATGGATATGTTATGAGATGTGAACGGTTGGAGGTTTGGAAACGGGCATGTCGTTTGTCTGTCAATATCTATAAAGTGTTTGCAAGCTGCAAAGATTATGGATTTAAGGATCAGATCATACGAAGTGTTTTATCTATCGGTAGCAATATCGCTCAAGGATCTAAGCAGAACTTATTACACAAACATATATCGGTATAGAAATCGGTTATATTGAGGGCACATCTAATAACCCTGCATACCTATAACATTACAAGCTTTCGTTCAGGCAAGGCACTCACTTGCAGGACTAGCCGTAGCTAATTCAAAAGTGAGTAACGCCGTATGGGCGGAAGCTTGTATTGCCCGCAGGGTGGGCTTTGCAAACGCGGTCTTGCACAAGATGCTTCCTTCATCGTAGCTACGGCTATGACTCAAAAGCCTCTTGCACAACCTCACATTTGCAAAACCCATTATGGGCATGTAGAGTTTTTAGAGGTGCCCTTGAAAGAGAAACAGGTTTGATGTGGATCAAAGAAGCTAATGAGATCCTAAAAATGTTAAATGCCTTAAAGAAAAATTATGTTGAAAATACCTGAACGCTTAACGCTTAACGCTGAACGCTTGAATTGGAGCCAAAAATGAATATCATTTTTGGCCCAATTCATTCAAGAAGATTCGGAAAATCCCTCGGTATCGATCTGAGTCCTTCCAGAAAGCAGTGTAACTTCGATTGTCTTTATTGTGAACTTGATCCGGCAAAGACAATGGATGGTCAAGATGATGTATTACCCGTCGAGACCATCGTTACAGCTGTTAAAGAGGCATTGAAGATCCATACCGATATCGATGTACTGACCATTACGGCAAACGGAGAACCGACACTCTATCCGTATCTTTCAGCATTGATCGATGAGATCAACACTTTTAAAGGGAGCATTAAAACCCTCATTCTCTCCAATGCATCCACGATAGATGACCCTAACGTACAAGCGGCGCTCTTGAAACTTGATGAAGTGAAGCTCTCATTGGATTGTGCAACGCAGAAGTGTCTGAAAAAACTCGACCGTTCCCATAGCGGTATTTTAGTTGAGAAGATCAAAGAGGGGATGTTGACATTTAAAAAAGCGTATCGAAACCCGCTTATTATCGAGATATTGGTGGTCGAGGGCTTGAACGATTCAGAAGAAGAGATAGCCGAACTGAACCGTTACTTACTGGAACTTCAGCCTACACGTATCGATCTTGGCACGATCGATCGTCCTCCTGCATTTGATGTCAAACCAGTCGGTTATGAAACACTGCTTGAGATCAGCCGTCAATTTGATACTACGTTACCTGTCTATATCGCTTCTCGTAAAAAGGCGGAGATCAAATCTACTTTCTATAGTGAAGAGGAGATCCTCTCTACATTGCAAAAGCGCCCTTTGACCGAGGACGATATTCAAGCACTTTTTAATGAAGAGAGTCAAAAAAACTTCAGATCACTTCTAAAATCTGGAAAAATCGCATCAGTTGAGATAAATAGTGTGATTTTTTATAAAAAAGTCTAAAAATACCTTGACATTCAAGGTATTTTTCTCTATAATCCCATTCACAAATTCAAATGTTCCGGCATAGCTCAGCGGTAGAGTAGATGACTGTTAATCATTTGGTCCCAGGTTCGAATCCTGGTGCCGGAGCCACTTCGATTTGTAACTTCTTTTTATCTGTTCCGGATTAGCTCAGTGGTAGAGTAGATGACTGTTAATCATTTGGTCGCTGGTTCGAATCCAGCATCCGGAGCCACTTTCAAAAATTTTTATTTTCCCTTACTTTCTAACCTTTCTTACGATATAATTCCAACACTTTTATTTTAGGATACGAAAGAGGTACCTTTTGAAAATTCTTGTTACCGGTGGGGCGGGATATATCGGTTCACATACCTGTGTACTATTGTTGGAAGCAGGGTACGATGTGATCGTCTATGATAACTTTTGCAACGCTTCGAAAGAGAGTATCTCTCGTGTCGAGAAGATCGCCGGTAAGAAGGTGACACTGATCGAAGGGGATATTCGTAATAAGTCTGAACTTCAAACGCTATTTTCCGATCATACGATCGATGCTGTCATCCATTTTGCCGGTTTAAAAGCGGTGGGAGAATCCGTAGAAGAACCGCTTTGCTACTACGAGAACAATGTTTGCGGTACGATGACGCTGTGTGAAGTAATGGCGAAACACGGGTGCAGATCGATCGTTTTCAGTTCCTCGGCAACGGTCTATGGTGATCCACATACTGTACCGATCAAAGAAGATTTTCCTCTTTCAGCCACCAATCCATACGGCAGAAGCAAGTTAATGGTCGAAGAGATATTGCGTGATCTACAGCATGCTGATCCTGCATGGAAGGTTGTATTGTTGCGTTATTTCAATCCCGTAGGGGCACATCCGTCAGGACTTATAGGAGAGGATCCTAACGGTATTCCAAATAACCTGATGCCTTTTATTGCCCAAACAGCCGTAGGAAAACGGGAGAAACTCTCTGTTTTTGGTAACGACTACGATACGATAGACGGAACGGGTGTACGTGACTATATTCATGTCATGGACCTGGCGAAAGGACACTTGAAGGCACTGGAAAAACTTTTGGATATCGATGGTGTACTTGCTGTCAATCTCGGTACGGGAGAAGGCTATTCTGTATTAGAGATGGTCGCTGCATTCGAGAGAGCATCAGGTAAAAAAATACCGTATGAGATCGCTCCGAGACGAAGCGGTGATATTGCGGTCTGTTATGCGGATCCGCACTATGCCAAAGAGGTTTTAGGCTGGGAAGCGGAACGTGGTATCGATGAGATGTGTCAAGATACATGGCGATGGCAATCTAACAATCCTGACGGATATCAAACAGCAAAGAGGTAATAATGGTTCAACGGTCGATCTTTCGTGAATATGACATACGCGGTATTTTTGAAAAAGAGCTTCATGAGCAGAGTGTAAAGCTTATCGGGTTTCATTTGGGACAGAAGGTAGGCGGTGCGAAACTGGTTGCTATCGGGTATGATGCCCGTTCACACTCTCCTAAGCTGCGTGACTGGCTAGCTTCCGGTTTGAATGAAGCGGGTTGTACGGTACTGGATATGGGTATGGTCGCCACGCCGGTGAACTATTTCAGTAACTATCAGCCGCTCTCCGTACTGATGGATGATCCTCAATCCAACGGTTTTAGTAACGATGCCTTGATCGATGCTTCCGTGATGATCACCGGCTCTCACAATCCTCCTGAGTATAACGGTTTCAAGATCACGCTCGATCGTTCCCCCTTCTTCGGTGAGGCGATCTATGCTTTGGGTGATGCTATTATCGCAGATGAGAGCCGTACTCTATGCGCCTCTTGCGAATGTGTCAATATTGATGTAAAAACTCCTTATATCGACTATATGGTCACACACTTTTCACACTTGAAGGGATTGAAGAGCAAGATCGTTCTTGATTGCGGGAACGGTGTGGCAGGTACGGTCATTAACGATATTTTCGATGTGCTTGGGTTTGATTATCGCGGACTCTACTGTGAGCCTGACGGAACGTTCCCAAACCACCATCCGGACCCTTCCGAAGAGAAGAACCTTGCCGATGTGAAAGAGGCGTTGGAGAGAGAGGGAGATATTGCTTTTGCGTATGACGGTGATGCGGACAGGATCGCTGTACTGACTAGGAAGCACAATATCAAAGGTGATCAAATGGCACTGCTTTTTGCCATGAGCATGGAAAACCCTACGGTCATTGGTGAAGTGAAATGCTCGCAGGTGATGTATGATGAACTAGAACGCCGTGGTGCCAAGGCGATCATGTATAAGACCGGGCACTCCAACCTCAAAGTCAAAATGAAAGAGACCGGTGCGGACCTTGCGTGTGAAGTAAGCGGGCATATCTTCTTCAAACACCGCTATTTCGGCTATGATGATGCTATCTATGCTACCTTGCGTATGTTGGAGCTTATCAAAGATGGGGTCGACCTGGATAAAGAGATCGAAGCGCTTCCTCAAGTATTCTCAACAGAGGAGATCAAGGTAAAGACGACAGAAGAGGAGAAGTTCGCCATTATCGATCAGGTGAAACTCCTCTTACAAGACCCTCCTTCAGATTTTCCAAAGATCAAAAGTTTGATCGATGTGGACGGTGTACGCATCAATTTTGAAAAAGGGTGGGGATTGGTGCGTGCATCCAATACTACCCCTGTACTGGTAACACGTTTCGAGTCAACAGACGCAGCATTGGCAAAAAAATATGAAGAGGCGGTCAATGCACTGATATCACAAGCCCAATCGATTTTAAAGGAGCCTTCATGATCCATACGGATGTTCATGCGTGTCTATTCCCGGTAGCAGGGTACGGTACCCGTTTTCTGCCTGCGACCAAAGCAATCCCCAAAGAGATGCTTCCCATTCTTACGAAACCGCTGATCCAGTATGGGGTGGAAGAGGCGTTGGAAGCGGGGTGTCATACGATGGCGATGGTAACGAGCAAATACAAAAAAGCGATCGAGGATCACTTCGATACCCATACCGATATCGAGCAGAGTATCCAAGGCAGTAGTAAAGAAACACTGCTTGAACCGTTGAACGCTTTGATAGAGCAGGCATCGTTCACCTTTATCCGCCAAAAAGAGATGAAAGGTTTGGGACATGCTATCTTAACGGGAAGACCACTGGTGGGCAATACCCCTTTTGCCGTTATCCTGCCGGACGACCTCTGTCATAACGATAGAGACGGAGTACTTGCACAAATGACCGCACTTTATGCTGAACATCCCGGTCACTGTATCGTTGCAGTAGAGGAAGTACCGCAAGAAGATGTGAGCAAATACGGTATTGTCGAGGTAAAAAGCTTTGCTTCAAATACTACTGCCGACTTGCTTCGTATCACCAATATGGTGGAGAAGCCGTCAGTGGAGGAAGCACCTTCCAATCTTGCGATCATCGGACGCTATGTGCTTATTCCCGAGATATTTGATGTATTGGAGCAGACCCCTCCGGGTAAAGGCGGAGAGATTCAGATCACAGATGCACTATTAACACTTGCCAAAGAGGGAAAAGTCTTGGCATACCGTTTTCAAGGCAGACGATTCGATTGCGGATCGGTCAATGGATTTGTGGAAGCAACGAACTTCTTTTACGAGAAAGAGATATAAATGAAGTTTGAAAAGAACTACTACAGTATTCGCTCCAATGAAGTGATCTTTGAGAAGTTAGAAGAAGAAAAAGAGCATATAGGCTATTACCGTCTCCCTTTTGAAAACACTGATCCTATTAAAGAGTTCGCATCAAAGAATACCAAAGAGGATATTGTCGTACTTGGTATTGGGGGGAGTAGTTTAGGAGCACGTGCGATCTATCAGTTCCTTAGACATAAACATGACTTCTCCAAAAGGCTCTTTTTTTTAGAGAGTACCGACCCTGTCGATATCCGTTCCCAGCTTGAAGCGATCAATCTTGAGAATGCACTCTTTTTGGTGATCAGTAAAAGCGGTACGACCGTTGAGACGATCAGTATCTTAAAATACCTCTCGACACGTATCAGCCTAGATCACAACAATACGGTCATCATAAGTTCAAAAGGAAGTACCCTTGATTCCTATGCCAAAGAGAACGGCCTGCCTTTCTTCTTTCTTGCTGAGAATGTCGGTGGGCGCTTTTCCGTTTTTAGTGTTGTTGGACTACTGCCTCTGGCACTGATCGGTGTCGATATTGACAATATGTTGCGTGGTGCGCAGAAGATCTACCATAGCTTTTTTGAAAAAGGTAAAAGCTATGAAGAGTTGATGGAGAAGGCACGCTTTATTGTCGAGAATAAATATCGTTTCAATATTAACGTACTCTTTAGTTACTCTTCGGCACTGGAAGGTTTTAACAAGTGGTATGTACAACTCTGGGCTGAGAGTTTGGGAAAGATCAACATAAACGGTACCCGTCAGGCATTAACTCCCGTAGGGCTTATCGGTCCGGTAGACCAGCACTCTTTTCTTCAGCTTATTATGGAAGGAAAACGTGACAAGACCGTTACTTTCATCAAGGTAGAGGATTTTGAAGAGGAGATATTCGTGCCTACAAAAAGTCCTCTTTCGGAGTTGGATTATCTAGAAGGTATCAGTTTTTCAAAACTTATCGATATGCAAGCGGATGCGACCATACGATCCATTGCAGAGCAGGGAGATATTCCTTATGATGTGATCACTATCGATAAGGTCGATGAGTACAATATCGCGGAACTGATCTATAGTTACGAGCTGCTTGTTTCTATTATCGGTGCATTCTTGCAGATCAATACCTATGATCAACCCGGTGTTGAGAGGGGTAAAATATTGTTAAAAGAGATGCTGACAAAGAGCCAATAACGATTAATTGGTTATAATATATTAAATAAGATTTATTATCTGAGGAAGAAGGGATCAAATTAAAATGCAACATAAAATAGCAGTGATCGGTTTAGGATATGTCGGACTACCTTTGGCACATGCATTTAGTGAGAAATATAAGGTTGTAGGTTTCGATATTGCACAGTGGCGTATCGATGAGCTGCGAAACGGACATGACAGAACATTGGAGCTGAGTGATGAACAGGTGAAAGAAGCGATTGCTAATGGTATGGAGTTTACGAATCAGTTGGATGATATTGCTGATTGCAATACCTATATCGTAACAGTCCCAACACCGATCGATGAGCATAAACGCCCCGACCTTATGCCGCTGCTTAAAGCAAGTGAGAGTATTGGGAAAGTGTTGAAAAAGGGTGATATCGTTATCTATGAATCAACAGTATATCCGGGAGCGACCGAGGAGGATTGTGTGCCGATCCTTGAAAAGGTAAGCGGTTTGAAGTTCAATGAAGATTTCTTTTGCGGTTACTCGCCCGAGCGTATCAACCCGGGGGATAAAGAGCATACTGTTACAAAGATCCTTAAGGTCACTTCCGGTTCAACTCCTGAGACAGGAAAGATCGTAGATGATCTCTATGCTTCCGTGATCATGGCTGGAACACACCTTGCACCTTCTATAAAAGTAGCGGAAGCGGCAAAAGTGATCGAAAATTCTCAGCGTGATATCAATATTGCATTTGTCAATGAACTGGCGATCATTTTCAATAAACTCGGTATCGATACGGAAGCGGTACTGGAAGCTGCCGGTACCAAGTGGAACTTCCTGCCTTTCCGTCCGGGACTTGTCGGAGGGCATTGCATTGGTGTCGACCCTTACTATCTGACCCATAAGGCACAAGAGGTCGGTTATAATCCGGAGATCATTCTTGCCGGTCGCCGGCTTAATGATAATATGGGTATTTACGTTGCCAACCAAGTGATCAAACTGATGATCAAAAAAGGGCAGAAGATCGAGGGTGCCAAGGTACTCGTATTGGGTATTACATTTAAAGAGAATTGTCCCGATATCAGAAATTCACGTGTGATCGATGTGATCCGAGAACTTGAAGAGTTCGGTACGAAAGTCGATGTGTATGATCCTTGGGCGGATCCGAAAGAGGTAGAGCGTGAGTATGGGTTGTCTCTTCTATCTGAAGATGAACTTGAACTCGATAAGTATGGTGCTATTGTACTAGCAGTGGCACATAATGAGTTTAGATCACTGGCTATTTCAAGTGATGATAGTCAAGTGATCTTTGATATTAAGGCGATCCTCGATCAAAATAGTGTTGACGGGAGATTGTAAATGAAAATAGCTATAGCGGGAACTGGTTATGTTGGGCTTTCAAACGGCATTCTTTTGGCACAGAACAATGAAGTGGTCTCACTCGATATTGTTCCTGAGAAAGTGGAGATGCTCAATGCAAAACGGTCTCCTATCGAAGATAAAGAGATAGAGGAGTACCTTCAGACAAAACCTTTGAACTTTAGAGCGACACTCGATAAGGAAGAGGCGTATAGCGGTGCGGATTTTGTTATTATCTCCACTCCAACGGACTACGATCCAGAAACAAACTATTTCAATACCAAAAGTGTCGAAGCGGTCATTGAAGATGTACTCTCTATCAATCCTGATACGGTAATGGTGATCAAGTCAACCGTTCCTGTGGGCTATACAGAGTCGGTAAAAAAGAAGTTCAATACAGAGAATATCATGTTCTCACCGGAGTTTCTTCGAGAAGGTAAAGCCCTTTATGACAACCTCTATCCATCCCGTATTGTTGTAGGAGAGCGTTCCGAACGGGCAAAAGTATTTGCAAATCTCTTAGCCGAAGGCGCTTTGAAAGAGGATATTCCCATGCTCTTTACCGATGCGACCGAGGCAGAGGCGATCAAGCTTTTTTCCAATACCTATCTTGCTATGCGTGTGGCTTACTTTAATGAACTTGACTCTTATGCGGAGGCACACGGCTTGGATTCAAGACAGATCATCGAGGGAGTGGGGCTTGATCCCCGTATCGGTTCTCATTACAATAATCCGAGTTTTGGTTACGGCGGCTACTGCCTTCCAAAAGATACAAAGCAACTGCTTGCAAACTATAAAGACGTACCGTCCAATATCATCAAAGCGATCGTCGATGCAAACAGTACGCGTAAAGACTTCATTGCCGATCAGATCATTGCACGTCTACCTAAAGATGCCCATGGTTTCCCAACCGGTACGGTCGGTGTCTACCGCCTTGTCATGAAGAGCGGATCCGATAATTTTCGAGCATCGGCTATTCAGGGGATCATGAAGCGCATCAAAGCAAAAGGGATCGAAGTGGTGATCTATGAACCTGTTTTGGATGAAGATGAGTTCTTTCACTCCAAAGTCATTAAAGATCTGCAAGAGTTTAAAACAACAGCGGATGTGATCGTGGCAAACAGACTTTCTGAAGATATTATGGATGTAAAAGAGAAAGTCTATACGAGAGATATTTTTAATAGTGATAGTTAGAGGATAACAAGGTGAAGATTTTAATTACGGGAACAGCAGGTTTTATAGGAAGCCATTTGGCATTGCGTTTTTTGGCACGTGGAGATAAGGTAGTAGGACTTGATAATATTAATGATTACTATGATCAGCGTGTAAAATACGGACGTTTGCAACGTGGTGGTATTATTGATTCGATCGAAGAGGGAGAGTCCATACCATACGGCGAGATGCTTCAGTCGAAGAAATTTGAGAACTACCGCTTCATTAAATTGAACCTTGAAGACAAAGAGAAGATAGATGCGCTCTTTGCCCAAGAGAAGTTCGATACGGTCGTTAACCTTGCGGCACAGGCAGGTGTACGCTACTCATTAACCAATCCGCTGGCATATGTGCAGAGTAATATCGTCGGATTCGTCAATCTTTTGGAGGCGTGCCGTCATAACGGTGTCAAACACCTCTCTTACGCTTCCAGCTCCTCTGTGTACGGGCTTAATGAAGTACAGCCCTTCTCAACGCATGATAATGTAGACCACCCCATAAGCCTCTATGCAGCAAGCAAGAAGTCAAACGAACTGATGGCACATACCTATTCGCATCTTTACGGCATTCCTACGACGGGGTTACGCTTTTTTACAGTCTACGGACCATGGGGACGACCCGATATGGCGCTCTACCTCTTTACCAAAGCGATCATTGAAGATAGAGAGATTGATGTGTTCAACCATGGTAACATGCAAAGGGATTTTACCTATATCGACGATATTGTAGAAGGGATCGTTCGTGTCAATGACAATCCTCCAAAAGGAAACCCTCAATGGGATGGGAAGAACCCCGATCCGTCAAGCTCTCCTGCACCGTATAAAATATACAATATCGGTAATAATAATCCGGTCAAACTAATGGATTTTATCGAAGCGATAGAGAAGAAGCTTGGGAAAAAAGCCAAAAAGAACATGCTTCCTTTACAGGCAGGTGACGTACCTAGTACCTATGCTGATGTCAGTGATCTTATTGAAGATTTGGGTTATAAGCCGCAAACATCTATTGAAGAGGGGATCGATAAGTTCGTTGACTGGTATTTGGCATTTTTTGGAGTGAATGACAGTGCAGACAATAGAACATCATAAGCCGTATACACTTCGATTCTTTAAGCTTCCTATAAGTGATAAAATCCAATTAACAGCACTTTTATATCTTACAATATGGGTAAGCTCTCCTTTTTTAGCCTATGGTAGTACCTATAGGCTTTTGGCATTTGCATCTATTTTTGTATGGATCTTGGTAGAGTTGTTCAGAAAAAATAATATTTTTATTAAACCCCCACTTTATCTTATCTTAACACTCTTTTTTATATTCTATACAACACTGATCAGCTATAATGTAGACGGTATTTCTGCGATCAATAGAAATATTCAGTTTTATATGATGCTTTTTTTTATCTTTATTTATGCAGCATATGAACGAAGATCGTTATATCTTTTAAAACCTATTGTTTATATCAATATTATACTTTTTACTTTATGGGCAGTAACAACCTATAAAGGATTACTTATTGATCCTCATGCTTCTCGCTATGTAATTAAAAGTAATGCATATGCAAGGCAATTAATGCAACAGGGGGTTGGAGGATTTGCCTTCATTTACTCTCTTCTTATTTACAATATCTCTGTTTTGGCACTGTTAAGATACAAATATTTAAAGTATAAAAAGTTCTCTATTTTTACCTATTTTTTAATATTTAGTGTAGGTATATCCTCTTTGGTTATTCTAAAAGCCGGATATTCTATTGCTGTAATATTATGGGTTCTATCTATGGTATTTTTCTTTTTTTATTCGCAAAACCCTATAAAAAATATATTTCTACTTTTTTTTATTATTATATTGTATTTCTTTCTACAGTCTTATCTACTAGATATGTTAAAGCTTTTATACAATAGTATCGATCAAGGTGCATATAGGTTAAAGCTTGGAGATATTATTGCTTCAATGGAAATAGGAAAGGTGACTGGTACGACAGCTGACAGGGTTGAACGATATATGAGAAGCTTAATGATATTTATGGAACATCCTATTATGGGAATATGGAGGATTGCACCGATTGGTAAGCACTCACTGGTTTTAGATACATTTGCACAGTATGGTTTTTTTATGGGGATTATACTTATATATATCCTTTTGAAGATCCCGCTTGATCTCTATATCAGAATAAAGAAAGCTAAAGCACTTTCTGTTACAATATTAGCTTTGGCAATACTCCTTATAAGTTTGAACAATGTAGCAATGCTGTATGGATTTATATTGTATTTATTCTATCCATACATTATAAAAGAGTTATCATCCCATTAATTGAAGAAAAAGGTAAAGAATGAAGATATTATGGATAATCAGTTTTCCTCTCCCTGAAGTTTCCCACTTGGCAGGTGTTGAAAAAAATGCTTTTGGTGGTTGGGTAGGAACAATGCTGCATCGCTTGGCAAAAGTTGAAGGCTTTTCATTTTATGTGGCAATGAAGTCACCGGTAGATAAGATTATTTATGAAGAGATCAATGGTATTCATTACTATTTAATTCCTCAATCAAAAGAGGATCGTTTTGATGTCTATCAAAATGATTGTGAAGAGATACTTCAGAGAGTTTTACCTGATATTTTACACTCTGAAGGAACAGAAGGAGCTTTTACACAGCGCTTTTTCAAGACATGGAGAGGGAAGAATAGTGTCTCTTTGCAAGGTATTCTTAATGGATATGAACCATATGAATACGGGAATCTTCCTGTAGCGGATATGCTTTTTTCTTTTCATTTTCGTGAAATGCTCATAGCAATGGTGTTAATGAGTAATAAATTTCTATTTTTTAAAAAACGTATGAAAAAAGAGAGGGAGACGATCTCTTTAGCCAATAATATTATTGGACGTACAACATGGGATCGCTCACATGCATATGCAATCAATCCTCGTGCAACCTATCACCATTGTCATCATATTCTTCGTGATACCTTTTATAAAACAGTATGGTCTGTGGAAGAAAAAGAAGAACATTCTATTTTTGTTGGGAATGCTGCTGTACCTAGAAAAGGAGCACATTTTCTTTTATATGCTGTTGCTCAATTAAAAGAAGAGTTCCCTAATATTAGATTATATATTGCAGGTGAAAAACCTAAAAAACGTCATAAGTGGGATTGGAAAAGGGTAGTTGGCTATACCGCATATATTAACTATCTGATCGATAAGCTTGAAATAGAAAAACATATTCATTTTACCGGTGTTTTACAAGCGGAAGAGTTAGCAGAACGTATGGTAAAGTGTCATCTTTTTGTATTGCCGTCTGTAATTGAAAATAGCCCTACAACACTAAGTGAAGCAATGATCATGGGTGTGCCTTCCATATCCTCTTTTGTTGGAGGAGTTCAGGATATGGCTGTAGACGGGGAGGAAGTACTTTTTTATAGAGATAATGATCCTGCAATGTTAGCATATCAGATAAAACGTCTTTTTGATGATGATGTTTTGGCAAAAAAACTCTCTGTCAATGCACGGAAAAGAGCATTACATGATCATGATCCTCAGATGAATGTTGATCGTATGGTACATATCTATTCCGGTATCATTCAAGATGAAAAGACAATAATAGAAGGTAAATAGATGGAGCATCAAGCATTAGCTCCAATTGTAGTATTTGTCTACAATCGTCCTGAACATACACAAAGAACCATTGAATCTTTGGCGAAAAATGCACTTGCAAAGGATAGTATTTTATATATCTTCTCTGATGCTGCTAAAAATAGACAGGCAGAGGAAGGTGTAAAAAAAGTAAGAAATTATATCGATCTACTTATAAAAGAAGATTATTTTAAAGAAGTGCATATTGTGAAGGCTCAACATAATAAAGGGCTGGCAACTTCCATTATTACAGGAGTAGACCAGGTAATTGAAAAAAATAAAAAAGTAATTGTATTAGAGGATGATCTTTTATCCGCTCCGGATTTTTTATCTTTCATGAATGAGGCATTGGATTACTATTATGATAATGATAAAATAGGTTCAATTTCAGGTTACTCACCCATAGCCTCCCTTCCAAAACAATACCAAAAAGATGTTTGGACAGCATGTCGTAGTAGTAGTTTGGGGTGGGGGACATGGTTTAACAGATGGAAAGAGGTTGATTGGGATGTTAAAGATTTTCATCATTTTCAAAAAGATCGTTATCAAATCCGGCAATTTAATCGGTGCGGTTCCGATCAATATGACCGACTACATCGTCAAATGAATGAAGGAGCAGACTCTTGGGCTGTACGTTTTAGTTATTGGCAATTTAGAGCAAAAAAGCTTACTGTATTTCCTGCACGAACACGTATTCAGCATATTGGCTGGGATGGTAGTGGTGTTCATGGAACTTATAGTGGACCTTTGGATACCCATATCACTCATGAGCCTACCCCTTTTATACTAGAGAACGTCGAACCTAACCAAAAGATAATACAGGAACTTTATAAACTATATTCTGGTTCTTTTTCTACGCAACTAGCACGATATTTAAGAAGTAATGGATTTGAAAGAGTTGAACAGTTTTTACGGAGAGTATTAGGTAAATGAAAAAAGAAAAATCGATTCTATTTCACTACTCAATACTGAATGTTGGCGGTGCAGAGAGATCACTGTTACGATTGATGCGATATTTATCTGATAAAGGATGGAATGTTTTTCTTGTTCTTACTGCAGGTGGTGGTACCCTTGAAGATGAAATAGATCCGAGAGTTCATGTTTATCATCTTCGTAGTATAGCAGCAGGAAATCAGTTTAAAGGAGCATCAACCTTATTAGGAAGGATCATTAATCTTTCGGATCTTTGTTTGTATGGTATTACCAGAATAGAAGAGTATATAAAAAGTATATTTCTTTTTAGTAAATATCGATTTGATGCTGCTGCTATTTCGCTACATGGACTTTCACCGAAATTTGTATGTCGATTCATACGAGCAAAATGTAGGATACAGTGGATACGTAATGACCTTTTACTCTGCGATTCTGAGCAGAAGGCTCAGAATAATATTACACAATACAAAAATTGTCTTGATCACTTTGTTTGTGTCTCTCAAACAGCAGAAAGATCGCTTAATACGTTATTCCCAGAACTTCAAGATAGAACATCAACTGTCTATAATATTATTGCACCAGAAGAGATGAAGAAGCTTGCAGAAGATGGTAAAGCACCTGAAATGGAGAATAACCCTTCTTTCTTAAAGGTCGTAACAGTGTGTCGATTAAGTGATAAGGCGAAAGGACTTTTAAGAATGGTGAGTGTCCATTCCAGACTAAATCAAGAAGGTATCGATTTTCAATGGTTTATTGTTGGTGATGGGCCGGATAAAGAAAAAATGCAAATTGCTATTAATAAAGCAGGACTTACGGATAAAATGATACTCCTTGGAAGTAGAGAAAACCCTTTTCCTTACTATAAAAATGCAGATATCTCTGCAACGCTTTCATATTATGAAGGGCTTTGTGGTGCGGTAAATGAAGCTAAAGTAATAGGTAAACCGGTTATCGCAACGGAATTTTCCGGTATATACGAGCAAATAGAGGACGGGGAGACAGGGATTATTGTCGCAAATAATGAAGAGTCGATCTTCAATGGTATGCGTCAATTATTGTGTAATAGTGAATTACGAGAGAAGCTAAGTTGTGCAAAACTTCCAAAAGAGATAATGGATGATGGTCATAAAATAGATAAGCTCATAGAGATTATTGAGGGACGGTATTGAAAAAGATACTTTTTGTACATGAGGTTTTTGGGCGTTTTTCAGAAGTTTTTGTATATAGAATGCTTACACAAATGAAAAGTTGGGACATTATACTACTTACGGGGAAGTATATCAATCGTGATGCCTTCCCTTTTCCTGAAGAGAAGATCTACTTTTGGGATCCTCAAGAGATCCGTATTTCACATAAGTTACGTCCATGGATTAATAGGAAATTACACCTTCAAGGGAGTTACTCTGCACTACATAGTCTTATACTCGAAAAGATTCGTTCAACCTCAGTGGATCTTGTATGTTTTCAGTTTGGTACGCTTCCTATTCAGTTTGGAAAAGATATTAAACGGATCGGAAAAAAATTTTGTATATTCCATCATGGATCGGATGTTAATAGAGCAAGAGAAGATCAATATTACAGACAAAGATTACTTCATGTTTGGGAAGAGGCAGAGAAGATATTTTTTGTATCCGAGTTTTTAAGAGAAATAGCTGTTACGCTTGGTGCACCAAAAGAAAAAACTGAAGTACGTTATTTAGGGGTACCCTGTGTAGCAAATAGTATATATGTGACAAAACCTTATAGTAGCAGGGTTCGTTTTATCTGTGTCGCAAGATTTGTGCCTGTTAAAAACCATATTAATCTTATTCGAGCATTTGCCAAACTTTTTCAAAAAGGTATTACAGATGCAGAGTTGGTATTGATCGGCTCCGGAGAAGAGGAGAATAATATCAGAGATATGGTTCAAAGGTTATCATTGAATGACAAAGTAGTGTTCAAAGGAGCAATGGAAAATTCAAAGGTGCTTGACGAGCTCAGTCAATCAGATGTGGTCGTACTGGTTAGTCGTATCTATAAAGAACCTGGTAAAATGCTACAAGAAGAAGCTTTGGGGATATCTTTACTTGAAGGAGCGGCCAGGGCACTTCCCATGATCGGTTCAACAACAGGAGGGATTCCTGAAATTGTTATCCCGGGTGTTACAGGATATACGGTTGATCCTGAAGATCTTGATGAAATAGCACAGGCAATGCTTTTAATGATTGAGGATTCTGAAGGCAGAGAACGTATGGGGAAAGAGGCACGCTTAATGGTAGAGAAGAGATTTTCACTAGCAGAGAAAATGCAAGAGATCGAGGAGAGCTTTCATACACTTCTGGGAGATGTATCATGTCATTGAGAGAGAAAGTACTTTCAGGTGTCAAGTGGACAACACTTTCATCTGCGATCAATACGCTTTTTCAAATTTTACAACTTGCAATATTAACGCACTATCTATCTTCTTCTGATTTTGGATTGATGGCAATTGTCTATGTGATTATCGGTTTTAGTGCACTCTTTATGGATATGGGGATTAGTGCAGCAATTATTCATAAACAGCACTTAAGTCATGAACAGCTTTCAAGTTTATATTGGTTAAATGTATTTGCAGGAGTATTCTTATTTCTTGTAGTCTATATGATAGCCCCCTTTATAGCAGATTTTTACCATCAAGAGTCATTAGTTGTATTGATCCGTTTGCTTGCTTTGACCTTTGTCATGAATGCTTTTGCAAGCCAGTATAAATTACTTCTTCAAAAAGAATTAAAATTCAATATACTTTCAAAAATAAGTATTTTGACGGTTTTTACCAGTTTGCTACTTGCTACAATACTTGCAATAAATGATTTTGGTATCTATTCTCTTGTTTATGCTGCACTGGGAAGTAGTTTTTTTAATACAGTGGTTTTTCTTTCTATGGGTATGAAGGAGCATCGTCCTTCGTTTATATTTAACTATCGTGCGATTCGCTTTATGATCACATTTGGGCTTTTTCAAATGGCAGATCGTAGTATTACCTATTTTAATTCACAATTTGATGTAATATTGATCGGAAAACTTTTGGGTGTTGAAGCATTGGGTATCTATAGTATTGCTAAGAATTTATCCTTACGTCCTGCAAAGGTGATAAATCCGATCATAACCAGAGTCACTTTCCCTGTTATGTCAAAGTTACAAGATGATACGCAAAAATTAAGAAGTATCTATTTGAAAACGATCAACTATCTTTCGACAGTGAACTTTTTTATCTATATTCTAATGGCTGTTCTGGCAGAACCGATCATATTGATCTTATTTGGACATAAATGGGAAGAGAGTATAGATATATTACGAATACTTGCATTTTATGGTGCGATCCGTTCAACCGGTAACCCTCAAGGAACACTATTACTTTCAAAAGGGAAAGCAGATCTTAGTTTCTATTTAAATTTAGGTAAATTTTTTATTATGGTCGCAGTGATCTATATAGGTTCTCATTGGGGTTTAATTGGGGTTGCATGGAGTTTATTGCTTTTGACAACAGGGTTTATTTTCCCAAACTGGTATATTGTTGTTCGTCCATTAAGTGGTGCAACACTAAGGTCATACCTTCTTCAGATCGTACGACCATTTCTTATTAGTATTTCAGGTGCATTATTTGGAGAACTCCTATGTTATATGATAGGTATTGACAATATCTATTTGAAGGGGATTATTATTACTGGGATCATGGGTCTATTTTTTTATGTTTTGAACCACCGTTACAATAGAGAGTTTTTGCAAGTAATAGTTGACCTGTTAAAGAGGAAGAGAAAATGAAAAATGATACACCTATAGTTTCGATTATTATTCCTTTATATAATAAGGAACGTTATATTCAGGAGACACTGGAAAGTGTAAAAGCTCAAGACTTTCCTTACTGGGAAGTAATTATAGTAGATGATGGTTCTACAGATACTTCACTTAATATAGTAAAGGATCTGTTATTGGAAGAGAGTCGTTTTCATTTGATTGAACGGAAGAGTGAAGTACGAGGAGGATCTGTCTGCCGTAATATCGGATTGAAAGAAGCAAAAGGAAAGTATATTATTTTTCTTGATGCGGATGATCTTCTTCTCCCTCATGCATTAAAACAGCGGGTTAATAAGCTAACAGATAATCCGGAGATCGATTTTGCGATCTATCCGGTAGGGCATTTCAATAAAAAAATAGGAGATACAACATTTGTAAAATATATTCAGCCAAATGAGGATCATCTTTTACTATTTCTCTCCTATCAAATTCCTTGGCATACAACATCTCCTATTTGGAAAAGAGCATTTTTAATGAAGCTAAAAGGTTTTGACGAAAGCTTTAAACGATTGCAGGATGTAGAGTTGCATACTCGTGCATTATTGGTAGAGGAGAAAAAGTATTTAGTAGATGAAAGTCTTGATTTTTACCATCGTATCGATGATCAGCGTAGAGATATTGCGCCATTGGAAAAGACACAGATGATGATAGAGTCCTTCCTTCACTATTTGGAGATGTCATATCAGTGGATCATGGTAAGCTCCCGTGCCAATGACAATGTTGTTAAAGATGCACTTCAAAAAGCACTGTATAAGTTACTTAGTAAAGTGGTGAATGCACCTATTTCTAATCATAAAAAAGTAGTTTTTATTCTTATGATATCAAGAAGAGAGCTTTTTAAAATACTTCTTCATAATAAGAGTGATCGTATAAGTTTTTGGTGGTATTCATTTTATGGATATATACATTTTGTAAAGAAACAGTTAAATAAAAAAGGACATGAATGAAATTTGAGTTTTCTTATAGAAATTATAGTATTAACCTTGAACTTTTACGTCATATAAGAAAAAAGCCTCATGCACTAACAGTTTTTAATTATCATCAGATCGGAAAAAAGTTTATTCCAGGTATACATACTCAGGGTACTTTTACAGAGAGTTCTTTTTTTAGAGAACAACTAGTATATATCCAAAAAGAATATACGATTATCTCTTTATCAGAGGGTATAGAGCTTTTAAATCATGGAAAGCTAGATGGAAATTATGCTGCAATTACGGTAGATGATGGGGATAAGTCTGTTTTAGAGATGATCCCAATTTTAAAAAAGCTTCAAATACCAGCTACATTTTTTATCAATGGTGCTCATCTTGATAATAAGATGTCTTATTGGTATGCTATTTATAATTTTATAAAACATCATTCTTCTTATAATACATTAATAACACAACAAATAGAAGAAGATATTGTAAAGTTAAGGCATACCTTAGATAGAGAATTTTACCAAGAGTATGTTTTTAGGTTTCAAAAACTATTTGAAGAGATAAAAACAGATTTTAATCTTTATCTCTCATCTGAAGAACTAAAAGTGATTAATGATCCTCTTTTTAATATTGCACCACATGGATACTATCATGAAAGATTTTCTATGATGGATGAATCTTGGCAGAGAGATAACCTTGAGAAAGATATTGTTTGTTTTAAAGACCATCCATATTACCAACATATTTTTGCAATCCCATTTGGTCGTACGGGAGATTGGAACCATACTACAATCAAGGTAGCTTTGGAGTTAGGATTACAAATTGTTTTTGCAAATGGTGGTATAAATGTAGAAAAGGATGTAGGGTATAAGCGTATTCCTGCAGATAGACGAGTAATTGAGGAGTTGAAATTTTGAAGATTGCAATCTTGACAAATGATTCTTTGCCAGCAAAATATTTTGTAGGAAAACTTCTCCAGATGAATAATGGAACTATAGATATTTATATAGAAAAGAAAAAAAAGAAAAAGAATCATATTAGTCTTTTTACCTCTATAAAAAAGGAATTAAAAAGATATAAACGTTTTTTTACGAAACAGTATTCTTTATCGGATATAGAGATACTTATGGAATGTCGTGCAAGAAAGAGGTACTTCCCTGATTTTAAGAACGTAATTCAGTCTGTAAAAATGCCAAAGTGTCCTGTTAACATTCACTCAAAAGAGTTTTTGAATAGAATAGAAGCATCATCCTATGATATTATCATATTGTTTGGAACATCAATTGTGGGGCAGTCGCTGATCTCTCTTCCTAAAGTCGGAATGTTGAATATTCATTCTTCACTACTCCCATACTATAAAGGAACGATGCCTGAGTTTTGGCAACTTTATTTTCAAGATTATGCGTATTGTGGTGTTACAATACATTATGTAGAGAATAGTGTGGATACTGGTAATATATTACTTCAAAAAAGTATTCAGGTTGAAGATAAAGATACTTTCTATGATTTACGTTATAAAAATATTCTAGCAGCAATTGAATTGATTCCGGATGCAATAAAATTAGCTAAGGAAGGAAATAAAGGTAAAGTTCAAGAAAATGTAACACAGGAAGTGTTTCGTTTTTCAATGATTACCGATGAAAAGAAAAAAGTACTCTATCGTAGATTAGGATGGAGAGTATAGTATGAAGATTATACAGTTCATTCCTAGTTTAAAAGGAAGAGGGGCAGAAAGGGTCTGTATTGACCTACATGAAGGTTTTCTACGTGCAGGATATGATTCCAAGATATATATAACACATAATATTGTTGAGTTCCCCATTGATAAAAAATATGTAGAATATATAGAAGTTGCAAACATAGAAGCTACTATACTTCAAGAAGATTTCGATCTTTTGATCGGGCATATGACACATACGGCAAAAGTCTTGAGGAATATGAAAAAAGATCCTCGTATCTTTTTTGTCATACATACAACTATATCGGCAAAATTAAAGAAAATGTCATGGAAAGCTCGGGTTATTGAATATTTGAAATTACAATTGATCTATCGCGGAGCAAAGGTAGTTACTGTATCTGACTGGGTACGGAAAGATCTATCATTACTCAAGATAAAACCATCATATGTAAAAACGATATATAATCCATTTGACTTTAATAGAATAGAACTATTGGCTACAACACCCATAGGTCTAGACTCTTCTTATATTATTGCCGTTGGAAGTTTGGAGCCGGTTAAGCGTTATGACCTTCTATTAAGAGCTTATGCTAGTTTACAACCTAAGGAATCCTTATTGATCCTTGGGATGGGTAGCGAGGAGCGTAAACTACATGCTTTAGCAGATACATTGGGGATTTCCCATAAAGTTCAATGGTTGGGATGGGTTGAAAATCCATATAAGTATATTAAGAGGGCAAGACTATTCGTACAGACTTCAGATATTGAGGGGTTACCCGGGGTAGTTATTGAATCTCTGATTTTAAAAACACCTGTTGTAGCGACAGACTGTCCTTCTGGCATAAGAGAGATCATTCCTAAAGAGCTTAGTGGATATTTGGCAAAAGTTGGAGACTATAAAGATATTGCAGATAAAATAAAACAAGCATTGGATCAATATCCTCAAATTGAACGGGAAAAATTAGAAAAGTTCCGACTTGAGGTTAACGTAGCAAAATATTTGAAACTTATGCAAGAAGAAAAGATATTGAGGGAGAATTAGATTAGATCATGCAGTTGACTATCATCGAAAAACTAGGGTTGTCTTTACCGGTTATATGGTTCTTGTATAAAATTGTAGATTATGTAGTGCATGCGATCAAGATTAGACCATGTGATCTTACTGCCTCTATTCATATGTTTTTACTTTTTTACTTTTTAGTAATTTTGATCTTAGTGTTGAAACGAAGTATCTTAAAGCATACTTTTTATAAATATAGTGTCGAGTTAATACTTTTTATATTAATTGTATGTTTACGAATATATCTTGTAAAACAGCAACAGATCACACCAGATCTTATCTATTTGATTCGTGTTATACTTACAGCATTTATTGAAGTTCTTCCTTTATTATTAGTTCGGCCATGGTTAGAGAGTAAATATATTAAAGTATTATATATTTTTATGGCAAATATGATTTTATTTGTTAACTTGGCATTTTTTGTATATTTTTATAATACTGGGGAGCCCTTTGAATATATTCTTTTTGAAAATTTGAATTGGACATCAATACAAGGTTTTTTTCTTGATATTGCATTCAAAGATATTGTAAGGGTATTGACTCCTTTTGTTTTATTGAACGTAATACTCTTTTATTACTTTAAAATAATTGATATAAAACATGATAAAAAGTATTTTAAGGGTCTTTTTATTTCATGGAGTATTCTAGCACTTTTTTATGGAGTATTATTTGTAGGGGATCACTATGTGGTTAGTAAAGTCTGTTCTCGGTATGCAACCGCAAGAGAAAGTAAAAACAAGCTTGTTGAAAAGATTGCTACACTGTCAATACCGAATTTGGTGTCTGCTTACACTCTGTCATATGGTTCATGGAAGAGTGAAAAAGGTAAAATTGGTAATAAAATAAAGTATTATCAGTTAACTCAAAAAGAGAAGGTAAGTTTAGGTCAACTATTTCAAAAAGAATGGATACAAAGTAAAGAACCTGTCTTTACAAAAGAGTATGATCGTATAGTGTTACTGGTATTTGAGTCATTAAGTACAGATTTTATTCACTATTATAATAAGAGTATTCCTAAAGAGAGTACGGTATATTTTGATTATTTATTACAAAATTATTTTCATTTAGATCGTTTTTATACCTCCAATATGCCGACAGATTATGGATTGACGGCTTTATTGAAATCTAGGTTAGATAAAGATGTGAAGCATCAGAGTATTTTTAATCTAATGAAAGATTTGGGATATCAAACCTATTTTGTACGAGGCAGTACAAAGTTCTATGGAGACCATTTAACTTACTATCCTAAAGCTTTTGGCTATGAACATGGGATCTTTCAAGAGGAGATGATTCAGTCTTATGGTGAAAAATATTCAGGTTGGGGATTTGATAATGCATATGTCTACCGCAAAGCACTTGAAGTAATGGATCAAAATAGAAAAAAGAAACTTTTTTTAGTGCTTAAAACGATCGATTTTCATCTTCCCGGACCTAAGTGTAACTATTTGGATGAAGCGTTACCTAAAGGGCTTCAAAAGAGTTATATTTTGTTAAAGTCATTGTATTGGATCGATAGTCAACTAAAGAAATTTATGCAAGAACTTAAAAAAGAGCAGCTTTTTGATGAAAAAACATTAATAATTATTACGGCGGATCACAATCCACATTTAGGAGCTGATTTTAGAAAGTTTGCACAAAAAGGCAATTTTAACAGACTGTCAAAAATACCATTGATATTTGTTACAAAAAATAAAGATTTTACAATATACTCTTCTATAAATGATCGTATTTTTTCTCAAATTGACCTTGCGCCTACACTTTTGTCTATGTATAAAGTAGAGGTACCTAAAAGTTTTATGGGAAGAAATATCTTTGAAGATAGTAATCGTAGTTTTGCTGTAGGAAAATATAAAGATCATTTTTACTATAGAAATATGCAAAAACAAATAAAAATTCCGATGAAAGAGTGTGAAACACTTTCTTCATTGGATGAGAGAGCATTGTGTAAATATCTGGTTGACCGTATTTATGAAAAGTAGGTTCAAACATACAATGCTTTATCGGGATTTAACGATCGAGGATACTACTTTTTTTAAAGGGATTACCATACTTCTAATTGTATTACACAATTTTTTTCGTAAACTCTCCCCTTATATTGGAGAGAATGAACAATATTTTGATTTTAATAATATAAAAAGGTTCACTGCTCTTGTAATAAATGAACCTCTATATTCTTTTCAAGCATTTTTCTCGTTTTTAGGGCACTATGGAGTACAGGTCTTTCTTTTTTTGAGTGCTTACGGATTAACAAAAAAATATCTAAATAGTACGGTAACTTATGGTTATTTCTTGCAAACTAGATTTAAAAAGATCTATCCGGTATTTATACTTTCAGTACTTTTTTGGGCTTTTTATGTAGGTTTGAAATATGGTGGCCCTTTACAGGTTATATGTGACCATTGGGAATCACTCTGGATGAAACTATTGTTAATATCTAACTTTGTTCCGGGAGAACTCTACACAATTAATGGACCATGGTGGTTTCTTTCATTAATATTTCAGTTTTATATACTTTTTCCTCTTTTATTAAAAATTGAGAATCAATATGGATATTATATACTATTGATGCTTTCATTTTTTTCTTTGCTCCTATCATATCTACTGCAACCTTATTTGGATATAAGGTTAGGAGGAACTGTTTTTATGCACCTTCCTGAACTTACTTTAGGAATTATATTTGCAAAAAGAGGAGAGGTAAAGATACCCTTATTATTTTTTGGGGCTTTGATCGTTATTTTTATACTTTCAAACTATTATCTATTTTTTTGGTATTTTAGTTATATTAGTATAGTATTAATACTTCTACTTGTGATACAAGGAATTTACACATATAGTGATGGACTTTTTAAGTCTATTATAATGCTGTGCGGTTCATTGTCTATGTATATTTTTTTTATCCATGGATTTCTTCGAAATCCATGGATAGGTTTTGCTGAATATTTTACAAATTGGTATATGAATATTTTTTTCTGTATGATATTTGTATCTGCCGTTTTAATTTCTTCTGTTTTGATGAAAAAAATACATCAGTTACTTTTGAATAGGAAATAGGAACTAGATATGCTTTTTAATAGTTATATATTTATATTTGCTTTTTTACCGATTACATTTTTCATTTATTTCTATCTAAATAAAAAGCATTTAACGGAAGCGGCAAAAGGTTTTTTGGTTTTTGCTTCACTCTTTTTTTATAGTTGGTGGAATATTGCATACCTTCCTCTTATTTTAGGATCAATGCTGTTCAACTATATTATCGGAGAGAGTCTTGGTAAGTCTCAAGAGCATCAAAAAGTAGGAAAAAGAACACTGCTTACTATAGGTATTGTTGCAAATATAGCTTTGCTTGGATATTTCAAATATGCGGATTTTTTGATAGAGAATTTTAATCTTGTTGCAGGAACGAAAATTCCTTTGCTTCATTTGGCACTGCCGTTGGCAATCTCTTTTTTTACGTTTCAACAGATTGCTTATCTTGTAGACAGCTATAGAGGGGAGACAAAAGAGTATGACTTTTTACGATATGCACTGTTTGTTACGTTTTTTCCTCAACTGATTGCAGGGCCAATCGTGCACCATAAAGAGATGATACCGCAATTTGCCAAAACAAGAAATAAACTAAAGAACTACCATAATATATCGATGGGACTCTTTATTTTTTCTATAGGTCTGTTTAAAAAAGTGGTCATTGCAGATACCTTTGCCGTTTGGGCAACCAAAGGGTTTGATGTTGCAAAAGAGCTTAACTTTGTTGAAGCATGGGTGACCTCTCTTTCCTATACTTTTCAACTCTATTTTGACTTTAGCGGATATACCGATATGGCGATAGGAGCGGCATTGCTTTTTAATATAAAATTACCGATCAACTTTAACAGTCCCTATAAAGCCGTCTCTATTCAGGATTTTTGGCACCGATGGCATATAACCCTTTCCCGTTTTTTAAGGGATTATATCTATATACCACTTGGAGGAAATCGAAAGGGTGAAATACATACCTACCGTAATCTTTTTGCAACATTTCTTATTGGCGGTATTTGGCATGGTGCAGGTTGGACATTTATATTTTGGGGTGCACTTCACGGAGGAGCGATCGTTATACATCGTATGTGGCAAAAACTGGGTATTAGGATGCATACACTATTAGCATGGTTTATCACATTTAATTTTGTAAATATTGCATGGGTATTCTTTAGAGCTAAAGAGTGGGATGATGCACTAAAGGTTTTACATGGTATGTTTGATATTGGAGCTTTTAAACAGGTATGGAATATGCAATATACATATATAATATTAGGATTTATTCTAGTTTTAGGATTTAAAAATAGCTATGAAGTAATTATGCAAAAAAGATATATGAGATATGCTTTGTTCTTAGGTAGTTTTTTATTCTTTTTTGCACTTTTGCAACTAACAAATATTATGTTGCAGGATAATAAAGTTTCTGAGTTTTTGTATTTTAATTTTTAGGAATTAGAAAATGGTTAAAAAAATACTAATTATAGTAATGGCAATGTTTTTATCTATTATATCATTTGAATTGTTTTTAAGGTATTCACCATTTTCTTATGGAGTTTCCCCTGTGCTCTATGATAAAGATATCGGAATGTGGCATAAAAAGAACTTTTCATCTTATGCCATTAAAGAATGTTATAACACAAAATATTTTTTTGACGAAAATGGATTAGTTGATATTAACTATATATATAACGATGAAAGAAAAGATGTTTTAATTTTAGGTGATTCTTTTACTGAAGCAATTATGGTTAAGAATAAAAATATATTACATAATTCACTTTGGAAAGAATTTAAAGGGAAATATAACTTTTTAAATTATGGTTTAAGTGGAACATCCCCTACTCAACAATATATGATACTTGTAAAAAAAGCAAATTTAAATAACGTAAAAACCATATTGCAAATTATAAATATAGATAGTGATTTATATGATGTTGATCCTAAAAACATTGATTCTTTTTCTAGACCAAAAGTAGCTATAAAATTTATATCAGTAGAAGATTATTTTATTATTCCCCCAAGAAAACAAGGGCTAAAAGATAAAATAATAGATATTATTGGTAGCTATCAAATTTATGTTCCATTAAAAAAATCTATCTACTTTTTAAAAAAAGAGGTAAAAAAATTCATTTCAAACAATAAAATTAAAGAAAAAAAGACTATAGGTAAAAAAATGGTGAACTTAGCTCAAAACTGGCTTCAAATTGAAGGTGCCATTTATCAAACAAAAAAATTGTTAAAATCCAAGGGTATTGAATATATAGTAATTATTAATTCTGAAAAAAAAGATAATATAGAACAACTTGTTAAGATACTTCATCGATATTCCATACCATTTTTGAATTTATATGATTTGACTTCACATCATATTCTTACACTTCCATCATTTAGTTGTGATAAACACTGGAATGATGAAGCTCATATAAATTTAGCAAAATATATATTTAAATCAGGAATTATTAAATGAAAAAAATAATCTACATCGGTCCCTTCTCTTTTCCTAACGGAGGAGCGGCGGCAAGGCGGATATTGGGGAATGCACTGGCATTGAAAGAAGCTGGAGCGGAAGTGGTGATCGCTTCGGGGCAAGTAGCAGAAGAAAATAGTCGAAACGATGAACCGGCAGAGAGTGAATACAGAGGTCTGAAGGTTGTATCGTTAGGGGAGAGAACAGCAGAGAAGTATCCGCGCTACTTGAAACATCTTCTCTATTTTGGTATGGGAAGAAAGAGTGTCGCATGGCTTGATCAGCTTCCTGAAAAACCCGATGCCATAATCCTTTACAGCGGATACAGTCCCTATATGATGCGCCTTATCCCATGGTGCAAAAAGCATGGGGTCAAGTTTGTTTTTGATGCGGTGGAGTGGTATGATCCCAAGAGCTTCTTACATGGGCTTCTCTCTCCTTATCAGTGGAATATCGAATTGGCACTGCGTTATTACAGCCGTAAAACGGATGCGGTGATCGCCATCAGCAGTTTTTTGGAGCGTCACTATACATCGAAAGGGTGCGAGACGGTACGGGTTCCGCCGACACTGGATATGAAAAAAGTGGAACCGAATCTTGAACCTGAAAATGAACGGCTTGTTCTCTCATATACAGGAACGCCGGGTAATAAAGATCTTTTTAACGAATATCTCGAAGCGGTTTTGCAACTGCATGAAGAGGGGAATGATCTACAATTCTCTTTTGCCGGTGTAACAAAAGAACAGCTGATGTGCTTTAAAGCTATAGAGAAGCGGAAGATCACATTAGAGAGTATCCCCCCCGTACTGGATTGCAGGGGGATCACATCACAACAAGAAGCGATGGAAATTACACGTAACGCAGACTTTAGTTTACTGCTTCGTCGCCCGGAGAGATATGCGCAAGCCGGTTTCCCTACCAAAGTGGTAGAGAGTTTGAGTATGGGAACGCCGGTTATTTGCAATATCACCAGTGATCTTGGAGCATATATAGGGGAAGGAAAGGAAGGTTTTATTTGTTTTGACCACTCTATTGATGCATTAAAAAAGAGTATTCTAAAAGCACTTCATCTCTCTACGGAGAAAAAGCGGAAAATGAGATATGCATCAAGGGAACAGGCTGAAAGTACATTTGATTGTTATCGGTATGGTGAAGAGTTAGCGGCATTGCTCATGAGAAAGTAAAATTACGATAAAATAAATTTAATTTTATATAAGGATAGGAAGAAGATGTTTAAGAACAAAGTACTGCTTATCACCGGAGGTACGGGGTCGTTCGGAAATGCGGTTTTGCGTAGGTTTCTCAATACAGAGATAGGAGAGATCCGCATCTTTTCACGGGATGAGAAGAAACAAGATGATATGCGAAAACAGTACAATAACGACAAGTTGAAATTCTATCTGGGAGATGTACGCGATAGAAGCTCCGTTAAAGATGCAATGCGTGGGGTTGACTATGTATTTCATGCGGCTGCGCTCAAACAGGTACCTTCTTGTGAGTTTTACCCGATGCAGGCGGTCAATACCAATGTGCTCGGTACGGAGAATGTGCTGGAAGAGGCGATCGATGCGGGGGTGAAAAAAGTGATCGTGCTTAGTACCGATAAAGCGGTCTATCCCATTAATGCAATGGGGATAAGCAAAGCGATGATGGAGCGTGTGGCAGTTGCAAAATCGCGTAATCTTGATGATTCGCAAACCATGATCGCCGTTACCCGCTACGGTAATGTGATGGCATCAAGAGGTTCGGTCATACCACTCTTTATCAATCAGATCAGAGAGGGGAAAGAGATCACGATCACCGATCCGGCGATGACCCGCTTTATGATGAGTCTCGATCAGGCGGTCGAGTTGGTGCTTTTTGCCTTTGAGCATGGACGAAACGGCGATATTTTCGTACAAAAAGCACCTGCTGCGACCATTGAACTGTTGGCGTATACCCTTAAAAATATGTTGAACAGACCTGAACATGAGATCAAGATCATCGGAACAAGACATGGAGAAAAACTCTATGAGACATTGTTGACCAAAGAGGAGATGGTCAAAGCGGAAGATATGGGAGGTTACTATCGTATTCCTGCCGATACGCGTGATTTGAACTATAACAAATTCTTTGAAGATGGAGAAGAGGTTGTGACACAGGCACATGAGTACCATTCTCACAATACCCATCGTTTGGATGAAGAGGAGCTTAGGCAAATGCTTTTGGGACTTTTGGAAATTCAAGATGATCTAAAGAGCTTTGGAGTTGTATAATGCGTATATTGGTGACGGGTAGTAATGGTTTTATAGGGAGGAACCTTCTTGAAAAACTTTCTAGAATGGAAGGTCTAGAAATTCATACGTTTACCAAAGATGAATCTTTTGATGTGCTTGAGGAAAAGGTCATACAAGCGGATTTTATTTTTCATCTTGCCGGAGTAAATCGTCCAAAAGATCCTCAAGTGTTTTATGAGGGAAATCGTAATTTAACACAAAAGATTATTGATTATGCAATGCAGGTAAAGAATCCTCCCTCTATTCTTATAAGCTCTTCTATTCAGGCAGAGATGGATAATGACTATGGTAAGAGCAAATATAAAGCGGAAGAACTTCTTCGGCTTTATTCTCATCAAACAGGTGCTACTGTCTATATTTATCGTTTACCGAATGTTTTTGGAAAGTGGAGCAGACCCAACTATAATTCAGTGATCGCTACATGGTGTTACAATATAATAAGAGAGCTACCCATTCAGATCAATGATGAAAATGTAACTTTAAATCTGGTTTATATAGATGACGTGATAAACAGTATCGTACGTCATATTGACGAAAATGGGAAAGAGGGAGTGATTTATGGTGATATATCACCTGTATATAAAAAAACTCTTGGAGAGATCCACCAGTTACTTATAGATTTCAAGATAAGCCGAGAGAGTTTGCTTATCCCGCGTGTGGGGAGAGGTTTTGAAAGAGCACTTTATGCAACCTATCTTAGTTTTTTACCTAAAGATAAATTCTCATATTCTTTAAAAGGGTATAGTGATGAGAGAGGGACTTTTTATGAGTTTCTTAAAACGATCGATAGTGGGCAGTTTTCTATCTCTACGACCGCCCCGGGTGTTACAAGAGGAAATCATTATCATAATACTAAAAATGAGAAGTTCCTTGTAATTCAGGGAGAAGCCAGTATTAAATACCGTCAGATACATGGTGATGAGATAATAGAGTATAAAGTGAGTGATAAAAATATGGAAGTAGTGGAAATGATACCGGGATATACCCACAATATTACAAATACAGGAGATAACGAGATGATCTTGTTACTTTGGGCAAATGAAGTATTTGATAGGGAAAACCCCGATACATATTTTCTAGAGGTGGAAGAATGAAAAAATTAAAAGTAATGACTGTTGTAGGAACACGACCGGAGATCATAAGGCTTTCGGCCGTTATGAAAAAACTAGATGAGTCAGAAGCGATTGAACACATTATTGTTCATACCGGGCAAAATTATGACTATGAGTTAAATGAAGTGTTCTTTAAAGATTTCAATCTTCGGAAACCCGACTTTTTCTTAAATGCGGCATTGGGTACGGCAGCTGAGACAATAGGTAACATTTTGATCAAAGTAGATCCGTTACTTGAAGAGATATCTCCTGATGCTTTTCTTGTATTAGGTGATACGAATTCATGTCTTTGTGCAATTCCTGCAAAAAAAAGACAGATACCCGTTTTTCATATGGAAGCAGGGAATAGATGTTTTGATCAACGTGTTCCTGAAGAGACAAACAGGAAGATTGTTGACCATATTGCAGATATCAATATGACATATAGTGATATAGCTAGAGAATATTTATTGCGAGAAGGACTTCCTGCCGATAGAATTATTAAGACAGGCAGTCCAATGTATGAAGTGATCCATAATAAATTAAAGGATATTGAAGCTTCACAGATCCTTGAAGCTCTTTCATTAAAGCGAAAGAATTACTTTGTTGTTTCTGCACACAGGGAAGAAAATATTAGTAGCGAAAAGAATTTTGCTGCCTTGGTCGAAACGCTTAATGCAATGGCAGATATATATCAATTACCGATCATTGTATCAACACATCCGCGTACAAGAAAGAAAATAGAAGAGAAAGGCGTTTCTTTTCATCCTCTTGTTATGCTATTGAAGCCTCTAGGATTCAATGATTATGTAAAGCTTCAGCTGGAATCAAAAGCAGTACTGAGTGATAGCGGCACGATTTCCGAAGAATCTTCTATTCTCAAGTTTCCTGCTTTAAATATCCGTCAGGCACATGAGCGTCCGGAAGCGATGGAAGAGGCTTCGGTGATGATGGTCGGATTGGATAAAGAACGGATATTGCAGGGACTGAAGATTTTGGAATCACAAGCGGAAGAAACCTTGAGAGAAGTTTTTGATTATAGTATGCCTAATGTGTCTGATAAGGTCTTGAGAATCATTCTTTCATATACGGATTATATCAATCGTGTTGTATGGGAAAAGAGATAAATGTCCAAGCCTAGAACCCTTGTATTATCGGTCAATACATCCTGGAATGTATATAACTTTAGGTTGGGGCTTCTGCATGCATTAAAGAAGGATGGTTATGACATTATTATCGTAGCACCTGAAGATGCCTATACACAAAAACTTAGAAAACTAGGTTTTTCATGTTACACAATAGAGATGAATAATAAGGGGACTGATCCAAAAGAAGAATTAAAACTTCTCTATCGCTACTATCAGTTCTATAAAAAAATATCTCCGGATGTAATATTGCAATATACGATCAAGCCTAATATCTATGGATCTATTGCAGCAGGTCTGCTCCGTATTCCAGTAATTAGCAATATATCAGGGTTTGGAACGGTATTTCTTGATGAAAGTATTTCATCAAGAGTAGCACGATTTTTATATCGTATTGCACTCCGTTTCCCACAGAGGGTATTTTTTCAAAATAGTGTTGATATGGAGACCTTTATCCAAAAAGGTTTAGTACAAAAAGAGTTGGCTGTACTTCTTCCCGGTTCAGGGATCGATACGGAGAAGTTCAAACCTTGCAAGAGTGATTCTGAAGAGAAGGAGGTTCCTGTTAAGTTTCTATTTATCGCACGACTTGTAAAAGATAAAGGGATTTTGGAGTATGTTCAAGCTGCAAAGGAAATAAAGTCTTTACTAAAAAATAGTGTACAGTGTGATATTCTAGGTGCTTTTTATCCAGGAAATCCTACAGCAGTTACAGAGGAAGATGTGTGTTCTTGGGAGAGAGAGAACATTATTTCCTACTTAGGTACAACAGATAATGTACAGTCTGTTATTTGTGAGTATGATAGTATCGTACTGCCCTCTTACAGAGAAGGACTTTCTCGTGTTCTTTTAGAGGCGGCAAGTATGGCAAAACCTATTGTTACAACAGATGTTCCTGGTTGTAGAGAAGTCGTTGAAGATGGAGTAAATGGATTTTTATGTAAGGTTAAAGATATAGACTCTTTATCGGATGCAATGGTGAGAATGGCTACGCTTTCTCCTGAAGAGAGAAGAAAAATGGGAGAGATGGGACGAGAAAAAGTACTACGTACATTTTCGGAAGAGAAAGTGATCGCATATTACAAAAAAGCACTTTCCGAGATATTATAGTTTTTTAAGAATGAATTTTTTTATAAGATTATATGGTCGTATTGGATTGAAGATAGATTTTTTTTCAAAAGGTTCACCCTTTTCAAGTATTGCAGCATCATTATAGGAGAAAAGGACATTTTTCCAAAATTTTAAATAGTGTAAAAATGAGTTTTGCATAGATGCATGGAGATGTTTTCTATAGAAAACATCTTTAAAAGAAGGAGGTTTTGGTAAGGGGGTTTCAATAAGCATATGGATTTTTTTTGTAAGTTTCTGTATGGATGAACCTTTGAGATATATCTGAATTTCCGGTGGTAAGGGTGTGTTATAGAGTTTTTGTGTGAGAGAGAGCGCTAAAAAAAACATTTTTTCTGACTGGAAATGATATGCAGTATGAAGAACATTCTCCCAAGATATCTCTTTTTGTCGGATCAGGCGATCAATATCTGTAAGCCAGCCTAGTCTTTCCCATAAATGTTTTGATCCGTGAATACAAAGATATGTTAATAAAATATCCTTCTGAAGTGTTGGAATATTTTTTTTATGTAAAAGTACTTGATCTATATTTTTCCATAGATCAAGGTTGCTATCCGCTTTTGCAAATGTATTATGAAAAAGTTTCCAATGAAGTTCAAGAACAATGTTGTTCTTTTGATTGATCAATGTCATATCTTTTGCAAGTTTGATCCATGTAGGGTTTTGAAGGAGATCGATCGATCCGTAAAGTTTATAGTGGTGTGTTCCTAATAGCATAGCCGCCTGATAGACATGATCGGGGTGAACGAGAATATCAAGGTCACCATATTGACGTAGGGTAATATCATTGTGAAGTATTTGGGCTAGTACAGGACCTTTGATCGCAAGAGCTTTAATATCGTTTTCTTGAAAAAGTTTGATCAACTTGATCACTTCTGCACTCATAAGAATATTTTTTTGAACAAAAATATGATAATGAACTTTAAGTTTTTTCAGAATATGAGAAGGAATATGCTCAATTTTTTTTAGAGAATGATAGAGAATAGGTACTACACCATGCTGCCTTGCAAATTGAATGAAGGTATCGATTTCAAGGATATTTTCATCAAAATATGTGATGATCCTCTCTTTTTCGGTCTTAGTATGATGGTAACGAGTACATAGGATTAAAAAATCCAACTGAGTAGATGTTTTATTGGTCATAGGAGGAATTATATCGTTATTTTTTTAACTCATTTTTAAAAGATAAAAAGATATAATATTGCCTTTACTGATATTAAAGAAGATAATACAAAAAAAGAGATAGTGGTCAAATGATAAAAAAGAAATTCAGTTATTTTATTTTTTTATGCTTAACAGCTTTTTTAGCCATACTTCCCCAACTATATGTCTCTTATTCAATTAAGCAATCAAAGTTTCTTTTACTACTCTTACTATTACTTGTTATATTCGGTTTGATCGGAAGAGTTATTTTTGTTATCGCTATTTTTTTGCTGGATATTACAAGTATATTCATCGTTCATACATATCTTCACTGGGGTGGATATGATGGTAATATAGAACCAAGGCTTGCTGTAGCGTATATCTCTCCTTCCTATGAGACGTTCGAATATCTACAAACTTATATCAATATATATGACCTGAGTATATTAGTATACCTTTTCGTTTCATTTGTCATTACATTATTTATATTTCGGTTTCACATCAAAATACCTTTAGTGGTCAAAGGTATGGCGATAGTACTTGCAATTTTAATTATCGGAAAAATAAAACATAGAGAACCGGTTAAAATTATTGATGAACTCATAAATGTAATTCATCGAAATCAATTAACAATAGACCGTGTCGAACAACAAGAGAAACAGTATGATGTACCGATAGTGGGCAGGGGAAAAAAGAAAGTCTATGATGATATTGTAATTATATTCGGTGAATCTGTTAATAGAGGATTTCTCTCTTTATATGGATATCATAAAGAAACTACTCCCTTTATGAATGCTATTAGAGAAAATCTAAATTATTTGAATGCGATTGCGCCAACAAATCAAACAGAATTAAGTATACCTATTTATTTAGTAAATGCAAGATTGGATCATTTTGACAAAGATTATGTATATAATCCTTCCTTGATCAAAACATATAATGATGCAGGGTATAGAACATTATGGCTTTCTAATCAGGGAAGTGCAGGAAAACATGATGATAAGATCAGAGCAATTGCACAAGAATCTAATAGTACTACTTTTTTTAATGAAGGTAAGGAGTATTATGCTGCAAAGACAGATAACGTATTTTTAAACTATTTTCAAACGCATCCTTTATCAGATATAAGGAGTGTCTATTTTTTACATTTAATTGGAAGCCATTTTGATTATAAAAAGCGTTATACTAAGAATATAGCTTTGAATCCAAATGCCGAAGGTATTGCAGAAGAGTATGAAAATAGTATTTATTATACAGACCAAGTATTAGAACGTATTTTTAAATATTTTATGGTACGGAATAAAAAAGTTTTGATCATATATCTTTCAGATCATGGTGAAGTTGTATCCGAACAAAAACATGGGCATGGTTTTGCTCCAAGTTATAAAAATGAGTATGAGGTGCCATTTATCATATATAGCTCTATTCCCAATAAACGGCTTCAAAAGATCAAGGATCATTATAGTAATGTTCCTTTAAATTTGGAGAATTTTAAAAACTATGTGGAATATCTTTCATATATGAGAGATGACATTAATATATCTAATCGATCAAATGTGATATCTTTAACGCCGGACAATGTTATTGATTATACTAAATTAAAACGTATTGGGTGTGATGAAAAAATATATTGATTTTTTAAAAAAACTTTTATTATTACTATTATCAATAATTGTGACATTGAATTTGTTAAGCCTTTATCAAAATGGTGGATTTTTTAATTTTTATTTTTTGGAAAAACTAAATGTACATAATATACTGTTATGGATCACCATATTCATAACTTTAATATTGTGGTTTTTCCTAATATATACTGATAGGTATGTCTGGATATTTTTGATAGGAACCTTTATTGTATTTGTATCAACACCAATGCTACATTTTAATAAAAAAGCGTTAATTAATTATTATCATGTATATCTTTTGCACTATTTGAAAGATAACGATAAGGAGGAAAATCGATATGTTATGGAGAGATTTTCTTGTTTAGGAGATCAGATCATTGCACATGCTGGTGGAGAGGTCAATGGATATACTTATACAGACTCTTTAGAAGCATTGGAAAATGCATATCATAATGGTATAAGACTTATGGAGTTAGATCTTCAAAAAACAAAAGATGGGAAGATCGTCGCAGTACATGACTGGGAGAAATGGAAAGAAAATGTAGGTTTTATGAAAAAAGGAAAACCGACATTGAAAGAATTTAATTCATATAGAATTAAAGGTGAGTTTACCCCATTAGATATGGAAAAGATCAATAAATGGTTTAATAGTCATCCTGATGCTATTTTAATTACAGACAAGATAAATTCTCCAAAAGCTATATATCGAGAGTTTATTGATAAAAAAAGAGTCAGGATGGAGCTTTTTAGTGTAGAAGCTGTTATTAAAGCTATTGATCTTGGGATTACACCAATGCCTTCTTGGAATACAGTGCTTAGAAAGCTTACATATCCCAAACGGTTTTTAAAAAGTTTGAATATTGAATATGTTGTTGTTCCGTATAAAACATATAAAAAAAATATAGTTTTCTTTCATAAATTATCCAATACAAGTAAAATCTATCTTTTTGGTAATTACCATTCTCCTATAGAGCCAAATTATTTTTATGGTAGATATGTAGATGACACCCTATTAGAAAATATATGCCGATAGGAGATATTTAGCATTTTAGAAAAATTTGAATCCCTACTTATACTATAGCTTTCATGAGTTATGTTTATACAATTATTTAAGAAATAAAAGATATAATTAATCCATATTTTGATTGAAAAGGATGATGAATGAAGCGTATCATAGCAGTAGGTAGTGTGATCTTAGCTTTTAATAGTATGGCAATGGCTGGAGGAAAAGTAGTGGTTCCTGCGGTGGCTCCCGTAATTCCACTTGTAAAGCATGACTCTTCTGGGGTATATGTATCTGGTGCAATATACTATAACAATGTTTACTCAGATAATTACAGTTGGTTTGACGATGCACAGGATACACAGGATGAGTTGGCAGGTGTAACGCTTATTGCCGGTTATGAATATAATGAGTATCTTGCTTTTGAAGCTAGAGCATCAAAAAGTTTCTTTCAAGAGGACTATGCGGACGAATACCATTTTAGTTTTTTCCTAAAACCGCAATATAAATTTAGAGATGATGCATATCAAGAAGACTATATTAGTGTATATGCACTTTTAGGGTTTGGATATGTAAATGTTGAAGGTACGGATGGTAATACACCTGGAGCACCGGAGATCATTGGTAAGACTATTGTAGATGACTGGCAGTTTCAGTACGGAATTGGTATAAGTTATACATTTACAGATAAAGATCATCCGGAAAATGATTCTGGTGACTGGAGTATATTTGCAGAATATACAATGTATATGGACAGCCAATCAATGAATCCGAAAAGGCTATATGATTATAATCTTAACGCTTATGATGAACTTAGTATGAATGGATTAAGTGTAGGTGTTTCTTATCACTTCTAAAAAAAGAGTGGTAAGAAATTACCACTCAACAATTTCTACAAATAAATTCTCCCCTATTATATTTTACTAAGGATAACAATGGATACATCTAAAATAGATCATAATGATGAAATTGATATTAAGGAGGTATTCCAGGTAGTACATCGTTATCGCTATATGATTCTTTTGTTAATAATAATGTTTGGTATTGTAAGTGCATATATTGCTTATTTTAAACCAAATATTTATCAGGCGTCATCTACAGTTGAGGTTGGTTTGAAAAAAAGAGGGTATAGCAGTAACGATGTTCTAAGTATGGCAATGGATCCGGGTGTAGTGAACCCCAGTACAGAGATAGAGATCATTAAATCTCGATTTCTTGCACAAAAAGCTTTGGATAAAGTCGATTTTAGTCATCACTACTATACAACCAAAAAGTTTAGAAAGATTGAACTTTATAAAGATTCACCGTTTAAAGTAGGTATGCTTAAAGGATTCGGTATACCTTTTACTATTGAAAAAGTGGATAAAAAACACTATAGACTTATTGTTGAAAAGGCATTTGACAAAAAAGGAAGAGAGTGGAGCTACAATAAAGTCCTTCCTTATGGTGAAGATATAATTACTGCACATTTTCATTTAAATGTTGTGAGAAAAGCACCACTTAAGGATGGTACATATACATTTGTTGTAGATAAGCATAATCGACCAAAAGGAAAAGTTCTTGCATCGCAAACCTCTAAATATTCATCTATTTTAAAGATATCTTATGAGGATAATGTACCGCTTCGTGCTCAAGAGTATACTAATGCGTTGGCAGAAGCCTATATTCAGCAAAATATTGAAAAGAAAACGAAAGAAGCAACCCGCAAATTAGACTTTATTGATAAACAATTAAAAAGTATCACACAAAACTTAAGAAGTTCGGCAGTAAAGATAGAAGAGTTTAAAAGAGGTGCCAATACTGTAAACTTAAGTTCAAAAGCAGAGTCTATCATTGCAAAAATGAGTGATGCCGAAACAAAATTGGAAGAGATATCTATTGAGAGTGAACTTCTAAATACACTTTATAAACAAATAAAGAAAGGTAAACATTTAGAGTCCATCTCAATTGCAGGTCTAGGTACAGGTGCAGATGTTCTAAGTGATCAGATAAAGGCATTGCAAGATGCAATCATGCAAAAGAAAATATTGCGCGAGGATTATACGGAGCTTTATCCTAGCGTTGTAAAACTAACTAAGCAAATACGTTATTTGAAGCGTACGATCATTGATACGATCAAGAACTTAAAAGCAAGTATGGATGAGAAAAAACGCCTCCTTGAAAGATCGATTGCAAAATATCAAAAAAGTCTTAATACGCTTCCTGCTGATGAGCGTATGTTCGGGCAGCTTCAACGAAAATTTCTTGTAAATGAGAAAATATATTCATATCTACTTGAAAAACGTTCCGAAACAGCAATTATTAAAGCTTCAACTGTAAGTAGAAATAGAATTATCGATATGGCTCTTTTACCTAAAACACCTATTAAACCTAAACGAGGTCTTATTATTGCAGTAGGACTTATATTGGGGCTTATTGCAGGAATAATATTAGCATTTCTAAGAAATTACTTAGATGACACAATTAAAGTTGAGGAAGATATTAAACATATGACAAAAATTCCTGTATTAGGAAGTATCCCTCATATGAAAGATGATCATAATAAGCTAAAAGTACTACTCTCTCCAAAATCTGCGGTAGCTGAGTCTTTTAGAAATCTAAGAACAAACTTACAGTTTATGATACGAAAAGATAAGTCTCATGTTATCTCTGTAACTTCAACGATCGGTGGAGAAGGTAAAACTACAATCTGTATTAATTTGGCAGCTATTATGAGTATTGCAGATAAAAAAACGATCGTTATCAACCTTGATATGAGAAAACCGACACTGCATGAAAAGTTTGGTTTGTCCAACCAGCAGGGAATGAGTACACTATTATCAGGAAGTGCGAGTTTGAAAGAAGTGATTCAGTATACACAGTATGAAAATCTTGATGTCATTACTTCCGGACCTGTTCCTCCAAATCCAAGTGAACTTATACAGAGTGAACTGATGGAAAAAGTGATAGAGAAGCTTCAAGAGGTCTATGATGTTATTATTCTTGATACACCACCAATTGGTTTGGTAACAGATGCTAGAACATTAATACATATGTCAGATACAAGTATCTATGTATTGCGTTCAGGATACTCTAAAAAAGCCTTTGTCCGAAATATTAATGAGCTTTCCAAGCTTCAGGAAATAGAAGGATTGGGGATTATTTTAAATGATGTTAACTTGGAAAAACACGGTTATGGCTATGGCTACGGTTATGGCTACGGTTATGGCTATGGCTATTACGATGAGGATAAAAAATAATGTTCTCTTTTTTTAAAAAGAAAGAGAAGATCAAAGAAGTAGCAACATGTCAATTTAGTGTAGATATCCATTCACATCTGATCCCTAGAATTGATGATGGATCAAAGTCTTTGGAAGAGAGTATGCTTCTTCTGAAGATGTTAGTTGAGCTTGGATACAAAAAGGTGATAACCACTCCGCATATTATGTCGGATTACTATAAGAATGATTATGAGATTATTATGAAAGGTCGAGACCTTTTAAGAGATACTGTGAAAAAAGAGGGTATAGAGATCGAAATAGATGCAGCGGCTGAGTACTATCTGGATGAAAAATTCTATGATGAGATGAAAAAAGAGAATATACTTTCCATAAATGGAAAATATATTCTTTTTGAAACCTCGTATATGTCAAAACCCCTGCAACTTGAAGAGATGATATTCGCTATAGGTGAAGCAGGCTTTACACCATTATTGGCTCATCCGGAAAGATACAGGTATATTAGAGAGCCGGAAAAAGAGTATGGACGTTTAAAAGAACTTGGTGTAATGTTTCAGCTAAATTTGAATTCACTAGGCGGTCACTATGGGAAGCAGGCAAAAATATTGGCTACATATCTTGTTGAAGCGGGACTAGTTGATTTTATTGGATCGGATACCCATCATAAAAAACACCTTGAGAGCTTTGCAAGGCTATTGTCGTCTCGAGAGTGTCATCAGTTATTGCAATATAACACAATATTGAATGATACTTTAATGGAATAGGTTTTAACGAACTTATGGTAAGATACAAAATTATAGGAAAAGTGAGGAGAATATGATGAGATTGGGTTATTGGATCGGGCTGTTATTAATTGGATTATTTATCTCAGGTTGTAGTACGAACGAGGACTATAAGTTACTACAGACAGATCACAGTATAGAAACACAGAAAGTAACGGATAGAAGCATAGAGTACCGTATTCTTCCACAGGACAGATTGGAAGTAGTGCTTTATAAAGATCCGAATCAAGAAAGTATGGGGAGTAGTGGTGAACTTGGACAAAGTATGAGTAAGAATGGTATACTTGTCAATGCTAAAGGGTATATTACACTACCTCTTATCGGTAAAGTAAAGGTTGCTGGGTTAACACAGACACAGGCTGCTGACAAGATTACACAAATGTATAAAAAGTATTTGAATACACCTTCTGTTTATTTGGAAGTATTGAATAAGCGTATATTTGTCTTAGGAGAAGTAAATAAGCCAGGTCCTATTACCCTAGATAAAGAGAAAATGACACTCTTTGAAGCGATCGCACATGCAGGGGACCTTACAGATTCTGCTGTAAGAAATAATATTATTATTTTGTCAAATACTTCGCACGGACTTCAAATAAGACGAGTGGATTTAACACATTTTGATACAATGAACTATGCAAGTTTGATGCTTCGTCCTAATGATATTGTATATGTGCAACCGGATGACTGGAAAGAGTTTAAGATCTCATCAACGAATTTCACTACACCGTTTGAGACCATTACAAAGATTGCAGCACCTTTCGTAACATTGAAGTATCTTAACGATTGATCGTAGATAATGTTTTTTGAATTTTTAGCTACATTTGCATTAAGTGTAGTTTTCATCTGTTTGGTGCGAAGGATCGCACCAAAGGTCGGTCTTCTTGATATCCCCAATGATCGTAGTAGCCATACCCGTATAGTTCCTCGTGGTGCTGGTCTTGGGTTCGTTACTGCGGTGCTTCTCTCTTTAGTACTCTTCGCACCTTTACTTGTACATGATTACTCTTGGACCTTCACAGCGATCGTTTTGGTTCTGATCGTCGGATTTTTGGATGATCATAAGGACACCTCTCCAAATACGAAGTTTAAGGTGATCATATTTGCAACACTCTTGGTCTATTTTGATGGTATTGTGATCAATGATATAGGAACCTATTTTGGTTGTAAAGTATCATTGGGGTGGCTTGCAGTACCTTTTACGATGTTGGCAGTCGTTGGTTTCAGTAACGCACTGAACTTGATCGATGGTCTGGATGGGCTGGCTGGAGGTGTATCGGTTGTGATATTCGCATCGCTCTTTAGTGTCGGCTATCTTCACCATGACACGTTCATTATGACCCTCTCTTCATTCTTTATCTCTGTACTTTTAGCATTCCTTTTCTTTAACTGGAACCCTGCATCGATCTTTATGGGCGATAGCGGTTCTTTGGTCTTAGGGTTTGTGATCGCGATCCTCTCAATTAAGGCACTAGCGTACCTTCCTGCGGTCAGTATTCTCTTTTTAGCAGCTGTACCGAATATGGATGTATTGATCGTACTCTTTAGACGTAAATTGCATGGACGACCTGTTTTTTGTGCAGATAAATGTCATTTACATCATATTTTGCACCAATTCTTTGAATTCAATACCAAAAGAACGGTTTTCTACTTGATCATTCTTCAAGCGATCTATTCAATGACGGCATTACAGTTGGATAAACAGACAGATGAAGGGTGGATACTGATACTCTTCATTCTAAATGTTATCATGCTCTATTTGGTATTGGCTGAAATGATCCGCCGACAAAAGAGGGATTGTTAATCCTTTTTGATGTCATAGATATCTTTCATGATATGGAACCAGTCTCGGTCGAAGTGCTTTTTGATGTAGCTTTTTTTGTGAGGGATATGGCAGGATGAGCAGTTTTGGTGGATGGCATCTTTGCCTTCGCTGAACTTTCCCTCCTTTGCATCGATGCTACAGTAGCTCTTTAGCGGTTTACCCTCTCTTATCTCAAACCCTTCGTCATCGAATCTGAAGTGGGGGCAGGCACAGAGATAGCAGTTGAGATCTTCCATGTCGTGGCATTTTCTCTCTTTTTTATAGAGTGGACAGAAGTCGGGCTCTTTCTCTTTCATATTATCATAAGAAAAGTACGCGATCACCTCTTCATCATTTAAGTGTGTGAGTTTTGCCATGATCGCCGCATGTTTTTTACCATGTTGTTCAAACCATTCACGATATCCCATGTTCGATCCTTATAGCTTCAAGATAAGCGATATTGGGTCTGGCAAGTCCTAGAATGGCAAGTATCTTTTGGAGTGTACCGGCATGAGAGCAGATGAGTATCTCTCCTTCGGTAGGCAGTGTATTTAAAAAGTGGTAGATGCGCCTTTCAAATGCTTCTTTTGACTCTGCGCAGACAAAGCTGTGCCATGCATCGGCATCATTAAGTAAGGTTGGGTCATAGCTGTTTAACTTTGTGATATCATCGAACGACTTTCCTTCAATGTGGGCTTTAAAGCGTACTTCACGAAGGTGTGGATCGGTCGTGAAGTGCGTAATGCCCATATAGGTCAATGTCTGGGTACACCGTTTGAGGTCGGAACTGTAGACATGGGTAAAGGGGTGTTGGGTCAGGATATCGACAGAGGTGCTACTTAACTGTGTATAGTCGATAGAAAGGTCTGTCCAGCCGTTGTAGCGTCCTTGATATTGCGGATGCAATGGAGCATGCCTAAGTAGGGTTATAGCCATATCAGTGCCCCTATGAGCAGAAGAAGTATCTCCGTAACCTCTAATATGGTACCGAGTACATCACCATTGATGAATGATAGCCTATATCGTAGCCATTGGGTAACAAGATAGCTTGATAGCAAGCCCAAAAAAAGAAGTAATAGAAACCCTGAACCGTTCAATATGATGCCAAGTATGCTAAAGAGTATGAGTGATGCGATCATATGTTCACGGCTAAATGCATGTTTGAGTGTCGTAAGGAACGTTGAACGGAAGGTTTGTGTGTAAAAGAGCATTAGAAGTCCCAAACGGCTTATGAGGAGTATGCCAAGAAAGAGTGTGTAGGCTTGATGCGCAAAGAGGTAAACGATCGCTGTGATCTTAAGCAGGCTAAGCCCGCCAGCCCATAGTACCCCCATGGCACCTACGGTCGGTTCTTTAATAACAGCGTAGGGGTCTTTACCAGAATGAGAAGCGTAAAGTGCATCTGCAACATCCATGATCGCCTCTGTATGCAAAAAGCCATAGAGCATCATGTAGCCTACTGCCGCTACGATACATGCTAACCATGAGAGTGGGGAGAGAAGCAGCAGAAGACCTACTGCCATACTCCCGATAAGAAGCCCGCCAAGCGGGAAAAACAGAAGCATGGACGAAAGAACGCGTGGTTTGGAGAGGTCATCGTTTTTGTCAAATCGAACGGGAAGGATGGTAAAGTAGGAGAGCATGAACTTCAAACCCAGCCAGTAATCTCTCATATCAATGCTCCTGTGATCAAAAGTAGGATGATGACTATAGCCAATCTTGGCTGTAATTTGAGTGCATTTTCAATATCTTGAGTGGTAATATTCTCTCTGCCTTCTCCGAAGTATGTCTTAGGAACGATCTTTCCGAAATAGGAAGTGGGACCGCCGAGTCTAATACCAAGGGCATATGCCGCAGCGGAGATGGGATAGCCGGCGTTGGGACTTTTATGTAGTTTTCCATTGCGGAAAACTTTAGTGAGGAGTGAGGAGTGAGGAGTGAGGTGTGAATGTATGTGTTGCTTTGTAATGCTTTTGTTATTTGTAGGGGTAGATTCTACATCTGCCCTTTTGGGTGTCAATAACACGATTAATACCGCCGTGATCCGTGCGGGTATGAAGTTTGCCACATCATCCAGCCTTGCGGAAAACTTCCCAAATTTCTCATACCGCTTATTTCTATACCCGACCATCGAGTCAAGTGTATTGATGGCTTTATAGACAAAGGCACCCGGAAGTCCAAAGAGAAGCAGGTAGAAGAGTGGGGCGATAACACCGTCACTAAGGTTTTCGGCATAGGTTTCGATAGCAGCTTTGTTGATGTCAGAGGGACTAAGTGACTGCGTATCACGGCTGACAAGGTAGGCTATCTTCTTTGGCTCTGTGATGATCTCTTTGACCGAATCAAAGAGCATTTTTGAAGCGATGGTCGTTGAAGCGATGATACTTGCTATCCATACCTGTAGGTCAGGGGGTGTCAATTCTGATAAGAATACCATGAAACCATAAGAGAGAGCATAGACCAAAGCAAGAAGAGAGAGCGTTAAAAGAACACCTCTTAAGATGCTGTTGGCATAGAACTTTTGTTCAAACCATTTGATATAGTCGCCCATCATGATGACAGGATGGCGAATGAAGCGGAATTCTCCGAATATGTGGTCTATAATGTAGGCAATGAGCCCAAGAAGAGGATACATCGCTCCGATCAGTCTACATCGGTGTCGATCACACTCTCCCCGTTCTCAGGGTTCTGTGTAGTTTGTGCAGGGAGGGCGGAGTGGCTTGAGAGTTTATGCATACCCGAAGATTCGATGTAGCGTTTTTGTGCCTGAAGCTCGTTGATCTGGTGTTTGAGTGCGCGTATCTGCTGTCTTTGCGGTTCGAGTTCAAGTTCTCGGTTCTGTTTCTCAAGCTCTTTTTGTAAAAGGGTGATCTCTGTCTCTTCTATCTCTTTGGTGAACTCTTTTAAGATGAGATGACGGGAACGGAGAAGATGGGTGCTCTCATGGTTGTCAATGGCGGAAAGCTCGCTTTTAAGCTCTGCGGTCACCTCCGCTTTTTTCAAGAACTGCTGTGTCATACGTTCAAGGAACTTCATCTCCGAGTCTATCTCTCGTGTCAGAATATCGACAGCCTGTTCTTTATCTTGTTTTGCCTCTTCCAGGAGTTGGATCTCTTGGGTGAGCTTGTCGATGAAGGCATTGAGGTGATGCAACTCATCGGCAAAGGCACTGATGCGCGCTTGGTAGGCATGCTCCATCTTTCCCAGTGCCATCGTGACATGTTGGGTGATCTCTTTTTCATACTGCGCGTTCTCTTGGGCGGTAGTGAGGGCGTGTTGTGTTTGCTCTTTTGCCATATTAAGCCTCCAGACCGGCTTCTTCCATCGCCTTGGCACGTTTATGCTGTAGGGCTTCGAGTTTTGCAACCACCTGGTTTTTCGTTCCCTCCTTGACACGCTGTTCAAGCTTCTCGATAGTATGGTTAAGCTCTACGATCTGCTTCTCCAGCTCTTGGATCTTGGTGGTGTGTCTATGTTCGTTCTCCGCCCCGATACGGCGAAGCCAGTTGATCTTCTCGTCTTTCTCTTCAATGGTCTCTTGCGCCTCTTTGAGCTTCTGCTTTGTTGAAGTGTTGTTTATAAAAAGGATGATCAGCAAGAGGCTCAATGCCGCCAAGATCGCATCGATATACGCCATGACACCGTCAGGAAGAACGGAGGCGTTCGCTACGGTAAGAAAAAGGGGGAGTAATAGGGTGATCTTTAACTGTTTCATCGGTACTGTTCCTTGCAATGTAATTATGATATGGTAGGCAAATAGCGCTTAAAACTACTATAATTCCTCCAAGAGTCTATCCAGCTTGAAATGGGGACGCATCTTCTCGACAAAGGCTGCTATTTGGACTTTTTCATAGGCTATGAACCGTTCATCGATAAAAAGCCCGTGTTCGAATGTACCGTAAAGCCCTTTGTCTCGGTAGCTATGGGGGTATTTTGCGCTGGTACCGTGGTGTATCTCGTAGCGTGACCCGTACTTACTAAGGCTCTTTTCTTTTTGAAAGACAATCTCATCGTCGATGAACCCAAGCCCCGTTTCGATAGTAGGCTCGGTTGTCTCAATGCAGTTTTCATCGATGATACGCTCGAACATCATCTGGTATCCGCCGCAGATACCGAGGAGTTCACTTGTCTGCTCTGTGCGGATGTGTTGTAGTTGAGTGAAGAGACCGGTACTTTTAAGCCATCTGAGATCATCGATGACCCGTTTGGAACCGGGAAGTATGATCTGGTCAAATCGGTTCAGGTCGATATTGGAGCGAACGAACTCAAGGCAGATCTCAGGGGTGGCAAGCAGCGGTTCGAAATCGTTGTAGTTGCTCATAGTGGGGTAGGCGATCACGGCAATGCGCTTGGTAGCGCGGGTACAGTCCTGATGGTAGTTCTCCAGACTCTGCGAATCCTCGAACCCAAGGTTGAAAGGCTCGTAAGGCAGTACGCCAAGTACCGGAATGCCAAACTCTTTCTCGATAATGCGCACCCCCTCGTCAAAGAGCCGCATATCGCCTCTGAACTTGTTGACGATGACTCCGATGACATTGTTTCTAAGCTGTTGGGGAAGTAGGTGGTAGACCCCGTAGATAGAGGCGAAGACTCCTCCTTTTTCAATGTCGGCAACTAGGATGATCTTGGTGTTGAACTTGGTGGCGATGAAGATATTGGAGAGGTCTTTGTCCATGAGATTCAGCTCGACAGGACTGCCCGCTCCCTCGGCAATAACAATGTTGTAGCGCTCTTGAAGTGTTTGGAATGCATCGGTGACGATAGGTTTGAGTCCGTCAAGGTCACGGTAGTATGCCCAGACATCCTTGTCGGCAATACTCTTTCCTCCGACAATGAGCGATGCCATTGACTCGCGCCCCGATTTGAGCAGTACGGGGTTGTTATGCCAGCTTGTCGGTACACCTAGAGCCTTGGCTTGAAAATGCTGGGCAATAGCGATTTCGCTGCCGTCATCTGCCACATGGGCATTGTTTGAGACATTCTGTGCTTTAAATGGTGCAACACGGTAGCCCTTTTCTTGGAGCATACGCCCAATGAGCCATGTAACAGTGCTTTTCCCCGCATCGGAGCTGGTACCGAAAATGCTGATATTATGCATGGAATACCTCTTGGAGTCGTTGCAGTTTTTCTATCTCTTTAAGTGCGATGCGCACATGGTACTTGTTTAGACCATTGAAATTCTCACAGTTGCGTACCATCACTCTGTAGGGAATCAGCCTCTTTTGTAGCTCCTCTGCCGTAATACCCTGAAGTTCGACCAGTATGAAGTTCGCTTCGGAGGGGTAGATGCGTTTGACCAACGGACTTTTTTGCAGCAGTGCAAGCAGGTAGGCATGGCTCTCTTGATTTGCTGCCTCTGAACGATTGGCAAACGTTTTATCGTGTAAGGCGGATTGAATATAGGCAGCATCGAATGCCGAGAGTTTCCAGAGTGGTTCCCTCTGTTTGAGTGCGGCTATGTTTTGCGCTGAAGAGAGCAACGCTCCCATACGAATCCCCGCCGCTCCCCAGTATTTGGTGAGTGACTTTAAAATGAAGAGGTTAGGGTACTGTGCAAGGTGCTTTGTAGCCGAAGCGTGTGGCGTAAACTCGATGAACGACTCATCGATGAGTACCGTACACTCACGGCTGTGCCACTTCTCAAGCAGGGGGTGGATGTCGTAAAACTTTCCATCGGGTGTCGCAGGATTGACGAAGACCACCAGACTCCCTTGCAGTACTTCCATATCAATAGCCTGAAAACGGTCGATGAGATGCAGTGCATACCCGAACCGCTCCACCGCTTTTTTATACTCCAAATATGCCGGAGAATAAACTGCACACCGTAGGGGCAATCCCTTGTGGTTGCCCTTGATATGTGGGAAAAGTGAGAATATAGCACTACTCCCACCATTGAAAAGTTCCATCTGTTTTGTTGCAACACCATAATGGTCGGCAATGCTCTCATGGAGTCTGTCGTAGTTGGGATAGGGTGCAATATCGATGGCATTGAAGTCCACATCGATATGCGGCTTGACAAAATTGATGTTGGAAGAGAGGTCGATCACTTCATTTATACTGCATCCGCAGGTTTTGGCAAATGCGGTGATGTCGCCGCCGTGTTGGAATGTTTGTATCATTTCAGCCTTATCTCCAACCCCAGCTTCACCTCATACACTTCATTACACATTGCTGCTAACTTTTGCCCGATGACCCCTGAACGATCGACATACTTTCGGCTTATACTATCTATGGGGATAACACCTGAACTAACATCATTAAGGACAAAGACAATGTTCGTTTCTTTTGTAGAAAGTGCTTCAAGCTCTGCAAAGAGTTTTTCCTCTTCCCATGTAAGGGTATTGAGAAGCCACATACTCATACAGTCGATGAGGTAGGTTTGCCCTGATTCAATGACTTTGGCAAGATGATGTGTCTCTTCGATAGTATGGAACGATTCTTGTCGTTGTGACTGATGCTTGGCAATACGCTTGGCCATCTCCGCATCTTCGTAGCTGTTGTCGTATGTGGCGATGTAGTAGGGCTTCTGTTCTTTGGCAAGGCTGAGTGTCTTTTGTTCCGCTAGTAGGCTCTTGCCCGATTTTTGTCCGCCGTAGTAGAGTATTTTCATGAAAGTCTCTCAAGAAGTGACAGTGTAGCTAAGTTGTAGTGATGATCTTCTTTGGCTGCTTCAATAGCTTCATTAAGATCGATCTTATGTTCTTGTACAATATCATGAAGTGTACAAATAAAATCTTCTAAGAGTATGGTTGCAACTTCCCATACGATCTCTTCATCTATTCCGAAATATCCATGAGCGATCTGGTTTCTAAAGTCGACGATCATACGAAATTGTGGTGCTAGTATATTCTCTTGCAATAATTTATTGGTCGCTTCACCGATAATTTCTAGCTCACGGATAGTTGCATCCCACTCCAATTCACTATGCAAAAAAACTTCTGCATTTTCAAATTTTTCAATATAGCGTGATATCTTATCGGCTGCGATGAAAATATCTACGAGATAAAATTCTATCTTCCTAGACATATATCATCTCATCTTGCATCTGTTTTTTGATGAATGCACGGAGATTTTTTTCCAATCCGAGATCAACGGTTCTGCCTAACTTCTCTTCTAAAAAATATTTGAGATCAAAAAAATTTTGAAAAGAGGAGGGCATATTGACGATAATATCGATATCACTTTGTGAAGTAGCCTCATCTCTGGCAAAACTGCCTGCTAAGGCGATAGATTGAATATTGAACCGTTGTTGTAAAAATGATTTGTTGTTTTTAAGCAATGTAAGTATATCTTGACGGTTCATTTATCCTCTCCTTTTTTGAGAATGATTATAACATATTTGTATCATTTAGCCTAAAAATCCCTCTACCTGCCTGCTGATCTCCTCTTTGCCAAGTCCGTTGAGGTAGCCGTACATGATGGCTGCGCCGGCTCCTGCACCCTCTTTGGCTTCGCCTTTGTCGTAGCGTTTGAGTGCAGGGGTGTGTGCGCAGGAGAAATCAAAGTCGGTGTAGTAGGCGTTGATGGGGAAGTCGAGCATCTGTAAGAGGGCTTTGATGTTAGAGTGTTTGTCTTTGGCGACCCATTTTGTGGTGCAGAGTGCAAGGTTGCGTACTTCAAATGCCGTACCCATGTAGTCGATGATGCGGTTGGCTACCAGAAGTACCGCTGCCATCTGCGTGCCGCCTGCAAGGACAACAGGGAAGCGTCCGTTGACACCGAGGATGAAGCCTGCATTGAAGATGAGCATGTTGTCCGAAACTGTACCAAGAATGTCAAAAAGGTCGGTTTTGTTCTCTGCTTTTTTCAGGGCTTTGGTAATGGTGCGTTGGCGGATGTCATTGGGGACATCTTTGAAGCTTGAAGAGAAGAGCCCCTCCGCTTCATAGCCTAGTGCCAAAGCCGTTGCCGTTGCCGTGGTCGTACCTGAGGGGACAGACTCACCCAAGATGAGGTAGTTGTCTTTGAGTTGGTAACTCTCTCCGAAGTGGTACCCCTTTTCAAAGAGTTCGCGTGCGTCTATCTTGGCATCTTTGGCGATGTTCCCGCTAGGTACTATGCCAAAACGGTGCAGATGTTTTTGTTTGAGCTTGGGAGGTGTTTTGAGCCCCAGATCGAGCGCTTCGATGTGCCCGTAGGGGGTAAGCAGATGCACGGCACGGGTGATGAGCGCAGGGGTAGGGATGCCTTTGGCGGTCTTGGGAAGTTTTTTAAGGCTTTTGAGCCTGCCGAGCTTGACAAACTCCGCATCGAGTGTGGGGGTAAGGTGCATCAAGCCCGGAAGACCTGCCTGGGTAATGCCTTTGATGTTGGCGGTTTTTGTGTGGCTAAGAGCAATCAGAAATGTCGCCTTTTTGTCTATGAGTCGCTCTAACGGGGCTTTGGTACCGCAAATGGGGCGGATGTGCCTGGTTGATCCGTATGGTGTGGTGCCATCAAGCACCGTTACGGTACGGCTTCGCTCTTTTTGCGTCTCCCAGCCAAGGATTTTGAGCTCGGGTTCATCGGGGAGGCTCTTGAGTTTGCCCACACAGAGGTAGCCGACCATCTCGTACGCTTCGCCAAGCCCCAGCAATTTACGCACCTTCTTAGGCTTAAGGATGCTTACCCACCCCATACCGATATTTAGTGCTCGTGCCATCAGCCACATATTCTCAATGGCAGTTGCCACAGAGTAGCGCCCTACATCCGCTTGGCTTGTCTGCCCCAAAATGTACCCTCCTTGATGGTGATAGAAAACGGCAATATGAAGCTTGGTCTCTTTGAGCGCTTCGAGTTTGAGCTTGGCATACTCGGGGCGGTGCTTGAACTTCTTTTTGCTCTTCTTAAAGCTCTCTTTGAAGTTTCGGTAGATGGCTTCTTGCAGTGTTTCATCCTTCACTACCACGAACTTCCACGGCTGAGAGTAGCCTACTGACGGGGCATGGTGCGCGGCTTCAAGCAGCATTTGCAGCTCTTGCTCATTGATAGGGGCACTACTAAAGTGATGCCCGCGAACATCCCGCCGATTGACAATGATCTTCATGAGTGTTTCGGCATCTTTGGGGGTGAAGTGTTTCATCTTATTTTCTCCATTATCACTTCTGGATACGCCCTGAACATCGTATGCAGGTAGGTACCAAAGACCTTTCCCTCTTGCCAGCTACCGATCTCTCCTTTGCCCTGCGGGGTCTTGCTGAGTATATCAAACCCTTTTTGCAGTGTTGAGGGGGTGGGGCGGGTGTAGTGGAATGCGTGTCCTTTGATGTCTGCTTGGTTGTAGTAGTAGCCTAGTCTGACAAAGCGTTTTTCCAGCGTAAAGGTGATGTCTAAAATGTTGCTCATAGGTTTGTCATCGACACTTTTGCCAAGGTAGAGCAGTCCTGCGCACTCGGCATAGACGGGTTTGCTCTTGGCATGGGCTATGAGTGAAGCTTTGAATATGTCAGCATCTTTGATGCGAGCATAGGTTTCGTCGCTCTCTACGTAACCGCCAGGGATGTAGACTATGTCCGCATGGGGTGGAATGGGCTCGTTGCGGGTTGCGTTGAGGGTGATGACCTCTTGGAAATGTGCTTGCAAAAACATGAAGTTGTCGTGGTAGAGGAACGAGAAGTTCTCATCATGCACTACGGCGATGCTCTTTGGCTGCTTTTGTACTTTGGGGAAAGGGTAGTGGCTAGGGGTGTTCGGGGTGCAGGGGTTTAGGCTTTCGAGCGCTTCAAGGTCGATGTGCGTAAGCACCTCCTGGCTGATGTTGGCTATGGCATCAAGCGATCTGAGGTCAAGCCCTAAGTGGGTGTCGCTTAAAGAGGGGAGGTTCTTGGCGATCCAGCCTAACACCTTGATGTGCGGATGGTCTGCTTCTAACTGTTTTTTGATGAGCGCATAGTGCATGGGGGAGGAGAGTTTGTTGAGTACCACTGCTTGAATGGTGTTGTCATCTCTGTAGCTAAGCAGCCCTTTAAGCACCGCAGAGACGGTGATGTAGCTGCCGCTGCCGTCAAGCACCAAGATGGTAGGAACCCCCAGACGTTTACTTACCGAATAAGCCGAGCACCCTTTGTTCTGACCATCGTAAAAGCCCATGACCCCCTCGATGACGGCGACCTCTTGGGTGGCATAGTGTGCGAACATCCACGCTATCTGATCTTCGTTCATGATGAAGCTGTCAAGGTTGACCGAAGGTGTACCGCAGACACGGGTGTGAAACTGCGGGTCGATGAAGTCGGGGCCTATCTTGAAGGGGCGCACACGGTGGCGAAAGTGCCACAGAAGTGCGGTGGTCAAGATGGTCTTCCCCTGATTGGAAGCGATGGCGGAGATGCAGTAGGCTTTCACTTGGCTTTGAGCTCCCCGTTAAGTTCATACTTGTTGAGGTAGCCGCGTGGGGTGAGTACCAGCCCGTTTTTGGTCAGTCTGGCGTTGGTGTTACAGACGATAATGAGTGTCGACATCGTGATCTCAGGATGCTCCAGCCCCTCTTTAATAAGCTCGGTCGTGGTGGTGATGGTGACCTTCTCTTTGTTGCGCCCCACATGAGAGGCGATGATGGCAATGCGCTCATCAATCGCTTTGAGCCTTTCTAAAAAGTTGAGGTAGGGCTGAATGCGCTTTTTGGACTTGGGATTGTAGATGCCCAGAACAAAATCACCCTCCAAGCCCAACTGCACACGTTTGTCAATGAGGTCGATGTCGGTAAGCTTGTCCGAGAGGGAGATAACGGCAAAGTCTTGGCTGATGGGCGCACCCACACGGCTTGCCGTTGCCAAAAACGAAGTGACTCCTGCAATGGATTCAACCTCTATCTCATCCCAAAGGTTCTGTTCGTCCATCAGTTCCACGACCAGTGTTGCCATACCAAAGACATTGACATCACCGTTGGAGATGATGCAGGTGGTCTTACCCTCTTTGGCGTAGTTGATCGCCTCTTGACACCGTGCGATCTCTTTTGTCATTCCCGACATGAATACCGGCTTGTCGCCAATAAGCTCGGAGAGCTCTTTGACATAGTTGCGGTAGCCTACCACTACTTCACACTCATCCAGTGCGGCAAGCGCCTCGGTCGTCATATATTTGGTGCCGCCTGCACCGCTGCTTAAGATGTAGAGTTTATGTGCCATTAGATCGCTCCTGCTATGGTAATTGCTTTGTTATATACCTCTTTTTTGATCACAAGCTCCTTATAGACAGAGCCTAGAACCGCACTTGGTTCAGCCACCCCTTTGAGCCCGAAGAACTTGGTAGAGGCAGAGGGGCTGAAGGTCGCTTCCAGTGCGTTGATCTTGGCTTTGTCGTAAAAGTGGATGGGCAGGTCATACGCTTTGGCAAGTGCCAAGAGTCCTGCCTCATCTTTTTTCGCTTCAAAAGAGGCGATGCCTGCAATGGAGGCTTTGGTTAGGTGATGTTTGGTCAAAAAGGCTTCAAACGCCTCTTTAAGTAGCGCAAAAGGGGTATCTCTGTTGCATCCCATACCCAGTGTAACAGGAGGTTTGAGCGTAAGGGCATCGCTTTGGATGTGCGGGGCGATGACCACGGTATCTTCATCGATATGCTCAAACCCTACATGGGTAAGGTGTGTTTTGTCGGGGATGCTCTTAAAGAGTGTGGGGTAGGTGGCTACCTTGACGGGCTGTTTGTTGATGAGGCGGTTGGAGATGCGTGCAAGAGCTTTGAGGTTTGCTATCTGCCAGCCTCGCTCTTGTGCCAGCATTTCAAACGCCAGTGTTTTTGTCTGGTCGGTCGCGGTAGAGATGAAGTTGATGCAGTTTGGTAGACGCTGAGCAAGGGTGTCTGCCAGTGCGTTGGCACCGCCGAGATGTCCGCTAAGCAGCGGAACTATCTTGTCCAGCGCAAGGTTGATGACGATCACGGCAGGATCGGTCGCTTTGTCTTCAAGTAGCGGAGCGATCTTGCGAACCACCGCACCCATTGCCAAGATGGCGATGATGGCATCGTAATGCTTCCATGCATCGGGGAGAATGTCATCGAGCTTTTTGTAGGTGTGCAAACGCTCAAGGCTATGTGCCAGTCCCGCTTTGCCGTAAACGTCCACGTCATGCTCACCTAGAACACCAAGGAGTCGCCCCGCAGCATCGAGGCTAGGCTGGTTGATGGTGATAACGGCTATCTTCATGCTTTCTGCTCCTTGCGTAGGGGTTTGACATAGAGGCGAGAGGGCTCACTCTCTTCTTGATGGAGGAAATCCCCCAGCAAGATAAGCGCCACACCGCGAATATGGAAAACCTTCTCTTCAATGTCGGTAAGGGTACCTTTGTAGATGGCCTCCTCTTCCCATGTTGCTTTTTCGACCACCCAGCAGGGGGTTTTCGGGTCATAGCCCATCTCCAGCGCTTTACTTTTGAGCTTTTTGAGCAGGAGGATGGAGAGGTAGAAGATTAAAGAGGAGTGCTTGCACGCCAAGATGTTCTCCAGCGGCTCGGGGTTGGGGGTGCGCCCCTCGACGCGGGTAAGAATGATGGTCTGTGAGACACCCGGAACGGTGTATTCAATGCCAAGCGATGCTGCCACACCAAAGGCTGCGGTAATGCCCGGTATCACTTCGTAGGCTATCTTCTCCTCTTGCAAAAAGGCGATCTGCTTGGCAATGGTGGAGTAGAGCGAAGGATCACCCGTATGGACACGGGCGACCACTTTTTCTTTATGGGTCTTGAGAAAGTCGAATATCTCAGGGTATTTCATCCCTTGAGAATCGACGATAAGCGCATCCTCCTTGCACCAGCCCAGCACCTCGCGGGGTACGAGCGAACCGGTGTAGAGTACGGCATCTGCTTGTTGGAGTATCTTTTGTGCCTTGATGGTCACCAAGTCAGGGTCTCCGGGCCCTGCACCGATAAAGTAGATCATTGGGATGCTCCTTTGCATACTTTGATTTGAAACAGCTGTCTTTCGGGCTCGATAAGGTCAAGGCTTCCTTTGTAGGTGGTGAGTGAGAGCGAGATGACCTTGTAGGCGATCTTCGCTTCATTGAGCACCTGTATCATCTGGGTCAGGTTCTTGAGGGTAATGGCATTGATGAGCATCACCCCTTCATTAGTCAGTCTCTCATAGAGGTAAGGAAGGCGTGCGATGACCTTCTCGCCACCGCCGCCTACAAAGATGCGGTCGGGGTCTTGTGTGAGTGAGTCAAAGTGTGTTTGGGCATCACCTTCGATCAGCTGTGTGTCACACACATAGTGCGTACGGAGGTTCTGACGGATGAAGTCGCAGCGCTGGGGCTGTTTTTCGAAAAGAACCGTACGGACACGGTAGCGTTTGTACGCCTCAATGGCACAACTTCCGCTGCCCGCACCTACATCCCAGAGCAGTTGATTGCCAGAAAGGTCCAAGTGCTGCAAGGAGAGGTGGCGTTTGTACTGTTTGGTGATCATCCCGCGCTCGGTAGCAAAGAGATCGTCACTGCATACGGAGGGTATGGGGGTGAAGCAGCGCTCTATGAGCAGCACATAGGGGGCACACAGGTCATACGTATCTGGTACTTGCGCCAGATCGATGGGGGCTATCTGCTCATCGGGGTAGCCAAGCTTGTAGCCGATGGTCACCTTGAGGGCATCTTTGGGCAGATAGGCTGTCGCGCGGCGTACCTTCTCAATGCTCTTCTCATCACAAAGAATGAAGGTGTAGGGCTTTGTCAGGAACGCTTCAAGGTCGATGTGCGCACGCCCGTGGATGGAGAGGTGTGCCGTCTGCGCATCTGCAAAGTGGCAAGTTGCCTGCATATAGCGCAGGGAGGAGGTGTTATCGATGATCTTTACGGCATCTTTGGGCAACTGTTTGGCAAGGAGTATTCCCGCCGAGTAGAAGAAAGGACTGCCTGTGACCACATAGAGGATCTGCATATGCTCGTAGTGTTCCAGAATATACGATCGCGCCTCTGAGTAGGAGAGCTTTTTAACATTCGGTGCGTCGACCTCGAAGTTCTTGTCACAAATAATGACATCGTACGCATCGGTATCGACGGTTAGGTTATTGAACGTATATCCGCCCATACCGTTTCCTGTAATCGTTAGCATTGTTTACCTCACTATGACGGTTCCGACCTTGAGGTTCGGGAACCAATGTTTGATCTGTTCGTCTGTTCCAGCCTTGACCATATGGTAAAAGGCATCCGCATAAGCGCCCAGCTCTTTGGTCAACCCTTTGACGGTATTGAGCTTCTGATGGGCTATCTCGATATTGAGATCCTCTTTGATCTGCATACAGAGCGCTTCAAAGTCGATGCTGCCGAATCGGTTGTGGGTATTTTTGCACCCTTGCATCACTTTGACCGCTTTGGCGATACCGCAGATGAATGTGATATCGTACATCCCTTTCTCTTGTGCGATCTCTAGCGCATCGTGGACGAAGTTGCCTATCTCGACGATCTGCGCTTCGTCGTAGTTCGTTTTGGCATATGCCAAGGCACTGTTGCCCAGTGTCAGCACAAGTTTTTCGTAGCCGTTCTCCCTGGCAAAACCGATCTCGGTCGCGATGGAGTCGAGATAGGCATCGCTGGAGACGGGTTTGACAATACCGGTACTGCCTAGAATGGAGATGCCTCCAAGCACGCCCACTTTGGCATTTGCCGTCTTTTTGGCAAGTGCTTGTCCGTCGGTAACGGAGATGGTCGCATAGATGTGCCTTGTGATCTTGTGGGCATGGTGTGCGACCCTCGCTTCCATGGCTTTTAGCGGAGCGGGGTTGATGGCGGGGTAGCCCTTGGGCGGCTTGAGCCCCGCTTTGGTCACCACCCCGACCCCCTCTCCGGCATAGAGTTCGATCTTTCCGATGGTGTAGGGCGTATGCGCAATGGGGTTACATACCAGCACATCACGATAATAGCTACAGGTAACGACGATCTCGCACCCTTTGGTGACATCGAGGTCGTCATTGTCCATCTTCTCTGTTCGGCTCTGCGTGGTCTCTCCCGATGCCAAGAGCCCTTCAAGTGCCGCACCGAAGGCTACCGCAGCGTGAACGCCTGTGGTATAGCCTCTACGCAGCGGAGCACTTTGCTCTTTCATGCTACTCTCCGTAGACCTTCATCGGGATATAAGCCGATGCATCGATGCATGAAGAGAGCGCTTTATCATCTCTGAGTGCAGCAAAGAGTGCACGCCACTGCTTTTCGTCCCATCTGTGGGTGTGTCTGAACCAGAGTGCATTGTTCTCCGCTTTTCCGTTGGCTTGCGTATTGGCGACACACTCGGCGACCTGACGAAAACGGCAGGCACCGAAACAGCCCGTTCGGGAGATCTTGATACGGTCTTTTCCTTGATTGAGCCCCATATCTTTGAGTATCTCCCTCAGCCATGCCGCCTTATCGGTCTTTGCCGCCTTGGTACACCGCTCATCGTCACAGATGAATATCTGGTACTTAAAGTGCATGATGGGACGGTCGGGGTCGAAGTCTTTGGGTTTGCAGGCGTAGCCCTCGACCACCTCTTGTCCCATCTCATTGATCTTGGGCTCTTTTTTTGGCGCTCGCGAAATGAGCGTCATGGCGTTCATGACCGTCTTGTAGGGGACTTCAAGCGATATCTCCTTGTCGTTACTGCGGTAACGGATGCGCATGGTCTTGCTCTCTTTGAGATGTTTGGCTTCGAGTATCTCTATCTGATTGGTCAGATAGTTGGCGATATCTCCTTGTCTGATCTTCTCTTGACCATCTTCATAGTATGCGCACATCGTTACTTCTTCCCGTTGTAGTGTGTGGTGCCATCGTAATCTTTGATGAGCTTGTATGTCGCATGAAGCGTGGCAACGCCCATGGTCGAGCTTCCGAAGCGCCCTTGCATGATGACAGCGGGTACATCGAAGTGTTCGCTAAAACGCTTGCCGTACTCTTTGGATTCGAGTACGTTGACGAATCCGACAGGAAAGAGCAGAAGTGCGACACGACTCAGGTCGACCCCCTCATCGAGCAGGGTATTGATGGCGGCATAGATGAAGGTAGGGGCATTCCCGCATACCAGTACCATCGGTTCATCCTTGTGGCGTTTGATCGCCTCGACCACGGCGGCGTAACTGCGTGTTGTCTTGTTCTTGGCGGCATGTTCATAGGTAAAGGGTTCATTGATGTAGCAGATGACCTCATTGCCGTAGGTATCGAGGTAGAACTGGCTCAGCCCAACCTTGATCATATTGACATCGACAATGATCTTGGCTTTTTGCTCCAAAAGTCCCTTAATGCGTTGTAAGGCATTGGGAGAGAAGTAGATATTGTCAAGTATCTCCTTGAAGCAGGTGGTGGTATGGATGAGCCGTGAGATGACAGCGAGCTCCTCTTGGTTGAAGTTCTTTGCCTGTGGGTAGTGCTGAAGCTCCTCTTCGATCATCTCAAATGAACGTACGGAGATATCGGCACCGATGTTGATGGGCGGTTGCTCTTGGATAAATGCCATTTAGGACTCCTGTTTGAAAAAATCGATAAAGAGGGTCATGTATCGTTTGACCCGCGGGATCTTGTGCGGGGTGATGGTCTCTCCCGCATAGTTGATGTTCTCAAAGCTGTAAAGCTCACCATGTTGGGTGATGTGCTGTGTATCAAGCCCGATCTTCGGACGCATATAGACCGTGGTGGTAGGTACTTCCTTGTCCAGAAGCGGTACGATCTCGAAGCGGCTGTCCCCGATACAAAGGGGCTTCTTAACCAGTGCGGAAGCTTGTGAAAAAGAGGTGACTCCCGCAATGACTTCCGAGCGTTCGTAGAGCTTGGGATGTTGGCTCTTGATCAGCTCCAGCAGATAGTAGACGGTACTATAGACGGCACTGTCTCCCAGTGTTACGAAGCAGAGAGTGTTATAACGCTCAAAGTTGCTATAGATCACATCGACCTGTGACTGCCAATCCTCTTTTTTAAAGTGCATCGGTGTATAGACTGGAATAAGCGGCTTGTTAAAATTGTGTGCCTTCATCAGCTCTTGAACGATCTTGTGCGTTAAAGAACGGTGGAAACTTCTATCCTCGCTCTTTGTCGGTATGCAGATCGCATCACACCCTTGGAGTGCTTTTAGTGCTTTGATGGTTACAAGCTCACTGTCTCCTGGACCGAGTGAGACCATATAGAGTCGTTTAGCATCCAAGTTTGGTGATCTCTTCTTGAATATTCTGCATGATGATCGCTCTGATATCTTCAAGCTCAATGAGGTTAAAGCGTTCGGAGCGGCTTTGTGAAGGGACGATCTTCGCCTCAAAGTGTTCTGAGAGCTCCTCTGTGATCTCAACCATATCTTTACGGTAGTGGTTCCCGCTTACCAGCAGCATCGGAACGATCTGCACCGCAGTGATACCGTCAGCCTTCATCTGTGTGATAAGGGATTCTTTGATGGAATAGTAGGGGAATGCCCCCTCTAAAGAACAGGTATAGTTGTATTTGCCTATCATACGCAAGAACTGCTCTGTGTAGCTGACTGAGTGAAGTCCCGGAAGGTCAAGTACCGGCACACCGTGGATGACATAGAGGTTCGCCTGATTGGGTTGTGTGATAGCCTCATCGAGTGCTTTGAGCGCAAGCGAGCTCTCTTTGGTCTTGTTGATGATCGCTTTGGTGTAGCGGAGATTGGCAAGCGAGAACATCTTGAACCCTTTGACCGTACGTATGAGAAGCTCATGCTCATCGGTCGGGAAGAGGTTGATTGAAGCGACGACGATATGACGGTATCCGAGCATATCGACATCGGCAAGGGTCTGTGTCAGGTTCTTGTATGCCATGCCGCGTCGATGCAGGTCTTTGAGTACCATTCTTGAGGAGAAGGAGAGAAATACATCGATCCCCTCGAAACGCGATTCGACCTCGGCTTTGAGGTCGAGGTACATTTGCTGTTCGATTACCGAGCCGAAACAGGCAAGAACGATCGCTTTGTCTTTGTTGTGGTGACGGTAGCGTTTCATCTGTTAGGCTTTACAGTTGTTCACACGCTTGTCAAGCAAGAGGTTGCATTTACCCGAGTTGAACGCTTTGACCGCTGCGAGTACGGCAAGGTCGATAAGCGGCTCGATAATGATCACAAGCATATATGACCCGCCAAAGCTCAAGACGTTCTGAATGTTCTCTGCACTGAACCCTTGCCCGTAGAACGCCCAGAAAGCAACCCATGTTACGATGCTTCCTTCCCAGATCACGGACATTTTGAGCATCTGTGTATAGGTGATGTCCTTGTAGGCGATATTCTGAGGGATGATACGTTTTGCCGCCATGTTCAACAGGAGCATACTGGCAAGAAGTGTTGTAACGTTGATCCCGTACTGCGGAAGGTCGAATGGTGCGAAGAAGACCCCTTGAATAAGAAGCCCCAGTGCCAAAGCGACCATTGCAGGCCCCGCACCGAACATCAAGAAGATGGTCGTCCCCAAAATAAGATGCACTTCACTCACCCCGACAGGGTAGTGCGGCAGTACTTCAAAACAGCTAAAGACAATAACCGTAGCGATCAGTGTCTTTAAAAGAAAAGAGACAAGTCCGTACTCTTTAATGTTCTCCCATGCCAACTTGGCACCCATAGCAACGGTTCCTGCCGCCGTTGCGTATCCTAATATCATTTTGGCACCTTGTACCACACCCGCTTCAATATGCATTTTGTGACTCCTTAAGTCATAAGTTCTAATTATGTTTATGATTTGTGTTTATTTAAAAATACACACCGGTTTTCAAAGGTTATATGAGACTATATAACCATACTATACTTAGATTTTATTGATATTAGTCACAAAGAGGGGGTGCTGTCTTCTGTGGGAGAGGTGAGTAGGGAAGCTTATGGTATTTGTAGTTGATATCAAGACGGCAGAGTTTGTGTAGCGTGGAGTACATTGCAATGATCGCCAGTGAAAAATACCGCTTGGTATGACCTCGTAAGTGTTTCATGCGCGGATTTTACCCAAGGAAAGCTCAAACAGCCCTGATGTAGAAGAATTCTTATTATAAATTATGATTTTCTTTGCAATAACAGATAGATAAAAAACGGCGCACCCACAAAAGAAGTGACCACACCTATGGGCAGATCACTCTCCCCGAGATTACGAGCGATGAGGTCGCTAAGTACGAGGAATATGCCGCCGTAAAAAAAGCTCTGCCACAGCAGTTTGTCCGCACTGACACGGTAGAGGGTTTTGAGGATGTGGGGGATGATGAGTCCTACAAAGCCGATGGGGCCAGTCATGCTCACAGCCACCCCTACGGCTACCGAGACGCCAAAAAGCAGGGTGTAACTGAGCTTTTTGACGTGGATACCTTGCAAAAAGGCGAACTCGTAGGATGTAAGCAGGGCTTGAAAGGCTTTGCGGTAGTGGTAAACAAGTCCAAGCAGCAGCCCAGAGACCATGCCCAGCAGCCAGATGTTGTTAAAGCCAACCACATCGAGACTCCCCATGGTAAATCGCATGATCTCATAGCTCTCTTGAAGGGTGGAGAGGTAGAACGCCACCATAAGGGCGGCGGAGTAGAAGAAGCTCAGGGCGATCCCTACCAGCAAGAGTGCCGTAGGATCATAATTTTGAAAACGTGCGGCAATGGCAAAGAGTACAATGACTGTGAGCATAGCCCCAAGGAATGCAAAGAGAGGACTAAAAGTACTGAACCCTGCGATGATGGCAATGGCGGTAAAGAGGGTAGCCCCGCTTGCCACACCGAGGGTAAACGGGGTGCTCATAGGATTTCGGAACACCACTTGAAAGACCAGCCCGCCCAGAGAGAGGATGCCACCGACCAAAAATGCCAACAGCACACGGGGCAGCCGGAGTTCAAAAAAGACCTGATGCTCCATCGTTCCGCTTTGCAGGAGTTTGTCCAAAGGCAGGTCGATCTGTCCGAAGAAGGGGGCGGCTGCCAAAAGCAGGAGGGAAGTAAGCAGGAGCAGCTTTTTCATAATGCCACCACCACATGGTTATTGACCTTCTGTACGCTGCTGCCATAGAGCGCATCCAGATGTGTCTGATCAAAAAACGCTTCGCTGCTGCCATGAAAGGCTACCCGTCCCTCTTTGAGGTAAAGCACATCAAACCCCAGGCGGTAGGCAAGATCGAGATTGTGGGTAATGATGATCTTGCTTGGTAGTGTGGTATCGTTCTTGAGCAATTCAAAAAGCATCTTCATGCGGGTGGGGTCGAGGTTTGCGGTGGGCTCGTCAAAGAGGGTATAGACAGCACTGTGAAGTAATGCTGAAGCCGTCAATACCAGTTGTGATTCTCCCGAGCTGAGTGTTTGACAGGAATGTGTCTTAAGGTGTAAAATATTTAGCTTCGAGAGTGCTTCGTCGATGCTTATTGTTTGGTTGAAATGACTCAGTGACAAAAACTCCGCTACGCTCAAATAGCTATCAAAGACTTCCATCTTGGCAGGGATATAGTTGATGCGTTTGGCTCGCTCCTCTGAGTAGGTTTGGGAAGGGATCATGCCACCAATGTTCACCGCATCGCTTGGCAGAAGTCCGCAAAGTACCTTTGCCAGTGTGGTCTTGCCCACACCGTTGGCACCGAGGATGATGAGGTTCTCTCCTCTTTGTACTTCAAAACTGACACCGTGCAGGATGCCGTCAGCGTAGTTATTTATCGTTAACGGCATGGAGGATCGCTTTCATGTCATTCAAAAAGAGTACCAGCCGGTCACTTGGGATGCCGGAGTACACTTTGTCAATGATGTAGATGTTTTTCTGTTTGGCTGCGTTAATGGGCAGCTCCAGCCACGGGTCGATGAGGTCTTGCTTGGTTAGCCCTCGCTCTTTCATGGAGTGTGCCAAAAGAATGACAATGTCAGGGTTGAGCGCAATGATGTTCTCACGGTTGAGTACCGGCTGCCCTTTGCGGGTAGAGTGCAGGGCATTGGTATTGCCCGAAGCGTTGATGATGTCATCAAAGTAGAGGTTCTGCCCTGCGACAAAGATGTTACTTGCTATCTTGGTGTTATGTCCAAAGACAATGAGGATCTTTTTGTTGGAGACAATGCCTTTAAGGTCTTGAAGCGCCTTTTCAATTTGGCTGACGATCTCTTGTGCTTTTGGCTCTTGATGCAATACCTTTCCTAGTTTCACAATGGCGTGTTCAATATGTTCAAGCCTGTCGATGGCGACGATCTCTGTTTTGATATGCAGTTTTTCAAGTTGTCTTGCCAGTTTACGGTTATTAGGTTGCATGATGATAAGGGTAGGGTTTAATGAGAGTATTTTCTCCAAGTTCGGAGAGAAGTAGCCGCCTACTTTGGTGACTTTTTTGGAAGCTTCAGGGTAGAGAGAGTAGGTGGTGTTCCCTACCACTTGATCACCCGCACCAAGGGCATAGACTATTTCATTGATGGCAGGGGAGAGGGTGACGATGCGTTCGGAAGCATTGAGAAAAACAAACAGTACAATAAAATGGAGTAATTGTTTCATATATTTCTCTCTTGGTTAAAGCGGGACTGAAGTCCCGATTCCTGTTTTCTAAACGCTGAACACTTTTTAGATTTTCCCTCTTACACCGATGTAGAATGCTCTTGGACTGGTTGCATAGCCATAAACACTCTGGTAGTATTTGTCACCGAGATTCTCGATTTTACCATAAACCTGAACGTTATCGGTGATCTGATAGTCGGCAGTCATGTTAAAGACAGTGTACTTTCCGGTCTGCTCTCCCTGCTTGTCTGCTCTGTCGTAACGCTCCCCGATATACTGTGCATCCATACCAAGGTGCAGGTTCTCAATGCCGTAGTAGTCAAGGGCGATGTTAAAAGTGTCTTTGGCACGTCTGGCAAGTGTTTTTCCGTCATTATCTTCGGCTTTGAAAAGGTGGGTATAGTTGGTGTTGAGTACCACGCCCTCATACACCTCCTGCGTATATGCCAGCTCCAAACCGTTGATCTTGGATGTACCGGAGACATTCTCATACCCTCCGCCGACCCAGTTTCCGTCCGCATCGAATTTGCTGACGTAGTCGATCATGTCGTCAATACGGTTGCTGAAGTAGGTTGCTTTAAAACCTTTGTAGTCGATGGTGATGTCGAAACTGTCCACTGTTTCAGGATCGAGGTCGGGGTTACCGCTAAACGGATCGTAAAGGTTATACATGGTCGGTACATTGTAGGCTGTGCCGTAGTTGAACGAGGTGGTCAACCCTTCGATGTGTGAATGAATGTGTTTCAGCCCGATCTTTCCGGTAGTTTTGTTGTCGAAATCACTGTAGTTGTCAAAGCGCAGAGACTCGGTAAGAATGGTCGTACCACCCAAAATACCTTCAAATGTGTTGGTGTTGGTTGCAAAAATGCCGGTAGAGTCATACTCTTTGTCAATGCTGTTCTCATGCTCATAGTTCTTATGGTCAATCCCGATAAGTACAAAATCTTTCTCTCTGTAGCCGATCTTGGAGTTGATACCATACTCATCGACCGTACCGTCAAAGTGTTGACCGAATGTCGCATCAGGGTAGGTACGGCTGAAGTCCGAACGCTGTGCATAGATATTGAGTTCATTGAAGCTGTCGATATGGTTGAAGTTGGCTTTCATGAACTTGTAGGTACTCTCCAGTCTGTAGTCTCCGTTGGGGTTGAAGGAGTATGTGCTCATATCGTAAGGATCAGCATCGCCTTCACCATCGATCTGCGTATAGAAGAGTTCCAGTTTGTTGGTTGCGTTGAAGTGGTATCCTGCCTGAATGTTCAGTGTTTCATTCTTATACTCATCATCTTCGAAGTTGTCGATATCCTCACCGTAAGGAGCAACGGTTGTAAATCCGTCCGTATCGACCACGTTGTAGCTGAGCTTTGCATAGTAGCTCTCTGTTGCCGTAGAAACCGTTGCACCGTACTTCCATGTACCGAAACTTCCTCCTTCAAGATGTGCAGAGGCATGGGTACCTTTTTGTGCTTTTTTGGTAATGATATTGATCACACCGGCACTGGCATCTGCTCCCCAAATGCCCGACTGCGCCCCCTTGACGATCTCGATCTGTGCGATATCATCTACCATCAGGTCTGCAAACGGTGCGCCACCCAAAGAGGTCGGGTCATTGTAGCGTACTCCGTCAATGAGTACAAGCACATGTTTGCTGTCCATCCCGCGAACGAATACTGAAGTGCTTTTTCCAATGCCGCCGTTACTGACAAAAGAGATACCCGTAACTGAACTGAGCGCCTGTGCTACGGTAGTGTAGCCTCTGTCCTGAATATCCTGTGCGGTGATCACATCGACATTGGATGTGACTTCATCAAGTGTCTGTGTTGTCTGTGAGGCTGTGGTAACAGTGATCTCTCCAAGATCTTCTTGTGCAAATGCGCTCTGTCCCAACAGCAGTGATGCCGTAATAATGCTGAGAGTCGTTTTATTCATAGATATAGTTCCTTTAATATATAAATGTGTTGGTCGAGTATCCTCTGACAAATGAATGTTTTTGTTCCTATGTTGTACGAGGAAACGAGAATTAGGGTATCGGGTTATATGGAAGGGGGTGCGGTTTTACGAGGCAGCGGAGAGTAGGCAAGTTTATGGTACTGGTAGTTGCTGTCAAGACGGCAGAGTTTGTGCAGTGTGGAGTACATTGCAATGACCGCCAGTGAAAAATACCGCTTGGTATGACCTCGTAAGTGTTTCATGCGCGGATTTTACACTAATTTAAATAAATCCGAGTATAATCCTCGTTATTAAAAATTAAGAACCGTCATCCTGAAACTCGATTCAGGATCTTATAATTTGTTCAGTGAACCTTTTGGGGATGCTGAATCGAGTTCAGCATGACGTAAATAAACACAGGAGTTTTTATGGCAATTGAAACGCTTACATCAACAGAAGAGTTCAAAAAACTGGTCGCCCAGACGACTTCACAAGAGGGTTACAGAGAACCTTTGGCATTTGGTATCGCAAGAGTCGACAGAGGACAGAAGAATGCGGAGAAGGTACTTCAGGCAAGCTTCGGGCTCATTAACTGGAAAGAGAACTTCGGTTCTGCGGCAGTCTTCATTAGAGCGTTGCAGGAAGCGAAGGTCAACGTGGACTTCTCAGGAAGTGAGTTTGTCGCAACGATCAATGATAACTTCGTTCAAAATGCAATGGCGGCATTTGCACCGTATGCGGCAGAAGCGACAGGTGATGCACACAAGAACGTACAGGTGATCAAAACATTGGCGAATATGGAAGATATCGGGAAGAACTACCGTATCGTATTCCTCTTTGAAGATGCGGCACCTCAAAGCGTGGAAGCAGTCTACATCAAACTCTATGCACTCTCTCAAAGAAAAGCGGAGCTGAGAAAAGTGAACCTCAATGGTGCATTTGGAATTCTCAGTAACGTCGCATGGGTAGGAAATACACCGTATGAGCTTGACTACCTCAGAGAGAACGAGATCGAGATGAAGATGAACGGGACATACCCTGCAGTTGACAGTGTAGATAAGTTCCCAAGATTCCTCCAGCACATCATCCCAGATGACAATACACGTATCCTTGATGCGTCCAAAGTACGTATGGGTGCGCAGCTTGCAGCAGGAACAACGGTGATGCCTGGAGCTTCCTACATCAACTTCAACGCCGGAACACTCGGACCTGTGATGGTCGAAGGGCGTATCTCCTCTTCTGCGATCGTCGGAAGCGGTTCGGATGTCGGTGGCGGTGCGAGTATCCTCGGTGTACTTAGCGGAACGGACGGGAATCCTATCAGTATCGGCGAGAACACCCTTCTTGGTGCCAACTCAGTCACAGGACTCCCACTTGGTGATGGATGTATCGTTGATGCGGGTGTGACCATCTTGGCGGGAACCAAAATTAAGATCGCTCCTGAAGAGCTTGAGAAGATCAAAGCGGCAAACCCGGATGCAAAGCTTGAGAACAAGACGACCTTCAAAGGTGAGGAGCTTCAAGGGCTCAACGGTATCCACTACCGCCAGAACTCTACGACCGGTGAGATCATCGCACGCAGAAGTACAAGAGAAGTGAAACTCAACGAGGACCTTCACTAAGATATATTTGTAGGGGTACCCTTGTGGGTCACTCCTTGAAAAAATAACGAGGAAACAGGTAGTGAACGCAGAAGACAAAGAGATACTTAAACAGGTCAGCCTGCTGGGTATCTACAAAAAAAAGCCTGATGAGACACTGAACGATGTACGTGTGATGCTTGTCGATACGGGAATGTTCAATATGAAAGAGGCGAAGCAGATCTTTAAAGAGCTTAAAGATGAAGCCTACTTAAATGATGGGGCATTGACCCTTAAAGGGATCACAGCAGCCAAAGAAGCGGAGCAAATGTTCAAGCAGTAGCATGAGGCTTGAGAAGAGGAGGGTATAGTGACACAAGAGGATAAAAAACTGCTCAAACGTGTTACTCTGCTTGGTATCTTAAAAAAGAGTCGGGGTGAATCACTCGAAGAGGTGATCGATTCTCTGGTTTCAACAGGCAGTTACACTCCTGCTGAAGCGAAAAAATTGATCAAAGAGCTCAAACGTGACGGACTTATCAATTCAATGGGAAACTTGACCATGAAGGGGCAGAAGTTCGCCAAAGAAGCGGAATCGATGTTCAAACAGTAACTATCGGTTACTGTTTGAACAAGTGAATAGTTAAGAGTGAATAGAGAATAGTGTTGGTATGCTTTTCTGATGAAAAGCTTTTGTTTAAAAGGGTGATGTGATGCGTGTAGATAAATGGCTCAGTGCCGTCAATGTGGTCAAACGCCGTACCATCGCGACCGATATGTTAAAATCGGGTGTGGTGTTCGTTAACGGTATGAAGGCAAAGGCTTCCAAAGATGTGAAGGTGGGAGATACCATTACGATAGAGTACCTTAAAGGGCCAAAATCGTACGAGGTGTTGCAGATACCGACGACCAAGACGATCCCGAAGAGTCAAAAAGAAGAATTTGTGAGAAGTGTTGAATAAAGGCAAACTGCTTTGCCTTTATAGCTTCGAAACCGGAATGGTCGTAGCGAAGCGGAGCCATGAAGGCTGGGAGGGAACTGTAGGGGTAGACCCATGTGTCTACCCTTAATATAAGGTCAACACACAGGTTGACCCCTGCAGGAGATCAAAATGAACATTAAAGAACAATTCGAAAAACTGTTTAATAACGAAATGGAAGCGTCCGAGGCACGGCAATTCCTCATCGATCTTTATGAAAAAGGTGAAAATGGGGATGATATTGCAGCGGCGGCATCGGTAATGCGTGCATACTCTGTCAAACTGCCGCTTTCTGACGAACTGAGAGAAAAGGCGATCGATGTGGTCGGTACGGGCGGGGATAAGAGCGGCTCGTTCAACATCTCTACGACAGTCTCGTTGCTATTGGCTTCAATGGGGTGTGTGGTGGCAAAGCACGGGAACCGTTCTATCACATCCAACTCCGGCTCTGCCGATGTGCTTGAAGCACTGGGCATCAATCTGAACCTGCCGGTAGATGCACAGCTTAAGATGCTTGAAGAGACAGGCTTTGCCTTTATCTTTGCGATGAACCATCACCCTGCGATGAAGTATATCATGCCGATCCGTAAATCGATCGATCACCGTACGATCTTCAATATCCTAGGACCTTTGACCAACCCTGCGGGGGCACGGAAGTACCTGCTCGGTGTCTTTGACCCTGCCTTTATCAAACGTATGGCGGAAGCGCTGTTGCAACTTGATACCAAACGTGCTTTTGTCGTCAGCAGCCATGACGGGATGGATGAGATATCGCTAGCGTGTAACAGTTCGTTCGCCTATGTGGAGGATGGGCGTATTCTAGAAGGTGAGATCAACCCTGAAACATTTGGCTTCAAAAAAGCACCCAAAGAGGCGATCCTCGGTGGTGATGCGCAGTTCAATGCGCAGATCACCAGAGATATCCTCTCAGGTAAAGAGCAGGGGGCAAAACGTGACATTGTACTGCTCAATGCCGCTTATGCACTCTTTGCCAATGGTAATGTCAGAGATATTCAGGAAGCGGTAGAGAAGGTAAAAGAGGCTATTGAGAGCAAAAAAGCCGAAGCGCACCTGAAGAAAATTGCAGAGGTCAGTCAACAGTTGGTTGTGCTGTAGGTGTCGCTCTTGTTCCGACCATTAGGTAAAAAATAAATGAATTGAAATGAGAAAAGGAGTCGGGATCTCAGTCCCGTTGAGCGTGACTGAGGTCGCGGTTCCTTTTTCGTGAGGAAGAAGATGAAAGAGATTGTCGCATCACTTAATGAACTCGATCAGGTAGTTTCATACTTGAACGATGTGCTACCGCAAAATGCCATTATATTCCTCCGTGGAGATCTTGCTGCGGGGAAAACCACACTTACTCAAGCGATCGCCAAAGCAAAAGGGATCACTTCTGAAGTGACTTCTCCAACCTTCTCCCTTCAGCAGTGTTATCTCTCTGAAAAGGGAGAGAACCTCTACCACTACGATCTCTACAGGCTTGAGCATGAGGAGTTCATGCAGATGGGGCTTTTTGAAGAGTTCGAGAAGCCGGGCTGGCATTTGGTCGAGTGGGGGAGTGATACACTTAAATCGTTTTTAGAAGGGGTTGGTTATAATGTCTTTATGATAGAGATCCAACCACAAAACAGCAAACGAATTTACAGGATAGAAGCCTAATGCATACACTTGAAGCCAGACACCTCTCCAAAACCATCAAAAAGACAAAGATCGTACACGATATCTCCCTTGTGGTCAAAAGCAAAGAGATCGTAGGGCTGTTAGGTCCCAACGGTGCAGGAAAGACAACCTCTTTCTATATGGTATGTGGTTTGACGGGTGCGACCAGCGGTGAGGTTTTTCTTGACGGGGAGGAGATCACCAAGCTGCCTTTGAGCAGAAGGGCACAAATGGGTATCGGGTATCTGCCGCAAGAGTCGAGTATCTTCAAAGACCTGACGGTCGAGGAGAACCTGATCCTTGCAGCAGAGGCGATAGACCTTCCCAAGGAGAAGCGGCAACCGCGTATCGAGAAGCTGTTGGAGATATTTAATATCGAGCCGATCCGTGCTAGAACAGGGATACGCCTCAGTGGTGGAGAGCGTCGGCGTGTCGAGATCGCAAGGGCATTGGTGGGAGAACCCAAGTTCCTTTTGCTTGACGAACCTTTTGCCGGTGTCGATCCCATCGCCGTACTCGATATTCAAAATATCATCAAACAGTTAACTGATCTTGATATGGGTATCTTGATCACCGACCACAATGTACGCGAGACACTTGGTATCTGTGACCGTGCCTATGTGATGCGAAGCGGAGAGATGCTTGCTACCGGAAGTGCCGAGGAGATCGCCAACGATGAGAATGTACGCAAATACTACCTTGGAGAGCACTTTACTTTCTAAGCCCCGCCTCCCCGATAAAATAATCGATATATTTGTGTGAATTAACCCGTAATTTAGTCCTTTTTATGTAAAATACAGCAAATTATTACAAAGAGGATGTTTTATGGAAGGTGTATTTACTTACCTAGGTGCGATTTTCGGACACGGACAGATGCTTTTCGTCGCTCACTTGCTATTGGTGGCTGCGATCATCATCTTTATTGCAAAATCAGCGACTAAGAGTCTTAGAGCGGTACCGACCGGTGCGCAGAATGTGATGGAAGCTTACCTTGGTGGTGTGATCGCAATGGGAAAAGATGTTATCGGTGAAGAGTTGGCGAGAAAATACTTGCCGTTGGTTGCAGCGGTAGGGCTTTTCATTTTTGTCTCTAACGTGATCGGTATTATTCCGGGGTTCGAGTCTCCGACATCAAATATCAACGTAACATTGCCTTTGGCTTTGATGGTATTCTTCTACTATAACTATGAGGGGATCAAAAAGCATGGTGTAGGTCATTATTTTGCACACTTTGCCGGACCAGTAAAAGCATTGGCACCGTTAATGTTCCCCATTGAGATCGTTTCTCATATTTCAAGAATTGTTTCACTTTCATTCAGACTTATGGGTAACATCAAAGGGGACGACCTTTTCCTATGGGTACTTTTGATGCTCGTACCTTTCATCGCGCCGCTTCCGGCATATCTGTTGCTAACGTTCTCTGCGTTGCTTCAGACATTCGTATTTATGATCCTGATCTACGTATACCTTGCAGGTGCAGTGGCGATCGATGAAGAGCATGAGAAAGCACCGGATCCTGTTGTTGATACGATGGGTGCTGTGTAATCCTCTATGAGACTTGAGACCAAACCACTCGGTTTTGTGGTCAATTTTCTTCTTGGTGTCTCCTGGGCGGTAACCCTGCTCGGAGCACTGACTTCTTTTCTCACTTTTTATCATGAAAGTATTCTTTATGCGCTTATCTCTGCATGTATCGGAGCGATACCCGGATTGGTAGCAGTACTTCTGCTTGAACACATCATTACCAATAAAGAGAAGCTTGCAGAGCTTAAAAAACAGACTATACTTTTGGAAAAGCTGGCAAACGAAAAAGAGTGTTGATTCTCCAAATTTGACTACGATAAAATTAAAAATTGCAATGTAGTATCGATCTTCAGCCCAACCTTAGGTGACACATGTAAAATTTCCTAACTCCTAACTCCTAACTCCTAACTCCTAACTCCTAACTCCTAACTCCTAACTCCTAACTCCTAACTCCTAACTCCTCATTTTCCGCTATGCGGCACCTAATCTCCCTCAAATAACCAAAACGCTATAATATCTACCATTTATAAACCTATCATTTTTGAAGGAAAATCACTATGTTTGAAACCGTTATCGGTCTTGAAGTACACGTACAGCTCAATACGAAAACCAAACTCTTCTGTTCTTGTCCGACCTCGTTCGCCGAACATCAGAACAAAAATACCTGCCCGACATGTCTTGCATTGCCAGGAGCGCTTCCTGTGGTCAACAAAGAAGCGGCTATCAAAGCAATGCGTTTGGGGAATGCACTGAATGCAACGGTGAACCACCACTCACTCTTTGATAGAAAGTCCTATTTCTATCCGGACAGTCCCTCGGCATACCAGATCACACAGTTTACCAAAGCGATCGTGCAGAACGGTGAGCTTTTTATCGACCTTGAAGACGGTACTCAAAAGCGTGTGACCATCACACAAGCGCACCTTGAAGCCGATGCAGGAAAGAACATGCATGAAGGTGCTATTTCAAAAGTTGACCTGAACCGTGCGGGGACTCCGCTTCTTGAGATCGTCTCAGGCCCTGATATGCGCAGTGCGGATGAGGCGGTTGCTTATTTGAAGAAGTTGCATGCAACGGTACGTTACCTTGATATCAGTGATGCAAATATGCAAGAGGGATCGTTCCGTTGTGATGTGAACGTCTCTATCCGTCCTAAAGGGCAAGAAGCGTTTGGTACGAGAGTGGAGATCAAGAATATCAACTCGTTCCGTTTCGTCTCTCAGGCGATCGCTTATGAGGTACAGCGTCAAATAGAAGCCTATGAAGATGGTGTCTATGAACAAGAGGTAGTACAAGAGACTAGACTTTTTGACGTGGACAAGTGTGAAACGCGCTCTATGAGAGGCAAAGAGGAAGCAGCGGACTACCGCTATTTCCCAGATCCGGATCTACGCCCGTTGATCGTAACCGAAGAGATGATCGAAGCGGCACGCCACATTCCCGAACTGCCTGATGAGAAGGTTAAGCGCTATGTTGAAGAGCTAGGCATTAAGCGTTATGATGCGTTGGTGATCACTGCACAAAAAGAGACGGCTGCTTATTTCGAGCAGATGCTTGAGTCGGGTGCCAAAGCAAAAACGGCGGTAACATGGCTGACTTCGGAGCTTCAAGGGCGCTTGAACAAAAGCGGTATGAGCATCGAGAACTCTCCTGTAGATGCCAAAACACTCGGAACGTTGGTCTCCAAGATAGATGACAGTACGGTTTCAGGAAAAGGTGCCAAAGAGGTACTGGATTTCATGATGGAGCATGAGAGCCGTGATGTCGATGCGATCATCGATGAACTCGGTCTGGTACAGGTAAGCGATGACGGTGCGATCTTGGCGATCATCGATGAGATCCTTGCGAACAATGAAGATAAAGTAGCCGAGTACAAGGGTGGAAAAGAGAAGCTCTTCGGTTTTTTTGTCGGACAGACGATGAAAGCGAGTAAAGGGGCGGCAAACCCTGCAAAAGTGAACGAACTTCTTAAACAGAGGTTGTCATAAACGTGCATAAGGAGACGGGTATGAACAGTTGGGTGCTACGCTTTGCCCGTTTTCTTCACAACTCAAAGCGCTACCGTTCGATCAAGACACACGTACGTGATCTTCTGACCAATCCGCACAATCCCTACAAACGCTACTTCGATATTGCGATCATCTTTCTGATCGTCACATCGGTCTTTATTCTGGTCTATGAGGTCAAACACTCCGTACCTGCATGGCTTGATATCTACGATATCTATTTTGTTTCGGTTATCTTTGCCGTTGAGTATATTTTACGGATATGGGTCCATAATGATATGACCGAACTGATCATCGAGGAGTACCGAAACGCCAAGTTCCTTGAGCGCCCCTTCAACCCTTCCAAGCCGTTGAAAAAAGCGCTTTTGGAGAAGCTCAAATATATGCTTACCCCATCGGCGATCATTGACCTTTTGGCGATCTTCCCTGCGTACCGTCCATTGAGGGTATTGCGTATCTTCGTACTCTTTAGGGTCTTGAAGCTGTTACGCTATGCAAAAAGTATCAACCAGTTCATTGAAGTTCTAAAGAATAAGAAGTTCGAACTCTTTACACTTCTTTTCTTGTTGGCATTCATCGTTGCAACAGCGGGAATCGCCATCTATGTGCTAGAAGAGAAGCTCAACCCCAATATAGACTCGCTTTTCGATGCGATGTACTGGGCGCTTGTTACCATTTCGACGGTTGGTTACGGAGACATCTCTCCGGTCACGCCGGAAGGTAGAAGTATTTCGATCATTATGATCATTATCGGGATCGCGATGATCTCCTTTGCTACATCGGTCATCGTCTCTGCATTCTCCGAAAAGCTCGATGAGCTCAAAGAGAACCGAATTGTCGAGCGTATCAATAAGAGTGAGTCGTTCCTGATCATCTGTGGATACGGACAGATGACCAAGATGTTCTTCCGTCAAGGGCATATCGATCAAGACAGCTATATTATCTTGGAAAAAGATCCTGAGCGTGTGGAGGCGGCGCGAAAGGACGGCTACAATGCCATTGTTGAAGATGCCAGTCGTAACGAAGTGCTCAAACGCTTCAATACCGAACATGCACGCATTACCATTTTGTGTCTGATCGCCGATGATATCGAGAATATCTATATTACGCTCAGTGCCAAGAGTCTTTCACGCAATATCCGTGTGATCGTACGTGCAAGTAGCCGAAGTATGGTCAAGAAGTATGAGCATGCAGGTGCGGACCACATTCTGCTGCCACATGAAGTGGTCAACAACATGATCCATATCGCTATTACGCAGCCGACGATGTATAAAGCGCTCCATGCGGTACTGATCGGTGAGGATGTGGCACGTATCTATGAGATATATGTTGACCGTTACGATACACTGGAGGGTGAGAACATCGAATCACTCCGTTTCCATGACTACAAACTACTCTTCTTGGGGATACAGCGTGGCAAGAAATTTCTTTTCAACCCTTCACCCAAGGAGATCGTACAAGCGCATGATGTTCTGCTTGTGATCGGAAGAAAGATCAGTGTGGACTACTTCAAAGAGAATAACGGGGAGGTACGTGGTGGCAAATAGATGGGTTTTACTCTTTGGTTACGGGAACCACGGTAAACATATCGCCCAAGGTCTGGTCGATGACGGCTATCGTGTCGATATCGTCGAAGAGAATGAAGTGTTCTTTCAATCGGCAAAAGAGGATGGTTTTGATTTCGTAACCCTTATCGATATGAGCAAGGATGAGGAGCTTGAAGCACTTGATCCGATGCAGTACGACCAGCTTGTCTGTGTGATGGACGATGAACACTACAATGTATTTTTGACCCTTTCGCTTAACGCACTCTTCCCCGATAGCCACATCGTAGCGATATCCGACTCCATCCATACGACTAAGAAGCTCTATATGGCAGGGGCGAAGAAGGTCATTGACCTTTATGAAGTGAGTGCCAACCGTATCCACAGTATTTTGGAGCGTCCGGTCGCAACACGCCTTTTGGAAGATTTTGTCATGAGCCGTGAGGGGATCAGCTTTATGGAGATGGAGATCCCCGAAGGTTCGTTCCTTCATGGATGTATGACCGATACGTTTAACTTCAATGCCTATAATGTTATTTTAGTCGGTCTGGTCGATTATGAACGCGGTAGTGGATTTGAATTCATTACTTCAGGTTACAATCATAAGCTCGATGCTGGGGATGTGATCGTCTGCATGGGAGAAGTGGCGGATCTTCGTATCTTTAAAAAGATGATCGCCCGTACGGAGCTTGAGATGAAAGAGGCGAAAAAGGAAGCAAAAACATGAAAATGGCAGTCATCGGAGCAGGGAAGTGGGGACAGGCACTCTACCATGCCTTCTCACAGAAGAATGAGGTGGTGATCCACTCTCGGACACCACGAGAGATAGAGAACTTCGTTTCATTGGAAGAGGCGCTTAAGTGTGAGTATCTAGTTATGGCGATACCTGCACAGTCGGTACGTGGCTGGATGGATGCGAACTTTCAAGATTACGGACAGAAACTGCTTGTAGCGGCAAAGGGTATTGAGACAAGTACGGGTGCTTTTTTGAATGAGATATACGGAAGCTACCTCTCTGAAGAGCGTTTAGCATATATCTCCGGCCCATCATTCGCAGCAGAGGTGATGCAATCGCTTCCTACGGCACTGATGATCAGTGCAACGAATCTGACATTGGCACAATGTTTTGCCGAAGCGCTTCCCGATTTTATCAAAGGGTATGTGAGTGATGATGTGGTCGGTGCGGAGGTATCGGGTGCTTACAAGAACGTGATCGCCATTGCCGGCGGGGTATGTGACGGGCTGGGGCTTGGTAACAATGCCCGTGCTGCGCTTATCTCCAGAGGTTTGGTGGAGATGACCCGTTTTGGGGAAGCTTTTGGTGCGAGGGCGGAGACATTCCTCTCGCTTGGTGGTGCGGGGGATCTCTTTTTGACCGCAAGTTCGAAACTCTCGCGTAACTATCGTGTGGGACTGGGATTGGCAGAGGGGAAGAAAATGCCGCAGATCCTTGAAGAGCTGGGGGAAGTAGCCGAAGGTGTGCCTACAGCACGGGCGCTTCATGAAATTGCAGAGAAACGAACGATCTATCTGCCGATCGCGGAAGAGGTCTATATGATGGTAGAGAAGGGGAAGGACCCGCATCAGAGCGTGCGGGATCTTTTAGCTGACAGTGTTGCATAATGCAACATAAGGGGGGAGCAGAGTGAAAGGTCTACTATGGGCGATCCTGTTGATCGCCACAGTTCAAGTCTCGGCAGTATCGACACAGGAAACCAATACTACTACACCTAAACACACACCATTGGAACATCCGACCAAAGAGGTCTGCTTAAAAGGGGTCAGAACATTCGACCCTGCGGAGATCTATGATGCGATCAGTGCGAAATACCCAAGTCGTTTTGCATTCTGGAAAGAGGACCGTGTTACGATCGAAGAGAAGCTTATTCCTACCGTACCGCAGGCTCTACGCAGTTTTTTTGATGCTGAGGGCTACTATGATGCGACCTTTAAGGTCGAAGAGAAGCCTTCATGTCTTCTGATCGAAGTGAACGAAGGAAAACCCGTTCGTGTGAACGACATCAATATCAGCAGTGATTTCGATATATCCGATGTCGTTGACTTTGAGAAGGGTGAGGTGTTCCGTGCCAAGCACTTTATTGAGGTCAAGAGTGCGATCATCGAGAAGTTGATGGGGGAGGGGTACTGTAGTTATGAACTCGACTCCAAAGCCTATGTCGATCTGGAGAAGTATACGGTCGATATTCGTTTCATTCTTCATAAAGGCGGGGTATGCCGCTTTGGGAACGTTACGGTAACGGGTGTTAGAACGATCGATCCCCAGATCGTCAAGTCACGTGTTCGTGCAGTCAAAGGAAGCCGATTCAGCCTTGAGGCGATCAAGAACACTTCTGCTGCGATCTACGGCTTACAGTCGTTTGATTCGGTCTTGATCGATGTGAACCGTAAGTTCTATAATGTCGTGCCCGTCGATATTACCGTTCAGGAGATGCAAGACCCGTACCATATTGAGATGGGTGGCGGTTACGATACCTATGTCGGACCGCGTGTACATCTCTCCTTTACCAAACACAATTTTATGGGGAATGCACAGCAGCTTCGTATCCGTACGATGTGGTCACAGCTTGAACAGTTGGCTATCGTAGATTTCTATAAGCCTGTGGTCGTGCATATGTACGGTCAGGATCTGGATCTTGGGACAAGTATGGGGTATTCCAATCTGGAGTTCGACGGTTTCAAAGAGAAGAAGACTTTTGCCAAAGCCTTTTTGAAGTATGAAGATGAGAAGCTGCGTGTCATTGGGGGATTCTCTTTGGAGAACATCGATATCAGTAAGCTTGAGAGTGACGAGATCTTGCTGCCCGAGTATGCCTACGATACATTCTTTCTTGCCTATCCCTATGTCGATCTGCGTTATGATGCAAGAGACTCGAAACTTAATGCCAAATATGGGTACTACCTCTCTGCCTATTTCGAGTATGGTATTCCCTCCGATCCTGATGCAAGCCTCTACATGAAGACCGAGCTTGAGGCAAGGGGGATCTATACATGGTCCAATCTTACGATGGCAGTGGTCGGAAAACTGGGTGCGATAGAGATCGCCGATGATTCAAGTAACGGTATTCCGGAGTCGAAGAAGTTCTTCGGGGGCGGTGCCTACTCCAACCGTGCCTATGGTTATCGTGAATTGGGAGTGATCGTCTCTCCTACAGAGGATCTTGTCAATGGTGCATTGAGCATGGCTAACCTCTCTCTAGAGATGGATTATCCTATCGCTGGGGCTCTCTATGGTGCGATATTTACGGACAATACACTCTTAACACCAGACAGTTATGACTTTAGCGGTGAGATCATTACCTCCGCAGGAGCAGGGGTGAGGTATGTAACACCGGTAGGGCCGTTCAAGCTTGATGTGGGGTTCAATGTACATGATCCCTCACAATATGGTATCTCGTTCCAGATCGGACAGTCGTTTTAATGAGGGATAGTAACCAAGAGGGAGGTATAGTGTGTCGATCTTAAAAAAAATAGTAATGGTATTTCTTTCGCTCATACTACTGTTGATCGTTGCTGTAGTGATCGCAGCGAACTCTTCTTATGTCATAGGCAAGGGGCTTGATGCGGTCGCACCGAAATATGGTATTACCTATAAGCGGATATCGGGGAATATCCTAACAGGTATCACAGTTGAGAAGATCGAATATCAGCACAACATGCTTGCACAAAGCCTCCGATTCTCATGGAATCCCTCTAAACTTCTCTATTTGGATCTAGCGATCAATGATCTGGAAATCACCAATCTTGACTATTCGGTCGTTGAGTTGTTGATCGCTTCATTTTCCGATGAGAAAAAGGAACATACCCCTATAGAGAAGGAAGAGGGAGGAAAGGATGAACTGCCGCCTGTGAGCGTATCGCTTTCGCATTTTCATATCGATCTGCTCCCCTTTGAAAAAGAGGGGATCTCATTTTTGAAAAGCAGTCTGGATATTGATGGTGTGGCGTATAGCGCCGATGGTATCGATGTTGCATCACTCCATGCTGTATGCGATACAGATATTACCGATTTCACTCTGGATGCATCGTTTAAGCAGGGAGATCTACAGTTACAAAGTATCAAGATCGATGTACATGACCCCGATGCTATATTGGCACTTGTGACTTCTCAAAAAGGGGAAGAGGAGCAAGAGGGTACGAAAGATCCTAACAAAACAGAGACCTCCCCCTTCCTTCCAAAAGAGGTACATCTTGATGATTTTAGGCTATCACTGCAACCATTTAGCTATCAAGAGATGAGCGTCACAAAGTGCCAGCTTGTGCTGAATGATCTTTGGGTTGATGTTGCAGAGGCTATGGCTCGGAAGCGTAATGCACTGACTCTCTCCTCGCTTCAGTTGGATCTTTTAAGCAGTATCGCAAAAACAAGGATCGAGGCAACGCTGGAGAAAGAAGGGGTGGTGCATGTCCGTGAATTGCGTGTAGGATCGCTTGATACGGCAGCACTTACGGCAATGTTCAGTTCAACGGATAGTGCCGATGAGAATGAGAGCAATACGACCAATAGTGCACAGGAGGGAGAGAGTATCTTTGAGAACGGTTTAGTACCGCAACGTCTGGTGCTCGATCGGTTTCATCTGGATATTCGTCAACGTGACGATCTTGGGATCACATTGGAGAAGGCGGAAGTCTCACTCTCAGATGTGGTGTATGACCTAAAAGAGCAAATGGTACAAAAAGGAGAGATCGCACTGCATCTACGAAGTGATATGGCGAATATAGAAGAGAAAGGTAATGTAGAGAAGAACCGTTTTAAAGGAAGGTTGACCCTTTTCCCTCACGATATGCTCTATAGCCGCTATAATATTCCGTTACGCCATGATGCATTCAGTAGTATTCCGGTTGATATCAGTGCTACGCCCAAAGAGGTGAACCTCTCTCTTCGAACTAATGCCAAAGCGCTTTTGAAAGTGGTGCAGGATACGAACCGAACAAAAACACCGTTCAATGTCAATCTTGATAATCTCTCTACAAAGCTACACTATACGATCGCTACGGGAGAGCTGGAGGGGAACAGTACGATCGCACTTACTACTCCTTATACACAAGATGCCTCTTTGGTGAACCGTTTTGTTATGAAGGGGGAGACACTTGGCTATGAAGGAAGTATTCAAATTGCAAAAGTATATGATGTAAACGGTACTGAAGTCCCGCTTCTTTCGGGCTTGAAGATGCCCTATCATGGAAACAAGAAGATGTTTGAGAGTAGTATTGAGACAAAAGGGCTAAAGGGGAAGATCGTCTCTAAAGACCTAAAAGCATCGCTTCAATGTTCACTTCAGACGCGTAAACCTGTGCAACTTGCTTCTTTTGTCACACTGCCTGAAGCTTTAGTAGACGCAGAAGCGAGTGTAAAGATAGATGTTCCGATCAATTTAAAAAAGCCACTGCCTATCCGTGCCAAAGCTGGTGTGACCTCAAATGTCGTCAATATCGCTACTACGTTTACCTACGGTGAAGATACCACACTTGATGCGACCGTTTCGATGGTGAAGAATTCGCTACTTTACGGATTGGATGAGAAGGTGGAGTGGAAAGCGTTAATGCCTATGAATCTGCACTTACGCCAGATGGGTGAAAGGGTCGATGTAACACTCAATGCACAAAAGCTCTCTGCACAAGCAAAGAGTGATCTAAAAAGCGGTCGGCTGGAGGGACAGTTGCGTCTTGCCGGACTTCAGAGCAGTGTTACGGGAAATATGAACGGTGAACTCCTTATCGAGAGTGATATCGACTCGTTCTCACACCTTAGAGATACCGTAACACAGTTCTATGCACTGAAGAACCTGCCTAAGGTCGAAGGAGCGCTTTCACTCTCCGTACATCTTGCCAAAGGAGATGCACTATCGGTCAGCCTTCACTCTCCAAAGGTGAGTATCCATACCGATAGAAATACGGTACAACGTCTGGACAACCTTACTTTATCGCTTAAAAAACGTAAGGATACGCTGGAGTTGAGCCGTTATGACGTAACCTATAATACCATGCACTTCTTTGCGAACAGACCTTCACGTGTCATCTTGAAAGGAACCCAAGTACAAGTACCGGAACTTTGGGTCAATGATGCATTGAAGATCTCTGCCGATGTGGATTTGAAGCGTATGCAAGGAAGTGTGGATGCGGTTGCGGATCGTTTCCACTTCTCCCAAGAGATGATCGACCTTGATGCAAAGATCAATATCCATGCTGTTCTTGACGGTAACCGTACCGATGTGAAGGGAAAAGTGACTATCCTTGGTGGAAATATCTATTATGATCTGGGTACAAAAAATTTCCCTAGTGACAGCGATATTCTTATTGTGCAGGAGATGAAAAAGAAAGAGCCCAATCCTTTTATGGACCACTTGAGCTTGCAGATCAATGTCGACAGTCAAAAACCGCTTGTCTATAAGCAAGGTCCTGTAGATGTAAAGGCCAACGTATCACTGGGGATACATAAAGCACCTTTTGCCGATTTTATGGTGATAGGTTCGATCGACCTTCTTGATGGGGGAAGTTATATCTTCGAAGGGAAACGTTTTGTGCTTAAAAAGAGCCATATCTATCTGACGGGTGATCCGAGTAAACCGATCCTTGATCTTACCGTTAAATACCGTTCGTTACGCCATCTTATCTCTATTCATGTCAGTGGTACCCCGGCAACACCGACCATACTCTTCTCCTCCGTACCGAGTTTGAAAAAGGAGCAGATACTTTCGATTATTCTCTTTGATTCCGAAGAGGGTGCGGGAACGAATGATGCGAACGATATGATGAAGATGATGGGTGGTGCAATGGCAAAATCCGCCTTGAACGACCTTGGTGTGCAGATCGATCACTTGGTCTTTGGTGAGGGTAATAGTGTTGAGGTTGGAAAGAAATTGACCGACAAGACAACGGTGATCTACATTAACGGAGAGATCCCGAAGGTAGAAGTAAAGTATGACTACTCACCCCATGTCGAGATCGTAGTAGGGGCAAGTGAACGCTCCGAGTCGCTCGATGTGGTCTACCGCAAAGATTTCAATATGCGTCAAGATAGCGATATCGTGATCAAGGGGAGATAGAGAGCAAAGGGAGTAAGAAGCAGATAACGTTTGCTACCTGCTATCTATGAAAGCCTATTTTTAAAATCCTCATACCCGAATTCACGGAGCACTTCGATCGTGCCGTCCGTTCTTTCGATGGCGATGCCGGGTAGTTCGATACCGTTGAAGGTGGTTGCTTTGACCATGGTATAGTGCATTTGATCTTCAAAGATGATCTTATCGCCTATTTGAAGCGGTTCGTCAAAGCTGTAATCTCCCATGATATCCCCTGCAAGACATGTATTGCCTCCCAGACGGTATGTGTAGGCTTTCTCTCCTGCTGCCTCCGCACCTCTGACCTCCGCACGGTAAGGCATGATGATGGTATCTGGCATGTGTGCCTCTGCGGAGGTATCCAAGATGGCGATATCGATGCCGTTATGCACAATATCGAGCACCGTAGCGATCAATACGCCCGTCTCCCAACCGACTGCTTCTCCGGGTTCAAGATAGACCTCTACATCGTATTTCTCTTTAAAGGACCGAATGAGATCGATGAGCTTTTGTCTATCGTACCCCTTTTTGGTAATATGGTGTCCGCCACCGAAGTTGATCCATTTCATTTGCCCGATATACTCACCGAACTTTGCTTCGAATGCTTCCAGTACCGATTCAAGCGCATCACTTCCCTGCTCGCAGAGTGCATGGAAGTGCAGTCCATCAAGCTCTCCAAGTAGGTATTCATCAAAGTTGGCAGATGTCGTTCCGAGTCTGGAGTAGGTACCGCAGGGATTGTATATCTCTTTGGGTGATGCGGAGTACTCCGGATTGACCCGTAACCCCAGTGAGAGTTCAGGGTTGATGCTTTTGGCTTTTGCGGCAAATCGTTTGAACTGAGCGGGAGTATTGAATACCAGATGATGGGAGATAGCAGCGATCTGTTCGATCTCCTCTTCTTTGAATGCGGGAGAGTAGGTATGCACCTCTTTTTGAAATATCTCGTCCGCTAATTTCGCTTCATGCAGACCGCTGGCACAACAGCCGTCAAGATAGGGGCGGATGGTATCAAAGCTCTTCCAGAGGGCATACCCTTTAAGCGCAAGCAGTATTTTCGCACCGCTTTTTTCTTTGATATCAAAAAGGCACTTTGCATTTTCGATCAATTTCGCCTCATCAAGAAGCCAGCATGGGGAGGGGAGGTTATTCCTATTTTTTACATACATCATAGGGCGAATTATATCAGTAGAAACTAAAATATGATATAATAAATCACAGGCATATAATGAAAGAATTTGGAGTATAGGATGATTACAAGAGAAAATGAATTACGTCGCGGTAATATCCGCTTCGGTGGAGAGGATATTGCACTTGCGGCAAAGATGTTGGATGCTATTTCAACAACGATCGAGATCGTTTACTACCTTATGAATAGAGGAGAAGAGCGTTCATTCGTAGTGATGCTTGTCTCAGCGCAAGAGTGTGAAGTGAAGGAGATATTGGAGAGTCAGAAACGTAATACCGATATACTATTTGAGATAGATAAGGAGAAGTCGATCTATGCGATCATCTGTCAAGATACTAAGATCGATGGCGGTTTCCATTTTGGTGACAGGGTGATGCGTTATTTGAAGCATAATAATGCAAAAGAGCCTTACTGTATCGAACTGGAAGTACGTGCAACGACACACGATATCAAGTACATTATCTTTAGACTGATCGAAACATATATCGCGGCACAGCAGCAAAAAAGCAGTGGAGAGATCATCTTTAAGACCCTTTACTAGGAAAGGCGGCGTGATTTGGGCAAAACCTTAGAATAGATTAAGTCGTTTTTAGGTAAAATCGCGTCCAAACTATACCCGTAAGTATATTGCGGGAATTCAGATGAAGGATCTATTAAGATGAAAAGAACATACCAACCACACAACACACCAAGAAAAAGAACACACGGTTTTAGAACAAGAATGAAAACGAAGAACGGAAGAAAAGTAATTGCTGCTAGAAGAGCAAAAGGTAGAAAAAGATTGGCGGTATAATCCCATCGGAAAGATTAAACATTTTACTCGCATAAAGACCAGTAAAGAGTTTAACGGAGTCTATAACCGCTCCACCAAGACTTGGCACACTCCCTATTTTGTACTTTTCTATCAACGTTCAAATGAGTATAAAGTAGGTTTTGTCGCCAGTAAAAAAATAGGGAATGCAGTTCACCGAAACAGAGCAAAGCGTTTGCTTAGGGCACATTTCATTGAGAATATCGATCAGCTTAAGCGTGGATCATATGTATTGGTGGCAAAACCCGCTCTTTTAAATGAAAGCTACTCAGTAACTCGCAAAGCCTATCTTCACGCACTGAAAAAGTGTACTGCATTTCTTCAAAATTAAAACGGTTTTTAACACACTAAAGACTATACTATCGTTCACTATCTACTATTAAAGGTACTATTTTGGAACAACAGGATTTAAATAAACGATTACTTATTGCATTGGCACTCTCATTTCTTGTTTTTGTAGGTTACAGCTATCTTTTCCCACCACAGCAAGTACAGAACCCGCAAGCGCAACAAGCAACGGCTGCACAACAGGCACCGGCAACACCGGCTCTTAGCAATAAGACGACCCCTTCTCCCATATCGGCGGATAACAGTGTAAGGAAACAGGCATCGGCCGCACCACAGGCGGAACACGCGTATGCACCACTTGTAAATGTCGTCTCCAACACCTTCAATATGACCATTGATAAACTCGGTCGTATCTCACAGTTCGAACTTTTGGAGAAGAAGTATCAGAATGCAGAGGGGCATAAGCCTCAGATCCTCGGTAAGAACGTAGCAAAACCGCTTGAGATACGTTTTGCGGATGCAGCACTGAACCAAGAGGCGTTCAATACGCCATATACGGCATCACTAAGCGGTACAGTAGATGCAAAAGATAAAGCGGTCACATTGATATTGACACAGCAGCTTTCACGTGTTACCGTAACAAAAGTATTGACTGTTCAACCGAACGGAGCATATGATGTAGAGATCAAAACATCCAAACCGGAAGCATACTTTGTCACTCCGGGACATCGTCCTATGGCTGATAACTCCATGTATATGCTTGTTCGCGGTGCATTGATCAAAACACCTGACGGTGTGATCACAACGATCGAAGATGGAGAAGCAAAGGGGGACGAAGTCTTTAAAAATGCGATTATCGCATCTGCTTTTGACCGTTATGTCGCTACAATGTTCTATGACTTCAAAGGTGGTATGGATGTCTCTATCCTTAAAGTAGGAGAAGGGGATCCTCTGATCTTCGTAACGGGTAAACCGTCGATGCATCTTGGCGGATATATCGGACCTAAAGAGTATAAGATCCTAGAATCGATCAATCCCGAATTGACGGATGCGATTGAGTTCGGATGGTTCACGTTCCTTTCCAAACCGTTCTTTAAAGTACTTCTTTGGATCCATAGTGTGATCGGTAACTGGGGATGGGCGATCATTCTCTTTACTCTCTTGGTCAAACTTGTACTTTTCCCTCTCTCCTTCAAGGGAATGATGTCTATGCAGAAGCTCAAAGACCTCGCTCCGAAGATGAAAGAGCTTAAAGAGAAGTATAAAGATGATCCGGCGAAGCTCAATATGAAGATGATGGAGCTCTATAAGAAACACGGTGCCAACCCGATGGGCGGATGTTTGCCGATGCTCCTTCAGATCCCTGTATTCTTTGCGCTCTACCGTGTGCTTTTGAATGCGGATGAACTTCAAGGTGCCGTATGGATCCCGGGATGGATCGATAACCTTGCAGCAGCGGATCCATACTATATTCTCCCTATCTTGATGGGGGCTTCTATGTGGTTCCAGCAGAAGATCACACCGAACAACTTTACCGATCCGTTGCAAGAGAAGATCTTCCAGTTCTTCCCTATCTTGATGGCATTGATGTTCATCATTATGCCGTTCCCGTCAGGATTGGTACTCTACTGGGTGGTCAACAACATCTTTACGATCGGACAGCAGTACTATATCAATAAGAAGTATGAGCAATACAAAGCAGCAAAGAAAGGAAAGTAAATGAAAAAAGTGGAAGCACCTACCCTTGAAGAGGCGTATGAGCTTGCTGCAAACGAACTCTCCTGCTCTGTAACGGAACTGCAATATACGGTTATCCAATACCCCACAAAAGGGGTCTTGGGACTCTTTAAAAAAAATGCGATCATCGTCGCAACACATAAGACACCATCTATCCCTGTACAACCCAATATTCAAAAGAATACGACTACTACGACAGCAACCCTTGAAGAGGAAGTCGCACATGAGATCATTTCATCTCTCAAGGAAGACGACTATGAAGAAAATACTTCGATGGGTGAACTTTCGGAGGTTTCTAAACCGCAGACAGATGATATCATAGACAGTTTTTTCGAATCGGATCAAAAGAGTAATGTTGTTAATGAACCGGAAGTGGATGTTGAACTTGCCCAGAGTGTTGAAGAGAGCCTTAAACATCTTTTCGATCTCTCCTGTTTCGATATCGATGTCGTGGAAGTGGATGTGGTGGATAACACCGCTTTGATCTTTATCGACGGTGAGGATGCGGCACTGCTTATCGGGAAAGAGGGCTATCGCTATAATGCACTCTCCTATATGCTCTTTAACTGGCTTCACTCGAAGTATCAGCTCTATATCAAGCTTGAGATCGCAGAGTTCCTGACCTCTCAACAAGAGATGATCCGAAACTATATCCAGCCGGTCATTGAGAATGTCGAGAAGTACGGCAAAGGAAAGACACGCTTTCTTGACGGTATCTTGGTACAGATCGCACTCGAGCAGTTAAGAGAGAGATTTCCCGATAAGTATGTTGCGATCAAGACGGCAAAGTCGGGTAAACGCTTTGTCGTGATCAATGAATTCCATAAAAAACTCCATGTCTGATACGATTACAGCGATCGCTACGGCACATGGTGTCTCCTCTATCTCGATCGTACGTGTAAGCGGTTCACGTGCGCTTGAGGTTGCAAAAAGTCTCTCTAAAAAAGAGCAGATCACACCACGCTATGCACATCTTGTCTCTCTTTATAACAAAACGGATGACCTGATCGATCAGGCTATTATGATCTATTTTGCCGCACCCAACAGCTTTACGGGTGAAGAGATCGTAGAGTTTCAGTGTCATGGCGGAATGATCGTCGCACAGGAGATCCTTGATACGATACTCTCTTTGGGGGTAAGACTTGCCTTACCCGGAGAGTTCTCCAAACGGGCGTTCCTTAACGGGAAGATCGACCTGACGGAGGCTGAAGCGATCTCCAAATTGATCGAAGCCAAAAGTGTCGATGCAGCCAAGATCCTTGCCAAGCAGATGAAAGGGGAGCTTAAAGCCTTTGTCGATGAGAGCCGTGAAGCGCTCTTGCGCTCCCTTGCCTACTCGGAAGTGATGATCGACTATGCCGAAGAGGATATTCCGGATGATATCCTCTCCAGTATCCTTTTGCAGTTGAATGCTTTGGAAGAGAAGATAGAACGGATTGTCGATGCAAGTCATCGAAGACGTGGTCTAATAGAGGGCTTTAAAGTAGCGATCATCGGGAAACCCAATGTGGGGAAGAGCTCTCTTTTGAACGCGCTTCTCTCCTATGATCGCGCGATCGTCAGTGATATTGCAGGAACTACACGTGATACGATAGAAGAGCAAGTACGTATCGGGTCGCATATAATCCGCCTTGTCGATACGGCAGGGATCAGAGAGTCGGACGATACGATAGAGAAGATCGGGATAGAGCGTTCACTCAGCTCAGTAGAGGATGCTGATATCGTGATCGCACTTTTTGACGGTTCCCGTCCGTTCGATACAGAAGATGAGAAGATCCTCTCTCTTGTAAGAAATCACAGAGAAAAAGAGGTTATAGTAGCTATTAACAAATCGGACCTGCCGCAAGTATTGGTACGTGAACATTTTGAGGATTTTGATCCTGTCGAGGTTAGTGTGAAGCATGGGTTCAAAGTATTGACTCAACGTCTTGAAGCACTGCTGGACAGTATTGGTGAAGGTGAAGAGTTGATGCTAATCTCTGCACGGCAGATAGAAGCGGTAGAACTTGCCAAGAAGGCGATCTACGAAGCTAAAGAGCCGCTTTTGCATGGAGAGTTGGAGTTCTTCTCATATCATTTGCAAGAGGCGGTCAAGGCTATTTCCTCCATCTCGAAGCCCTATGACAGTGAAGAGATTCTCGATAAGATGTTCGGTGAGTTCTGTTTAGGGAAGTAACATGCAAGATTTAGAGATCTATCTTTTCGGTGCATTGGCACTCTTTACCATATGGTTTATTCGTCATACAATAAACTATTATTATGCAAAAAAACGTATGTTCAGGCATATGCAACGTTTTGCAAAAGAGGGTGATATCGATGCACAGCAGTATCTTGCACGTAGTTATAAAAAAGGTGATATGGTAAAGAAGAGTTGTGCACGAGCAGCCTTCTGGTATCAAAAAGTTGCCTTTAGTGGCGATGAAGAGGCAAAAGGGTTTTTGGAAAAATATTTTGAGAACCACAGAAAGAAGTGTTGAACTAAATTTACTATAGTACAATACAACATTATTGAAGAAGGAAGTGAGATGAAAAGAAGAATTTTAAGTGTGATCGTACCACTATTGACCCTATGGTTCATGACTGGATGTGTAGAGAGGGGACTACCTACTCTGCCGGGTGATCGTATTTCTTCTGCAGCACAATCTGCAGGCTGGAGCAGTAGTGAAGAGGATGCCGAGAATATTGACATTTCCGATATTGACCAGAACCTTAGTGAGAGTGCAGCGGTGATCAGACCGGAAGATGGAAAGGTCGCGCGTATTCCTTTCCCTGCAAATGAGTATGCACGTTTGGCAAAGAGTGGAAAAGGAACCGTTAAGGGACGTATTTACGTTACGGACGGTTATGATAGAAAGGTTTATGGGAAATCGACACGTCTTTATCTCAATCCAAAGACAAGCTACTCGGATCAGTGGTATCGAGAGAGCTATATCGGAGGGCGGAAAATGGCAAAAGCGGACGATAGGCTCTTTAACTATCTTCGCTTTACCTCTTCGGATGATCAAGGGAACTTTGCTTTCTATGGGGTGCCTTCCGGAGAGTACTATCTTATCGGTATGGTCAAGTGTGGTGAGGAGTGTGGGTATGAATCACCTAAGAGTATCCGTATTGCAACCAAGGTCACAGTTCGCGGGAACCAAGTTGTAGAGAAGGATCTTGTAGGTCCGATGTACTAAAGATAGAAGCCGTTAAGAGGGAGTAAACAAAACTACGCCTGCCATTCCCTGCTATTTATGCAGGGTATGCCTCTTCAAGTTTTTGGTAGAGTGCTTCGGGTGTGATTTCCGGTATTTTATCAAGGATACGTTGCATAATGACGTTATCCTCTTCTCCATTCCATATCTTTATATAACTTCCGTCCTTATATCCGTGATCCTGCCTGAACTGGTTGAGGATATTCTTGCCGACATAGAGTTTATAGAGGCTTTTGAGATTCAGTCCTGACTGCATGGCAACATCAATAAAGGCTGCCATGAGCTTTTGGGTATCGTTATTACAAAAAAGTGTACGCATCAAATTCTCTACGACCTCTATTTGTGCATAATAGTCCTTGGTCGTTGGAACGACATCTTCTTGGAACTGTTGAAAGTTCGGGAGTTTTGTGATACTTCTTGCAAGGTCCTCGATAGTACCCAGATCTTGTCTCTTATAGTCGCTTAGTGCCTGAGACATAATGAAGTGCCAAATATCGACTGCTTCAATTTTAATGTTTTCATAGTCGGGCTGAGCATCAATGTTCTTCCAGTGTTTCCATGGATAGCTTTCGATCAGTTCGGCACACTCAAGATAGCTACAGCGTCTCCAGTCGATACGCTTCTGGTTCTTTGTCATTCCATATTCCCAGCCTTCACCGTTTGTCGCATCATTGAGCTGTTGTTGGAGTTGAAGCATCGGTTGTATGTATTCCATGCATATTCCTCATATTAAATTTTTACAATCATACCAATTAAGGGCTAAATAGATGATTGATAACGATGAAGTAAATAAAACGTATCATTACAGGGCATAATAGGTTAATAAAGGATAATAAAACTTATTTTTTCTTTAATATCATCTTATTTTTGGGTAAAATGATCTAAAGAGTTTATATTAGAATAGGAAGATGCTATGGGTAGTCAAGGAATAAAAGAGATCGTAATAGGGATCATTTTGGCATTATCGGGTGCTGGAGTAGGTATAGGTTTACTTCATCTAACGCAAGAACAAACAGCCATTTTGACACTTTTATGGGCAGTGTTGATACCGCTTGTACTTATGTGGAGAAGAAAAACACTCACTGCTGTGGAAGAAGCATCGACCGAGGATTTTGAGGAAGAGCCTCAAGTAACATTTGAGCAGTATGAAGCGCTTGAAGCAAAGTATCAAGAGGCGTTAGCCAAAGCGGAGAAGTTCGAAAAAGAGAACAAGACCACAGAGCTTTTCTTGGCGAGTATGTCACATGAGTTAAGAACGCCGCTTAACGGTATTGTCGGTCTGACCGAGCTGCTTGACGGAACGGAGCTGACCGAAGAGCAAAAAGAGTTCACCTCCATGATCCGTGAGAGTTCGGAGAATTTGCGTGTGATCGTCAATGACATCCTTGATATTTCCAAGATTAATGCCGGTAAAATGGAACTTGAGTATATCCCTTTCAACCTCTTCCAAAAGATCGAAGCCTCAGCAGGAGTATTTACCTCCAAGATCGAAGAGAAAGGGATCATGCTCAACCTCTTTACCGATCCTCAGATCCCAAGAGAGGTGGTGGGCGATCCGACCCGTCTTTCTCAGGTTATTATCAACTTGGTCAGTAATGCGGTTAAGTTTACCGAAAAGGGTGGAAAGATCGATGTCTTTGCCGAGTATATCTCTAAGAAGGACAATAAGGTCATCTTTAAGATCTCGGTTAAAGATTCGGGTATCGGCCTGACCCCTGAACAGCAAAAGAAGATATTTGAAGCCTATTCTCAAGCGGAGGCGAGCACCACAAGAAAAGCAGGGGGTACGGGGCTTGGGCTTACGATCTCCAGTCGTATTATCCAGTCGATGGGTGGAAAGCTTCAGGTTAAGAGCCAGAAAGGTAAGGGGGCGATGTTCTACTTTACGTTGGCATTGGAGATCGCACCCTCTACGGAAAAAGAAATTAAAAAAGATCCTTCGTTCCATGTCTCGGCACTACTTTCTGAGTTCAATCCGAACAGCCAATGGAAATATATTTTAAAGAAATATGTAGAGTATTACGGGGCAACATACGATACCTATGATGAAATATCGCAAGTCCCTGCCGATACACAGATGCTCCTGGTCGATCAAACCGCGCTTGATGCATATGGTTTGGATCGTTTTAAAGGCACACCGGGGAAACGGGTACTACTGACCTCTTCATTACTTCAGAACCAGTTGGATGATGCACGTAAAGTCTTTGATGAGATCGTCTATATGCCTGTGACATTTGAGAAAGTGGGGAAACTTCTTGATAGTAAAAGTAAAGATGAAGATCGTCTCAAACCTGCTAAAAAGAGTCCTGCTGTAGAGAAACGTAAACCTAAAGGGTTTGATGAACTCCACATCTTGGTAGCGGAAGATAATCCGATCAACCAAAAGCTCATTAAGGTGGTTCTTGAGAACTTCGGTCTGAATGTGACACTTGTAGACAATGGAGTAGAAGCGGTCAATGCACGAAAAAGCGGTAACTATGATATGATCTTTATGGATATTCAAATGCCGGAAATGGGTGGAGTGGAAGCGACACATGAGATATTGGCATACGAGAAAGAGAAACAGTTGCCTCATATTCCTATAATTGCATTGACAGCTAATGCTTTAAGTGGAGATAAAGAGAAATATATGGCAGAAGGAATGGATGGCTATGCAACAAAACCATTGGATATCAAGGTAATTGAGACGCTTATCAAGCGTTTTTGTCAAGTGGGGCAGTGATGGTACGACGAGAGGGGATAGTATGGGCAACTATAGTGGGGACACTTCTTCTTAATACACCTTTGTGTGCAAAGACTGAAAACAAGAGTGACTGTTATAGTATCGAAAAAGGGATCGTCCACTATAAGATAGATGCTTCAGGTATGATAGACCGAGACCTTAACTGGACGCTCAAAGGTGATGCCACACGATGTTTTCATGACTATGGTGCTTCTTTGACATTTCGAAAACATATCGATGAATATTTGAACGGTTCTTTTCGATATCATGCAAAAGCTGATTTTATGACGGTACAAGAGGGGGAGATCTCATATGTTGCCGATTACCGTACTAAACGTATTATCAAACAGCATCTTCCTCTAAAAGAGGAGATACCGTCATCAATGCATTATGTAGGGCAGCAGATGGTAGGTAATGTAGTGTGTGATCTTTGGGAAGATCCTGTAGAAAAGCTCTGCTTTTATAAGGGTGTTCCTATCTTAAAAGATTATCAGGCACTGGGTTTTCACTACAGAGAAGAGGCTGTAGATGCGACCTTCGATCCTGCTCAGAACACTTTGAAAGAGTGTGAAAAGATGCCGGAATTTCCGTTAATACAGACTTTTGCACTTTATAAACGAGCAAATATACAGATCCCACAACAAAATGATCGTATGATCGGAGAGAGGATATTAGAAGAGCTTGAGAAAGTTACGAAAGATCCTTTTTCTGCTGATACAGATAAAAAGTTCCATGATCAACTGCAACAAGAGATATTCCATATGCAACAGCGTTTTTTAGAAAATCTTCTTAAGACGCTGGAAAAGAGTCGTATGTGTTTCCAAAAAGCAGAGAATACGATCGATGCCAATGTCTGTTTGAGTGATCTTCATGCTTTGGAGGTCAAGTATCTTGGAGATGATAAACGTCGTCAAGTGATCGTTGATTGGCAGGAGGAGAAAGATAGTGTGAGTGAACATTTTGAAAAGAGTATCGCATCACTACGTGCCAAAATGCCATGTATCAAACGTGCAAAACAGTTACATGATATCAATATGTGTTTGCAACAGTGAAGTTCTACCGTATCTACATCGAACTAACAAACGTTTGCGGTTTGGCATGTACCTTCTGCCCGACCAAAAGCCTTCCCTCTACGCAGATGACGCTTCCTTTTTTTGAAGATGTTATTGCTCAGGCAAGTCGCTATACCAAAGAGATCGCCTGTCATGTCATGGGGGACCCGCTTACCCAGAGTGACCTGCACGATTACCTTGATATCATTCATCGACATGGGCTAAAAGCAATACTGACAACCAGTGGATACTTTTTGAAAAAACAGACATACGATACCCTGTTCCACCCCTGTGTCAAACAGATCAATATCTCGCTTAACAGCTACAACAAGAACGATACGGCATTGACCTTCGAGCAGTATATTACCCCTGTACTGGTACTTTGTCATGAACACCAAAGAAGGGAAGCACCCTGTTTCATCAACCTGCGTGTCTGGAATCTCGATGAGATGATGAGTGAACACAGCTTTAACGAAATACTCTTTTCGACACTCTCTGAAGCATTCCAAACGCCGCTGTCTATTGATACCATTTACAAAGAGAAACCCCGCTCCATCCGTCTTGCTCCCAAACTGCTTGTCCATTTTGATACTTACTTTGAATGGCCTTCTCTGAGCAATCCTGTTTACGGAGACGGAACCTGTCAGGGATTACAGTCTCATATAGGTATTCTTGCAGACGGACGTGTCGTTCCTTGCTGTCTGGATGGAGAGGGTGTCATTACTCTTGGGAATTTGCATGAAAATTCACTTGAAGCCATTTTAAAAAGTAAACGTACTCTCAATATCATCAATGGGTTTAAAGAGGGTAAAGCGGTTGAAGAGCTTTGTCAGAAGTGTGCGTATAAGAAGAGGTTTAACGGGGGAAAATAAAATGGTGGGTTCTCGGGGACTCGAGCCGCAGCAGGCAACAGTGTGTTTTAGCCTTCAAAGTACGGTATCATCGTGCTTTGAAGGCTTTTTGAAAAATCTAAAAAATTAAAATGTCAGTAGATAATGGGCACTTCTTGACTTCCAATTTCACTGACAGTTAATCGTATTTCATTTTTGATGAAAGAAGTGAAAGTACTTCTTTATGAATTTCATCCCAGTTTAATGGTTTGGGGTCTTTTTCATCAAGATAGACGATCTCATCATCTTCAGCTACCTGCATCTTTTCAATAAAATCACAGAATGACAAAAATGAGTCTATCTTCTTGATCGATTTTGATGCTGTATCCAAGATCTGCTCTTTGGTGAGTGTGTTTTCTTCAAGCACTGTTTTAAAGTCAAACAGGTCTCTTGATTTTTTTCGATTGAGGAGGGCTATGAGTTTAAGTTTTGCAATAGATGGCAGATCTATGATCTGTAGTTTTCCTTTTTGGTAGGGTTGGGGTGAAGCTGTTTTTACGATCTCTTTTTGTAGTGGTGTAGATGCTGCAAAGAACTCCAGCTTAATACCATGAAGATTGAATTTCAGCATATATTCATCGGGAAAGAGTCCGGCAAGCCTTAGTGCCAGGGCATTGGCATCTTTGAGTTTGGTACCACCGAGAGCCATGATTGTATTTGTGATCTGGTGATGAGGCAAGGGTGCGGCAGAGATGATGTCAATATCTTCAGAGATCCTGTGTCCAAGATGGTATGCCAAAGCCGTACCACCGACAAAGTAGAGCGGGTGTGATTCAAAGATATCAAGCTCTTTGATCTGCTCAAGAAGTGTGATGACATTAGCAGTCATGGATCATCTTCAGGATCTCTTTAAAAACAGGATTGCGATCATACCTGCCTTCAAGTGGCACTCTATGCCCTTTTACATCGATGAAGCCTTGTTTGTAAAGTGCTCTGTAGGTTGCAATGAGTTCTGCCTTGACCCTGTTTTTGCCAAATTTTCGGCAGAGTAGACAAATATCATTTTGATCCATAGCTGTCAGATAATTACGGATGATGGAAGAGACCTTTTGCATGGTTGGTTTACCACTTTGCCAAAAAGCATTGAAGCTAAACTCGGTTGGGTCAAACATGACCTCTTCTTGATCATCATAGACTTCATACGGTGCTTTTCTTTTGCTTTGGGGCGTATATTTGACATAAAAATATTTGGTGGTTGTTTTGCCGACCCTCTCACGGCTGCGCTGCAAAGTCTTTTTAATGGTTTCTTTAGAGGCTATACCGTCAAAGACAGATGCGTCATATTCACGATTAAAATCAAGGTGATCCAGTTGTGATCTGATCTGTTGTGCAACGCTCAAGGTCAATCCTTTTTTGTTATTATATTACCCTAAAGTGTCCCGTTTGTCAAATATACCAAAATGACACCTTTACTTTAAATATGTTACAATGTAACAATTGTGAAAAGGAGCAGTCAATGCAGCGAGCTAACCAATGGCGGATCAGAGATGAGGAGGAGTACTCCATCGCCCTGGCATATCTACGCCGCAGCTTTGACAAAAGCCCCTCTTTTTGGCAAGACTCCAAAAACAAAGAGCAAGCCCGTGAAGCGTTACAAAACTTCGATGATACCCTGCCAGTGGATGAATCGTATTTTGACGGACTCAATGAGTGGATCTCCACCTATTTGGGTGCTGAACAGCTCAAAAAACTCCGAGTAGCTATGCGGGTAGGTAAATCACGCAACCGGCACAAACGCACCCAAGTAACCTTAGATAAAGAGGTGTATGAATGTCTTTCAGCTCAAGCCAAAGTTCTGGGACTGAACTTGTCGCAAACGGTGAGTTTGCTTTTAGATCAATTTCAACACAAGGAGCAATGATGGCAACACCTATGGAATATGATGTACTAAGAGAGATTTACAGCTCGGCTATGGCGGCACTCACAAGACTGGAAATTAAATACGGCATCAATACAAAACAGTTTGAAGCGAACAGAAACAGGTTTGTTCAAGTATGGCTACAAGGTTAAACGCAAAGACCTTGAAGCTATCGACTACCAAGCTGCTGCAACACATATGAAAGAGGTGGCTAAGCCTTGGACGGATCTTAAAGAGGAGTTATGGCAAAGTCTAAATACTTAAAGGGCACATCTAATAACCCTGCATACCCATAACATTACAAGCTTTCGTTCAGGCAAGGCACTCACTTGCAGGACTAGCCGTAGCTAATTCAAAAGTGAGTAACGCCGTATGGGCGGAAGCTTGTATTGCCCGCGGGGTGGGCTTTGTAAACGCGATCTTGCACAAGATGCTTCCTTCATCGTAGCTACGGCTATGACTCAAAAGCCTCTTGCACAACCTCACATTTGCAAAACCCATTATTGGCATGTAGGGTTTTTAGAGGTGCCCTAAATTTAAATTGAATTACAAAATACCTTATGAGAATCAAGTATTAATTAATACTTTGGCACTCCGAACAAATACCATACAGTTGCATCAAGTGATCAGTTAGCTCAAAACCGTTTTCTTTGGCTATAGCATGTTGCAATTTTTCTATCATTTCATTTTCAAATTCTACGATTTTCCCACACTTTTCGCAGATGAGATGATCGTGATGCGGTTTATTGGCTATTTCAAATTTTTTACCTTGTATACCCAGAGAGATAGAACTAACAAGACCATTCTCTTCAAGTAGCGCTAGGGTACGATAGACAGTTGCAATACCAATATTTAGATCCGGATGTTTTTGCTTTACAAGCAGATAAAGGTTTTCAGAGGTAAAGTGTTGCGGATTGTCATAAAGTGTTTGAAGTATCGCTTCTCTTTGTGAAGTGAATTTGAGTTTATTGGCTTTAATAATATTTTTAAACTCTGCTAACAATTCATCATAACTCATCTCTTCAAAGTTCTTTTTCATATGACTACCTTTTTGATAATGATAGTCATATGATAGCATAAGTAGCTAAATGAAGATTAAATGTTTAAAATAGATAGCCAAACCTAACTATAAAACGCCTTTTTTCCAAAGGCTGATACTCTTTTACATTTTCATGCAACATATTGAACTGAAAGAAGCATTGAGAAAATATGCGGATGAATCACTTGTTGTTATCGTAGATGACAGCAATACTCTGAAATCATTAAAACCAAATAAAAAAAGAAGAAGAGAGTGTAAATTATTAAATTTTCCGTACGATTTGTCTTCCATACGATATATTTGGATTGGATACTTTGATCTTGCTTTTAATTTAGGAGAGAGATTATTTTTTAGAGTTTAAGAGTGAGAACGGGAGACTCCGTAATCCTCCCCCTCAATGTACAGCTGCAATCGGCAGATAGTATGCCGCTGCAATGAGTGATATAACAATACCCAGCCAGAGAATCGGTATCAGCCTGTATTTCAACTGGATTGTTTTCAGTCCCATAAAGTAGTCACTTACAAGTGCACCTTTAACAAAAGTTGTAAAGAGTAAAGCCCCGACAAGTGCGGTATCTATAAGTTTCAAATAGCCAAGCAGATAGGCAAAAACAGTCAATATCACTAAAA